>NZ_OZ251603.1:0-708333 GCF_965243865.1 Hyphomicrobium sp. 1Nfss2.1 | reverse complement strand
GAGACGCTGTTCTCCATCCTGCTGTCGCCGATCCTGATGGTGACGCAGACGGCGGCGGTGTTCCAGGTGCTGTTCGGTATCGATTCGGGATGGCGTGCGCAGAGCCGCGATGGTGCGGGCATCACCTTCTCGGATGCGGTGCGCTATCATCGCTGGCACATGCTGACCGGCGTCGCGATGGGCTTTGCCTGCTATGAGGCGTCGGCCTTGGTCCTTGCCTGGATGTCGCCGGTGATCGTCGGTCTCGTGCTGGCTGCACCGCTGAGCTGGCTGACGTCGCGTCCGGCAGCCCGGCCGCTGCGTTCTCTGCTGTCGACCCGTGATGGCCGCACACCGCCGGCGATCGTTGAGAGCGCGCGCAAGGCCTCTGGCGAGTGGGCCGATCACATCGCAATGCGCTCCCTCGAGGCGAGCAACGTGGTGGAAATTAAGGCCGCTTGATTTTCTTTGTAGCTGACACGAGCGTCGGGAAGCTTGCCCGACGTTGACCGCTCATGAGCCGACGGCCGTGCATTTTTTTGCGCCGCCGATTCACGTCCTCGCTGGTAGACGCTCGGACGATCGGGGCGCCTTGCGCCCTGGCCCGCTACGCGGGCGAAGCGGGCAGAGCCAGCACGCGCAAGCTGGAGCCAAGAGGCCCTGCGCCGTAGGCGCGGCTATCCGCTTGCGCAAACAGTCGACGCTAAACAAGCTCCTGTCAGCTTGCGTCAGGCGTAGAGGTCGCGTTGCGGCGGAACGCTTCGGCGAGCATGTCGCGCGCGCGCACGGGTGGGGCGCTGATGAATGGCAGCGGGCGGCACACTTCTACGGCGGCGGCGCCGACGCGGGCGGTCAGCGCACCGTTGAAAGCACCTTCGCCGAGACGTCGCGATAGCCGGCGCAGCAAGTCCTGCCCGAGGAACTGACCGAGCAAATCGTCGGTCAGAGCAACGCCGCCGGTCGCCAGGATGTGTCCGACGACGAGGCGGCCCAGGCGCAAAGCGCCGAGCGGTCCCGGGCGTCCGCCGTACAACCCGGCGATGGTGCGCAGCATGCGCAGGTTTTCGATCAGCACGTAGAGCATGGCGATCCACGGCATCGGGCTGATGGCCGTTACCATGCCGATGCGCTTGGCCGCCGCGAGCACCGATCGGCGGGCTTCCTGGTCGAGCGGCATGATCAACTCGCGGTCGGCGAGGGACAGAAGCTCGCCCGGGTCGAGCACGGCGCGCTCGTGCTCGGAGAAGCGCGCGAGCTGCCACTGCAAGTCGGGCCGGCCGGCGAGAATTCTCTTGAGATCGCGCAGCGCGCGGCGCTCGCTCTGCATGTCGCCGGTGTCGATGGCGTGTGCCACCTCCTGGCGTAACGCGCCGAGACGGGCGAGGCGGAAGAGGCCGTAGATCTCCCGCAGGATCAGGACGACGGCCGACAGGCCGACAAGGCAGAGCAGCGCGAAGGCGAGCCAGCCGACCCAATCCTGGCGGTCGAGGGCCACCTCGACGTAGCTGACGAACCAGGTGACGGTGGCCAGCGCGAGAAGCCCGGCTAGGCCGGACAGAAGCATGGCACCCCAGCGGATGCCGCGGGATAGATCGCCGGCGGTTGGACGCACCGTGGTGCGCTTTGCCTGCCGTCGGCGGCGGCCTGCGAGGGGACCGGTCTCGGTTACCGGGGGTTCGCGTGGCGGCTCGGCGGCGGCGGCGCGCAAGGCCGGGTCGTCGGGCGAGAATGCGCGCGGGCGGCGGATGTCGTTGTCGGACGTCATGCGAATTTCCCGATCATCACGCGAGCCAATCCGAGAGCAGGAAATCGAGGGCGCGGTCGAGCCGGATGTGCGGCAAGGGTGGAGACTCTCCGTCGATGCCCGGAGGCATGAGCCGTGGCGGACGGAAGCGGACGAAATGCAACCCGGCAGGCGCGGCCCCGGGCTTCAGAGCGTTGCGCGGATTGGCTGGCAGGTCACCGGGAAACACGGCGGCTTCGGTCTTACCGTCGAACACCCTATCGCCGATGCGCTCGCCCGGCATTGGTACGCCGACGATGCAGGGGAGCCACTCATTGCCGACCTTGGCGTCGGTTTCCCTGGTGGCGCGCAGGGCGGCGAGGGCCTGTACGCCGACATCGGCGCCGGTGTCCTCGGCGCGGCCCATGGCGCGATCAATGATGACGCGCAGGATCGCTTCCAGCCGATCGTGGCTCGATGAATTTATGTGGTCGGCCTTGGTGGCGGCGAACAGCAGTTTGTCGATGCGGCGGGTGAAGAGGGCTGTCAGCCAGTTGCCGGACCCGATGCGGAAAACCCGCAGGATCGCATTGAGGGCGCGCTGGAGATCAACGACGGCGTCGCCGCCTTCGTTCAGCGGACCGAGAACGTCGACGAGCACGATCTGGCGATCCAGCCGGCTGAAGTGATCGCGGAAGAAGGGCTTTACAACGTGGGTCTTATAGCTCTCGAAGCGGCGCGCCATCATCGCGGCGAGCGAGTTGCGGCCGTAACTCGGTTTATCGCCGAGGACCAGCGGGCAGAAGGTGAGCAGCGGCGAGCCTTCGAGATCGCCGGGCAGGAGGAAGCGGCCGGGGCCGGTGGTGTGCAGCACGTGGTCGTCGGCGCGGGCGGCCTTCAGATATTCCGCAAAGAGCTGGGCGCCGCGTTGGGCGATCTTCTCGTCCTTCGGGGCGCTGGGATCGACGCTGGCGAGGAACTCGCGCCAGGCTTTGGAGTGCGCTTGGCGGCGCGGGGCGCGGGCCTGCTCGACTGCCTCCGCGCACCACTGATCGTAGGTCATCTCCAACAGCGGCAGGTCGACCAGCCATTCGCCTGGGTAATCGACCACATCAAGATTGAGCCGGGAGATGCCGAGGGCGCGGCGCAGCGCACTTGCCGAGCGATATTCGATGGTGATGCGGACCTGGCTGAGCCGGCGGGTGCTTTCGGGCCAGTCGGGAGGGTCGCGGGCCAGGTCTTCCAGGTGCCCCTCGTAGTCGAAGCGCGGGACCTGATCATCCGGTTGCGGCTCGAGGTAAGCGCGCTCGATGCGGCCCTCGGCCTCGGGAAGAAAGAAGGGGAGGCGGCCGCCGGAGACCAGATTGCGGATCAGCGCGGTGATGAAGATGGTCTTGCCGGCGCGGGACAACCCGGTGACGCCGAGCCGCAGCGTCGGGGTCATCATGTCGGTCAACAGGGCGCCGGCGCGGTGCCAGGGCTGGCGCGTCGGATCGTCCAGGGCGGATGGTGGCGGGGGTGTGGACAAAAGGGGACCTCTCGCAGGTCCCCTTAGCTAGTGCGAAGCAGCGGTGGCGGCAAGCCAGACGCGTGTTGGCGTCAGCCGTAGAAGACGACAAGCACGGCGGCCGCCATGACGACGGTGCCCATGAGAATGATCAGGCTGCTGCGGATGAACTCGGCCATGAAATCCCTCCACGCGGATTACGTGATTGTTAGGTACAGTTTAGCGCGCGACCTTTGAACGGAAGCTGAAGCTCGCTGTCAGGTGGCATTCATATTCATGTCGATTGCCGCGGGTTCTATTGCGGAGAGCCTGTCGCCTGGGGCGCTGGAGCGGCGGGCATGGCCGTCCAACCCTTTTCCGGCATCGAAATGGTGATGCGACGCTGGTCGAGCTGTTGCTCGGAGAGCCATGGCAGCGTGCGTTCGAAGACGACGGGCTCAACCTTGCTGGCAAAAAGGCGCTCGACGAGGTCGGGCCGTGCCGGGGCCGCAGTGACGAGGCTGAGCGAGAATTTATAGTCTCCGGCTTCTTCGGCGATCTTCGGGAACGGCTTGCCGACCGGATAGAACCGGACGGTATCGGTGAAGGTGCCGTGGCCGGGGATCGACAGCGGGGCGAATGAGCGGTTGGGTGCGTCGGCGTCGACCTGATGCTCTCCCAGGAAGGCGCTGTAGTAGCGTTTCGTCTTGTGGGATTTCAGGTCCTCGACGTTCAGCTCCATCGAGAGGACGGTGCCGGTGCGGGCACCCGAGTTGGTGATGGTGACCGGGACGACGAAGACCTCGGTGTCGCCGCCGCCGTCGCGCGCATACTGAACGACGGGCGGGACATAGACCTCGATCTCAGCGGTCTTGAAGCTCGACTCGTAGAGCGAGAAGCCCGAGATCACGAGTGCCAGGGCAGACAGGACGGTCGCCTGAACGCCGCCATAGCCGATGGCGGCGGTGAGGCTTGCGAGCGCGCGCTCGTCCCCGGGGCGTGGCCCGCTGGTGGTTGGCATGTCGTCTCCCCGTTAGGCCGTGCCGGCCCAGATGACGGGGAGGATCTCGCTCATCCATTGCGGCGCCCGGATGGCGCCGACGTTCACGGATGGTAACGGATTGCTGCTGGGCGGAGCTTAGCGCTCGAGCCACACGACGGCGCCCCAGCGAGCCGTGCCGAGCCGGCGCGGGTCGGGCTGCGGAAGAGGCAGACGCATGAGCAAAGTCATCAGCCAGGAGAGGCGTTTGAGGCGCAAGGCCACCTCGGCGCTGGAGAGGACCTCGCGCACGCGCCAGCCGAGAGCTTCATAGAAGGCGACGCCGTTCTCGGGCGCAAAGTGCATCGGTGCGCTCGCGAGGATGTCCTGCATGTTGCTCATGAACATGTCACGCACGGCGGGGCTGATCTGATCGGACACCCACCACTTGACGCCCGCGCGCTTGAGATCATCTGACAGGCTGCGCACCAGCGCGTCGTCCAGGTACATCAGCAGCCCTTCACTGAGGACGAGGACGCGCTGGCGCCCCGCGGTCACGCCATCGAGGAAGGCGGCGCGTGCGGCGTTGTCGGCGAGGTCGATCTTGACGCGTTGCAGCTGGCAGCGCGGCGTTTCGTTCGCCAGCAGCCGGTTCTTTTCGTCGACGAGGCCGGGAAGGTCTGCCTCGATCCACGTGAGCGTTTTGGGCAGGTCGAGCCGGTAGGGGCGGGTGTCGAGCCCTGCAGCGAGGTTGATGACGCAGTCGCAGCCCTCGCCGATCGCGGTGGCGATGATCTCGTCGATGCTGACAGTGCGGGCGATGATCGGCCAGCCGTTGCGCATGGCCTTGGGCGCACGCGCAACGATTTCAGGTCCGGTAACGCCGGCCAGGCGTTCGGCCAGGGGATCGCGAAAGACGGCGTCGGGACGGGCCGATTCAACCGCGCGGTGAAAGGCGACCCAGTTGGCGGTATCTGAGATCGTATACGTCTTGCCGGTCTGGTTGCCTGTCTGGGCCTCGGTCATCGATTACTCCCCCTGCCGAGGCGATGCGGTCCGAAAGCCAGTAGCAGCACCAACAGGGGGCGGGTCAAGGCTGGGAAGCGGCCGGACCCAACAGCTTGGCTGAGACTATGAATATGCATTGCGATAATCACGCACTATGGGATTCATCCCAATTCTTGAGATGCCGTCGTTGGAGATTGGTAAGTCGTAAGCGCTCAGAAGATAACAGAGCGCCTCCATCGCAAGCGTGCATTTTGAGAAGGAGCGAAATTCAGATTGGTCCTTGGCGGTAAAGTGTCCGTGGGCCACTTTGCCACGAAGTTGGACCGCGCGCTTTAGGTGCACGACGGGCTCGTCTCCCAGGACACCTCGACCGAACTTAGCTTCAACCATCGCTACGAGGCGCGCGAACCTTTGTTCAACGGATTCTGCCCTGACGAGTCTAATTGCGCCAGCGATACGGCCAATGCTGAGCTCTGAGTGGCCGAGTTCCTCAGCTTTCCTGCTCGCAACACCGGCAATTTGATCAATTTCCTCTTGGGAGAGCAGGTCGTTCGTTTGAGCGATGGGAATGTCTTCGAACCAACGGCAGGCGTTGATCAGTCGCTCAGGTGAACTTACATTCCTCAAACTGAGGCTAGTCATCATCAGAGAATAGGACTTCTCCCAAGTATGTGCCCGGTTCATCCATGCGACCAGACAGGCCCGCAGCGCGGCTAGCTCGGCATCGTTGCGCGAAATAGAAGGGGAGCCGCCGAGCCACAGATCCCGCGTGTTAATTTCCTCTTCTGGCCAGACGTAGTGGACACGATGGTCGCCGGGATATGTGTGGGCCTCAATTGCACTCTTGACCTCTTCCGACGACAGTCGGTCGACGTGGATCGACGATGGTTTGAGTGGCGCCCCAAGACAGAACGATAGGAAGCTCACATAGTCGGAGACACTCGAGATGTAGTCGCGGATGTCTCGCGCTCGATTGAATTCGATCTCGAAGACTGGCCCAAATTGCGTTGGCGAATCGAAGTCCATCCCGTAGGTCGCGGCGTACCCGGCTTTGACGGTAAGCTCTCCCGCGGTATCCGAAAAAATTCGCAGCTGATCGTCTGTCGGATACCTGTTGGAGCCAAGGGCCTTTAGTTTTTCCAGATGACTCATGAGGTCCGTACAGTGCTTCACGCTGAAGCTAACGTGTCGAATCCTGTCTTCGGTCGTCCACGGATCGTGCCCAACGACAGCAAGGTTGGACAGAATTTCCTGACAGTACGTGGTGTACTTCGGGTCGATGAGACGCGAGCGGTCGCCCGGACTGCTTGTGATGTTGGAATGCAGCGACACGATCTCGTTGGTCGCACTACGCAGTACGATCGGCTCGCCTTTGACGTAGAAAAAATCCGTATAGCTATAGATCGAAGCGCAAATCGTTTCCTCTGAAACAAGCAGAGTTCCGGTCAGACCTTTCCCCGTGACGAGTTCAATGCAGTGAACGGGTTTTCCATCAGCGACCTCGACCATCACGCCCCCTTGCGAAACTACTCCCCCCTTCGGCGGGCCATGAAGGCGATGCGCTCGAAAAGGTGCACGTCCTGCTCGTTCTTGAGGAGGGCGCCGGCGAGCGGCGGGATCAGCTTGCGGCTGTCGCTCTCGCGCAGGGTATCAGCGGAGACGTCCTCGTTCAGCAGCAGCTTGAGCCAATCGAGCAACTCGGACGTCGACGGCTTCTTCTTGATGCCCGGCATGTCGCGCAGGTCATAAAAGATGCGCATCGCCTCGGAGACGAGCTTTCCCTTGAGGCCGGGGAAGTGCACCTCGACGATCTGGCGCATGGTCTCGTCGTCGGGGAACTTGATGTAGTGGAAGAAGCAGCGGCGCAGGAAGGCGTCGGGCAGCTCCTTCTCGTTGTTCGAGGTGATGATGACGATGGGGCGGTTGTGCGCCTTCACGGTCTCGCCGGTCTCGTAGACGAAGAACTCCATGCGATCGAGCTCCTGCAACAGGTCGTTGGGGAACTCGATGTCGGCCTTGTCGATCTCGTCGATCAGCAGCACCGGGCGCGCCTCGTGGGTGAAGGCTTCCCAGAGTTTGCCGCGCTTGATGTAGTTCTTGATGTCCTGCACGCGGGGGTCGCCGAGCTGGCTGTCGCGCAGGCGCGAGACGGCGTCGTATTCATAAAGGCCCTGGTGGGCCTTGGTCGTCGATTTGATATGCCACTCGATGATGGGCACGCCGAGGGCCTCGGCCACCTCGATGGCGAGGGCGGTCTTGCCGGTTCCCGGCTCGCCCTTGATCAGGAGGGGGCGGGAGAGGGTGATGGCGGCGTTGACGGCGACCTTGAGGTCGTCGGTCGCCACGTAGCGGCGCGTTCCTTCGAACTTCATCGGCGGGGAAGGATCCTTTGTGATCGGAGGCCCGGCCGGCCTCACGGCTTTGTCGACATTAGTGTTCCGGGCGAGCGGGCGGCAAGGTCGAGCGGGGTGCGGTGATGCCGCAACGCCCCACCGTGCCTGCTTTGCAAGCGGATGCCTGCCTTGTCGACCGATTCGCAGGCGCTGCCTTTTTCATTCCACTGCCGCAACTTAAGTCTGTTCTCAGAACGCCTTGACATACGTCGTTCCTGCCGCCAATAGGAGGCGCTTAAAGCAGCTTGTTACCGCCGGTTGAGGGGCCGGCCGTTCTCTTCAAGCCTCGTGGAGGCACGGATGAGCAAGCGAAGCGCCAAGACGCCTGTAAAGGCGAAAGCTTCCTCAGTGAGCCGCGCTGCATCGGTGCGTGCGGCAGGGAAAAGCATTGCCGGCAAGCCCCCCAAGACAAGAGCTGCTGCGAATTCCGGGGCGAGTGACAAAAAGACTGTCGAGAGACAGGGTGTCGAGAAGCAGAAGGTTGCGGGGAAAAAGATGACGGCACGCGCCAAGTCTTCGTCGATTGTGCTGCCACCTGACTACCGTCCATCCGAGGACGAGCCTTTCATGAACGAGCGGCAGCGGATGTACTTCCGCAACAAGCTGCTCGCCTGGAAGGACGAGATCATCCGGCAGGCCCGCGAAACCCTTGCGGGGCTGCACGAGGAATCGACGCAGCACGCCGATCTTGCCGACCGGGCGACATCCGAGACCGATCGGGCGTTGGAGCTTCGCGAACGTGATCGCCAGCGCAAGCTGGTCGCGAAGATCGATGCGGCGCTGGCGCGGATCGAGGACGGCTCCTACGGATACTGCGAGGAGACGGGCGAGCCGATCGGCCTGAAGCGGCTCGATGCGCGTCCGATCGCGACACTGTCTGTCGAAGCGCAAGAGCGCCATGAGCGCCGCGAGCGGGTCTACCGCGAGGACTGAGATCGAGGGCGGCGGTGGCGCCCTTCATCCTTGCTTGTGACCGATGAAGGCCTCGGACGGGAAGCGTGCGGGGCAATCAATGCCAGCTTACGCGCTCGCAGGTTCCGCTGTTTCGCGCGCCCCTATCTCAGCTTTCTCTCGCTGGCTTCTCGACGCTCGGTTCCGGCTGGCGCTGCTCTGCGGTGCCCAGCCGGCCTTGCTCGTTCTCAGGCTTAGTTGCGGACGGCGCGAAGACATCCGGATAGTCATCCGGGGGCGTGATGTGGTGCACGTGGATGTCGCGCTGCGGGAACGGTATTTCGATGTTGGCGGCCTTGAACGCCTTGAAGATGCGGATGCGCAAATCGGATCGCGCGTCGCCGACCTTGTTGACGTCGCCTACGACGCCAAGAAGGATGAAGTCGAGCCCATCGGCGCCGAAGTTGTCGAAGCCCGCCCAGGGCGGGGGGTGCTTTTGCACAAGCGGGCATTCGGACGCCACCTTGAGCAGCAGTGCAATCACCTGTTCGGGATCGGAATTGTAGCCGGCGCTCACGCGCACCAATGCGCGGCCAAGTGCATTGCGATGCGTCCAGTTCGTCACGGTGGTGGTGATGAACTCAGAGTTCGGCACGATCAGGCTGGCGCGATCGAAGGTCTCGATCTCGGTGGAGCGCACCGAGATGCGACGAACGAATCCTTCCTGGTTGTTCACCGTGACGCGGTCGCCGACCTTAATGGGGCGCTCGACGAGAAGGATCAGGCCAGAGACGAAGTTGTTGACGATCGACTGGAGGCCGAAACCGATACCGACCGACAGGGCACCAGCGACGATGGCGAGGCTCGTGATGTCGAAGCCGGCGTAGGAGATGGCTGCCAGGGTGGCCACGGCAAAGCCGATATAGCCGGCGCCGGTGTAGATGGAGTTGGCGAGGCCCGACTCGATACGGCCCTGGGAGAGGGCGCCAGCGGCCAGCCAGCGCTGAACAAATCGGGTAACGGCCAGCAACAGCACGAAGAGGACCAGCGCGGCGAAGATGCGTGCAGGCGAGATATGTAGTCCGCCGATCTCGAACCCGAACAGGACGGCGCGCCCCCAGCTGGTGATGTCGGTGACTGATAGTCCCCATGACAGCAGCAGCAGTGGCAGAGCGATGGCGAACAGCGCGATCGTCAAGAGGACCCGCTCGATGCGGGCGAGCTGGGTGCGTCCGAATTCGTCGAGGCTGAAGCGCTCCTCGATGATGGCGCTCATGCCGGTCGAAGGACCGGTCTGTCCAGGCACCAGCGCGGCGATGCCGATGTAGAGCACGGCGACGGCGAGGATGCCCGCGCCCGTCGTCAGCAGCTGCGTCAGGAAAAAGCGCCCTAGCGCGACGTAGCCCAGCATCGACATGGTGAGGAGCGCGATTGCCAAGCCGACGATCAAGGCCTTGAGCCAAACCGGCGACCAGCGTGAGACGGGTGTGCTGACGATGCTGGTCGGCGATGTGAAGGGCGTGCGCGCGATGAACAACAGCAGCAGCGCGTAAAGGATGCTGGCGATGAAGGCGACGACGATGCTGGTCGAGAGGGGAAGCGCAAGAATGCCGATAAGCCGCTGCAACATGTAGTCGAGGGCGTAGACGGCGGCGATTCCCTGGACGGCGTAACAGACGCGCCGTGCACCGGTATCGTCGAGGTCGAAGATGCGCCAGCGTGGGCGCCGCGGCTGGAGAAGCGCGCGCGTGAACGCGAATATCGCGATCATGACGAACAGCGGGAACAGCGCAGCAGTGGCAAAGCGCTCCACCTGCCAGTACAGCAGCCCAAGCTCGTCCAGTCCCGCATAGAGCACAATGAGCGCGACCACGGATGGCAGCGCCAGCAGCGGCGCAACCCAGGCGACGGCGGCAGCGCGCTCGGGCAACGACGGCGTCGATGGCCCACCCTCGTCGAGCTGCCTGCGCAAGATGCGTTGGCGCAAGTAACGCAGCCCAAGATACGCGCCGAGGGCAGTCCCGATGATCCCTAGGAGCCCCCAACCGTTGAGGCTGGCGGCGGACCACCAATTGGCGAGGACGGAGCTGAGCTGGCGGCGGGCAAATGGCACCTGGTCGGCGGCTTGCGCCCAGACGCGCCACTGCAACGGCGTGTCCGTCTGACGCAGCAGGAAGCGGGTGAAGATGCCTTGGCGGGCGTGTTGGACACGGCTGACCAGCTGGCGTGCGCGCAGCTCGATGAGCGCCGCCTTCTTGATGGCGCCGTCGATCTGGGCGGCAATGGCATTGAGCCGCTGGCGCTCTGCTACGACGTCGGTCGATTCGGGCGGCTCGCCTTCCTTCGGCGGCGCTCCGAGCTTGTCGATCTGCGAGCGCACCTCGGCGAGTGCGGGCTTCAGATTTTCGCCGGCATTCTTGGCGTTGGTGGAGATCTTTTCGATCTTGCCGCGCAGTGTGGCTAGGTCGCTTTGGCTTCCTGGAGCCTGCTCGAGATTTTTCTCGGCCGCGTCGATCTCACCAGCAAGGTTGTTGACCGGGCGAACAAGCTCTTCGACCGGGATGCCGGCGGCCTTCGGTTCGGGGAGGACTGGCGTTGCTTCTGGGGCTGGCGGCGATGCGGGGGCTTGTGCCGGCGCCTGTGCCGCGCTGGGCGCTGCCGGGTTGGCCGGGGGCGTTGCCGGTGCCGGCTGAACCTGCGCGGGTGTCTGCGCCTGCTGGGCAGGCGGTGCGGCGGGCGCTGCTTGTTTCGGTGCAGCTGGGGTTGGCGGTGCAGCGACGGGCGGAGCCTGCGGGGTGGCTCGGGGCGCGGCCGGAGCTGCGGTCTGGGCCGATATCGTCGCCGTTGCCATGGCGGCGAGGCAGAGCGCCGTGGCGAACAGAGTTTTGAGCGACGATGGTGAGCGCATCAGGGGCCTCCGGCGCGAAAACAGATCAAATGGCCGTGGTTTGGCCGGTCGTCACTCGGCTGCTACGCCGAGCGGATGCGGCGGATGTTGCCGGAGCGACGGCGGGGACGTCGTCTCGCTCGCCTCGCGTGGCGCGCCAATGCCGGTCTCGATCACGATGTCTATGGGACCGCCCGTCAAGAGCAGATGCTCGACATTGTCGCGTCTGATGAGGACAAGCTTGTGTTTGGCGTCGATCGTGACCTGATCGATAACCTCGAGGCGCTTTTGCGCCTTGGGTGCGAGCAGAGAGGTGAGACCGCGTGACCGCATCATTTTGCGCACGATGACTGCCACCGCAACAATGGCAGCAGCAAGGAAAGCGACGACAAGAACACGCAGCAGAACTTCCGTCATTTCTCACTTCGCGAGTGTAAGATGCGAGGATCGTTCGCAGTTTCGAATGGCGTCATTGCATCGGTCAGCGCCACTCCCGGGTATAGCCGCGAATTTATGCGATTTTAACCCTAATGATTGAACTGTTGACGGGTAAAGCGCCGCAACCGAAACAGCCCCGCGCGGGCATAATACGGGCATTGATGCCAGTCAGACGCGGTAAACTTCGGTGCGAAGCTTCTTGTGTGTAATGCGTACAGAGTACATCGCTCATGCCGGCGCCCCACGCCTCCACCAGTCAGAATCATATAGCTTCCCTGCGTATGCGAGAGCACGACGCAATCGATCTGCCGTCCGCTCCATTTGATACCGTCACGCAGATGCAGGGGTTGAGCAGTTACCTGCCGACCGTGGGCGTCGTCGTCCTCGGTGCGCTGATTGCATTCGGCATCGTGGCGAGCGGCGCGGGAACGCCGGTGCTCGTCACCATGCTGGTGGCGCTGGCGACTGTCGGACTGTTCGCCCTCTTCGCATATTCAGCCGGTTTCATTCGCTTCGGTCAGCGCACGCCCCTTGGCGACGTCGTCATGGCGGCGACGGACGAGATGGACGTTGGCGTGATGATCGCCGATCGTGATGGCGTGCCGCGGTACACGAACGCCGCGTTCGATGACATCGTCGGTGACGGGGAGCGCGACGCGCTGACGGCGCTGCAGCAGCTCATGGCACGCGATGCCGGAGCGAGCGCGGCGCTGTTCCGCCTGACGCGCGCGGCCGAGCGCGGCGAAGAGCTGTTCGAGGAATTCTGCGTAACCCGCGGCGCGGGCGGCACGCGCAATCGAATTAACCTGCAACTGTCGGTGCGTGCAGTGCCGGACGCGCTGAACCTCGACGCGCCGGGGCTCGTCGTCTGGCGGCTGAGCGATGTCACGGCGGAGCGGCGCCGTGAATCGGATCGCGTGGCCGGCGTCGAGGTGCAGCTTGCGCAGTTCGACAACGCGCCGATCGGGCTCGCCTCGGTCGGGCCGGATGGATCGCTGCTGCACGTCAACTCGACGCTGGCTCGCTGGATCGGCCGGACGCCGCGCAACGTTATCGAGCAGCAGCTGACGCTGGCGGATATCGCTTCCGGTGACGGCGCGCAGCTGTTGTCGCGGCTTACGGGCGGCGTGCCGGACGAGTTGCAGACAATCGATATCGACCTCACCGGCGAGGACGGCCGGGTGATGCCGGCTCGGCTGCTGGCGCGCACGGTGCCGAGTGGCAGGGGGCTGACGGTTGCCGTCGTCGATATCGCCGGCGAGGCTGCAGCGGAGTTCAAGGGAGATGCTGCCGGCGCACGCTTTGCCCGCTTCTTCCAGTCGGCACCGTTTGGCATCGCGATGCTCGGATCGGATGGCCGCATCGTCAGCGCCAACGCAGCGTTCTGCAGGATGGCGCTCGACGGCGCTGCCGGAACAGGCGTCTCGGCTGTCGATGCACTTGCCCGCGCTGCGGACACGACAACGCGTGCAGCGGTGGAAGAGGGCCTGAAGAAGGTCATCTCTGGCCGCGTGCACAACGTGCCGATCGATATCACGTCGGGCGGCAAGCGCGAGATCGTCACGCGCGTCTACATGAGCCCGTTCGCCAGTGGTGGCGCGCGTGAGGCTGCTATCCTCTACGTGGTGGATGCGACGGAGCAGAAGGCGCTGGAAGCGCGCTTTGCGCAGAGCCAGAAGATGGAAGTCGTCGGCAAGCTGGCGGGCGGCATTGCGCACGACTTCAACAACATGCTGACGGCCATTCTCGGCTTCTCGGACATGCTGCTGACCATGCATCGCCCGAAGGATGTCGCCTACAAAGACATCATGAACATCAAGTCGAGCGCCAACCGCGCAGCCGAGCTGGTGCGCAAGCTGCTGGCATTGGCGCGGCAGCAGACGCTGCAGAACGAGGTCGTCAGCCTCGGTGAGGTGCTGAGCGATGAGTCCTCGCTGCTGAAGCGCTATCTCGGCGAGAAGAGCGAGCTGCGGATCGAGACGTCGCCCGATCTTTGGTATGTGATGACGGACAAGCATGAGTTCGCGCAGGCGCTGTTCAACCTCATCACCAACGCCAAGGATGCGATGCCGGACGGCGGCACGCTGACGATCAAGGCGCGCAACGTTCCCGAGCGCGAGACGCAGAAGTTCGAGAACCGCGAGTTCACGCCGGGCGAGTACGTGCTGATCGAGGTGAGCGACACCGGCCACGGCATGAGCCGCGAGGTGATGGACAAGATCTTCGAGCCGTTCTTCACGACGAAGGCGATCGGCAAGGGTACGGGCCTCGGTCTTGCGTCGGTCTATGGCATGGTGAAGCAGTCGGGCGGCTACATCTATCCCGACAGCGAAGAGGGCAAGGGCACGACGTTCCGCATCTACCTGCCCCGTTACCATGCCGACGAGGATGTGGTCGTCGTCAAGGAGCGCAAGAAGGAGCAGAAGGCTGCCGACCTCACCGGTACCGGCCGTGTGCTGCTGGTCGAAGACGAAGAGGTTGTGCGCAACTTCGCGGCGCGGGCGCTGAAGCGCCAGGGCTACAAGGTGCTGGAGGCGGGCAGCGGCGTCGAGGCGCTCGAGGTGATCGAGAAGACCAAGGGTAAGATCGACATCGTGGTTTCGGACGTCGTGATGCCGGAGATGGACGGGCCGACGCTCCTGAAAGAGATGCGCAAGAAGAACCCGGACATTAAGATCATCTTCGTGTCGGGCTACCCCAACGATGCTTTCAAGGCTGCGCTGGGTGATGAGAACTTCGCCTTCCTGCCGAAGCCATTCTCACTGCCGCAGCTTGCCGCGAAGGTGAAAGAGGAGCTCGCCCGCTAGGGCGGTGGGAGTCGTCCGGAACGGCGACGTGCTCTAGCTGCTATTTCGGACCGATGATTTGCGCTGCCGACTGATAAGGTCCGGGGCGATCATGGTCCAACGGGGAGGCCCTTTCGATGACGTCCATTCTTCGTGTGCTTGTTCTTGCGCTGATGGGCGGCCTTATGGCGCCGGCGCTTTCCGCTGCCGAGAAGATCGTGCCGCGCGCTGGCTTTGCTATAGCGCCGCTGCCGACCGATGAGGCCGTGCAGAGCGGCATGGCGGCCATCCGCAGTCTCGTCATCACCAACCATTCGCTGGTGACGCATCGCCGGATGCCGCCCGATCACGCGCAGCGGTTTGCTGCCCAGGTGAAGGTGGAAGCCGACAAGATATTGGCAAAGACCAGCCTTTCGGGAGAGGCGCTCGACAAGCTAAAAGCGCTGCTGGAAGAAGTGGTGACGGGCCTCGGGGCGGTGGCGAAGCCGACCGAGCAGTTGAGCGCCATGGATGGTCTACAGCGCGCGGACGCGGCGCTGGCGCGCTATCCGCAGGAGTTCGATGATCCGACGTGGAAGCCGCTGCAGGCGGTGGAGTAGGCGGGGTGAACCGCCGACGCTTGAAAGGGTATTGTTTTGCGATGCTGGGTTCGATGAAGTAGAGCCGATCCTAGTTTGTAAGGATCGAAGTTTGCCGCCACGGCGTCTAAGTCGTCATCCTCGGGCTTGTCCCGAGGAGCCACCTATCGCATCTCGCTGATGGTGTCTGTTGCTCGCTGGATCCTCGACTTAAAGCCGAGGATGACATTTCGCGGCTGTCGCGCTGCTAGAACTTGCCGGTGATGCCGACGACGGGACCCTGCTGCACCACGTCGAATTCGTAGCGGTCGATGCCGCTGCCCTGCACGTAGTTGACGGAGAGTGCGCGGTAGCCGAGATAGCCGTCGAAATCGATCGCGGCGTGCGAGCCCAGATAGAAATTGTAGGTGGCGATGGCCTGCCAGGTCAGCTTGCTGCCGACGCTGAAGCCGCCGATGTCACCGCGAAAGACAAACGAGTCCGTAGGGCTGTGCTGGTAGACGATGCGCGCTCCGAGAAACGGATCGACCCAATCGACGCCCCCGGAGCGGGCGAGTGCGATGCCGCGCTCGATGACGAGGTTGCGTATGTCGAGCGTGCCATCGAGGGATAGGTCGACGTCCAGCTCTTGATGCCAATAGCGCCCGCCGACGAGCAGATCGAGAGTGGTGTCAGCTTCGCCAGGGCCCGGGCTCATGCGCCAGCGGTTGGTCTCGTACATGCCGCCGAATTCGACAATCCATTGCTTGTAGTCGGCGGAAAGCGCTGCGCCGACGGAGCCTTCAACGTGAGCCGAGAACTGATGTGAGCGGGCGAAGCTGTCGGAGTCCGAGTTCTTGGTGAACATGACGTCGGAGAACAGCGTGATCGCGCCGCGACGCGCCTCCTGGTAGCTCATCCAGGCAAAATCGAGCGAGCTCAGCACCTGGCCCGGGTTCTGGTTGATAGAGAAGTCACGGCCTTTGACGGTGGCATCGCCATCGATCCAAGGGAGCCAAGCGTAAGGCGTGAACTTGAAATGCCAACCGCTCGGGCCGGGTTTGATAGGAGACGTTTGCGCTGACCATTGAGGAGTGCCGTCTGCGCGGGCTGCAGTTGCGAAGATCGCGAGCGCGACGCTCATGAACATCGGCACGCGCATTCGAAGCCTCCCTCGGCGGGATTTCCACAAGCTTCGCACATTGTCTGATTCGTCCGCGTGCGGTTGTGGCGCGCGGGCCACTGGCGATCCAGCGAGAAGCTATGGATCGTCGGGAAAGACGAGCGTTGCGGTGAAGCGTGCGCCCCAGCCCTGCGCATCCGTCTTCGGGTTCTCGACCCAATAGCGCACAGCCGGACCGATGCTGAGTGCAGCGCCTCCGAGGCGGACCAGCTTGGTCAGCGACAGATTGATGGGTACGGACGCTTCATCGTCGAGCCAATAGTAGAAAGCCTCGCTGTTGATGCCGAGCGTCCAGGCGTCTGATGTCGTGTAGCTGAGGAACGGCTGGAGATAGAGCTCGTTGATCTCGGGCTCATCGATGTCGCCGCCGACCGACCAGAGCTGACGCGTGAGAAATCCGACTGTCCAGGGCCCCGGCGGTTGCCATACGATGGCGGCTGTAGGGCCCAAGCTCCACTTTTGCGAGCCGAGTTCCGGGTTGCTGGCGGGAAATCCGACGACCGGGCCTAAACCGACCGACAAACCTTGGGCGACGGGGCCTGTGGGCGAAGCGAAGAAGCTGAGGTTGACGCCCGAGAGCCCGTAGTCCGTAACGCCATCGGGCGTGACGTTTGCTTGCTCGATGATGGGCATGAAAAGGCGGGTGATGACATTCCAGCCGGGTGTCACGTGCAGCGGCAGCACCGGCTCCAGGCGCAGATAGTTCGACGTACCGTCGCGGGTGGCGCCGAGCTGTCCATCCCAGTTGTAAAGCAGGGGAACGGTGGCGAGATCGGCGATAGGGTTCGCGGCTTTTTTAGCGAGTTCGAAAAGCTGCTCATCTGCCTTCGCGGCAGTGATCGCGAGCGCCACGAAGACGAGGGCGAGCCGAATACAGTGCACGTTACGCTCCAGCGCGGAGAGCAGGTTCTGCACAGGAGAGATGTCGTGATTCTAGTGCTCAGCCGAAGACGTAGTCGATGATGTAGGTGCGTGCGTCCGGTGAGAGACCCGGCGGGGGTTTGACGAACTTGGCGCGGTGGATGGCGTTGACCGCCGCATCATCCATCGCCTTGTTGCCGCTGGAATGGAGCACGCGCACGTAGAGCAGATCGCCCTGCTGGGTGATCTGGAAAGTGACAAGCACGCGGCCCCACAGCGCCACTGGCCCGGGCCGTGTCTTCACTAGCGCGTCGATGACGCTCTTGGTGAACTCGTCCGATTTGCCGCCGGCGCCGACGCCGCGCACCTTCATGCCACCGCCGGATACCATCGCCTGCTGTTGCTGCTGCTGGCGTTGCGGACGGCGCGGTTTGTGATCGTAGTGTGCCTTCACTTGCTCGGAGAGATCGTTGGCGGCGGCGTCGAGCAGGGCCTCTAAGCTCGGTAGCGTCGGCTGGCCACCGTCGTGTTCTTTCTCGGCTTCCTTTTCGGGTTCCTTTTCCTGCGGCTTTTCTGGCTCAGCCTTCTCTTCCTCGGGCTTTTGCTCTTCCGGTTGTTGCTGCGGTTGCTCTTCGACCTGCTGCTGGGGCAGTGCCGCCTGCTGCTGCGGCTGGGGCGGCGCTGGCGTCGGTGGGCCGTTGGCGCCGTCCTGCCACTTCTGCGTCTTGGCTTTGAAGTCGGGCTCGGGGACGATCTCGACGCTGACGGTGTCGGCGCCCTGGCCGATACGCTCGCGCTCGCGCTGCTGTTGCTGGAGTTCGTGCTCGATGGCGGAGAGCCCGCCGAGGTTCATCACCTGGGCCGCGATCAGCGAGGCGTAGAGGAAGGTGACGAAGACGGCGCTGACCCAAAGCGTGCGCTCGCCACGTTCGGAGCCGGCGCGGATACGCTCGTCGACGTTGAGCGCGCCGATGAGCGTTACTTCGTCAACGGCTTCTGGTTTGGCGTCGATAGCGTCGGCATCTGCCGCCACCTCGGGCGCAGCCTTCCCGTCCTCGGGCTCGTTCCCGGACTCGGCTGCAGGCGTCTCGGCCAGCGTCTTCTCGGCCGCCAGCTGCTCCGCCACTGTCGCGATGTCGGCCATCTCGGCTCGCGAATCGGCTCATCCCAATGATGGCCCACTTTAGCGTGCCTGTAGCCGTACGCTTGCGGCCAATTGGCCACCATGCACACCGGAAAGATTTCGCTTTGTTTCTCGGGCGGTAGAGGACGATCAGCGGCGGCGGTCGTAGGCAGCGGGCTGAACGACGTCGAGGAGGGTGTCGATCATGCCGACGGCGGTCGCCAGGACGAGAGCGTTCATCTCGTAGGCCTGCTCGGCTTCGACGAGCGTGACGATGCTCGGGGTGACGTCACCGAGGGGGAGGGCGCCGATGCGGACGGGGCCGCCCGTCTGCTCGGGCTGGGTTGCCGTGGGCGTCGTGCCGATGGCGGCGATCTCCTGTGCCACGGCCTCGATTCGCTGGGCCTGGGTCTGGGTGGCCATTCCATTGGCGGCGGTGGCGATGATGGAGAACACGGGACGCAACTCTCGAACGCGGGACACTTGTGAGGGAAGCGTCGCAGGTGCGTGGTTTCCGGGGACTTAAGCGCGCTGCAGGCGCCGCCGGACATGGTTACGAGATGCTGGACCAACAAGAACAAAAAGTGTACATTCGAGTCGAATTTGAGAACGCTCGACGCTTGCCATATAGGTGAACGATATGACGAACCGGCCGGAATTGAAGGTCGTTGAGGGGGGTGCGATGGACAAGTTGAAGGCCCTGGAGGCGGCGCTCTCCCAGATCGAGAAGCTGCATGGCAAGGGCTCGGTCATGCGGCTGGGCGCCAACGACCAGTCGATGGACGTGGAGGCGATCTCGACGGGATCGCTGGGGCTCGACATTGCGCTCGGGATCGGCGGTCTGCCGCGCGGGCGCATCATTGAAATTTATGGCCCTGAATCTTCGGGCAAGACGACGCTGTCGCTGCAGGTCGTGGCCGAGGCGCAGAAGACGGGCGGCATCTGTGCGTTTGTCGATGCCGAGCACGCGCTGGACCCGGTCTATGCCAAGAAGCTCGGCGTCAAGATCGAGGATTTGCTGATTTCTCAGCCGGATACGGGCGAACAGGCGCTTGAAATCGCCGATACGCTGGTGCGGTCGGGGGCAATCGACGTGCTGGTTATCGACTCGGTGGCGGCGCTGACGCCGAAGGCCGAGCTCGACGGCGAGATGGGGGACATGCAACCCGGCATGCAGGCGCGCCTGATGAGCAAAGCGCTGCGCAAGCTGACGGCGTCGATCTCCAAATCCGGCTGCATGGTGATCTTCATCAACCAGATCCGCATGAAGATCGGCGTGATGTTCGGCAATCCGGAGACGACGACGGGCGGCAATGCGCTGAAGTTCTATGCGTCGGTGCGCCTCGACATCCGCCGCATCGGGCAGATCAAGGAGCGTGACGAGGTCGTCGGCAACCAGACGCGCGTCAAGGTGGTGAAAAACAAGGTCGCTCCGCCGTTCAAGCAAGTCGAGTTCGACATCATGTACGGAGAGGGTATTTCCAAGGTGGGCG
This sequence comes from Hyphomicrobium sp. 1Nfss2.1, assembly GCF_965243865.1. GTDB lineage: Bacteria > Pseudomonadota > Alphaproteobacteria > Rhizobiales > Hyphomicrobiaceae > Hyphomicrobium_A. Next base: position 688,546 of record NZ_OZ251603.1, on the reverse strand, counting down.
AGCTGATCGACCTGGGTGCCAAGGCCGGCGTGGTCGAGAAGTCGGGCGCCTGGTTTTCCTATGACGGCGAGCGCATCGGACAGGGCCGCGAGAACGCCAAGGCGTTCCTGAAGGAGAACCCCAAGATTGCCAGTGCGATCGAGAAGGCGGTTCGCTCGAATGCCGGTCTGATCGTCGACAAGCTGCTGGTCGAGGAAGAGCCAGACGCCGATGGCGAGGAGCCGGACGAGGATGGTGTGCTGCCCGACGACGAGGGCAAGAAGCCGGCCCGGGCGAAGCGCTGAGGCGCCTCCAATTTGATGGTTATGGAGCGGCGCTGGAGGATTTCGGCGCCGCTCGGCTTTTGGGCCAGCTGGGCAGCCCAACGCCGCCGCAAGGGCGGAGAAAGCGCCGCAGGCGCTTGACACCAAGCCTTCCGATCCGCGACGGATAGGCCGGCACATCGGGCGGGTTGTCTTTTCCGGCCCGGACCAGGCGCCCTCTCCGAAAACGAGCTTTCGAAAGCGACCCATGGCCTCCGTCAACGACATCCGCCGCGCGTTTCTGGACTTCTTCAAGAAGAATGGTCACGAGGTCGTGCCATCGTCGCCGCTCGTGCCGCGCAACGATCCGACGTTGATGTTCACCAACGCGGGCATGGTGCAGTTCAAAAACGTGTTCACCGGCCAGGAGACGCGGCCGTACGTCAGGGCCGCCTCCTCGCAGAAGTGCGTGCGCGCCGGCGGCAAGCATAACGACCTCGACAACGTCGGCTATACTGCGCGGCACCACACGTTCTTCGAGATGTTGGGCAACTTCTCATTCGGCGACTACTTCAAGGAGCGGGCGATCCCGCTGGCCTGGGAGCTGCTGACGAAGGACTTCGGTCTCGATCCGAAGCGGCTGACGGTCACCGTCTATCATACGGACGAGGAAGCCTATGGCATATGGAAGAAGCTGACCGGCTTCTCCGATGACAAGATCATCCGCATTTCGACGAACGATAACTTCTGGCAGATGGGCGACACAGGCCCGTGCGGTCCGTGCTCGGAGATCTTCTGGGATCACGGCGACAAGATCCCCGGTGGTCCCCCCGGCTCGCCCGATGCGGACGGAGACCGCTTCGTCGAGATCTGGAACCTCGTATTCATGCAGTTCGAGCAGCTGCCGGGCGGAGAGCGTCTCGACCTGCCGAAGCAGTCGGTCGACACGGGCATGGGGCTGGAGCGCATCGCGACGGTGCTGCAGGGCGTCACCGACAACTACGACATCGATCTGTTCAAGGCGCTGATCGCGGCTTCGGTCGCGGCGACGGGCGTTAAGGCGAGCGGCGAGCACAAGGCGTCGCATCGCGTCATCGCCGACCATCTGCGTGCCTCGAGCTTCCTCATTGCAGATGGCGTGCTGCCGTCGAACGAAGGGCGCGGCTACGTGCTTCGCCGCATCATGCGCCGCGCGATGCGTCATGCGCATCTGCTCGGCGCGCAAGAGCCGCTGATGCATCGGCTGGTGCCGGCGCTGGTGCACGAGATGGGCGATACGTATCACGAGCTGCAGCGCGCCCAGCCGCTGATCACCGAGACGCTCTTGTTAGAAGAGACGCGTTTCAAGAAGACGCTGGAGAAGGGCCTTGGCCTGCTCGGCGATGCGACGGCGAAGTTCAAGAAGGGTGATGTGCTGCCGGGCGAGACGGCGTTCAAGCTGTACGACACGTTCGGCTTCCCGCTCGACCTCACCGAGGATGCGCTGCGCTCGCGCGGCGTGGGTGTAGACACGGAAGGCTTCAATGCTGCGATGGAGCGGCAGAAGGCCGAAGCGCGCAAAGCCTGGAAGGGTTCGGGCGAGGCCGCTACTGAAGCGATCTGGTTCGAGGTGAAGGAGCGCGTCGGGGCGACGGAGTTTCTCGGCTACGACACCGAGAGCGCCGCGGGCGAGATCGTCGCGCTGGTGAAGGACGGCAAGGAGGCCAAGAGCCTCAAGGCGGGCGATGAGGCCGCGATCATCGTCAACCAGACGCCATTCTATGGCGAGTCGGGCGGACAGGTGGGCGATGAGGGCGTTATCGTCGGGGCGAAGGGCGCGCTGTTCCGCGTGACCGATACGCTGAAGAAGGCGGGCGGCCTGTTCGTGCATTTTGGCACGGTCGAGAAGGGCAGCTTCAAGACCGGCGATACAGTCGACCTGGAGGTCGACCATGACAAGCGCTCGGCGACGCGCGCGAACCATTCAGCGACGCATCTTCTGCACGAGGCGCTGCGGCAGGTGCTGGGCCCGCACGTGGCACAGAAGGGCTCGATGGTTGCGCCGGGGCGCCTGCGCTTCGACTTCTCGCATCAGAAGCCGATGAGCGCGGAAGAGATCGCGGCCGTCGAGGCGCGTGCGAATGCGATCGTGCTGCAGAACTCGGCCGTCGAGACGCGACTGATGGCGCTCGATGACGCGATGGAGTCCGGCGCGATGGCGCTGTTCGGCGAGAAGTATGGCGACGAGGTGCGCGTCGTTTCGATGGGCGATGCGGGACCAACGGCGAACAAGGCTTGGTCTGTCGAACTGTGTGGCGGCACGCACGTGAAGCGCACGGGCGACATCGGCGTCGTCAAGGTCATCGCCGAGACGGCGAGTGCATCCGGCGTGCGGCGCATCGAGGCGCTGACGGCGGAGGCAGCGCGCTCTTACCTCTCCGAGCAGGAAGCGCGCATCCGCGAAATCGCTTCGGCGCTGCATGTGCGTCCGGAGGATGTTGCCGAGCGCGTCAAGGCGCTGGTTGACGAGCGCAAGCAGCTCGAACGTCAGCTCGCCGAAGCCAAGAAGCAACTGGCGTTGTCGGGCGGTGGCGCTGGTGGCGTCGAAGGCGCGGGTGCCGGTGGCGGCATCAAGTCGGTGGGCAGCGTGAAGCTGCTTGCGCGCACCGTACAGGGTCTCAACCCGAAGGATCTGCGCGGACTGATCGACGACGGCAAGAAGCAAGTCGGCTCCGGTATCGTTGCCATTGTCGGTGTCACCGAGGATGGCAAAGCCGGGCTTGCGGTCGGCGTGACCGACGACCTGATTAAGACCTGGAACGCAGTTGATCTGGTGAAGGCCGGCGCAGAAGCTCTTGGCGGCAAAGGCGGTGGCGGCCGGCCGGATATGGCGCAAGCCGGTGGCCCCGACGGCTCGCGCGCAGGTGCTGCACTACAGGCGATCGAGGAGCGCCTCAAGGCGGCGTGAGCGCGCAACAGCGCCTATGACGAAATGGCATTTCCTGCCACAATTGCGGGATGTTTCTGGGCTTGGTCCCCCGATGGCGTGCGTCTTTGATGCGGCGCGCGCATCAGATGCGGGAGAATAGATGACGGCGGAAGGCACAGACTTCACAGTCTACCGGGAGGCGATGATCATCCTCGCCACTGCCGCCGTGCTGGTGCCGATCGGTCAGCGTTTCAGGCTAAGCCCAATTCTAGGGTTTCTCATCGCAGGCGCGGTGCTCGGGCCGCACGGGCTCGGCGCGCTCAAATGGGTTCTGCCGCCGCTGCAATGGATCACGGTTTCCGAGGAGCGCGGGCTCGGTGCGATCGCCGAGCTTGGCGTGGTGTTCCTTCTCTTCATCATCGGGCTCGAGCTGTCGCTCAAGCGACTGATTACGATGCGCCGGCTGGTGTTCGGGCTCGGCACCGCACAGGTGGCGATATCGGCTGTCATTATCGGCGGTATTGCTGCGCTGTTCGGGGCCAAGCCGGCTGCCGCGGTTCTCGTTGGATTGTCGCTGGCGCTGTCATCCACCGCCGTGGTGATCGAAGTCCTGTCGCGGCGCGGGCGCCTCAGTACGACAACGGGCCGTACGTCCTTCGCCATCCTGCTGTTGCAGGATCTTGCTGTCGTCCCGCTGCTGTTCCTCGTTTCCATCCTCGGTCCGGACCATCAGGGGAGTTTGCTTAGCGGACTGGCGCAAGCCTTCGGACAGGCGGTGCTGGTGATCGTGGTGATCGGCGTGATCGGTACGTGGCTGCTGCGGCCGTTCTTCCGGCTCGTCGCGTCAGCGGATTCGACGGAGTTGTTCGTCGCGGCGGCACTGTTCGTCGTCGTCGGCAGTGGTCTGGTGACGGCGGCGGCGGGGTTGTCGATGGCCTTGGGCGCTTTCATGGCCGGCCTGCTGCTGTCCGAGACCGAGTATCACCGCGCCATCGAGGCGACGATCGATCCGTTCAAGGGGCTTCTGCTCGGCGTCTTCTTCTTCTCCGTCGGGATGAGCCTCAACATTCCTGCGCTGTTCGCCGATCCATTGCCAATCTTGCTCGGCATCGCGGGATTGCTGATCATCAAGGGCGGGGTGCTTGTCGGACTGTTGCGACTATTCCGTATCCCTTGGCCGTCCACCATCGAGACAGCGGTGCTGCTGGGCCCGGGGGGCGAGTTCGCCTTCATCGTGATCGGGCTAGCGATGGTCGGCCACATTATTTCAGAGGAGAACGGCGCGCTGGTGCTTGCCATCACCTCGTTCTCGATGGCGCTGGTCCCGGTGCTCGATCATTTCGCGCGGCGGCTCTCGGGAAGTCTTACTGCCAAGGATGTAAATCCCGTGGTGGCAGTGCTGCCGCCACAGGAGCGCGTCGATGCCATCATCATCGGGTCTGGGCGCGTGGGGCGTCTCGTGTCCGACATGCTCACGCGGCACAACATCAAGCACATCATCATCGAGCGCGATCCGGCCGTGGTGGCGCGCGGCCGTGCGAAGGGGCTGCCGGTATACTACGGAGATGCCAAGAATCCTTTGTTCCTGAAACGCTGCGGCCTGGACGAGGCAAAGGGCGTGGTGATTACGATCAACAAGGCCTCAGCTGTCAGCGAGATCGTCACCACGGTGCGCGAGTTGCGCGACGATATTCTCATCGTTGCCCGCGCGCGCGACGCCGAACATGCGCGGCATCTCTACAAGCAGAACGTGACCGATGCCGTTCCCGAGACGATCGAGGCGAGCTTGCAGCTTTCAGAGGCGACGCTGGTTGGTCTCGGCGTGCCGACGGGGCCGGTGATCGCATCGATCCATGAAAAGCGCGACGAGTTCCGCGAGGAGTTGCAGGGTGCCGCCGGGCGGCCGACGCGCGGATTGCGCGCCAGTCAGATCAAGAAGATGAGCTAACGGCCGTTCGCGACGGCTGCTCGCTTTGGTACGGCGGGGCCGATGCGGTCGATGCGATTGGTCCAGATGCCGCCGCTAAAGCCGCTCGGTAAGTCTTCGAGCTGTTGCAGCTCGTCGATGCCGGTAGAGAACTGCCCGCCATCGTGGGGACCGAGGATGAAGACCTCGACCCCGGCCTCGTGCATCCGCTGCAGGAAGCGATTTGGCCACCCCCACAGCCAGGGCGCGATGTTGCTCGGGACGAGCATCAACCCGGACCGGCACGCCGCGGGTACCTGTCCGAGCCAGCCGAGCTTGATGTAGTCAAACGCGCAGGCCTTGAGCGACGTCTTCGAGCCGTACCGGATATCGGGAAGCTTTGCATGCACGGCCTCGATGGGCGGCGCTGCGCCGTAGATCATGAGCCGTCCGCGTGCGTCCGAGCTGAGGTGTGAAAGGAAGGCGGCGAGCTTGTCGCCCTCGCTCGCATCGTTGCTCTTGATGTGAACGAGGAAGCGCTTATCGGGAAACGCCGCCAGCACTTCGTCGAGCGACGGCATCAATCCGATGCCCTTGCCGCGGAATGGAAAGGTCTTGCCGCCATCGGCGGTATATCCGTAGCCGATGTCCAGCGCTTTCAGTTCGGCAAGCGTGTGCTCGCGCGTCACGCCCTTGCCGTCGGTCCGGCAGTCGAGCGTCCAATCGTGAAAGACGGCGAAGTGCCCGTCGGTGGTCGGGTGGACGTCGAATTCGACGATGTTGGCGCCGGCGGCGAACGCGGCCTGCATCGATGGGAGCGTGTTCTCGATGAACTCGTGCTCGGGTGGGTAAATGCGGCTTGCCGTGCAGGTCTGCGCGTCGAGATCTTCGCGCGTGAAAGTCTGACCGAGGCCGCGGTGAGCAAGCAGGGTCGGGCCCTCGTCGAGCCGTCGCGAAAGCAGTGAGGTGTTGTTGAGCCAGATGAAGGCGGCGAGCAGCAGGAGGAACGAGAAGAAATAACGCAGCATGTTTCGCATCAGAATTTTCGCCTTCGACCCAGGGCGGGGTAGCCAACGCGGTCAAAGCGGCGCTGACATGGCGGGAGGAGGGTTTAGAATTCACCATGCCGGGGCTTTGCTGACCGCGGCGGCTGGATAAAAGGCGAGCCGTGCTAGGAAGGCGAAAAGGCATCCGTAATCAAACAGGACAAGACATCATGCGATCGGCCATCGCCAAGAAGACCACGACACGCATCGCCGCAAGCATTGCAGCCGCGTTCGCCATCGTACTGCCGTCGCAAGCGGCGCACGTCGAGATTGGCGTGCTGACGTGTCAGGTGTCAGGGGGCATCGGCTTCGTGTTCGGATCGAGCAAGGATCTCGAGTGCACGTTCAAGGGTCCGCGCAGCATCGAGCACTACTTCGGCTCGATCGACAAGTTCGGCATCGACCTCGGCTTCACCGACAGAGTCAAGATCGTCTGGACCGTGTTTGCGCCGACGCGGGATCTCGCGCCGGGGGCGCTTGCCGGGAAGTACGGCGGCGTCTCCGCCGAGGCGACCGTGGGGCTGGGCGTCGGCGCCAATGCGTTGCTGGGCGGGTCGCACAACTCGATTGCACTGCAGCCGCTGAGCGTGTCGGGGCAAGAGGGGCTCAATATCGCGGTCGGCGTTGCGGCGCTGCGCCTGCGGGCCGAGTGACGCCCAAGGCGTTGGCCGGCCTCGGGCGCGATCAATCAATCTGATCTTTCTGGCTGATCTTTCAGGCCGGCCAACAGGCGATTTTCGACCGCAGCCCCTCGCGGGGGCTGAAGGCGTCCCTATATGATCGCTAGGGGCCGAGGGACAGGTGCTGATAAACCTCATGGAGGTGGCGGCATGTCCGACAGCACGTCCGAAATCGCGCAAGCAGCTATTGCATCCGCGCCAGAAACACACCCGGCCCTGCCGCCGGGTGTCCAGCCCGGCATCGAGATACCCGGGCAGGAATTTCCGAGCGCCGTCTACCTCAGCATTTTCGGTGCGTTTGCATGGATGCTGTTCGTCGCGTGGTTCGCGTTTGCGGCGCCGGATGGGACCAATCTCGACCTGATGATGGTAACGGTCTTGGGGCTGATGTTCTTCGGCATCCCGCTTGCCATTCATCACACGACGGTGCGGCACACAGTCGAGGTGCCGCTGTCGCTGCGCCGGTTCGAGTCAGAGCCGTTTCAGACCTACACCGGGCCGATGCCGGCATGGCAAGCGTGGGCTGAGGTAGCGCTGATCCCCGTGGCGCTCGCTTTTGCTGCGACTTTGTTCGGAGCGGTCTATTGGCTGGTTGGATGACGCACGAGCAATCGGCGGAGCCATGTGCTCCGCCGGCGCTCAGTCTCAAGCGGCCTTAGCCATCTCGATTTGCAGGTTCTCGTCGATCTTGTCGAGGAAACCGTTCGTCGACAGCCACTTCTGTTTGTCGCCGACGAGAAGCGCCAGATCCTTGGTCATGCAGCCCGACTCGACGGTGCGGATGCATACGCGCTCCAGCGCGGCGGCGAAATCCGCCAGCGCTTTGTTGTCGTCGAGCTTGGCGCGGTGGGCGAGGGCGCGCGTCCAGGCGAAGATCGAGGCGATGGAGTTGGTGGACGTCTCCTTACCCTTCTGATGCTCGCGGTAGTGGCGTGTGACGGTGCCGTGGGCCGCTTCGGCCTCTACGGTCTTGCCGTCCGGTGTCATGAGCACGCTGGTCATCAGGCCGAGCGAGCCGAAGCCTTGGGCGACGATGTCGGACTGCACGTCGCCATCGTAGTTCTTGCAGGCCCAGACGTAGCCGCCCGACCACTTCAGCGCCGAAGCGACCATGTCGTCGATGAGGCGGTGCTCGTACCAGAGCTTGCGCTTGTCGAACTCCGCCTTGAATTCGGCGTCGAACACTTCCTGGAACAGATCCTTGAAGCGGCCGTCGTAGGCTTTGAGGATGGTGTTCTTGGTGGAGAGATAGGCGGGGTAGTTGCGGTTGAGCGCGTAGTTGAAGGTGGCGCGTGCGAACTCGCGGATGGAGTCATCGAGATTGTACATCGCCATGGCGACGCCCGAGCCCGGCGACTTGAACACTTCCTTCTCGATCACGGCGCCGTCCTCGCCGACGAACTTGATCGTCAGCGTGCCCTTGCCGGGGAAGCGGAAGTCGGTGGCGCGATACTGATCGCCGTAGGCGTGGCGGCCGATGACGATGGGCTGTGTCCAGCCGGGAACGAGGCGCGGCACGTTCTTGCAGATGATGGGCTCGCGGAAGATGACGCCGCCGAGGATGTTGCGGATGGTGCCGTTGGGGCTCTTCCACATTTCCTTCAGGTTGAACTCTTTGACGCGCGCCTCATCGGGCGTGATGGTCGCGCACTTGACGCCGACGCCGTGCTTCTTGATGGCGTTCGCGGCGTCGATGGTGACCTGGTCGTTGGTGGCGTCGCGGTTCTCGACCGAGAGGTCGTAGTACTCGATGGGGAGATCGATATACGGAAGGACCAGCTTGTCCTTGATGAGCTTCCAGATGATGCGAGTCATCTCGTCGCCGTCCAGTTCGACGACGGTTCCGGTTACCTTGATCTTCTGCATCGGGTTCCCTTGGCGTGGGTGGGCTATCTCGCTGAGCACATTAGCCACGATGTTGCGTCGCAACAAGTTGTGCGACAGGCGGATGGGGCGGGAGCGTCAACTAGTGGCGTCCGGCTTGTTGCTGTGCGCGGGTCTGCTATGGGGTGGGGTCATCGGCGGCAACGCATGTGAAGGCCCTGGAAGCCGTGACGGCGCAAATCGAGATCAATAGCGAATTGGTAGATGGCCTGAGGGCGCCGTGCGTCGGCGCCACCGGACGGCCTGTGGCCGAGGTGGTGCGTGCCTGTCATGAGCGGACGATCGACGTCGGGCTGGAAGAGCTCGGCATTGCCGGTTTGGACCGCGAGGCGCTGGAGCCGCTGCTGACCTACTGCGCGGAGGAGCGCTGCCGGGTCGAGGAACTCACGTGCCCTGGGTGCAAGCGCCGGACGGAAGCGCTGGGGATCACAAGCTTCGACGACTTCATCGCCCGACACGAGGAAATCGTCATCGCCGATGGTGCGGTGCGGCTTCGGGGTCAGGGTGAGGGTACGCTGGCCGCGCCGTCCATCGCGGCGCTGGAGAAGTCGTGGGCGGGCGAGGAATACTGGTTCTGGGCGCGGCGGGTGTTGCGCAAGCTGCGGCACGGGATCAGACGGGCGAACATCTCGGGAAGTGCATTCGCCGGGGCAGGCGAGACGCCGTCGATCGTGCTGATGGAGCCGCAGCTTGCCGACAACGTCGGCATGGTGGCACGCGCCATGGCGAATTTCGGCCTCGACGACCTCAGGCTGATCAATCCACGCGACGGCTGGCCGAATGAGAAGGCGCGCATCGCGGCATCGGGGGCGAACTACGTCATCGATGACGCACGGGCGTTCCCATCCCTGGAAACGGCAATTGGCGACGTGAACTGGCTGGCCGCGACCACGGCGCGGCAGCGGGATCTGCGCAAGCCGGTCATGACGCCGCTCGAAGCGGTTGCGGAGATGCGCCGGCGAATCGCCCAGGGGGAGCGGTGCGGGGTGCTGTTCGGGCGGGAGCGGTCGGGGTTGGAGACAACCGAGGTTGCCAATGCCGACGCACTCATCATGATCCCGGTAAATTCTCGTTTCGCTTCTCTCAACCTCGCCCAGGCGGTGCTGATCCTCGGCTATGAGTGGATGCGGGGGTCCGAGGGGCAGAGTCTCGGCCGGGTCACTACCTATGAGAAGCCGCTCGAATCGGGGCTGTACATGGGCGCCGACCGGCTCGCTACCAAAGAGGAGCTGATTGGATTCTTCGAGCATCTCGAAGGGGAATTGGAGCGAATGGGCTTCTTTAATCCGTCGCATAAGCGTGCAACCGTGGTGCGGAATGTGCGCACCATGTTTTCCCGAATGGGGGCTACCGAGCAGGAAGTCCGCACACTCCGTGGTATTGTTGCAACGCTCGTTAAGGGCAAGGGAAATGCCCGCAAGCCGTCATCCTAGCTGCCATGATCTGGCCAAGTTTAAAGCCGAGCGATGCCGCTCCCGATGGGCTGTTTAAAGCTCCAGCGCGCACCCGACTGACGCGGCCAGAGCCAATAGTAACAATATAACACAGGGACGGTTTCAGGAGATGTGGATCATGAAATGGGCGGGGAGCGGTTGGGCGTGCGCGGTTGTCATGGCCGTTGCCAGTTTTTCGGCGACGCCCGCCGGTGCGCAGGAGCTGAGCGAGAAGGCGACGCGTACGTTCATGGAGTACGCCTGGACGCTGACGCCCGAGCGCTTCACCAGGCCCAATGGCGAAACGATCCTGATCGACAAGACCAAGCGCGACGACGTCATGGTGCCGCTGGACGTAGCCCGTGAGGTGATCCGCGCAGGCCGCCTGTCGGCGCATGCCCAGGTGTGCGGCCTGGCCCAGGAACAGGGCGATAATCACAGCTCGCTGATGCGCCGCCAGTCGCAGTCGAAGAAGTGGTCGCCCCAGCAGATGGTTTACATCAACCAGCTGCATCTCACCGTGGTGATGCTGCTGACCGGGCGCATCAAGCTGGTCGAGAAGCCAGACGATGTGAAGGGCGACGCGAAGGAAGTCGTTGTGGCCGAGGAAGCCCAGAAGGCTGCCCAGACCTGCACGGCCGAGCAGAAGGAAAAGGTGAAGGAGCTGATCGCCGCCTACGTGAAGTCGGGCCCGGCGCTGGCCTCCAGCACTGCCCCCGCTGCGACCGGCACGACGCCTGCCGCCCAGACGAAGTAAGCCCTAAAAGCCGGAAAGCGGTGGCCTTGGTTGACGCGGCCGCTGACACCCGCTATCTAGCCATCCTCTGCGCGGGCCAAAAGTTAATGGCCCGCGTTTTAGTTGCGCACCTGTGGCGGCCCCGTGTTGAGCGGCGCGGCCTGTCGGCTTCGAGGGCTTAGGCGCTCGCTGCAGAGGAGGGGGCGCTCCGCAACAAGCAACCGCTGGAGTGCTGTTACAATGACCAAGCGCCTTCGCGCCAAGTACAAGATCGATCGTCGCCTCGGTGAAAACATCTGGGGCCGTCCGAAGAGCCCGCTCAACAAGCGCGAATCGCGCCCTGGCCAACATGGCGAGCGCCGCATGCAGAAGCTGTCCGACTACGGCCAGCAGCTGAAGGCGAAGCAGAAGCTGAAGGGCTACTACGCCAATCTCAACGAGCGCCAGTTCCATAGCATCTATGTGGAAGCCTCGCGCCTCAAGGGCTCGACCTCCGAGCACGTGATCGGCCTGCTCGAGCGCCGCCTCGACGCCGTGGTCTATCGCGCCAAGTTCGTGCCGACCGTGTTCGCCGCCCGCCAGTTCGTCAGCCATGGCCACGTGACGGTCAACGGCCGCCGCGTGACGGTTTCGAGCTATCGCTGCAAGCCGGGCGACGTGATCGAGGTACGTGAGAAGTCGCGCCAGATGCCGCTCGTCCTCGAGGCCATCAAGAGCCCCGAGCGCGACGTGCCGGATTACATCGAGGCTGATCACGGCCGCCTCAGCGCCAAGTTCGTGCGCGTGCCGACGCTGTCGGACGTGCCGTACCCGGTGCACATGGAACCGAACCTGGTGGTCGAGTTCTACTCGCGCTAATCGGGTTCAGACCGAATCGAATTTCTCAAAGGCCTCCGTTCGCGGGGGCCTTTGTTTTTTGTGCGTGCGCTTGCGCCAAGGGCGCTTGTCAGAGCGGTTCGGGGTCGGCGACCGGGGAGTGGAACGCGCCATCGCTGCCCGTTGGACGGTGACGGCGACCGGGGTTGGTTGGCATGGTCACGACCTGACCCCCGGATGAGGCATTCTCGGCGGGGCTGCCATCGGCTTTCGCAGGCGCGGGGCGTATGGGCGGCACGGTGTTGGCCCAGCCATAAGCCAGCATGGTGATGATGGCGGAGGCGGCGAAGAAGTAGACGCCGGGCATCACCACCGCCTCGGTGTAGCCGGAAGAGTTCACGTAGAAGATCATCAGCGCCAGCACCATGACGTCGGTCATCGAGTAGCGGCCAAGCCATTCCATGGTCGAAAACGAGCGGCGGCGGAACTCAGGCGAGAGGTCCGGCGAAGTCACGAGCGTCAGCAGGTAGAACAGCTTCAGGAACGGGAAGAACACCGACACGGCGAACACGACGGTGCAGAGGAAATATTCCTCGCTCTCCCACAGGGCCCAGATGATGGTCGCGATCGAATGCTCGTTGGTCCACACGTAGACGGTGGTGAAGCGGATCACCGGCAGGATGACGCCGAGGGCGAAGAACACCGTCGCCAGGATAATCAGGAAGCTCAAAAGGAAGTTGCGGACGACCGAGAGCTGGCGCGGGATGCGCGGCTCGACCGCCATGATCTCCGCCGTGGCCGCGAAGTCCGTTTTCAGCCAAGCGTAGGACAAGATCATCAGCGCAACGGCGGTGGTGAAGAAGTAGACGGCGGGGAGGCTCGCAGCGTCGTAGACGCCCTGGCTCTTGAGGAAGAAGATCGTCAACGCCAGCACCAGCACGTCGTGCATCGACCATTTGCCGATCCACTCGATGGTCTTGAGGCGCATGGCATGGCGGCGCAGCTCGGCGGCGGGAAGCGTGGAGACCAGCAGCAGGTAGAGCAGCTTCACGACCGGGAAGACGATCGAGAAAATGAGCACGACGAGGCCGAGGAACGTCTGGCCCTGGCGGAGCAGCACGCCGACGGTGGACAGCAGCGAATACTCGCTGGTCCAGAAGATGAATTTGGTGAGTTTGAGGATGGGCAGCGAGATGCCGAGCGCGAGGCACACCGCGGCGGCGATGATGGCAAAGCTCAACAGGAAGCGCCGGCCGCCGAGCCGCATGGGCGAGTGATCCTCAGGTTACGTCGCGGCGGATCATAAACGTCCGCGTGGGGACCACTCAATGCACGCGGCGCGGCAAAACTAGGGCCGAGGCGCTATTGCTGCTCAGTCCGGCGTGCCGCGATCCTTGAGCGGGAAATACTGGAGCCATGGCCCGGCCTCGTCGATGGCGCGGGCGATCGAAGGGCGGGCGAGCAACCGCGCGCGATAGCCCCGCAGCGCGGCGTGCTTCTCGGGGATCGGATAGCCCCAGTGCGCGTAATAGAGTGCCGGGCCTGCCGAGCAGTCGGCGATGCCGAATTCATCGTTGGCGGCCCATGTTCGTCCGGTCATCCAGCGGTCGAGCCAGGCGTAGCTCTTGTCGAGAAGAGCCTGCGCCTCACCGTCGGCGTGCGGATCGCGCTTGTCCGGCGGGCGGATGGCGTTGAGGACCATGCGTGTCAGCGGCGCGGACACGTAGTCATCGAAGATGCCGTCCATCTGCCGCGCCTCGATGGCGGTGTTGCGATCGGCTGGAACCATGGGCGCGGCGGTGCCGTGATTAAGATCGAGGTATTCGATGATCGCGGCGGATTCGACCACCACGCGGTCTGCCTCGACGAGCACGGGAAATTGGCCGGTGGGAGAGAGGCGGGCAATGGCTTGTGCGTTCTCGGGATGCTCGCCATCGACCATCAGGAATTCAAAGGGGACGGCGCGCTCGTAAAGGGCGATCAGCACCTTCCAATAGAACGACGCGAGCGGGTGGCCATAAACGCGTAGCATGAAGTGGTCTCCCCGCTGCTGATACGTCGTGGGCGCTTTCGTCAGTTGGTGCGCAATATCGTGTCGAGCGCCTTTCCGCGCGCAAGCTCATCGACGAGCTTATCAAGGTAGCGGATCTCGCGCATGGTGGGCTCTTCGACTTCCTCTACGCGCACGCCGCAGACGACGCCCTTGATCAATGCGCGAGCCGGATTGAGCTTGGGCGCCTTGGCAAAGAAGGTTTCGAAATCGGTCTTGTCATTCAGGATCCGCTCCAATCCTTTGTGATCGTAGCCGGTCAGCCAGGCGATGATCCGGTCGACCTCCGCCTTCGTGCGGCCTTTCCTTTCGGCCTTGGCGACGTAGTGCGGATAGATGCTTGCGAAGCTCGTTGTGTAGATCCGGTGCTTCTGCATGCGGTGTAGCTCCAGCGCTGACAGCTGATACGCGCCCGTATAAAGCAAAGGGCGCCCGGAGGCGCCCTTATATCATCTCACTCTTGCCGGACCGGCTGCCGATGTGCGGCCGCGCGTGCTGGCTCAGGCGACGGCGATCTTGCTCTTGTCGTAGGCGACGCCCTTCTCATCGAAGAGGGCGGTCAGCTCGCCAGCCTCGAGCATCTCGCGGATGATGTCGCAGCCGCCGACGAACTCACCCTTGACGTAGAGCTGCGGGATGGTCGGCCAGTTCGAGAACGACTTGATGCCCTCGCGGATCGAGAGGTCCTGCAGGACGTTGATGTCTTTGAAGTCGACGCCGAGCAGACGAAGAATATGGTCGACCTGAGCGGAAAATCCGCACTGGGGCATGTTCTTGTTACCCTTCATGAACAGGACGACGTCGTTCGTTGCGAGCGTGTTGCGGATCCAGTCCTGTACGTCCTGCTGGGGGGTGGTCATGTGGCGTCCTTCCGTGTTCGGCCTCTTGCCGGCGCGTGCCGGCATTCATGTCTGATGCGAAGTCTTCTAATGCGAAGTCTGTTGCGAAATGTGTGCCGCCGCGCGGCAAAGTCAATCGGAGCGGTGAGGCCGGGTCAACCGGCCGCTGGGGCCCCGCAGGATCGATGGGCTTTGAGATAGGGCTTTTGCTCAGGGCGCTGCGGTCGTGAGCGCGAGGGCGTGCAGGGCACCACCCATGCGGCCGCCGAGGGCTTCGTAAACCATCTGATGCTGCTGTACGCGCGTTTTACCCACGAATTCAGGGGCTACGACGTGGGCTGCATAGTGGTCGCCGTCGCCGGCAAGGTCCCGGATCTCAATCTGCGCATTGGGGAACTTGGCTTTGATCAGTCGCTCGATCTCACCGGAATCCATAGCCATGTGCGCACCTCCTAGAAAAGCTGTCTCAGCGAAAGCATAAGCTGATTTTTCGGCGAGCCCAACGAACAACTTGACTGTCGGATTTGTAGGTTTTCCGACAGCTTGAGGCCCAGAGCGCCCCTCGAAACGATGATCAGTGCGGGCCGGCCATAAAGGCGGGGAGCCAGCCTTCGTTGGCGGCGCGCAGGTCGGCCAGGGTCAGCGGTTGCTCGCCCTTGAGGGCGATGGTGTCGCCGCCGGTGCGGGCCACGATGCGGGCTGGGAGAGCGAGCAGGCGGGCGCGTTCCAGCACCTGCTCGGCCAGCATCGGGTCGACGGCCACTACGTAGCGCCCCTGATCCTCGCCGAACCAGATGGCGTGGGCCGGCAAGCGCCCTTCGTAGGCGAAGATGTCGGCGCCCATGTTACCGGCGAGGGCCATCTCGGCGATGGCGACGAGCAGGCCACCATCGGACACGTCGTGCACGGTGGAAACCTTGCCTTCGCGGATCAGAGCGCGCACGAGACGGCCGGCCTTAATCTCGTCGGCGAGGTCGACGGGGGGCGGGGCGCCCTCGAACTTGCCGGTCGCCAGCTCCTGATAGAGCGACTGGCCGAGGTGCCCGGCTTCGCGGCCAATGACAATCAGCAGATCGCTCTCGCGCTTCAGCTTGATGTCGGCCATGTGCGCGACGTCGGGGATGAGGCCGACGCCACCGATGGCGGGGGTGGGAGGAATGCCGACGCCGTTGGTCTCGTTGTAGAGCGAGACGTTGCCGGAGACGACGGGATAGTCGAGCACGCGGCAGGCTTCGGCCATGCCTTTCACCGAGCCGACGAACTGGCCCATGACTTCGGGGCGCTCGGGGTTGGCGAAGTTCATGTTGTCGGTGATGGCGAGCGGATCAGCGCCGACGGCGGTGAGGTTGCGCCAGGTTTCGACGACAGCTTGCTTGGTGCCCATGGCGGGATCGGCAGCGACGTAGCGCGGGGTGACGTCGCAAGCGAGCGCTAGACCCTTCTGCGTTCCGTGGACGCGCACGACGGCGGCATCGCCGCCGGGGCGCTGCACGGTGTCGCCCATGACCATGTGATCGTACTGCTCCCAGATCCAGCGACGCGAGGCGAGGGCGGGGCCGCCCATCAGCGTCTTCAGGGTATCGAGCATGGCGTTCGGCGCCGGGACCCACTCGGGCAGAATCATCTTGGGCGGCGTCGTCGGGTACCAGGGGCGCTCATAGACGGGCGCGGAGTTGGCAAGCGTCGTCACCGGGATGTCGGCTTCGACCTTGCCGTGGTGGGTGACGATCATGCGGCCGGTGTCGGTGGTCTCGCCGACAATGGCGAAGTCGAGCCCCCATTTGTGGAAGATAGCCTCGGCCTCGGCTTCCGAGCCGGGCTTCAGCACAATCAGCATTCGCTCCTGGCTTTCCGAGAGCATCATCTCGTAGGCGGTCATGGCCGCTTCGCGCTGGGGCACGTGGTCCAGGTTCAGCGTGATGCCGACGCCGCCCTTGTCGGCCATCTCGCACGAGGAGGACGTAAGGCCGGCGGCGCCCATGTCCTGGATGGCGATGATGACGTCCTTCTCCATCAGCTCGAGGCAGGCCTCGATGAGCAGCTTCTCGGTGAATGGATCGCCGACCTGAACGGTGGGGCGCTTCTCGTCGGATTTATCGTCGAACTCGGCGGAGGCCATGGTGGCGCCGTGGATGCCGTCGCGGCCGGTCTTGGAGCCGACGTAGACGACGGGCAGGCCGACGCCCTTGGCGGCCGAGTAGAAGATCTTGTCGGCGCGGGCGAGGCCGGCGCACATGGCGTTGACGAGGATGTTGTTGTTGTAGCCCGCGTCGAAGTTGGTCTCGCCGCCGACGGTCGGCACGCCGACGCAATTGCCATAACCGCCGATGCCGGCGACGACGCCGTCGACGAGGTGGCGCGTCTTGGGGTGGTCGGGGGCGCCGAAGCGCAGGGCGTTGAGGTTAGCGACGGGGCGCGCGCCCATGGTGAAGACGTCGCGCATGATGCCGCCCACGCCGGTGGCCGCGCCCTGATAGGGCTCGATGTAGCTCGGGTGGTTGTGGCTTTCCATTTTGAAGACGACGGCGTCGCCATCACCCAGGTCGACCACGCCGGCGTTCTCGCCGGGGCCCTGGATCACCTGCTTGCCGGTCGTGGGCAAAGTGCGCAGCCAGACACGCGATGATTTGTAAGAGCAGTGCTCGGACCACATGACCGAGAAGATGCCGAGCTCGGTGTAGCTCGGCTCGCGGCCGAGGATTTTCAGAAGGCGCTTGTATTCGTCCGGTTTGAGGCCGTGCTCAGCGACGATCTCCGGGGTGATTGTGAATTCTGTGGAGGCGGTGCTGGCGGACATGCTCTCGGTCTTTGCATCCATGCGCGGGGCTTCTGCTGGCTCGTGTGATGGCTCAGGAGCGATTCTGAGGGGGCAGATGCCAGCGCTTATAGCCGCGACGCTCGGCGTTGTCGCCCTGCAGGTGTGGCGCAGCGGGCCGAGGGGATCGAGGCAACCGCCAGCCATGCGACGGTGCAATGACATCGCTCAAGCGGGGGTGGTGCGGCGTGGGCTGCGTTGATGTGCGCACGGAGCAATCATTGACAGACTCGGCGCACGGAAAAGGCCGGAAGATGCTGCGCAATTGCTTCGTTGCACGTGGGAGGCAAACTGCGGCTGGCTACCCGGTGGGGTAGGCTCAGGCGACTACCCGCGACAGTTGCGCGCTGCGCCGGGATCATTGCTGCGATGCACCATTCTGCATTTTCGTCGCCCGCTCCGGAGCTTAACTATGTCCTTGTCGCTGACGGGGCGTTCTCCCTAGTTGCCAACCCGTCGGCCTTCTCTCGCAGCAAAAGGAGCTGGAGCATGTCCGCGATCAAGAAGGGCACTATTGTTGCCGCCATGCTTGCAGGGTTCACCGCACTCACCGTTCAGGGTGCCACCGCAAGCGAGGAGCAAAAGACATTCAAGCCGATGCACGCCGTCAGCGTCCACGTCGGAAGCAAGCACGCGATCGGCTACTTCGAACCCGTTTCGGGCATCTGCCAACTCACGCTGGTCGTCGGGGAAGAGCCGACGGGCGCGGGTGTCGTCGAAATCATGCCGACGCGCTTCCGTGCTGCAGTGAAGGCCGGACAGCGCGTGTCCTTCGACACCGGCGAAGGCAAGGAGCTGGCCTTCTACTGCGGTCCGGCTGCCACCGCGATGTCGGTCGAGACGATGCAGCAGACGGCTTACACGCCTGTCGCACGGTAAGAAGCAGCGGGTAGACGAGCCGCCTTCTAGATGAGGTGGCAAGGGCGCGTCGGGCTTCGGTTCGGCGCGTTTCTTTTTTGAGCCCGCTTTCGTGCAGGGCGGGCGATTTCAGAGACAGAAGTGCAATGTCCGCGACCAGGACGACCATGTTGCTCGCTGCCCTGCTTGCCGGCCTCTATGGCATCGGCACACGCAAGAGCGCGATCGAAGCGGCGGAAGTTGCCGCCATCCCATCGCCGGCTTCGGGTCGCGGCAAGGGTGCGGCGGGCTGAGCCCCCGGGCTTGAAGCCTTAGACCATTGGCTCGAGGGCGCTGACCAAGGCGCTTTCGAACATGCGGCGGCCGTCGGCTCCGCCCAACGGCAATTCGAACAGGCGCTCGGGATGCGGCATCAGGCCGACAACGCGGCCGTTCTCGCTGCAGATGCCGGCAATGTTGCGCTGGGCGCCGTTGGGGTTTGCCTCGGGCGTTGCTTCGCCGGCTTCATCGCAATAGCGGAACACGACGCGGCCCTCGCCCTCGAGGCGGTCGAGCGTCTCTGTGTCGGCGAAGTAGTTGCCTTCTGCGTGCGCGACCGGCAGGCGGACGATCTGGTCCTTGCGGTAGCAGTTGGTGAAGAAGGTCTTGGCGTTGTCGACACGCAGCGTGACGTCACGGCAGATGAACTTGAGCGAGGCGTTGCGCATCAGGACGCCGGGGAGGAGCCCCGACTCGCACAGGACTTGGAAGCCATTGCAGATGCCGAGCACGGGCGTGCCGGCCTTCGCCTTGGCGATGACGTCGCGCATGATGGGCGAATGGGCGGCCATGGCGCCGCAGCGCAGGTAGTCGCCGTACGAGAAGCCGCCCGGCAGTACGATCAGGTCGGAGGCCGGCACCGAGGCATCGCCGTGCCAGACCATCTTCACGGGGAAGCCGGTGATCTTCTCGATGGCCACCTGCACGTCGCGGTCGCAGTTGGAGCCGGGGAAGACGATGACGGAAGCGCGTAGCATTTGGGCTCTACCTGGTGGTCACGTCAGTTCGGGGGCGCGAGGGGTGATTTACTGGCCTTGGCGCGGTCGACGGCTGCGCGGGAAGCGTCGGTGAGCGACTTATCGCCGGCCTTCATCTGTTCGACAAGAGCGGCGAACTGGCTCTGGTCGCCGTATCCGCAAGACTTGCTCTGAGCGGTCCACACGCCGGTCACCTGTTTGCGGAAGGTTCGCATGGTGACAGCGGGGTAGGCAGGATGCCAGCTGGTCGTGATCGAGATTTCGGCACGCCACACATCGGGGCGCGAAACCATGACGACTTCAAAGCCGCTGCCTTCGCCGGTCTGGGCGCTGGGCAGCGCCTGAACGGCGGCACGCAGCGCCTCGAAGCCGAGCGAGCAGTCGATGTCGGGTGGATTGCTCGGATTGCTGGTCAGATTGCTGGTCAGATTGCTCTGGGCGATCGCAGCGGCCGGCAGGATCAGTCCGGCCAGCCATACTGCGGGGCGCCGCAAACGCATCTCAGGCGGCCAGCTCGTAGCTGTAGTTCTCGATGACGGAGTTGGCGAGCAGGTCCTTGCACATACGCTCGACCGTTTCCTTGGCGCGGGCCTCGTCGGTCTCGGAAAGCTGGACCTCGATGTACTTGCCTTGGCGGACGTCGTCGACGCCACCGATACCGAGCGCGGCGAGCGCGTTCTGGATGGCCTTCCCCTGCGGATCGAGGACGCCGTTCTTGAGCGTGATGCGGATGCGGGCTTTCATGGATCGCTTCGCGATGGCAGTGGGCAGTGAGGCAGTGGGCAGTAGAGCCAGATCACTCCGACTGCCCATTGCCTGCTGCCTAGTTGGGTTTGCCGTTGGCGGACGGGTTGGACGCGACCAGCACAGGGCCGAGGCCCTTGGCCGGGCGGTTGCCGGTGAAGACGCCGAGGCGGCGCGCCACTTCCTGGTAGGCCTCGAGAAGACCACCGAGGTCGCGGCGGAAGCGGTCCTTGTCGAGCTTGTCGGACGTGGCGATGTCCCACAGACGGCAGCAGTCGGGGCTGATCTCGTCGGCGAGGACGATGCGCATCTGCTCGTTGTCCCAAAGGCGGCCGAACTCGATCTTGAAGTCGACGAGGCGGATGCCGATGCCGAGGAAGAGGCCGACGAGGAAGTCGTTGATGCGCAGCGCGAGCTGCATGATCTCGTCGATCTCTTGGGGCGTCGCCCAGCCGAACGCGGTGATGTGCTCCTCGGAGACCATCGGATCGCCGAGTGCGTCGTCCTTGTAGTAGAACTCGATGATCGAACGCGGCAGCTGCATGCCTTCCTCGAGGCCGAGGCGCGTTGCAAGAGAGCCGGCGGCGACGTTACGCACGACGACTTCGAGCGGAACGATTTCGACTTCGCGGATCAGCTGCTCGCGCATGTTGAGGCGGCGCATGAAGTGCGTCGGGACGCCGATCTCACCGAGGCGCTGGAAGACGTATTCGGAGATGCGGTTGTTGAGCACGCCCTTGCCTTCGATGAGCGCGTGCTTCTTGGCGTTGAACGCAGTGGCGTCATCCTTGAAATGCTGGATGAGCGTGCCGGGCTCGGGGCCTTCGTAAAGCACCTTGGCCTTGCCCTCATAGATGCGACGACGCCTGTTCATTTGAGCCTTTGTCCTTCGACTTGAAATTCTATGCTGTGCGACGATCGAGCCGACCTGCCGGCAAGATATAAGCTGTTGTATTTGCTGTTTTTTCTTGTCTGCAGGTGCCGAAGATGGGGAGACGGCTAGGATGGTCGGACACCCAGGGGGACACTAGCCGAACCCATCCCTGGAAACAATCTTAAGGATGGGAAAGGTCGCAAGTGTCGCTAACGGATTGGAACTGGTCATTGAATGCCGCAAGGGGCCGGGTTATGGCTCCGGCGGCCGCAGTTTTCATGGCGGGAGCTGCAACCTTTTCTGCTATGGGGTGAGGCCCTGCGGCGACATGCTCAGGTGGAGAGACGAATGACCACGTTTGACGATCGCGAGAAGGGTTTCGAGAAGAAATTCGCGCTGGATCAAGACCTTAAGTTCCGGGCTGAGGCTCGGCGGAACAAGCTGCTGGCGGAGTGGGCCGCAGCGAAGCTGGGAATCATGGGCGCGGCGCTGGAAGATTACGTCCGCTCGGTCCTCAAGGCCGACCTTCAGGAGAAGGGCGATGAGGACGTTTTTCGTAAGATTCACAGCGACTTCGCTGCAGCTGGCGTGAGCATTCCGGACGCCGACATCCGTGCCCAGATGGCTGAGTGTCTGGCCAAGGCGGTCGGCGAGATCGAAGGCTCGCGCTAACGCGGGCCCTCAGGCGCTGAGGCCGGCGAGGAACTTACCGAAGCGGAGCAATCCGTCCGGCCAGGGTCCGTGTCCAGAATGGTCGGCAATATGGCCGGCCTGTCCGACATCGACGAAACCCGCTCCCCAGGCGTCGGCAAACGCCCGGGCGCGGTCCTGCGCGCAAAAGGGATCGTCGGCGGCGGCGAGGACCAGCGCAGGAAAACCGAGAGGGTGCATCGGCACCGGCGCAAAGCCGAAGCTGTCGGCGGGCCAGGCGTGTCCCTGATTGGGCGGCCAAGCGGATGAGTTGTCCACATCGGCGGGGGCGACGAGGAATGCGCCGACGACTTTGCCTTGCAGCTGGGGCGCGGCATAGGCGACGGCAATGACGCCGAGGCTATGCGCAACGAGCACGGCGGGCCGCGTCGCGTTGCCGACAGCCGAGACGATGTTCGACACCCACGCGTTCTTGTCCGGCGCGTGCCAGTCATCCTGTGCGATGCGCTTTGCGGTGGCGAGGTTGCGCTCCCAGCGGGACTGCCAGTGGTCGGGGCCCGAGTCGAGCCAGCCCGGCACGGTGAGGATGTCGACGTCTGCTGTTTTCATGCATGCCTCGTGTTGGTCGCGCGTGGAAATCGTGCGGACAAGTTATGCGCAAATGGCGACTCACCTTAGAAGAGCAAGAGGGAAAAAATCGATTCTGCGGTGATGCATGCGCAAGCCAAAGCTGATGGAACAACTGGTGCTGGCCGCGGTGGCGGCCGGGTCGCTGGTTCTGGGGGCACAGCAGGCTCAGGCCGATGCATGGCAGCCGGGACAGCCAGGGCGCTGGGTTCCGGGCACGCCGATGACGGACTGCCAGTGCGTGACCGACTGGAGCGGCATGTACATCGGCGGCAAGGTCGGTGGCGTGTGGAGCGACATCAGCTGGGATGAGAACTACAGCGAGTTCGACGCCCCTGGTGGCGCGAGCTTTTCGCCGAGCAGTTTCCAGGGCGGCGTGTTCGGTGGCGGCAACATCCAGATGGGCAACTGGATCTTTGGCCTTGAAGCCTCGTTCATAGGCATGGGGCTCAATCAATCGACGAGCCCGGTTGTTTCCACAGATACCTTCAAGACGGAAATCGACTGGCTGCTGTTCGTGGAGCCGCGCATTGGCTACACGTGGGACCGCACGATGGTCTACGTCAAAGGCGGCTGGGCGGGCGGCAATGCCACTCTCTCTGCTTCCGGGTTTAACTCCAATGGTGTTTTTTCCTCGGCTTCCACATCGGATTTTGTCGATGGCTGGACGATCGGCGGTGGCGTCGAATACGCTTGGCATCCGAGCTTTATCGTCGGCATCGACTATCAGTATGTCGACCTCGATCTCTCGACAGCAGCCTCGTGCGATCTTTGCCTGATTGGCATTCCGATCGGCGATCCTGCGGCGGTCACAGGAAACGCCAACCTGTCGCTCGTGACGCTGCGCGCCAGCTATCTGTTCCGTCCGGAAGACTGATTTCCTGTTCGGTAGCGCAGCGCTAGCTCACGCAGACTGCTGCGCTTGCTCTTCCGGTTGCGCGCTTTTTCTCCACTCGATCAACATCGAGGCCCCCACGACGGCGGCGATGATGAGCTGCGTGCCGCCAAGCGGCTGGACGACGGCGAAATACTGCTCGAGCAGTGCGCCTCCAATGACGATGGCCGCGAGGCTGGCGATGATCGGTGCTGAGGGGATTGGGAAGCCAATGCCTGCAGCAGCGTAAGAGCGGCGGTAGAGCCAGACGACAAGCGCTACTACGACCGCCAGAGCTACATACCACGGGACGCTCCCCGGTAGAGCGATGTCGGTGGCGCGGTCGAGGCTCCAGGTGGCGAAGAGCCCGAGCGTGAACATCGCGGGTGTGATCGCCGTGAGAGCGATAATCGGGGTCCACAGGGTGGCGTGTACCGTTGCGGGTGCGGCCCGGGCGGCAAGAACCAGATTGACCACCGCGGCGATGGCAAGCGCGGTGAAGGCGAGCGCGAGCAAGAGAGATCCGGCAGCGTATTCGCCGCTCGACGTAGCGACGGCGAGGACGGCCGAGGTGCGCGGCAATTGGATCAGCCCGTTGGCCAGGAACAGCCACCAAAGACCGAACCCGGTGCCGGCGGTGTCGATGACGATCATCAGGGAGATGGTCACGATCGAGCCAGCGACGAGAGTGGCGATGGCGGTGGTGCGGAAAGCGTGCCCCGGCTCTATGACGAGGCCACCTATGTCCTCCAGCGCGGTTGCGAGGCCGCCCGCCTGGAGTACGGCGAGGAGCAGCGAAAGGCCGACGAGCGCGTACCACATGCGGTAAACGTTGCGGGGTGTAGCGGCTTCCCAGCGGCGGATGGCGGGGAGCAGCAACTTTGCCGCCTCGAAGAGAATCATAGCGTTGAGCAGAGGCATGATGCCGATGGCGAAGACCGAAAGATGGGTGATCGTCTCGGGGTCCTGGTTGGCGACCTGCGCGAGGGCGGCTGGGTCTATCCCGGGTAGCGGGATGTTGGTGCCGAGACAGTAGGCGGCGAGGGCCGCAGCGGTGATCGCGAGCCGGCGCCTGAAGGCAGGTTCTATCATTTTCAGCACGGTCAGCATGGCTGGTCCCCGGAGCGGCAGATTAAACCAAAACCGCTAATGGATCGCATGCTTCGTCGCGGTTCGCTGTTACCTATGGTGCTTTCCGCATCCGCAGCTCGCGCCATGCCTCCACACGCCACACGCATTGCCGTTCTCTTGCTGAGCCTTGTGGTGGTGATGCCGGCGCACGCGTTTGATTGCGCCGAGAAGCTGTGCGGTCAAATGATGAACTGCGCGGAAGCCTATTATCATCTGTCGGCTTGTGGCGAAGGCGCGCGGGACGCCGATAACGACGGCATCCCATGCGAGAACGTGTGCGGGAAGACGATGGATGAATACCTGCGCCGCCGCGGGCCGACGCTGCCGGGGATGACGGCCCCGCTCCCCAAGAGCGATGGCGTGCCTGACGGGGCGGAGGAGACGCAGTCATTCATATGCGCGGGCAAGCGCAAGTGCGGCGAGATGCAGAGCTGTGCGGAAGCGCGGTTCTATCTGACGACGTGCGGGGTGCGCGCGCTCGATCGCGATAAGGATGGGGTGCCCTGTGAGAGCTTGTGCGGGGGGCGCTAGGTCGGCCGGATTTCCGCTGCGGCGGAGTCGACCTCGGGATCGGGTGGCGTAGGGAGTGTCTTGCTGCGCGAGTCACCCCAGGTGAAGACGCCGACGCCGGCAAGCACGAGCGCGGAGCCGATCGCATCGGGCAGAGTGAACGGCTCGCCAAGGAGCTGGATGGCGAGCCCTATGGTGACGATGGGTGAGAGCGTCGCGATCATCGACACGGCTTGTGGGGACGTGCGTGAGAGCCCGGCGTTGATCAGGAAGGTCGGCAAAACAGTCGCTACCATGGCGCAGCCGAACGAGAGCCAGAGGAAGCGCGGGCTGGCAGCGAAGTTGCCGCCGCCGAAGATGAGATGGTGGGCGACGCAGAAGATTCCCGCTGATGAAAGTGCGATGCTGGTGAAGAGCACGGGGCCGAGCGGTACGATGCAGCGCTTGGCGAGGATCTGGTGCCAGGCGAACGAGATGGCGGCGCCGAGCACCAGCAACATGCCGATGACGGTGTCGTGGCCGCCTGTCGGCAGGTCGGTGATGAACACGATCGCAAGCCCGGCGTAGGTGACGAGCGCTGCAGCGATGCCAAACGCGGTGATGGGCTGGCGGTAAAGGGCCGCGCCGATGAACATCACGAACAGCGGGTAGGTGAACAGCACCAGCCGTTCCAGCCCGGCGTTGATGTATTGCAGGCCGGCGAAGTCGAAGGCGGAGGCCACATAGAAGCCGAGGAAGCCGACGAGCACCGCCCAGATGACGCTCGATGCTTCAGGCGGGGGCAGTCCCTTGGCGCGGCGCTGGGCGTAGGCCCAGATGCCGATGGCAACGAACACGGGCGTTGCAAACAGCATCCGGTAAGCGAGCATCAGCGATGCATCCACCTGCTCCGTGAAGGCGAGCTTCACGAAAATCGCCTTGGTGGAAAAGAAGGCGGCGCCGGTGGCGGCGCAGGCATAGCCGACCGCGCGGCTGGCGGTGGAATTCATGCGGGTTGCGATCAGGCCTCGCCGAACACGCGGTTGAAGATCGTATCGACGTGCTTGAAGTGGTAGCCGAGGTCGAACATCGCCTCGAGTTCGGCCGCGGAGAGCTTGTCGGTCACGTCCTTGTCGGCCTTGAGCTCGGCGAGGAAGTCCTTGCCCTCGAGCCACGTCTTCATCGCGTTGCGCTGGACAAGGCGATAGGCGTCCTCGCGAGAGGCGCCGGCTTGCGTCAAGGCAAGCAGCACGCGCTGCGAGTTATGCAGGCCGCCGAGCTTGTCGAGGTTCTTCTGCATGTTCTCGGGGTAGACGACGAGCTTGTCGATGACGCCGGTGAGGCGCGTGAGTGCAAAGTCTAGCGTCACGGTGGCGTCGGGGCCGATCATGCGCTCGACGGAGGAATGGGAGATGTCGCGCTCGTGCCAGAGGGCGACGTTCTCCATGGCGGGGAGCGCGTAGGCGCGCACCATGCGGGCGAGGCCGGTGAGGTTCTCGGTGAGCACCGGGTTGCGCTTGTGCGGCATGGCAGAGGAGCCCTTCTGGCCGGCGGAGAAGAACTCCTCGGCTTCCAGAACCTCGGTGCGCTGCAGATGCCGGATCTCGATGGCCAGACGCTCCATCGACGAAGCGACCACGGCAAGGGTGGCGAAGTACATGGCGTGGCGGTCGCGCGGGATAACCTGCGTGGAGACGGGCTCCGGCTTCAGGCCCATCTTCTCGGCGACGTACACCTCGATGCGCGGATCGATGTTGGCGAAGGTGCCAACGGCGCCGGAGAGGGCGCAGGTCGAGATCTCGTCGCGGGCGGCGATGAGGCGCTGGCGTGCGCGGTCGAACTCGGCGTAGGCGTAGGCGAGCTTCAGGCCGAACGTGACGGGCTCGGCATGTATGCCGTGGCTGCGGCCGATGCTCGGTGTCGTCTTGTGCTCAAGGGCGCGGCGCTTCAATGCGGCGAGCAGGGCATCGACATCGGCGATCAACAGGTCGGCGGCGCGCTTCATCTGCACGTTGAGGCAGGTATCGAGCACGTCGGACGAGGTCATGCCCTGGTGCACGAAGCGCGCTTCGGGACCGACGATTTCGGCGAGGTGGGTGAGGAAGGCGATGACGTCGTGCTTGGTCTCGCGTTCGATTTCGTCGATGCGCTCGATGTCGAACTTCGCGTGGCGGCCCTTGTCCCAGATCTTCTTGGCGGCGTGGTGCGGGATCACCCCGAGCTCGGCCATTGCCGTGGCGGCGTGAGCCTCGATCTCGAACCAGATGCGGAAGCGGGTTTCAGCGTCCCAGATCGAAACCATCTCGGGGCGGCTGTAGCGCGGAATCATTCTTGGGCCTCACGGGGGAGAGAAAGGAGAGCGGACCCGTAGCAGACACCGGCCCTGGTCTTCAATCGGAAGACTAATGATGGGTATCTGCTGGAATACTTGTTTGTTGCAGTTTAGCGAAGTCCAAGCGGGCACAAAGCCCACAGTGCCGCGATATTGCTGCAACGCACCCAAGAATTACTTCCGTTGTTGTTGCCGTGTTCCAGCAACGTCAAGCATGCGCCACAATTACATTCTCGTAACGCTGCGCCGCGGTAGTCGACACTGTGGACAGATTGTCACGTTAGCGTTCGAAATCACGGCTCTACTCTTGAAGGTGTGGGAGTGAAACGAAAAGTTACTTAGAGGCATCGCGTAGACTCCTATAACCAGGATGCCTCGACCGGGATTTGACCGGGCGCAAGAAGGTAGGAAAACAACGAGGGCAAAGGCCGCGTAATGTCTAACCAAATGCAAGGTGAGATCGCGCAGCTCAATTCCGAGCTGGAGCAAACGGACGATCCGCGTGAGGGCTATGCGAAGGTGCAGGCTAAGATTCGTGGTTATCGTCAGGCCGGCATCAAGGTGCCGGACGATCTAGTGCTCATCGAGCGGCAGCTTGTTGCTGAGTGCCTGGCTGCTTCGCAGGGCCGCGACTGATAATTCGGCCGCCGGGGGCTTCGCCTGAAGCTCAAGAATAAGACGCGACCAGCAATGTCGCGCATAGGCGGACAAGAGAAGTTTCGAAATGAATTAGCGCCGAGGTCATACCCCGGCGCTTTTGTTTTGTCTGGTCGAGGACGCGTTGTGCGCGTCAGTTCTGGACGTAGGTGAGGCGCCCATCGGGCTGCTTGACCCAGGTGTAGAGCACATAGCCCACCTGCTTTATGTCGCCCTTCTCGTCGAAGGCGAGATCGCCGATGACGGTGTTGAAGGGTACGCCCGTGCGCATGTAGGCAGCGACCGTCTTGGGATCGACGGACTTGGTTGCCTCGATGGCCTGCTTCAGAATCTGCACGGCGGCGTAACTGTAGAGGGTATAGGCCTCGGGCTTATATTCGCGCGCTTCGAAACGCTCGATGACCTCTTTGGCCTCGGGGCGCTTCTGCGGGTCGGGTCCGAAGGTCATCAACACGCCCTCGGCGGCGGGGCCGGCGATGGCAGCGAATTCGTCGCTGGCGATGCCGTCGCCCGACATGAAGACGGCGTTGACGCCGCCTTCGCGCATCTGACGGAGGATGAGGCCGCCAGCGGTGTGGACGCCACCCCAGTAGACCAGATCGATGCCCGCGTTCTTCAGCTTGGAGACGAGGGCGCTGAAATCCTTCTCGTTGGCGCTGACGCTTTCAGACAGCGCTTCGGAGACGCCGCCGGCCTGCATGGCTTTACGAGTCTCGTTGGCGAGGCCCTGGCCGTAAGGCGTCTTGTCGTCGAGGATGGCGACCTTCTTATCCTTGAAGTTCTGGGCGATGTAGTTGCCGGCAACGGCGCCCTGCTGGTCGTCGCGGCCGCAAGTGCGGAACACGTTCCACATGTTCCGCTCGGTGACGACCGGGTTGGTGGAGCCCGGCGTGATCATCAGCATGCCATTCTCGACGTAGACCTCAGATGCCGGAATGGTGACGCCCGAGTTGAAGTGGCCGATGACGAAACGGACGCCCTCGCCGAGGAAGTTGTTAGCG
Organism: Hyphomicrobium sp. 1Nfss2.1; assembly: GCF_965243865.1. Lineage (GTDB taxonomy): Bacteria > Pseudomonadota > Alphaproteobacteria > Rhizobiales > Hyphomicrobiaceae > Hyphomicrobium_A. The sequence continues at coordinate 659,937 of NZ_OZ251603.1, read as the reverse complement.
ACGGAGACGCCCTGGCGTGGGTCGGCCGCGTCATCGCCAACGAGAAGCTCGACCTGCTGTCCATTGATGCCGCCGGCGGCGTTGATATCCGCCACGGCCTGTTCGGCTCCGTTCTTGAGCTGAGTGCCGAAGGCTGCATCGGTACCGGTCATGGGACCAGCAACGCCGAATTTCAGCTTTTCGGGTCCGCTATCGCAGCCGGCGACAAGGGCGGTGATGGCGATCGCCAAGGCTGCGAAAGCTGTTGCTGGTTTCATTAGAACCTCTCGGGGTGAACGGCGGACGGGGGAAGGAAGCTCGCGGACAAGAAGTGCGGCATGTTTGTCCGAATTATGGGAAATGTCATCCCCGCGGTCGAGGGGAAGTGCCTTTGCGTCGCCACCAGAAAAATCCAGCGCGCTCGTAAGCCCACGGATATTGCTCAATCATCTGGCGCACGCGGGTCATGCGAAAGCCCCAAGCGCACGCCGTTGCGACGACGATGTAGTCGACGATGAAGTTGCGCAGCGAGAGCAGAGGCTCTTGGAACAGCGCGTAGTGGAGGAAGCGGACGGCGCAGGTGAGCAGAAAAGCCGATGTGAACACCTGCCAGGTGGGACGCCAAGTGGAGGCGATGGCGGACCCTGCAGCGTGCGCCGCCGCCCCTCCGATCAGGACGGTGATGAGCAGAAAGATCCAAAGTCCATTGTCGCCAGTCTCGTAAAAGCCCATCGCGTTCTGCTTCTCCTAGTGACGTCCGCCCTCAAGGTACGCGGCACGCACCTCGGGGCTCGCCAGAAGCTCCTGACCCGTTCCGCTCAAGGTGATGCGGCCGTTGACCATGACGTAGGCGCGGTGCGCCAAGCGGAGCGCATGAAAGGCGTTCTGCTCGACGAGGAAGACGGTGAGGCCCTCGCGGGCGTTGAGCTCGGCGATCACCTTGAAGATCTGCTTGACGATGAGCGGGGCGAGGCCGAGCGATGGTTCGTCGAGCAAGAGCAGCTTCGGCCGGCTCATCAGCGCGCGGGCGATGGCGAGCATCTGTTGCTCGCCGCCCGATAGCGTGCCGCCGCGCTGATGCATGCGTTCTTTGAGACGCGGGAAGATGGCGGTGACGCGCGCCAGCTCGGTTTCATAGTCGTGGTCGCCACCGGTGAACTCGGCGCCGAGACGGAGATTTTCCTCGACGGTCATGCGACCGAAGATGCGACGGCCTTCAGGCGACTGGGCGAGACCGAGGCGGGCGATTTCGTGCGTCGGCATCTGGGTGATGTCGCGGCCGTTGAAGACGATGCTGCCTGAAGCTGCCCGCGGGTTGCCGAAGATGGTCATCATCAGCGTCGACTTGCCGGCGCCGTTTGCTCCGATGAGCGTGACGATCTCGCCTTGGGGGACATCGACGTCGACGCCGTGCAGAGCGGTGATGCTGCCGTAGCGGGCGGTGATGCCGCGCAGGGACAAGAGGGCGGGGGCGCTCGTCATAGGCCGACCTCAGCTTCCGCTTCGGCGACTTCGTCGTCCTCGACGCCGAGGTAGGCGGCGATGACCTTAGGGTCGGCCTTCACGCTCTGCGGGGTGCCGTCGGAAATTTTGACGCCGTACTCCAGCACGATGACGTGGTCGGAAATTTCCATCACCACCGACATGTCGTGTTCGATGAGCAGGATGGACGTTGCGTGCTCATCGCGGATGGTGCGCAGCAGCTCGTTGAGGGCGAGGCTTTCGCGTGGGTTGAGGCCGGCGGCGGGCTCGTCGAGGCAGAGCAGGACAGGGTCGGTGCACATGGCGCGCGCGATTTCGAGACGGCGCTGATCGCCATAGGGGAGCGCGCCGGCGGCGTCGTCGGCGCGGTGCAAAAGGCCGATGCGGTCCAGCCAGTAGCGCGCGACATCGACGGCTGCTGCTTGCGCGGCTTTGTAGCTGTCGGCGCCGAAGAGGCCGAGCAGCGACCAGCCGGACGCGTGCATCAGCGGGTTGTGCTGCGCGACGATGAGGTTTTCGAGCACCGTCATGCCGGAGAAGAGGCGGATGTTCTGGAAGGTGCGAGCAACGCGCGCGCGCTTGGCAATCTCGAAGTCGGGCATACGCTCGAGCAGGAAGAGCCCGCTGCGGCTGTGGTTCTCGCGAGTGACGTAGCGGTGGCTGGAATCGGTCAGCGCGGCGACGGCACTGGGTTCGATGGGACCGTCTGTGGATAGTACGATCAGGCCGCTCGTCGGTTTGTAGAAGCCGGTGATGCAGTTGAAGACGGTGGTCTTGCCTGCGCCGTTGGGACCGATCAGTGAGGTGATGTCGCCGCGGCCGACAGAGAAAGACAGATCGCGAACGGCAATGAGACCGCCGAAGCGCATGGTGAGCCCTTCGACGATGAGCAGAGGGTCGCGGAGCCAGCGCATCAGCCGTGGCCCTCCTGCACATGCGCGCCGGAGATTGCCTTGGCATCCTCGTTTAGGGTGATCGATGGCTCGCGCGAGGCGATGAGGCCGCGCGGGCGCCAGATCATCACCAGCACCATGGCGAGGCCGAAGATCAGCATGCGGTACTGGGCCGGATCGAAGCTCGGGCCGAAGATCGCCTTCAGCCAGTCGAGCTCGCGCAGCAGCTCAATGCCGCCGATGACGACGACGGCGGCAACGGCGACGCCGAATAGCGAGCCCATACCGCCGAGCACGACGATGGCGAGGATCGTTGCGGATTCCATGAACTCGAACGAGCGCGGATTGACGAAGCCCTGGCGCGCGCCAAAGAACGCACCGGCAAGGCCGCCGAACATCGCGCCCATGGCGAAGGCAGTCAGCTTGGTGTTGACGGTGTTGATGCCGAGGGAGCGGCAGGCGATCTCATCTTCGCGCAATGCTTCCCAGGCGCGGCCGATGGGAAGGCGCCGCATGCGCTGGGTGACGAAGGCGACGAGCAGCGCGAGCGCTAAGATCACATAATAGAGGAACACCGACCGGTGCACGGCGGATGTGCCGGGCAGCGATATGACATCGGCGAAAGTGGTTTCGCCGGTGCGCGAGGTGAACGGCAGGCCGAAGAAGGTGATACGCGGCGTCTGGATGCCGGCGTTGCCGTTGGTCAGCGCGACCCAGTTGATGAGTACGAGGCGGATGATCTCGCCGAAGGCCAGCGTGACGATAGCGAGATAGTCGCCGCGCAGGCGCAGCACGGGAAAGCCGAGCAGCATGCCCCAGAACGCGGCGAGGACGCCAGCAAGCGGCAGGCAGATCCAGAACGCCCAGGGGCCGAGCACCGGAATCGTCGCGGGGATCACATAGGCGGCGATGATGGCGTAGGTGTAGGCACCGACGGCGTAGAAGGCGACGTACCCGAGATCTAGCAGGCCGGCGAGGCCGACGACGATATTGAGACCCCAGGCCAGCATTATGTAGATGAGGATCTGGACGCCGAAATTGTCGATCCACTTGATGGCGCCGCCCTGACCGGTGATCAGCAGGGTGATACAGGGAAAAAGTAAAAGCAAGCCAAGGCCGATACGCGGTGCCCAGATCTTGTGGTGATCGGAGAGGTCGAGGGGCGGAAAAAGAACGCGCCTGGGCCGTTTGGGGTGTGCGTAGAGTCGCCAGAGAAGCCGGCCGACGAAGACCGTCAGAACGGTGAACAGGACGAGCCACGGGCGAGGGTCGATCGACGTTTGCAGCGACAGGTCGCGATCGGTGCGGAAGGCGACAATCGGGAAGCACAGGCCGAGCGTCACGAGCGCCCAGATCGCGGCATCCTTCAGAATAGCCTGCATGGAGTGCGATGCGGGCGGCAGCCCGCCTTGGCTGCCAGAAGTCATAGATCAAACCTTTTCGACGTCGGGGCGCCCAAGCAAGCCGGAGGGCATGAAAATTAGCACGATGGCGAGAATCGAGAACGCGGCGACGTCTTTATAATCGATAGAGAAGTAGGCCGACCACATGGTCTCGATGAGACCGATGAGCAGGCCGCCAATAACGGCTCCAGGAATCGAGCCGATGCCGCCGAGAACGGCCGCGGTGAAGGCTTTGACGCCCGGGGTGAAGCCGTCGGAGAAATTGACCACACCGTAGTAGGTCATGAACATCATGCCGGCGACGGCGGCCAGCGCACCGCCGATGACAAAGGTGAGCGACACAGTGCGGTTGACGTCAATCCCGAGCAGTGCGGCCATGCGGCGGTCCTGCTCACAGGCGCGCTGAGCGCGTCCGAGTTTCGTCTTCTGTACCAGCGCCCAAAAGGCGACGAGGAGGATGGCGGTGACGGCGAAGATGAGGAACTGCTTTTCGGAGATGGTGGCGTAGCCGCTGCCGATGGGGATCTCGATCGTATCGTTCAACATCGGGGGGACGGGCTTGTTGCGCGGGCCCTGGGCAACTTGCACGAAGTTGGAAAGAAAGATCGACATGCCGATGGCAGAGATGAGCGGCGCCAAGCGGAATGATCCGGCCAGCGGTCGGTAGGCGACGCGCTCGATCACCCAGCTCCACAGCGCGGTGAGAAGCATGCCCAGCACCAGCACAATGAGAAGAGCAAAACCAAGGGCGGTGACGCCGAGCACCTGGGTGAGGATCAGGAAAAGAATGAGGGCGATGAAGGCGGACACCATGAAGACGTCGCCGTGGGCGAAGTTCACCATGCCGATGATGCCGAACACCATCGTGTAGCCGATGGCGATGAGCCCGTAGATCGAGCCGAGTGATAGACCGTTGATCAACTGCTGGACGAAATATTCCATGCTACCCCCCCGGCTCGACAGCGCTTGGCAAAGCTAGAGCAAAAGATGCGATCCGTCGCAGAATGGTTCGTCGTCGGTCTGTTTGCAGCCACAGATATTGAATGTCCCCGTGTGATCGACGACGAAGCGCATCGGCTCGATGCCGGTGCCGTTGTGCGAGCCATCGCAGAAGGGCTGCTTCTGGGAGCGGCCGCAGCGGCAATAAAAATACGGCTTTCCTTCCGTCAGCTCGACCTGATAGGGGCCAGTTTGGGCCACGATGGGCTCGTCAGCCATGCGCAACTTCTCCTGCTTTTTGATTTCGAGCGCTTGTCCCGTTGCACCGTTAGTAGATGGCTAGCGGCTTCGATGCGGCGCGACAAGAGTGGCGAACCCCGCATTGGGAGTCGTGGGCGCGTAAATTGGCTAGACGTCGTGTTTTGCAGGTCACAGGCACGTCGCGGCTGCGCCAATGACCGATATCAGTGCAGCAATTGGCGAAATGATTCGCAGGCGGACGCGCGCGTAGCGATGCGCGGGCGTCACAAGCGCTGCCGGGGAATCGTGCGAGATCAGCGCGAAAGGCTGGCCCCCGTCCGGGCTGGCCTGATCGGCCGTAGCCGGTTGAGGTGGAAACTGCATGACCTGTGCGCGCCGTCGCGGCAGGATAGGGGTGGACTGGTGCGCAGGTGCGCGCGGCGTTGCTGCCGCGATCGCGCTGCTGAGCGGATTCTCCTGCCCGGTTTTTGCCCAGACGATCGAGGCAGAGAGCGACCGCGTTCCGGGACTGCCGGAGCCGTCGATCGCCGTGAACTTCCCGCGCTCGTTCGGCGATCCGGGGGGCGTGCGGACGATGCTCGCAGGCAAAGGCATCACCTATGCCGTCAATTATATCGGTGACGTGCTAGGCAATCCGGTGGGCGGGTACGCCCAAGGCACGCAATATATCGGCCGGCTCGATGTGGAGGTTGGCGTCGACCTCGAAAAGGCGGTTGGCTGGAGGGGGCTAAGGTTCTTCGCCAACGGCTATCAGATCCACGGGCAGAGCATCACGGCGGCGAACCTCGGCGTGCTGATGCCGGCGAGCTTCATCGAGGCGCTGCCATCGACGCGTTTGTTCGAGATCTATCTGGAGCAGAAGCTGCTCGATGATCACATGACGCTGCGCGTCGGCCAGCTCTCGGCGGATTCGGAGTTCATTATCAGTGAGGCTGGCGCTGCGTTTCTCAACGGCTCGTTCGGCTGGCCGTCGATCACGGGTATCAACCTGCCCGATGGTGGGCCGTCCTATCCGATGGCGGCGCCGGGTGCGCGGATCGCGTTCAATCCGAACGACAGCATCGGCTTCTTGTTCGGCCTCTTCAGCGGTGATCCGGCGGGCGACTGCCCGGACGACGAGGTTCCAGAGGACTGCAATCCCAATGGTTTACTGTTTCCGTTCACCGCGCCGCTGTTCATCGCGGAGACGGCGATCAAGTACAACCAGGGTGAGGGGGAGCTTGCTGGAAAGCTGAAGCTTGGCGCCTATCGTTACTTCGGCACCTTCGTGCCCCAGGCGATTGGCAACAACGGATTGCCTATCGGGCTATTCGGGCCGACGGGGTCGCGGGACCAGAAGGACTACGGCTTTTACGCATTGCTGGATCAGATGATCTATCGCGTGCCCGGCAGCAAAGAGCAGCGCGGCGTGACGCTGTTCGGGAGCTACATTGTGGCTCCGCCCGAAGGCAATCTCATTCAGCACTATTTCGAGGCGGGCGTAACGCTGCACGGCCTGTTCGATGACCGTCCACGCGACACGTTCGGCGTTGGCTTCATCTATACGGGCGTCTCTTCGCGGGTGATCGACTTCTACCGCGAGATCGGGAATCCGGTGGTGCCCAGCTTCGAAGGCGTGCTGGAGGTGAGTTACACCGCCGAGATCATGCAGGGCCTCTACGTGCAGCCCGACTTTCAATACTTCTGGAACCCCGGCGGGCATACGAATGACCCGGTCGATCCTCTGAAGGCCATCCCCAACGCGGCAGTGTTCGGCCTGCGCACGACGATCAACTACTAGCGTCGGCAAACTATTAGCGCTGGGTGCAATGGAAAGGTGAGGCGGCCTGCTGTAGGGCTTCACGCATGAATGACATGCGCCCCATCCTCATTGCCGGACCGACCGCGAGCGGAAAGTCGGGGCTCGCGCTGCGCCTCGCCGAGGACCTGGGCGGGATCGTCATCAATGCGGATTCGATGCAGGTCTACCGCGAGCTGCGCATCCTGACGGCGCGGCCCTCAGCGGCGGATGAACAGCGTGCGCCGCATGCGCTCTATGGGTTCGTGTCGGGGCAGGAGAGCTATTCGGCGGGGCGGTACGCCAGGGACGTAGCCCGTGTGCTGGGCGAGGCGCAGCGCTCGGGGTTGCGGCCGATCATCGTCGGCGGCACGGGGCTTTACTTCAAGACGCTGACGGAGGGGCTTTCTCCAATACCTGCCATTCCGGAGGACGTGCGCCAGCACTGGCGTGCACGAGGCGCGGAGGTGGGGGCTGGTGCGCTGCACGGTGAGCTTTCGGCGCGCGATCCAGAGATGGCGGGGCGGCTGGCGCCGACCGATACGCAGCGGATCGTGCGGGCACTGGAGGTGCTGGAGGCGACGGGGGTGTCGCTGGCCGAATGGCAGCGGGTGCCGCGGGAAAAGATCATCGACCTCGCCGATACGGTGCCGCTGCTGGTGCGCGTGGAGCGCGATGAGCTCTACCAGCGGATAGACGCGCGCTTTTGCGCGATGATCGAGGCGGGGGCGCTGGACGAGGTGATGCAACTTGAGCAGCTGGAGTTAGATCCCGCTTTGCCGCTGATGTCGTCGCTCGGGGTTGGGCCGCTGCGACGCTATCTAGCCGGGTCGGTCTCTCTTGAGGCGGCCATCGGCGAGGGGCAGACGGAGTCGCGTCAGTACGCCAAGCGGCAGGTCACTTGGGCTAGAAGTAATATGATTGCGTGGATGCCTGTTTATGCGCAAGAAATGCAAAGTGATCTGGCGAAATTCGTATCTTTAGTTCAATAGCCGCATTGACCCGTCATTTTCGGCACCATACGTTGCGCGCCAACAGTTAAGGGGGTCGGATTACGACCCGAAAGCCTTGGAGCTGGCTATGGCACGTACGATGACGGGCGCAGAAATGGTGCTCGAAGCGCTCAAGGATCAGGGCGTGGAACATATCTTCGGCTATCCCGGTGGCGCGGTGCTGCCGATCTACGATGAGCTATTCCAGCAGGATAAGGTCAAGCACGTCCTGGTACGCCAGGAGGGCGGTGCGCTGCATGCGGCCGAGGGCTATGCGCGCTCGTCGGGCAAGGTGGGTGTTGCGCTGGTGACGTCGGGGCCGGGCGCGACCAACGCTGTGACCGGGCTCACCGACGCGCTGATGGATTCCATTCCGCTGGTGTGCATCACCGGGCAGGTGCCAACGCACCTCATCGGCAACGATGCATTCCAGGAATGCGATACGGTCGGCATCACGCGCCCATGCACGAAGCACAACTGGCTGGTGAAGAACGTCAACGACCTCGCCCGCATCCTGCATGAGGCCTTCTATATCGCCAAGGCTGGGCGCCCGGGTCCGGTCGTGGTCGATATTCCAAAGGACGTGCAGTTTGCGACGGGCAACTACGTCGGCCCGTCGAACATCGCGCACAAGACTTACAAGCCGCGCGTGAAGCCGGATCAGACGGCGGTGCGCGAAGCTGTGGACCTGATGGCGCGCGCCAAGAAGCCTGTGTTCTATACAGGTGGCGGCGTGATCAATTCTGGCCCGAAGGCGAGCCAGCTGCTGCGCGAGCTGGTGCGTCTCACCGGCTATCCGATCACGTCGACGCTGATGGGTCTTGGTGCTTATCCCGCTTCCGACAAGCAGTGGCTGGGCATGCTGGGCATGCACGGCACGTACGAAGCCAATCTGGCGATGCACGATTGCGATGTGATGGTCGCGGTGGGCGCGCGCTTCGATGATCGGATCACCGGCCGGCTCGATGCGTTCGCGCCGAACTCGCTGAAGATCCAGATCGACATCGATCCATCCTCGATCAACAAGAACGTGAAGGTCGACATCCCCATCGTGGGCGACGTGGCCTACACGTTGGAAGACATGCTGCGCGTGTGGAAGTCGAAGGCGCCACAGCTCGACAAGGCCGCGCACAAGAGCTGGTGGAAGCAGATCGACGGCTGGCGCGCGAAGAAGTCGCTCAGCTACAAGAACTCGAACGATGTGATCATGCCGCAGTACGCGATCGAGCGTCTGTTCGCGCTGACGAAGGATCGCGACTCCTACATCACCACGGAAGTGGGCCAGCATCAGATGTGGGCGGCGCAGTTCTATCACTTCGACGAGCCGAACCGGTGGATGACCTCGGGCGGCCTGGGCACGATGGGCTACGGCCTGCCGGCGGCGATCGGCGCGCAGCTTGCGCATCCGAAGTCGCTGGTGATCGACATCGCGGGCGATGCCTCGATCCTGATGAACATCCAGGAGGCCTCGACGGCGGTGCAGTACGACCTGCCGGTGAAGGTGTTCATCCTCAATAACCAGTACATGGGTATGGTGCGGCAGTGGCAGCAGCTTCTGCACGGAAACCGGCTGTCGCACAGCTATACCGAGAGCCTGCCCGATTTCGTGAAGCTCGCCGAAGCCTATGGCTGGACGGGCATGCGCTGCGACGATCCGGCAGAGCTCGATGATGCCATCCGCGCCATGATCGAGACCAAGGGGCCAGTTATCTTCGATTGTCGCGTGGCGACACTGGCAAACTGCTTCCCGATGATTCCGTCAGGGAAAGCGCATAACGAAATGCTGCTCGGCGAGGACGTTTCCGACGAGGAAGTCGAGAACGCGATCGGAGCAGAGGGCAAGGTTCTGGTCTGATGAGAGATGTGCGAAGCGATATCGCCAAGAGTGCCGGCAAGGCTTCTGGCTCGGGGAAGGTGGCGCACGCGCGTGCGCTGCTGGCGCTCGGGGCTGCGGCCGTGATCGGACTTGGCTCGACGTCGCTCGCAGCGGCGCATGACCCGGGCTGGGATCAGGTCGAGAACATCAAGGAAGCGGCGACGCGGCTGGCGCAGATGCAGCGCACGCAGGGCGCGACCAAGACGTTCGGCTTCATCGATGCCTGCTACCGCACGCACAGCCTGTCGTCGGAGTACACCAAGGCGTTCGAGGCGTGCATCGCGCAGGACTACATGGAGACGCAGATCCTGACGATGATCTATTCGCGCACGCCGCTGGACGTATTGAAGCGACAGGGCGCTCCGAGCCCGAAGATGCTGGTAGAGACGATGTCGCGGCGGGTCGGCGCGGCGTTCGGCCAGTACAAGGTCCCGAAAGAGAAGATTGTCGCGTTCCAGCGGAATGTCGATGAGCACGGGTTTCCGCTGTTCTTCAAGACGCTGTTCCCGGGGGCGAAGCTGCCGCCTCGTCCCGCCGATGTCGTGCCAACGCAACCGAACTCGGCTCCCGAGAATACTCCCACTCCAGCCCCAGATGCGGCCCCAGAGAAAAAGCAATGAACATGGCCAAGCCACTCGCAAAGAGTCACTACGTCGGTCCCGGCGCCGTGCAGGCGGTCGTCTCGCGCACGCTATCTGTTCTGGTCGACAACGAGCCGGGCGTGCTGGCGCGTGTCATCGGCCTGTTTTCGGGGCGCGGCTACAACATCGACAGCTTGACGGTGACCGAGACGGAGCATGAAAAGCATCTGTCGCGCATCACCATTGTCACGCGCGGCACCCCTGACGTGATCGAGCAGATCAAGCATCAGCTGGAGCGGCTGGTGCCCATCCACCGGGTGCGCGATCTCACCAATGAGGGCGTGGCGCTGGAGCGCGAACTGGCGCTGATCAAGGTTTCAGGCAAGGGCGAAAAGCGCATCGAGGCGCTGCGGATTGCCGAGATTTTCCGGGCCAAGGTGGTCGACACGTCGACTGAGCACTTCGTCTTCGAAGTGACCGGAAAACCCTCGAAAATCGAGGAGTTCATAGGGATCATGACGGAACTCGGCCTTGTCGAAGTGTCGCGCACGGGCATCGCCGCCATTGGCCGCGGCCCTGTAAGCAGCTAAAGGAGCTGCGCTGATTAATTCCGCCGGCCGCGTTTGTCGGCCGGCGCCCACCCGATTGCTGCATCCCGCAGCTCGATATCATCACTCGCTACGAGACAGAAACGACAGAGGAAGCCATGCGCGTTTATTACGATCGTGATGCCGACACCAATCTCATCAAAGGCAAGAAGGTTGCCATTGTCGGCTATGGCTCCCAGGGGCGCGCACATGCGCTGAACCTGAAGGACTCGGGCGTCAAGGACATCCGCGTTGCTTTGCGACCGGAGTCGACGACGGCCAAGAAGGTCGAGGCCGACGGACTGCAGGTGATGTCGGTGGCCGATGCTGCCAAGTGGGCCGACCTCATCATGATGGCGACGCCTGACGAACTGCAGGCCGACATCTACAAGAACGAGATCGCCGACAACATTCGCGATGGTGCGGCAATTGCCTTCGCGCATGGTCTCAACGTGCACTTCGGCCTGATTGAGCCGAAGAAGACCCTCGACGTGGTGATGATCGCGCCGAAGGGCCCGGGCCACACGGTGCGCGGCGAATACCAGAAGGGCGGCGGCGTGCCGTGCCTGATCGCGGTGCATCAGGATGCTTCGGGCAACGCGCACGATCTGGCGCTGTCGTACGCGTCGGGCGTGGGCGGTGGCCGCTCGGGCATCATCGAGACCAACTTCCGCGAAGAGTGCGAGACCGATCTCTTCGGTGAGCAGGTGGTGCTGTGCGGCGGCCTCGTGGAGCTGATCCGCGCGGGCTTCGAGACGCTGGTCGAAGCCGGGTACGCGCCGGAGATGGCCTACTTCGAGTGCCTGCACGAAGTGAAGCTGATCGTCGACCTGATCTACCAGGGCGGCATTGCCAACATGAACTACTCGATCTCGAACACGGCCGAGTGGGGCGAGTATGTTTCCGGTCCGCGCATCATCACGCCGGAGACGAAGGCAGAGATGAAGAAGGTTCTGAAGGACATTCAGACCGGCCGCTTCACCTCTGAGTGGATGCAGGAATACAAGTCCGGCGCTGGGCGCTTCAAGGCAACGCGGCGTCTGGCGGACGAGCATCCGATCGAGCAGGTCGGTGCCAAGCTGCGTGACATGATGCCTTGGATCAAGGCGGGCGCTCTGGTTGACAAGTCGCGCAACTGAGGCGCGTCTGCAACTGCAACCTGGCTGAACTTGGCGCATACTGTCGGCCTCACTTGCGGGTCAACAGGGAGTTCAGCCATGTTGCGTGTTCTGTCATCGATTGCATTGGCGGCTTGCGTCGCTGCGGTGCCGCTTGCGATGTCGTTTGGAGCGGCTGACGCTGCTCCGAAGGCGACGAAGATCTGCAAGCACAAGACCTCGAGCGGCAAGATCAAGACGTGGCGCTGCGGCGCCGATCAGCCGTGCTGCTCTGCGGAGATGATCAATTACTATACGTGCGGATCGAAGACGCTGGGCTGCCTCTAGGTCGACAGCAGAAGCCAGAAGACCCGCGCAGCGTGCTTTGGGGAGGTAGCGTTAGGCTACAGCCGCGCGAGCCTTCCAGGCGGTCGCCCTGCAACGACGATTGGACTCGCTGCAGGGCGCGCAAGGAAACGGACGGCAGAGAAGCGGGGACCTCCACCGTCCGCTCCAGCGGCGCCACGGTAATGGCGCCGCCGGATTTCTGATCTCACACCTGCGAAGGGCCTCTTGGCCGGCAGGCGCAATTCCGGTCATCGCCGCGCGCGTTGAAGCGCGCGGATGCGAGGATGCCGTTAGTGATGATCGCTTGGGCGAAGCAAATGCAAAGTCCCCCTCGGCACTGCTTGCTGACACCCTCAGTCCACTCCTGCATCGTGGAGCGAGCGTGGTTTGTTCTTGGCGAAACTAAGATTTCGCCGCGGAAATCAAGTTTGAGTGGGCCACTTCGATTTTGGCCATAAAGTTGCCGGAGCGCGCTGCAGTGCGAGCTATGCCAGGACAAGGCGCGGTCGTTCGCGTTCGCGAATGCGCGCTCAGCATCGACGAATGGCGCTGGCCGCTGGCCATGCGGGATGAGGCGATGATCGTCAGTCATTGGGAGCGCCGACGCGCGGCGTGCCCCTCGCTGTTCAATGGCGCGGTTTATCTCTTCCGTGACCATCAGATCGAAGCAGGACGGCTGTCCGGCACGCTCTTCAAGACGGATTTTCGCACGATGCTTTATTGGCGCTCGCTGCCGTTTGCGACCAGCGATGTCGTGCGCGAAGCATCGGGTGCGGCGCTTATCAGGTCCGCCGACGGTTACTTGTTGTTCGGGCGGCAAGCGCCGGGGCAACTCAATTCCGGACGCACCTATCCGCCGAGTGGGGTGATCGATGCCGACGACGCTAGCGCTGGGCGGATCGACATCGACAGCTGCATCGTGCGCGAATTGGGCGAAGAGACCGGGCTGTCGCCGGATGAGCTGCAGCGTGTTCCCGGCTATGTTGTTGCCGCCATGGGGGTGCATGTCGCGATCGGTGTCGAGTGGCGCAGCGCGCTCACCGCGGAGGCGCTGCGCGCGCGCATCATGAGCTTCATCGAGGGGCAGGAGTCCCCAGAGCTCGACGATATCGTCATCGTGCGCGGTACGGACGACTGGACGGATGACATGCCGGTGCACGCGCGGGCGTTCGCACGCGGGGTGATCTGACTGCGCTTGTTTGCTGAGTGCGAGGCGGCGCCGAGGCATCGGCGCGCTTGACCCGCCACGGGAATTGGGCAGAGTGCGCCGGCTTTTGTAACCGGATATCCCGCATGGCGCTGCCGCTTTATACGCTCGACGTCTTTACCGATCGCCGGTTCAGCGGCAACCCTCTTGCCGTCATCACCGACGCCGACGCGCTGAGCGTCGAGCAGATGCAGGCGATTGCCGGCGAGCTGAACGTCTCGGAAACGGTCTTCGTCATGAAGTCGCAGAATCCGGCGCATTCGGCGCGGATCAGGATATTCACCCCGGGCAGTGAGCTTCCGTTCGCAGGGCATCCAACGATCGGCACGGCCATCCTGCTGGCGCAGCTGCGCACGCAGATGGTGAATGGCGAGCGCGATGCCATCATCGTGCTGGAGCAGGCGATCGGCACGGTGCGCGTGGGCGTGCGGCTACGCGATGGTCAGGCGGCACTGGCGGAGTTCGATGCGCCGAAGCTGCCGGAGAAGACAGCGCTGCCTCCCTCGCGCGACCGTATCGCCGATGCGCTGGGGCTGCTGCCGCGTGAAATCGGCTTTGAGAACCACACGCCGCAGTGCCTGTCGGCAGGGAATACGTTCGCATTCGTGCCGGTGTCGGGCCTTGAAGCGATGGCCAAGGCGCACGTGGAGCAGAGCCATTGGAACAGCGTGTTCCCCGGCGGCACGTTTGGCGGCGTCTACCTCTATACGCGCGAGTGCGTGCACAATGGCTCGGCGTTCCACGCGCGCATGTTTGCGCCGCAGATCGGCGTGCCGGAGGATGCGGCGACGGGTTCGGCCGCGGTGTGCTTTGCCGGCATCGTGCACGACTTCGATGCGCTGCCGGACGGGGTGCATCGCAGGATCATCGAGCAGGGCTACGAGATGGGACGGCCCAGCTCGATTGCGTTGACGCTGGTGGTGGCGAGTGGCCGGCTGGTGACGGTGCGGATCGGCGGCAGCGCGGTGCGGGTCATCGACGGGGCGATCACCGTCTAGGCGCTGCAGGTCCTGACCTTGATCAATGTTGCGCCGGAAATGGGCTGGATGCTCCGTTATCGCTCCAACACATGCTTGGGGCGAACATTTTGCTGCAGAAATCAAAGCATTCATTGGCTGCGGGCCACGCGCACGATCTTGGACTGGTACACGATCTGGCGATGATCGGGCGTCGACGCGTGCTGGCCGGGCTCGGTGCTATCGGCGCCGCGGCGCTCCTCAGCGCGTGCGGAGACGAGCCATTTTTCGACCGGGCGGAAGCCGATGTGATCGGGAGTGGCGCGGACGGTAGTCAGTGCGTTGCACATCCGCGCGAGACGGCCGGGCCCTATCCGGCGGACGGCTCCAATCGTGCGCATGGGACGCTGGCGAACGTGCTCGACAAGAGCGGGATCGTACGTGCCGACATGCGCCCCAGCCTTGAAGCGGGGCAGCCCGCAGCGGCCGGTGTGCCGCTCGAGCTGACGGTAGAACTCGTCAACGTCAAGGATGCGTGCGCGCCGTTGGGGGGCTATGCGATTTACCTTTGGCATTGCGATGCCGAGGGCCGCTACTCGATCTACGATCTGCCGGAGGCGAGCTTCCTGCGCGCGGTCGGGGTCGCTGACGGGAGCGGGAAAGTCTCGTTCACGACGATTTTCCCGGGGTGCTATCGCGGCCGATTTCCGCATATGCACTTCGAGGTCTATCCCAGCCTCGAGAAGGCAACGGACTACAAGAACCGCATACTGACCTCGCAGCTGGCGATGCCCGAGGCGCTCTGCGGGGCGGTCTACGACGCGGGCGGGGTCTATCAGACTAGCATTGCCAACTACGCGGCTTCGCCGCTGGCAGAGGACGGAATATTCGCCAATAACACCCGGCGGCAGCTCGCGGCGCAGACGCCTGTGCTCGAGGGCAGCATGGCTGACGGTTTCCGGGGGCGGGTGGTGATCGGCTTAAGGGCTTAACGGGCCGCGGGGGCGTGTGCCGCGGTGCCGCCGGGTGCAAATCGGGCCGGACTAGCCAATTGCGCCGCGTTGTATTAAGAGATGACCCATGCGCCAGATGACACGCATTGATGGCAAAGGCTTTCTCCGCGCGGATTCGCTCCGCGGCGGCGCCTCGGCGCGACTTCCGCAGCTTCTGAACCTGCTCCTTAGCAGCCCCTGAGCCGATCAAGGTTCCGGTGATCCCGGGACGGTGCTCAGGGGGATGACAAGTCGAGCCAGCTGGTTGAACATTCGCCGAGCCTTGAGCCCGGCCGGAAGCGAAAGAAGAAATTCAGATGAGCACCGATCCGCAAAAGCCCGTGGAGCAGTCCGAGGCTGAACGCGTCGTCATTTTCGACACCACGTTGCGTGATGGCGAGCAGTGCCCCGGGGCGACGATGACGTTCGAGGAGAAGCTCGAGGTTGCCGAGTGCCTCGACCAGATGGGCGTCGACATCATCGAGGCTGGGTTCCCGATTGCGTCCGAAGGCGACTTCGAGGCCGTCTCGGCCATTGCCAAGCGGGTGCAGAACGCGACGGTGGCGGGCTTGGCGCGCGCCATCAACGCCGACATCGATCGCGCGGGCGAAGCTGTGAAGCACGCCAAACGTGGACGCATCCACACATTCGTCTCCACCTCGCCGATCCACCTCGCGCATCAGATGCGCAAGACCGAGGCCGAAGTGCTCGAGATCATCACCGCGACGGTGGCGCGGGCGCGCAACCTCGCCGAGGATGTCGAGTGGAGCGCGATGGACGCAACGCGAACGGGCATCGACTATCTGTGCCAGTGCGTCGATGCGGCAATCAAGGCGGGCGCGACGACGATCAATCTGCCCGACACGGTCGGCTATGCGACACCGGACGAGTATGCGGAGATGTTCCGGCAGGTGCGCGCGCGCGTGCCTGACGCCGACAAGGCCGTGTTCTCAACGCATTGCCACAACGACCTCGGTTTGGCGGTGGCCAACTCGCTGGCGGCGCTGGGTGGCGGTGCGCGGCAGATCGAATGCACGATCAACGGCATCGGCGAGCGCGCGGGCAACGCGGCGCTGGAAGAGATCGTCATGGCGATCAAAACGCGGCGGGATAAGCTGCCCTACGAAAGCGGTATCGACAGCACCATGCTGTCGCGCGCGTCGCGCCTCGTCTCAGCGGTGACGAATTTCCCGGTGCAGTACAACAAGGCGATCGTCGGCCGGAATGCGTTCGCGCACGAGAGCGGCATCCACCAGGACGGCATCCTCAAGTACCAGCAGACCTACGAGATCATGACGCCGGAGTCCGTCGGCGTCGGCAAGACCTCGCTGGTGATGGGTAAGCACTCGGGCCGCAACGCCTTCCGCACCAAGCTGAAGGAGCTGGGTTACGAGCTCGGCGAGAACGCGTTCGAAGATGCGTTCAATCGCTTCAAGGCGCTGGCCGATCGCAAGAAGCACGTCTACGACGAGGACATCGAGGCGCTGGTCGACGAGGGCATCGCCCACATGCACGACCGGATGAAGGTGGTTTCACTCACCGTCATCGCCGGCAACATGGGGCCGCAGCAGGCGACGCTGACGCTCGATATCGATGGCACGCAGCACACGGTGCAGTCCGCGGGCAACGGTCCAGTCGATGCGACGTTCAACGCGATCAAGCAGCTGGTGCCGCACGAGGTGAAGCTGGACCTCTATCAGGTGCACGCGGTTACCGAAGGCACGGACGCCCAGGCCGAGGTGTCGGTGCGCCTGGAGGAGGGCGGCCGCATGGTGACGGGTCGCGGCGCCGATACGGACACCATGGTGGCGTCGGCACGTGCCTATGTCTCTGCGCTCAACAAGCTGATGGTGAAGCGCCAGAAGACGGCGCGCGCTCAGTCGCTCTAAGGGCTACCGATTTGCTTTGGGCGTCGCTGCAACTCGATTTGCGGCGGCGCCCTTTTCTTGCGGTCGCGTTGGCGCGGCAAGCGGATTGCGCCTAAGGTCCTTACGAAGACTGTTTTTGTGGCGGGCTCGGGAGAGCCAGGGCTGGGGCTGGCTATGCTGCGTGGCGTGGCGGGTGCATTCAGGGATGACATAGCGATCGACCTCGGCACGGCGAATACGCTGGTGCACGTGGCCGGGCGCGGCATCATCATCGATGAGCCTTCCGCTGTTGCGGTGCGCTCGCACCGCGGCACGCGCGAGATGCTGGCCGTTGGCCGCAAGGCAAAGGCAATGATCGGGCGCACGCCGGAGAACGTGGAGCTGGTGCGGCCGCTGCGTGATGGCGTCATCGCCGATTTCGTCGCCACCGAGGAAATGCTGCGCCAGTTCATCAAGCGCACGAAGACGATGCTAGGCTTCCGACGGCCGCGCATCCTCATTTGCGTGCCGGCGCAGGCGACGCCGGTGGAGCGGCGGGCGGTCTACGATACGGCGGTGTCGTTAGGCGCACGCAGAGTCTACCTGGTGGCAGAGCCGGTTGCTGCGTCGTTAGGCGCGGGGCTTCCCGTGGGCGAGCCTGGCGGAGCGATGGTGGTCGATATCGGTGGCGGCACGTCCGATATCGCTGTCCTGTCGGGTGGCAAGATCGTCTCGGCGCGCACGCTGCGGGTGGCGGGCAACGCGATGGACGAAGCCATCGTGCGCTACATCCGGCGCCAGCATCAGTTGCTGGTGGGTGAAGCAAATGCAGAGCGCATCAAGGTGGAGGTGGGCACGGCGCTCGCCGCAGCCAATGGGCGATCCGCGGAAGTGCACATCCGCGGGCGGGATCTGCGCCAGGGCAGCGCAAAGTCCATCGTGCTGCGCTCGAGCGATGTTGCCGAGGCGCTGGCGGAGCCCGTGGAGGCGCTCGCGGAGTTCGTGCAGCGGGCGCTGGAGGATCTACCGCCCGACACCTTGAGCGATATCGCGCGACGTGGCGTGCACCTCACCGGAGGCGGGGCGCTGCTCGACAAGCTGGACACGGCGCTGACGCGGCGTATTGGCGTCAAGTTCCGCGTGCAGAACAATCCGATGCATTGCGTCGTCAAAGGGTCCGCGGAGATCATCGCGTCACTGCGTGCGCACGAGCATCTGCTGATGACACCGTAGAGGTCAGGCGAACTTCAAGCGTGCGAAGCGCTTGTTGGCGGCGTCGTGAATGCTGCTGGCCGGGCCTTTGAACTCGACGCCAATCGAGTTTGGCTGACGCCAGGCGATGGCGGCGGGGTAGATCATGCCCGACGACTTCTCGTAGAGATAGAACGTGTCCGGCAGGCCAACGGTGTTGGCGATGAGGAGCTTGGCGCCGTTCGCGGACATGTCGCGAATTGTGCAATCGAGCAGTCGCAGACCGTCGGCGAATATGATCTTGCCCTCCTTGAGGACGCGCCGGCGCGGAACCTTTCGTTTCTCTTCCATGGGTACCGGGTCCATCGGTTCACCGGGCGCCGGGCTGCAGGCCCCCTGTCGGGATGCCGGTGAGAGATCAGCCTAGCCGTGATTCTGCCCCCGCGCAGTAGCGGCGAGGCCCGGCGGGCGCAATCTGCAGGGGCAGGGACCTTTTTCGCGGTTTTCCTGCGATCCAAGCGGTTTGGCGGACTGGCGAATTTTCCTTTGCCGCTGCGGCTGGACAGGCGGGCGCGAGGGTGCTAAACGCAGCGTCAACGAGGGCTCGCGTGGCGGGCCCTTTTGACGTCTTGGCCCCGCGGCGAACGCCGCACCCAGTGGCCGGGACGCGCCGCTCGGCGGCATGGGTGATTAGCTCAGTTGGTAGAGCAGCTGACTCTTAATCAGCGGGTCGAAGGTTCGAATCCTTCATCACCCACCATTCCTTTCAATGGGTTAGTCTGGAACAGATGTTCCGTTGCGACTCTTTGATGAGCCGTCATTGCTACTCTCGTGCGTTTTTTGTTCTTGGACCCAAGCGCGCCGCTTGCGTGCTGCCGTGAGGCGCTGGGCATCCGTGCGCTTCACGTAGCGCCGCTTGGCATCGGGCGTTGAATGGCCGGATAGCGACATCTCCTGCTCTTCGGTGAGGTCGGAGTCGGCAAGCTCGGTCATGCCACCGTGCCTGCACGCATCGAGCGTCAGCCACGGGGGCAACCCCGCCACGTCGGCGGCCTGGCGCACGCGTTTTCGCGCCTCCCGCATCAGGAATGGGCGAGGGTCGAGGACGCGGCCTTTCCGCTTTCGCGCAGGCGCCATGAGCACGATGGGGGTACCGAGCCGCTGTAGTCGATCGAGGTGCTCTGACAGCTCGGGGAAGAATGGTCCGTCGCTGTCCGACAGCGGCATCCAGACCAGGGCACCGGTTTTGTGATGCTCGATGCGCACGGAATTCGGTTTGCTCGCGGGCTTGTAATCCAGCCAGGTGAGGTGCCCCGCGATGACGTTCTCTGGTCTCTGCAACCATTCAAAGCACACGAGGGGAGCGACCGCGAGGTGAGGCTCTCCAGCTGCAATGAGTGCGTTGTGCAGCGCATAGGCATCCTCACGTGTTGCAGCAGGGCGCTTACCCCTGCCGTGCGTGAGCTCGACGCCACGAAACGGATTGAGCGCGGGAACGTCCTTGGGGTAGAGACGCGCCACGACATCCCAGGCTCGCGCCGCGAGAGCAATGCACAGAGCGGCCTGACGCAAGCGCGGCCCGCGTGGTCCTTCCTTCAGCCGTTGGTATATTTTGTCGGCAGCCCGCGCGTCGATGGCTTTGACGGGTGCAGTGCCGACGTCACCGCCCGATTTCCGCGGCAAGGCGCAAATCAGCTTGAAGGCGCGGATGTAGTCCGGGCGTGACCGCTCGGAGACCTTCTGCCACGCGAGAGAGTCAGGCCGTCTGTAGCGTTCGAAGAGCCATTCGAGAGTTCCAAAGCCTCGCTGGAGATCGAGCGACCGTACGCCACCGATGCTGGAACGCCAGCTATCAAGATGGCGATTGAGTTCGTTCGCGCGCGCGATGGCCGAGCCGATATCACTGCCAAGCGGCTCGGCCTGTAAATTAAAGCCAGCTCTGATGTCTCTGCGGCGCGGCCGCCAATAATAGGCAATTTCGCCGCTGGCGAGGCGCCGCTCGATCATGTAGCGCGGCCAGCCCTTCACAAGTCGTCTGCGAGGCTTGCCGCAGTGACCGAGCGCGCTCTCGTCAGCCGGTCGATTGCTTCGTCGAGGCTTTCCTTTGTCCATACGCGACCTCTTCCAGGAATGTTGAGTGCCGGGGGATAGATCGAACCGGTGCGCCGCAAAAAGGATTTGACCGACTTCTCATCGGTATATTCAGCGGCGGTCTGCGCCCGCATAAGCCGTGGCCAGTGCCGCGTCGCAAGTTCGATGTGCTGGACGGATGCAGGCTGTCGGCGACGCGTCACTGCGCCCCTCCCCTTCTCTCGAGCGATCCAAAGTTCGCCCGCGAAAGCCAGCCCTTTTCCTCTCTCAATGCACTGCTCCTCACGCGACTATCTAGCGTGAGGTTGATCTACAAAACCGGCGTGTGAAAATGCTTGTTTCCTAGCTACGCCTAGCTACGACATGGCGATGTTTGTCGCGAAAAGCGGCAAAACCAGTTTTTCGAAACCCAGTAACGTGCGAAATAAGTGTGAAATAAATAGTGATATACGACTAGCTACTCCTAGCTACTCCTAGCTACGCGCGCCGAAAACTAGTCCTAGGCACGCAATGCAAAATGCGTCATGCAAAGGGCGTGAAGTTAAACAGTGAAAGGAAGCAAAATGAAAAGCGCGTCGAAATTGGAGTTTTTCGCTACGAAGCAGTTGGGTTCGATTCTGCACGCATCGCCACGAACGCCGGAGCGCTGGCGTGGGCATGGTAAGGGCCCGTCTTACACGCGAATAGGCAGCGCTCTAAACGCCAAGTTGGTTTCCCCGAACGCAGACGTGGCGCTTTGGCTAAGCAAGAATCGCCGAAGTGTCATCAGCCGTCCTAAGCCCGCGGTGCTGTCGCCGCCCAATGATGACCTTTCCAGGTATCAGGGCCTGTCCTGGACGCTGAGGGCAGCATAGTGCCACAGGGCAGACGTTCAATGAGAAACTGTTTCGCGCCCACAAAAATGCTCGGCGTAGCCGCATTGACGGCCCAGGCGGCGGCTCGGCGTGCCACGCAGTGGTGTGCGAGGGGGCACGAATGAGAAGAGTGCCGATTAGCCCGAAGGCTGCAGAAGAAATCAGGAAGCAGCTTGATCTGTTCGAGAAACGTTTCGGAAGAAAACCGTTACCGGGTGAGCCAGTATTCTTCGACCCGGAGACCTCGGGGGATGCCCCTCGTCCGTTTGATCCGAAAAAGCTGATGCACCAAGCAATCGCTGCATTGAGGGCGGCTGGCGCCGACGAGGCCGTTCTGTACGCCGCTGAAAAGACGGACCGGCTGCTAACGCGGGATAGTTACGCGGCCGCGCCGAGACATATTCAACAGGAGTGGGACAGCGCAATTGCAGAGTACAGGGAAAAGATAGAGAAGCGATGATGCTGAAGCAGGAATTGCACTATCCGGTCTTTCGAGGTTCGAGGCCCCTAACGGTGTCAGCAACGGTTTGGAGGAGGTGGCGTGGTGCCCAGAAAGAGACTCTAACCTGAAGCGAGCGGATCGAACGTGTAGGATGGCGTTGGCTCCGCCGGTAGGAATCGAAACTGAGCAAAGGGGGGTGCTAAGTCCAGCGCAGCTTGCAAGCTGAATACGAATATCAATTGCGTAAGCTTGAGGAGGCCCAACGAAGACGCGTAGGTCGGCTCCCGTAGGAAACGCCATTGCACAGGCAGCCGGCGGTAGGATTGAGTGCACTGACGGAGGTTACCGCAAGTTTAGCGGCCTAGATCCTCGTGGGTTCGATCCCTCCGGCTCCGCCGATTGCGGCGTAGCTAATAGTAGCTTAGCGGGGCCTAAGGGGGCTGAAGCGTAGGTTCGACTCTAGCCCCCTCCACCATGCCGGCGGATCGTCAGCCGCGTCTCATCTCGTTCTGCGCGAACTCAGTGGTTTGGGAGCGATCCAAGCTGCGTCCGGCGTGCCCGCATTGCCCAATACTTGCGCAAATGCACAAAAAAGCACTTGTCCCGGACGACCGTGGTCACGCGGATCGGCGCTCTTGTCCGTCTGATAGTTGCCGCAACGGTGTTGGTGGAGGATGGCGTGATTCGAACCGAATAGCTTCAGCGCCCGAAGTGGCCCAATTGCTGGAGTTTCAGCTCAGGTGGACCCGGTTCCAAGTGATACATTTGGTAAGATGCTCCGCTGCGTGCCGATGGCGATCAGACCGTTGGCCTCGAGTGTCCGCCGTATTGGGCGAAGACACGTCGTATTGAGGCAGGGAAGCGCGAGCGTTTAGGTCTGCTGGACGCGGTCCAGCAGCTACCGCAATGCCGAGAGGCCGTGTGATAACTCGGGCTCGTTGCGGATGGCGAGCATCGGTGAGTGTCCTCTGGGGACCTCACATCGCTCCGAGCAGCTTCGGCACCCCGAGGATCGCCATCACCCGCTTCAGATTGTAGGCCAGAACGTGCAGTGCCATCTCGGTAACGACATGCTTCAGCGTTTTCATCTTGAAGTGGGTGGCGCCCATCCAAGCCTTTATAGTCCCGAACGGATGCTCGACGGTCTGGCACCGTAGCGACATCTTTTTGGGATCATCGTCGAGGCGCTGCTGAACGCGCTCGAGAATGCCCTCGTGCTCCCAGCGACGCACGCGACGTTCCTTGCTGGTGGTGCACCGGCCTTTGATGGCGCATTTTCCGCAAGCATCGGTCCAGTACGAGTGCAACGTCTTCCCGGCCTCGGTGTTAGTGAAACGGTACGTCAGTCGCGCACCGGCTGGACAAACATAGGCATCATCGCCGGCGATATAGGTGAAGTCCGCGCGGTCGAAGCGGCCATGAGCTGCTGCATTGGAAGTGTGCGGCTTGGGCACGGTGACCGGAATGCCGGCGTCCTCGCACGCGACGATCTCCTCGCCCTTGTAGTATCCCTTGTCGGCGACTGCCTCGATATCGTCGCTGGACATCTCCTCCTGCGCCGCACGTGCCATCATCGCCAATGCGTCGCGATCGTAGCCGAGGTTCGTCACCTCGTGCGCGACGATCAAATGATGCTTCGTCTCGACGGCAGTTTGCACATTGTAGCCGACCACACGGGGCTTTCTGCTCGTCGTCGCCATGGTGCGGGCATCGGGATCGGTCAGCGAGACCTGCGTCTCTCCGCTGCTGTCCATGCGCCGCTCTATCGCTTTCAAGGCATTGGCCTCTCGTCTGCAGTAGGCCAGTTTCTTGATCGCACGCTCAAGCCGAGCCATCGGTACTGCCATGCCGGTCTTGCTCAGCACCTCATCGGCACGGTCGAGCTCGACAAGATACTTTTCGATGACCGCATCAATCTCTCCAAGGCGCCGCTTGAGCTTCTCGCGCGTGAAGCTCTTCGTCTTCGCGTTGACCGCTTTGAACTTGCTGCCGTCGATCGCGACGATGCTGGCGTCCAGGAGATCCAGGCCGCGGCAAAGGGCGACGAACTGCTGGCATACCTTGCGGATGGCCGGACCGTTGTCGCGCCGGAAGTCGGCGATGGTTTTGAAGTCGGGCGCCAGGCGACCCGTGAGCCAGATCAGCTCCAGGTTCCTCCGGCACTCGCGCTCGAGGCCACGCGAGGACTGCACCTGGTTGAGATACCCGTAGATGTAGATCTTGAGGATCGTTGCCGGATGGTAGCTGGGGCGGCCCGTCTCCTCTGGGATGACGCCGTCGAAGCCGAGCGCCGCTAGGTCGAGCGCGTCAACGAAGGCATCGACCACGCGAACAGGGTTCTCCTCGGCGACGTAGTCGTCAATTGTTTCAGGAAGAAGCGTCGCCTGCGTCCGATCCGCGCCCTCGATGAACCGACCCATTCGATCCTCCCGCATTTGCTCGAGAGAATCGTACAATGGTTCGTCAGAGGGGGCACGTTTTCACACAGCCTCCCAGGATGGCGGGAACTACCGCTTATCAGCAGCGTCGAACATGGTCCACGACTTGGCCGAGTTCATCGGCTCGTGTGGAGTGAAGGGGGCAACGGGAACGATCCGATCGTCGGCCCATCGAACAACGTCGGCCAGCTTGTAACGAACGCGAGCGTTTTTCGCGGGGCCCAGTCGCAAGTAATCCGGCCCGCGATGCTCGAGGCGCATCTTGTTCAGGGTGCGCACAGATAATCGCAGGATCTTTGAAACCTCACGGGTGGTCAGAAGAAGCGGGCTAGGGTCTCGAATTGTCATCGGCGGCGAGCCTTTTTTATCGGCGATGGAATGGCGACTCCGTGCTTCACCAATATGCTGCGTGCTTGCGCGAGTTTATCGTCCCTTTCTTCGGCCCTCTTGCGAATTTTGAGTAGATGATCGAGTGCCCATGCGATTTCAGTATCATTATTCATCACCATGCACCGGGCTACGGCCACGATACATCGGTCGATTTCGTCAATGGAATAGGTGCACCGACCTGAAGTCATATCGATCCCGTGTCAAAAGGGGTGCTTTTCTGTGCAGAGTCTCTTGCGACGTGGTTAGCACGGGATATGCTGCAAACACACGCAGCTGAGCTTTAAAAAGAAGCAAAGCACGTCTGAAGCAAAAGGGACCCTTTTTGATACTTATGCACTGCCCTGACGATCACGTTTGGCTCGGCTGGGCGTGGATACAAGGTGGGAGTGTATAGTGCATGATGATCGGGTATGCGCGCGTTTCGACAGATGAGCAGAACCCGGCTCTCCAGTTCGATGCACTCGATCTTGCTGGCTGCAAACGGATCTTCACTGATTACGCCTCCGGCGCACGGACAAGCCGACCCTCGCTGGATAAGGTGCTCTGTCTTGCGAAGCGCGGCGACACTCTCGTCGTCTGGAAGCTCGACCGGCTCGGACGCAGCCTCTCGCACTTGATCACGCTCATATCGGAATTAGAGAAACGTGGCGTCGCCTTCCGCAGCCTGTCGGAGGCCATCGATACAGGCACCGCCGGCGGTCGGCTGCTCTTTCACGTGATGGGGGCACTGGCCGAGTTTGAGCGCGCTCTCATAAGCGAGCGCACGAGGGCCGGGATGGCGGCTGCCAAGACTCGGGGCACTGCTCTTGGGCGGCCTCGAAAGCTATCGTCGGCTCAGGTGTCTTCGGCTAGCAGGTCGTTGGCGCGAAGCAGGCGATCGGTTCGGACCATTGCGTCAAAGCTTGCAGTGTCGAGGTCGACGCTGAGACGAGCTGTGGTTCGGTCGCTCAAAAGGAGGGTCCGGGGGCCTATTTGATTGAGCGGCGACGTTCGGTTTGCGGTCGAGTTGTCCCAGTACCGGAAGTCCTCGATCCGTGGTCGGCCTCCGTTGGATGATCGCCGGCCACGTCTGCTCGTGGAGGTGGAGCGGCCGTCAGATGTCGATCTTCTCGGCGATCTCGACGGCCTCACCTACTTCGCGTCCGAGGCCGCGGACGGCGAGGAGCCAGCAGACCCCCAAAGTTACCGTTGGGCGGTCGACCAGCTTCGTGCGCGAAGTGAGCTTCAAGAGAAATGGCTCATTCTTTCCGGAGCTATAGGAGATATCTCCTGCGGAATTCCACCCTATCTTCCGGGGCGCTCAATCGGTTGCTTGCCTCATCTGGCGAGAAACGGAAGCTGCAAAGACCACGCATGGCGCGGCGACAAGCACCCAGGCCAGCCATTCCCAAGGTCCGTCGGCGACCAGCGCCAGCACGAGGCCAGAAGCCTGCAGTAGCGCCAGCAATCCGGGAAGCCAGTAGGTCCTCAAGTTCATGCTACTCAGCGGCCGGCAAGGGATTGGTGTGCCGACCATCGGCGCCAATTATTCGAGTCACCCGACGCTTGCGGCGCGCGATCCACAGATAGAGACCCGTCACGAGCACGGCGATCGTCGCAATGTCGAGGATTGCCCAAATGATCTTCAGCGGCATACCGCCGTAATCGCCAAAGTGCAGAGGCTGCGAAAGCAAGAGCGAGGTGACGTACCAAGGCATATCGCGCGCATCGGCGAACGCACCATTCTGCGCGTCGACAAGCACCGGCTTGACGAGCCGCGCCGTCAGCGGCGTGTTGCCCTTCATGAAAACCATGTAGTGGCTTTCCGACGTGAACGGCGTGCCCGGAAATGCCACCACCGACGGGCGCATACCGGGTTCTTTCTCCATCGCAATGGCCACTGCTTTGTCGAAAGAGGCAAGGGCTTGCGGGCGCGAACGGCCGCGATGCTCACCCACCATTTCCGAGAGCTGATCGAAGCACCACAGCTGCAGCACCAGATCCGCCCAAGTATTTATCGCTCCCGTGAAGCCGACGACAATCGTCCAGGCGACGAGAAGGATGCCAGCCAGATTGTGGACATCGAGCCAGCGCACGAGATTGACACGAGCGAACCTCAGATCGCCGAACGAAAGCTTGCGCATCGACGGTCCGTACACGACGATCCCGGATATGACAGCCGCGCAAAAGAACAGGCCCATCACGCCGAGGAAAAGCTTGCCAGGTAGCCCGGCGAACATATCGACATGCAGCTGCAGAATGACCTGCATGATGCCGCTTTGAATGTCGGGCTGATCAAGAAGCGCGCCTGTTCCCGCATCCATGCGAATGACGTGGCTCGTGCTCGGGTCGGAATTTGGCGCGCTGTTCACCGTGAGAAGCACGACACCCGGTTGCTCGTCGTCCCAGCTTGCGTACTGCACCACCTTCCCCGGCGCATGAGCAAGGCCATTGCGCACAACGACGTCGAGGTCAGCGAGTTTGGCCGGTTCCGTCTCCTTGGGCTGCACCAGATCGATGGTCAGCCCATGGATCTCATGGTGAAAGATCAGCGGCAGTCCCGTCATGCAGAGCAGCAGTAGAAAGGGCGTAGAGATCAGGCTCGACCATTTGTGAACCCAGTTCCACCGCCGCAGGCTTGCTTGGTGCACGTCTCTCTCCAGCCTTATCGCGCTGCCGCGCCGGTCAGGAACAAGTCCCAAGCCTTCTTGAAGTGTCGGTCGCGCGCGCTTTTTCCTGCATAGGCGGTACTGCCGACCAAAGTCTCGTTGAGTGGTAGGGAGACGATGCTATGGACGAGCTGCGTGGCTATGAACCACCGGTCGCCGGCGGCAATCTGCCCAGCCTCCTGTGCCGCTTCCACATAGCCCATCAAGAGCTCCATGAAAGGATCGTCTTGCGCGCCAGGCTGCACCTTGCCCGCGAACACAAAAGACTCCGTGATCGAGATGCGCTTGAAGGCGATCAGTTCCGGATCGAGATTTACCTCCAAGAACCAGCGTGCAACCCGCTTCAGCCTTTCAAGCGCGTCCCCATCCTTCGGCAAGCGCTCAGCAAAGCGGCTCAGTTCCGCAACCCATCGCATGTGTGCATGCTCTAGCACTGCACCGAACAATGCGAGCTTGGAAGGAAAGCGTCGGTAGATCGTATCCTTCCCGGCCTGGCAGGCCGAAGCGACCTGCTCCATCGAGGTGGCCGCAAATCCCTGTGCTGCGAACAATCCTGCCGCGGCGTCGATAATGCGCACGAGATTGTCGCTCCGCGGGGTGAGCTTGCCGCGCTTGGCATCCAACGTGCCGGCTGCTGCAGATCTCTCTTTCAAGCGGTTGCCCAAACCGATCCCCCTTTTCGGTCTCCCGCGCCAACATAGTGCGCGCTCGCGTTGCGCTGCGAGGGGAACTTTTCCATGTGGCCGATTCGCTTCATCGCCCTAAAACCATACCAAGGATGTATACAATAAACTGGACGGGACGGTCCCGTTTGGTTATTCGACTTTCGTGATCAAGTCTAGTTGCGTTTCGGGAGTTGAGTATGAGTTGGCGTTCGGGCCCGCTGGTGGCCGTTGGTTGCATCGCTGTGGTTGGCAGCGCTCATGCCCAAGCGCCGGCTCCGGCCGCCACTCAGCTGGATCCGCTGGTCGTCGAAGGTGCGTCGAAGCCAAAACCGGCTAAGACCAAAAAGGTCAAGTCAGCCGGACAAGCCAAGCAGGTCGTGCCGTCGACGAAGCAGGCTGCCGGGCAGAGCGAGCGCAAGGGGGCCGCCGCACCAACGCGGAATACCTACCAGCCCGCAAACTCACTATCGGCCACGAAGACCGACACTCCGCTCATCGAGACGCCGCAGGCCATATCGACAGTCACGCGCAAACAGCTCGACGATCAGAACCAGCAGACCGTCGGTGGCGCACTCGGCTACACCGCCGGCGTACTTGCCGGGTTCGAGCAGAATTCGCGCTATGACAACGTCTTCTTGCGCGGCTTCGGCGGCTTTTCAACCTCGGGCAACTATGTGCGTTTTCTCGACGGCATGAAGCTGCCGCAAGGGCAGGTGTTCGGGATCATGTCCATAGACCCGTTCCTGCTTGACCGCATTGACGTGCTGAAGGGACCGTCAGCGATGCTCTACGGCCAGGTGAGCCCCGGCGGCCTGGTCAACATGGTCAGTCGCGCTCCGAGTGCGGGTCCTTATAACGAGCTCCGCTTCGAAGCGGGAAGCTACGGTCGCATGCAAGCCGCATATACGACTCAAGGAGCCTTCGACAAGGAAGGCACTCTACAATACAGCCTCACCGCCATCGGGAAGGATTCAGGTACGCGCTACGAAGACGTCGACGAGCGGCGCTTTGCCGTCGCTCCTGCGCTCGCGTGGCAGCCGAATTCCGATACGCGCATTACTGTCTCGGGTTTCTATCAGGCCGATCCCGATGGGGGCTATTTCAACTCGATTTATCCCAAAACGCTCGCCGCCTCGCAGTTCCAGCCTTATCTCAATTCCAAGTTCAATCCCGGCGATCCATCTTACGATCACTTCGATCGCGAAGAATCCGGCATCGGCTATCAGCTCGAGCACCGCTTCAGCAGCGCCATCCTGTTCCGCTCGGCGCTGCGGTATGCCCAGTTCGATCTCGATTTCGCAGGCATACAGCTATACGGAGCGCTCGGCATCTCGCCCACGGGCGACATCTACCGGATTGCGGCTCGCTCGGTCGAGGACGCGAGCAATGTCACGTCTGACAACCAGCTTCAGTTCGATTTTTCGACCGGTGCACTGCGTCACCGCGTGTTGACCGGCGTCGACACTCAGAAGGCCGACAGCAGCGCACTGTTCGAGGCGACGCTCACCAACTCTATCAATATCATAAACCCTCAGTACGGGCTGCCCGTGACTGGACCATTTGCGACGGGTGTCTCAGGCGACCAGAGTCTTGATCAGACTGGTATCTATGTCCAGGACCAGCTCGCTCTCGGCAACTGGCGCGCCCTCGTTGGTGTCCGTCATGACTGGGCGGAGCAGGTGACCGAGCCGACATCGGCGGCCGTGCAGTCGCAGGACAGCGAGGCCACCACCTACCGCGCGGGGCTGCTCTATCTCTTCGACAATGGACTCGCCCCCTACACCAGCTATTCGACGTCGTTCGAGCCGGTGATTGGCACGGATGCAAATGGCGTAGCCTTCGTGCCTACCGAGGCGGAGCAATATGAGGTGGGCCTGAAGTATCAGCCGACATTCATCCCTGCGCTGTTCACATTCTCTGCGTTCGACATCACGCAGCAGAACGTGCGTACCCCTGGGCCCAATCCCAACTTCAGCATTCAAACCGGTGAAATACGCTCGCGCGGTCTGGAGTTCGAGGCGCGCGGCAACGTCACGAAGGAACTTGGCCTAATCGCTGCCCTCACGTTGCTCGACACGGAAGTGACCAAATCGACGACGGCTTCGTCGATCGGCAAGCGGCCCCAAGCGGCTCCCGCCTACTTCGGTTCGGTGTGGGCTAATTATGGATTCGACTTCGGTGTCCTCAATGGGCTCACACTCGGAGCCGGCGTGCGCGTCGTTGGCTCGAGCTATGGTGACGACACCAACACCCTCAAGGCGGATGGCTACTCGCTCGTGGATGCAGCTGTGAGCTATGACCTCGGTAAGCTCGACCGATATCTAACCGGCTCCGAGTTGACGCTCAACGTGTGGAACCTTGCGGATAAGGAATACTATTCAAGCTGCAGCTCCGGCTACTATTGCGAATTTGGGGACCGCCGCACCTTCCTCGCAGGCATCCGCCATCGCTGGTAATCTGGCGGTTCGACTACCGGCTAGTCGTTGATCGCTGGCTCATCGAGCCAAATGATCTTCAACGAACCGCCGATGTGTTCGACCAATGCTGGCCTTCGAAGTGGCCTGCATGGGAGCGATGTTTGTGCGTGGTGTCCGCGCAAGCGCGTTCAGCCGCTTGAACTGTTCAGGTACTGACTAAGACCGTCTTCTCTCCATCCTGACGGCTTGTCCCAGTAGCGGTCATCGTCACGACTACAGCATGGGATACAAAATGCGCCGCCGACCGGGTCCGGTTTCAGGGGTATCGCGTCGCATCAGATATCGATCTCTCCGCGAACGCGGAACCTTCGGTCGAGCGCACCCTCACCGGCGCAAATCAAGCAGTTTGACAACCTTCGTGATCAGTTCCTCGAAGGCTCGACGACGAGTTCCAAATTGCTCCGCGAGCAGCCGTCCGGCCGACATGTCTTTCAGGACACTGTCCTTTCTGTAGTGATTTTCCAACGCCCCGAAGTCTGTGGCTTTAGCCCTCCAGCCGGAAACCACATGTCGGAAGTGCTCGGAAACCATCTCAGCCATGGCGCCTGACATCGGATTTACGGACGCATGCGCTATCATTTCGTCAAGCCAGTCGCGAAGGAATTTGAACTCGGCGCTATCGTCGAGAAACATCGATCCGGCGTTCATCTCGTTTTCTATGAGATCGTTGAGACCCTGCAGGGCTTGTCCCTGAAGCTCCTCCGCGCCGACGAGAACTTCTTGCAGATTGGCCGGGCCGGTCTTCCCCACGCTCACGAAGTAGGGAATGGCTTTGGTGGTAAAGTTCCGCGCCAGGATGGCATCGAGATGCGGCAACGAATTACGGTCTTTGACCTTCCTCGTGACTGTGCCTGCGGAATCGAACAGTTGTTCGGCATCGATGAATTCGAGCGTGTACTTCCTGAGCCCCTTCCCGCGTAGCAACATATTCGGTGTGATGACATGGTGATGGAGATCGAATAACGGCGCACCCGCTTCCCGATACGCTCTTGCAACGACCTGCGAACAGAACAGGCGCTTAGACTTGCTTTGGCGACCGCGACGGCTGGGTATCTTCGACAGCGCCGCACCCAAGTACCCGTAGCGCCGCTGAGCAAGGTTCCGTGCGTTCACGGCTGCTCGTGCAGCCAGAGCTTCATCTTCGTGGCGCAGAAGTATGTACCTAGAAGAATCTGTGATCGGCTTCCGCGTAAATGCGAACACACGCACACCCATGGTCACATCGGCCTCGGCCAAAAGGGCCGGCTCCAGCCACATCACGGCATGGCTGAATGGCCCGTCGTCGAACCAGCGAATCAGGGCCGATAAAGGGCTGGTTCCGGACTCCAGGATGATATCGCCCGGCTTCATGAAGTCCGGATTGAGCAAGCGGACCGGCCGCGAGGGTTTGCTGCGCGCGTATAGACCGATCCACGGCGCTCCGGTCATTTTACCCTCTGCTCCATGCGCATAACGCCCGATTCCTCGATTGGAAGCGTAGAAGGGCGAAGCCCTACGCGCTATGTGTGGTCCACCAGCCGACCTCGGCGTCTTAGCGCGTCGCGAGATCGACGCCCGCCTCGATCAGCTTGATCACGGCGTAAGGTATCCGCACCCCACATCACGATGCTCTTTGGCCGGGTCCTTCTTTTGCCGGGATACCAAGTGCCCGCAGGACCTCACCCTGCAATATGGCAGGCAAATTGAGCGTCGTAGGGTCAACTGACAGAAGCCACCGCCGGACGTCGTCGACGGTCTCTAAGTTTGATGGCATGTTTGGCAGGATCCTCGAGGCTGCCATACGCGACAGCCCTACCGCCATCAGCGCGATGGCCGGCTTTCTGCACTCGCCCATCTCCAGGTAGAGCGGGATATTCGGGATCGTCGCCGCAAGATCCGAGCGCCCGGTTTCATTCAGGATCTCCGTCAGCACCGCCATGTAGCACGTCATCAGCCGCACATAGGTGAATCTGATGTCGTGCTCTATGTCGTGCAGCACGCCGCGAATATGGCTTCCCATCTTCTTGTCCGGCGCATACTTGCGACCCGCATCGATGATGGTCGGAAGCGGCTCACCGCACATCCACTGCAGGGCAATGACGGCAAAGCGCGTGTGGCGCTTGTCCTTCGCAGGATATCCAAGCAGCTCGGAATGGCAGATCTTGAAAATATCCGAGTACGATTTGTAAGGGTCCGAGCCGCCACGCGGGTGTTCGGGAATATAGCTCGTGACGATGTTTGTTGGTCTGCCGGCCATTCTTTGCTTGAGGCAGGCGTACAATCTCTGTTGCCGGTGCGCCGAAATCGTTGGAGACTGCTGAAGAACCGAGACAGGAAGCGTGATGATCTTGTCCGCATCAACCAGAGCGGCTTCGACATCTTCCAACCCGCCTGCCGGCGACAACCGCGCCAGCGATTGCTCAATGCGCCCCTGCTTCAGGTCGATGAGGAGTTGTGTGAAGATCCCCTCGAGCCCGTCCGTTTTTGGGAGCTCCTGTTGTGGATTCGTCTCCCGGATGCAGTCGACTAGTTCGGCCTTTCGGCTATCGACTTGCTGCACAGCGGCAGGTTCGATCTCAATAGCGCGGCTCGCGTCCAGCGGCTTGGCTTTCCACGTCTCGTAATCAATGAGGAAGACGTTGCCCTGGAATTCCTTGCCGAGACGACCCGCGCGTCCCGCCAGATTCCAGAAATCCACCGCGCGCATCGCGTTGCTGTCCCCCTGGCGCGGATCACAAATGAAGAGGTTCTTGGCCGGGAAGTTGACACCCTGCAGCAATGTGCTCGTCGTGACGAGATACTGCAGACTGCCGTCGCTAAACGCGATCTCGACCGCTTTGCGAACAGGGGCCGGAATACGCCCGTAGTGAAAACCCACGCGGCGGCGTATCGCGGAGGCGAGTGCATACTCGGCGTGGACGGCTTCTTCGATGAAGTCTGCCAGCTCTTTAAGAGTGCCATTCTCCTCCTCTTCCGGCAGGCCTTCAGCCAGGCCGGCGGCGACCTTTTCAGCAATGTCAGGCCCGTTTGCGTACACAAGCGACGGAGCACCGCCGCCGAGGGCAAGAGAGACAGAGATCAGCTTGGCCCGTGTAGTCGTTGGACGCTTGGCGAGCTCCACATGGGCGACTGTTGCTGCCGGGTCGGATCGTTGCGTGCGTATGCTCACAAGCTTCTTGCGAGCGGGCGGTGAGTCGACGAACAGGATGTTTTGTGCGACCGCTTTGGCCGTCGTTGTCCGGGCTCTGAACCCCTGCAATCTGAAATAGGAGCCGTACACCTCGGTGTTGGACACGTTCGGGCTTGCAAAAAGCACTTGGGCATTCGGGTTGCGCCGCAGCGCCTCGTCCAGAGCAGCAGCCAGCAAGATACCGCGCGGTGCTTCTGCAATGGCATGCGCCTCGTCGACCACGATCAGATCGAAGCTCAGAGTCGGATGGTTGATCTGCGTCAAGTGCAGGCGCTCTTGTGTGAACACGAAGATGGATCTGTCTGGCAACGGCATCTCGGCGGACAGAGGCATCGTCAGCAGCGCGACAGGGTTTTCCGCCAAGCGCAGAGCCCACGTCGAAATGCTGTCCGCAATCTGAGTGATGAGCGCCCTCGAGGGAACCAGATAGACCGCGCGAAAAGCGCCGCCGATCTTCGCCCGCTCTTGTAAATGCGTCAGCACAACAAACGACTTACCGGCAGAGGTCGGCGCCGAAACGCCGACGGAGGCTCCCGATTGCAGATCGCTCCAGAGCTCCCGCTGAAAATCTGTGAACGTAGTTGTCTTGCCGGAGACCTTCACCTCGTTCTTGGTGCGACGGTCCTGCTCTTCTGTCAGCAGGGTCGTCGGCGTGAAGGCCGACACATCGCCAATGCCGTTGACGAGATCGATGGCCGGAAAGTTTCCCAGTCGGCTGAGAATGACATTGGCGATAGCTGACGCACCTGGATGCGTCGCCCGGCGCAGATCGAACGACGAGGCCGCGATGCGATACGCCGCATCACGCCGGTTGCCATCGCTGGATAGAGCCAGCACGGCTGCCGAGCGCAACAGCCGTATCAGAGCTACGTCTGACAGCGCCGTTGTCGGCGCCGTCTTCAGCTCTCTCTGAAGCCATTCCGTGTACAGTCCTTCGCGCTCGCGATGGAACTCTGAGTTCTTCCAGATCCGTTCACCTAGCTCATTGATCATTCAGGCCATCCAATCAGCTTCTGGAAGGTCCGCCTGAAATCGTCGACAGATGGCACCGGCAGGAAGAAGAGCTCGACATTGTGCTGGTCTATCCCGGCAGAGGTCGCCGCCGCGTCGAACTCGGCGATCGCCGCCTCGATAGCCGAGAGCAACGCCGCTCGGAACGCAGTCTCGCGGTTCTCCGGCGCGTGCTGTTCGAGCGCCCCATCAAAGTCGAACATGATCAAGCATGTCGAGATGTCTTTACGAGAGTTCGACTTCTCCGAATAAGGGTCGAGGTAACTGAGCAGGGCTTCGCGCGCCTCACTGGACAGATCCGCCATATGATGGTGAGCTTTGACGAGCACGATCTCTGCGGCCAGTTGATCGCGGAAGAACGTCGCCATGGAGGTTGCCGCGGCGTCGATCGCCTTATTGATCGATTGATGAACCTTGGCCTCTCCCCAGAACAGCAGCACCGTCTGCGCAGCCTCATCATAGCGGATGTGAATGCCATCGGAGCCATGCACTGGCATCTGCGAATTGGTCTTCAGGCTCATCTTGGCAATGAGTTGCGGCGCAGCCAGCACCCACTCGGTCAGCAAATAGAGCAGCAGCTCGCCGGCTTCACCGCTGCGACCCGTAGCGGCCCTTGTCTTAATAAAGAGGCGCCGCGCCCGTCCGGCGAGTGCGCTGAGCCGCTCCAGCACCTGCTGCTGGGTCAGCGTATCGATCTGACCGAGCGTCTCATTGATCTCGGTGCGCGGAAGACAGAAGCCGACCAGTTTCGGTTCAAGCGCCTCAACCAGTGCATCCAGCGTTGGCTTGCCGTCCCTGAAGGCTAGATAATGGACGCGAATGCGGGTGCGCGCGTGGCCGCTCGCGTACGTATGCTCCAAAATTCGGATCCGCGCAGCCAGCCCGGAATGATCCCCTAGCATTGCTGCGATCGCAGATTTCAGCGCGCCGCCTCCGTCGGGCGAGGCTACGCCCGGCGTTATCGAAGCCTGGTCATCAGAAGGATTGAGCGAATCCATTCAATCGCAATCCGTTCCGCGAAACGCAGCACTGCCTCCACTGGGACTATTGACAGCCTTAGCGGAACGGAACGATTCGCACGAGGTGTCGTCCGATAAGAATGCTGGAACTCGGCAAACGTCCGGGGGAGAGGGACCTGCGCTAGCTAGCGGTCGACGTCTGCACGTGTCCCGAGGGACACATGTCCCTATTCCGCTGTTGGAGCTCGAGCGGCCAAACCGCGGAGCAAGTCACTTGCCTGATGACTGCTTTCGGCTGACATCCGCTAACTCGGCAAAGCGACGTGCGTCGATTTAGCAAAACGCTCTTGCTGACGACGATCTGCATGTCTGAAAGAGTATACCTTCCGCTGCCTCAGGCGCGCGCTGCTCAATGGCTAGTGAATGATCGCAGCCACTTGGGCGCAGATATTCTGCTTCGGGACTTCCTGCTTAGGTTTGATGCGTCGGGACCAAGTCTAGCGAGCCTTTCCCTGACAGTGGCAACGAGACCTCGATTGACTGGTTGATCCTCCTCGAGCTTGGCCAAGATGATGCCAAGGAACTTTGCCTGCCATGGCGTGATAATCGGCATATCGCGGATGAGATCGTAGGTCAGGCCCTGTGGGAAAGGCCACGGTTCTGGAACTTTGGCGATGACGAAATTGAGTTTGGTAAGGACGCACTTTGGGCAAATACCGCAGTTCTCCCCGTTTCGCGGACCAGCCCAGCATACCCGCAAGTGCGGAATTGCAGACGGATGCTTGGACAAGAACTTCACGCGCTCGATGCGATCGAAGGCACCCCCGTCCGATTCAATGCGAAAGCCGGAGCTAGAGAAGAAGCGGTCCGTCCAAAAGCTGTTGCCCCACACTGCAATCGAGTTTGCATAGCTCTCTTCGGTCGCAATGAGCCCCGTGCCGTGGGTGCCCGAGAACTGGTGCAGGGTTGCCGCTAACCCTGCCGCGAACGTCATCTCCCAATTGCGGACAGCCTGTCGCCAGTTTGTCTTAACTGGAAACAGCGATACCCCGAACTGGTCCGTTATCGACTTGCCCTGGTGATACAGCGACCGGAATCCATCGGCGGCATCAAGCGGCATATCGAACCCATGCACCATCACGGCAGACTGCAGTCTGCGTGCGCCCCTGCCTGCGGCGCCCGTGACGTGTCGCGCAAGCGTGAAGGTGCTGTCGACGCCGGCGGAATAAGCACAGACTGCAGCGTCCGTTCGCGATGCTGGTGGCGCACAAGATCGCTCCCCAGTCACCGTGATTTTGATCTTCTTGCGAAATAGATCCGGCCGCCAAGCGTGCCAGACGTCCTGGTAGTGATCAACTCCATCGAGGAGATCTGCATCGACGGTAAAGTCAGTCTCCAGATCCACGCCGGCATTCATTGCCAGAGGCAGCGCCGCTAGGAGCGCGAAGTCCCTGTGGACGAGGCGGGGAGGCGGGAGCGAAGCTGGGAACTCGAACCAAATTGGCCGCATGAGTTCGTCGCACCGCAATTCGCGGCGCAATCCGTCATCAGAGACGTCTACATGAAGCAAGGCCAACGGTAAATTGCCTTTCGTTGTGCACAGATCGCGCGCGCTAATGCCT
Source organism: Hyphomicrobium sp. 1Nfss2.1 (assembly GCF_965243865.1). Classification (GTDB taxonomy): domain Bacteria; phylum Pseudomonadota; class Alphaproteobacteria; order Rhizobiales; family Hyphomicrobiaceae; genus Hyphomicrobium_A. The sequence continues at coordinate 622,763 of NZ_OZ251603.1, read as the reverse complement.
CGACGACATCGAATTGGAAACCATACCTTCCAGCCGCCGGGCCCAGAAGCCGATGCGCTTCACGATGCGCTTGGGGCGCAGATCTCTGCGTAGGCTCAACCTCCGCTCGTCAGGAGTGAGCCGGTCCCACGCGTTCGCCGGCCGAGAACTTTCGACAAGTCGGACATTGGCAAAGCTGCTGAGCGAAGCGGCAAAGACCGCGCCGTTTTTCCCATAGCTGTTGTCGTGTAGATCGCATGGTACGCCGCATAAGGCTGCAGCTATGGCGACATGCAGTCGATCTGTCTCGATGTGGCGCGCGGTTGAGACGATCTTGAGAAGGGTGAAGGTCGTGATCTCTGCACTGGCAACGCAACTCACACCTCCGAGTGTTGCGGAGAGATCCATGTGGCCCGCAGAACAAGTTCCCGTACTTTCAATATCTGTCCGCATAAAGCGAACCCGCGGCATGGCACGCATCGAGTCCAGAGACAATCCAGCGGTCGCAAGGCTGGCTTCGATAATCGGCATCGCCCTCACCGTCAGGTCGGTGCGAGCGAGCAGGTGCTCTGCATCGATGTGAAATGCCATGTCATGGCCGAGCGCGGTTTCAACATGCGGGTTGATTCGCCTCACGTACTTCAGGCTCTCTGCTTCCCGGCAAAGCACTACGACGCGCTCATTGAAGCGCCGCAGCAGACGGGAGTGACCGCGGATTGTGTGGGGCAATATGACAATCCGCGCAGCGCGAGGTAGAAACCGCTCCAGCGCGTCGCTGATATCACGATAGAGCGGCACCAAATTGCCGCCACCTCCGACTAGAACCGTCGCCCCTGTAACATCGGCTTGCCTCGGGATGACGGAGTATTGGACGCCCGCCCTATCCAGGGCGGCAACAGTACCGGTCAGAATGAGGCAGTCGCCCGCATTCCCGGGATTGGGGTAGAGCAAAATGCGCTGGCCGCGGAACTGCGATAGGAAGTGATCAACGGTTTCCCGCAGACGCATGACCGGGGCAATAGATGTCACAAGCGGTCTCCGCGGAATGCTGGCTGAGCGCTGATCCGGGGTGGCCAGCTTGGCCTTGCAGCGCGGCTGATCGCTCCTCCGGCTGCGGGCACCGCGCCGGTCAGAACTCGTCTGTAACGGAGATCTAAGACGGCCTTGATGCCGAGGCGTTCATAGACGCGTACGATTGCCCGGACAAATTCAGACAGCTGAATGAACGGCCGGCAAAGTTCGCGCTGAAGTCGAGGCATGCGCCGCTGAGTTGCGCGGCCCAATTCGCGATCGACTTTGATCAGGCTTTGAAAACGATCGGATTGCTTGGCTGCCGCAGGCGAAACTGTGACTACTAATGGTCCGGTCTGCCGGTCGGCAAAAAGCGCGTGGTCGAACGGCTCCGTGATCGTCTGTAAATCAGGCATTGCATCGATGGCGGTCTGCGTGACGAAATAAGCACCCGTCTCGATGAGCCCTTGCGGAGAGTAGATCGTTCGGTGGTCTCCAGCGCGGCCGACAATCACGCCAAGGCGCGGCTTCGGCCATGGCTCCAGCTTGGCGACGATATTATCCGTGCAATGTTGTGAAAGACATCGAAGGGCTAAAGGGAAGTTGGCCCCCAGCTCGACATCATCCTCCAGGATGCACGCAGCCTCGAGGTTGGCTCGCTTCATGGCGCGGAACGCCTTGATGTGGCTCAGATAGCAACCGATCTCCCGCGGTCCCAGAGGGCGTCCATTGACCTCACCGAGCTTTAGGCCGGCACCGGCCATCTCGCTGGTGATGTCGTCCCGATCGCCGTCCACCGCTCTGATGCGTGTGAAGTTGAGGTTGAACGAGGAAAGCTGGCGCTCCATCGAGCGCATACGCGAGGCGCTGCGATCGAGGTTTATGACGAATATGCCGATCTCGAAATTACGGACCATAAACCCCAACTATCCGCGGTCCTCCGATTCTGCTACCGCCACCCTGCGCGATGCTGGGGAAAAAACGCACACAAACAGCCTTTCAGAGTAGTGTGCTGAAGGACTGACGGGGCGAACCGGTTGCGACCCAACGATCCTCGGTATCGTGACAAGCGCCGACGAAGTGGGCTCGAAGCCTCGGCCCTCGGGCCGGGAAGCTATCCCATTGAGGTTGCGGTGGTCGATTGCGAGTCGATCGCTTGCAGAACCTGGCTCATTCGACCAACGGCTTGCGAACGGAATCTGGTCGGTGGCTCGTCACACTCTATGCCGCCTTGGACCAGCGTCCGCCCTTCGAGCCATTAGGTTATCAAGCTTTCGCGTGGGAATTGGCGGGACGATCAGGAAGGCGGCCCGAGCTCGCCATCAGCCGCTCGGAGTTGGAGCACTGTCTCGCTTTCCTTTGATACGCCGAGCTGGCGCAGACGCGCGTCGGCTTGCCGAGACGCTGAGGTTGATTGCCGGCTATCCGTAAACCTTTGGCTGGCTGCCATGCACGCCGTTCGCAGGACAAAGGGCGTTCATGCATCGACGACTTCTGCTGAGATGGCGCCTGCGTTCTCAAACGCAGCGACAAGTGGCGCAGTGGTCAAGATATCCTTGACAACTGCGACGCCAGTCCGCGCGCCCTGGTGGACCGGGCTTGGAGCCGACAAGGCGACGCGATTGTCGCAATGCCGAGGAAGCCGACATTAGCGCGTGCATCGGCATCCTCACGACTACGTGCCCGTCCACGTCCGCTTGGACTCCAAAGTGGACGAAGAACTTACCGCTAGAATCGCGGCCGGGTTGTTTCGTTGAGGAACTCTTGGCGGGTGATCGCGCTATCGCGGAACACACCGAGCATGCGCGAGGTGACGAGGTCGGTGCCGGGCTTCATGATCCCGCGTGCGGTCATGCAGAAGTGCTCGGCCTTCAGAACCACGCCGACGCCCTGCGGCTTTAGAACCGAGTCGATTGCGTTGGCAATCTGGGCGGTCATCTTCTCCTGGATCTGCAGGCGCTTGGCATAGATCTCGACGATGCGCGCCAGCTTGGAGATGCCTACGACGCGGCCGTTAGAATGTAGGCGACCCACGCGCGCCCAATGATTGGCGCCATATGGTGCTCGCAGTGGCTCTCGAAGCGGATGCCGCGCAACACGATCATCTCTTCGTAGCCCTCGGTCTCCTCGAAGGTCTTTGACAGAATCACCTCGGGGTCCTCGGCGTAGCCTTTGAAATATTCCTCATAGGCTCGCACCATGCGCCGCGGCGTCTCGGCTAACCCTTCGCGATCGGGATTCTCCCCGGTCCAACGGATGATGGTGCGGAAGGCCGCTTCGACCTCGGACATCGGAGGCCTACTTTGAGCTTCCGGATGAGACCAATGCAAGCTCTGGCGAGTCAGCCGGTCACTTTGCGTCGACATCGATACGCCCCGTCATGCCAGGATGAAATTTGCAGTAGTAGGCAAACGTGCCTGCAGTTGTGATCGGTAGCCGCGCGGTCTTGCCGGCAGCAATAGCGAGATCCCATGCGCCGCCTTTGTCGGTCGCCGTGTGATCGACGAAGTCGCCGTTCGCCCATTCGATCGTGTCGCCAACCTTTACGGTGGTCCGGGCCGGCGAGAACGCCAGGTCCTTTATCGTGACCCGCACGATCTCACCCGCCGAGGATGGTGCAGCCAGCAGAACCGCGATGAACCAAGCAACGGTTAGGCGAAGGCAAGTGCCAGGCAACTTCGTCACGCTCATTCGACTTAGTGGAGTTGACCGGCGAGATGCTCGGCATGCTGCTCGTGGCCCTGAAATATCTTGAGACCGGTCTGCAGGAAGCTTTTCAGCTCCGCATTGCTGGCGTTCGGGATCAGTGTGGACGACAACGCCTCATTGACCGTCTTGTGGAATACGACCTCGTTGTCGACGTAGGCTTTGTCGAATGCCGCGCCGGACAGCTTGCCCAGTTCCAATCGCTTATCGGCTGCATCTTTGGTGAGGCTCTTGCTGGTCGCATTGTCTTCCGGCGTGACCTTGAGCTTCTTGACCAGCGCGAGCGCCTGATCGTTTACCGCCGTATGATCCTTGACCATGTTCTCGGCAAAGTCGCGAACATCCTTGCTCTTGGACTTCTGAAGGGCGAGTTGCGCGGCCTTGATATCGAGATTCCCCGCCGTATAGGCGATGTGCGCGATCTGTGGGTCAGTTGGCTTGTCGCTCGCCTGCCCCGTCGATGCGGCCGCTACCCACAAAAATGCTGCTGCTGTACTTCCGATCGGAAAATGCATCTCCTATCCTCCGTTTTCTGGCGACCGAGGTTCGGATCGCTCTCTTTCGAAGGATTGGATGCAGCGCCTCGAATAAAGTTCCCGACTCTAGTTCGAAGCGTTGAGACGGGCCAGGACGGCATTGGTGAAATGCGCGCAGCGTTGGCCGTCGAAGGGAAACACGTCGTTGAAAAGGCCACCGACGTGGTCTGCGAGCGACTCCTTCAGGAGGCGTCGCGCACGATGCAGGCGCGTTTTCACTGTCTCTGGCTTGATGTCGAGCAATCCCGCGGTCTCCTCGATGCTCATGCCTTCGAGGACACGCGCGACCAGCACTGTGCGGAATTCTTGCGGAAGCGCGTCGATCGCTTGCTCTACGAGGCGGCAGATTTCTCGTTGGGCCATCGTGCTCTCCGGGTTGTTGGATTGCTGCGCGGCTCCGGGGAATGGGATCACCTGTGCTCCGTACGAAGCCTCAGGGGTGTGCGGCCGCTCACTGGCCGACCGGTGCCGCAGCCGCTGCAGGGCCTCGTTAGCGACGATGCGGGTCAGCCATGTGGACAAACGCGAGTCGCCGCGGAATCCGGCGATATTGGCGAAAGCATGCAGGTAGGCCTCCTGCAAGACATCCTCGGCTTCCATGTCGTCGCGAACGATGCTGCGCGCGACGCGATACAAGCGTCGATTGTGCGTCTGGATGATGGTGCGAATAGCACCTTCCTCTTTCCGCACGGCCCGGCGGACGAGTTCGCCCTCCGTCGAGCAATCTACGTCGATCTGGTACTCAGTCATCGAAGGGCTCTGTATATGACTACACACCAACGATTGGATGCAGGAACGTTCTAAAGGTTCCGCTTTAGGGCGCGACTTCGACCCATTTCATACGCGTAGAGTGCGGTTGCGACGCTTCCGAGAAGCCGGCTGATTTTCACCCAGATTGCGCTCCCAAGCCTTGTCAACGCGTCTCGCGCCGCATGTCTTCTCGCCTTAGAGAAGTCCGTGACTGCCACCAATCGCACCGACCAGCGCAATAAGGCTCAACAGAAGCAGCAGCGTGTGTACCCACTCCATCCGCCTGAAATCAGCTGGACCGGGGGAGCTGGCCATTCGGCGATGCAGGAACAGAGGTTCGACCACGAAGAGCATCGTCGCGAACAATAGCCAAACGAGCAGCATCGCGTGCATCCACCAGAAACGGGGATCGGCGTAGCGGCTCCACAGATCGGCTCGGTAAACCATCCAGAAGCCGCTAACGCCTGCGAGGGCCACCCAGATCCGGGCTTGCCACGCGAACCGCCCTTCGACCCGGTGAAAAGCGGCTAACCTCTTCTCCGGCGGAGATCCGTCGCGGATCGAGGGCATCACCACCGTCGTGACAAAGGCGACGCCGCCGATCCAGAAGAGGACCGCGACGACATGGATGGCCCGGGCGATGGTGAAATCATCCATTGGTCAGCTGCAGCGTCGCAAAACTGGATCTGCAGGTGATGGTGCGCGATTTCCAGGGGGTCGTCGCCGGCCTGCTGGGCTCATGCCATCACTGCGATCGCCGGGGCATTCCCACTTTATCGTTTGGCTAGCTTGGGACATCGCGGGTGCCTTCGCCCATGAACTTGACTGCTTGACTCCTCGACATCGCGTTTGACCGCAGAGCTGCTGCAAGAACACGATGCCACATCAATTGGCCACGCTCATCTGAATCAGCAAGATTGAAAGGGCAACCTCGTTGATCGCCCAAGCGACGGTAGCCGTACGCGCCAGCGCGGTCCATAAGTCAGGGTGGTAACCGAATGGACGTCCCTCAACGTTCTCAGCGCAGCGCCAAACGCTGACGAGGACCCAGGCCGTATAGGTCGCGAGGGCAATCAGCACTGCAATTAGACCGGGCAGAGCGACCCAATGTTCTAATCCAGCCGCTGCTATGACAACTGCGAGCCCCAAGCTCAGGAGTACGCCGTATAGCCAGTAGATCTTCCAAAGCGGCCCTTCGCCTCGCCAATAGTACGCAACAACAGTCATCGGCCGCGCCGTGTCCTCGGTTGCGTGACGACGTTCGTTACCCACGGCATGCTCCAACTAGCTACAGTTAAGACCGTTCGTTCGCGACGAGGGCCAATAGCTCACCACGGCATCTATTAGCTTTGAGACGTCAACGTTCGAGCGGATCAGTCTTAGAGTTTTGCTGCACGTTGCGAGCGCAGGCGTGGTTTGCATCTAATGCGCACTTTAGGTCGTCGATCAGGTCGGACTCGGCCTCAAGCCCGACGGAAAGCCTAACCAGGCTGTCGGTAATGCCAGCCACCCGGCGAGCTTCGGCTCCCATTCCGAGATGCGTCATCGTCGCTGGATGCGCCACGAGGCTTTCGATGCCGCCCAGCGACTCGGCCAGCGTGAATACGGACAGGCTTTCGACGAAACGTCGAACGGCGCCGACCCCGCCGGCAAGCTCAAAACTCAACATGGCGCCAAACCCCGACTGCTGCGAGCTGGCCAGCGCGTGTCCAGGGTGTGAGGCAAGCCCAGGGTAATGAACAGCGGCGACGGCAGGATGAGCGTGCAAATACTCAGCGATCTTTGCCGCCGTGATCTGCTGGCGTTCGACGCGCGGAAATAAGGTGCGCAGTCCCCGCAAGGTCAGGTAGCAATCGAACGGCGAGGCGGTCACACCGCAGACGTTGGCCCAGGCCGCCAGGGTCTCCGCATCAGCCTTGTCGGCCGCAATGACGGCACCACCGACCACGTCCGAATGGCCATTGAGGTACTTGGTCGTCGAGTGGATGACGAAGTCCGCGCCTAATTGCATCGGGCGCTGCAGCGCCGGCGACAAGAAGGTGTTGTCAACGGCAACCTTCGTGCCCGCCGCCTTGGCGCGTTCCACAATCGACTGGATGTCGACGACGCGCATGAGCGGGTTGCTCGGCGTTTCGATCAGGAGCAGGGCAGGAAACTGCTCCAGTGCCTCCGCTAATGCCTTGGTGTCGTTCTGGTTGACGAAAAGCACATCAAACTGCTTGCGATCACGCCGCAGCGAGAGCAAGCGATGGGTTCCGCCATAGCAATCGTGCGGTGCCACGATGAGGTCGTTCGGACCAAGGAGGCTCAGCACCAGGTCGACCGCGGCCATTCCTGACGAAACGACCACCGCTCCCGCGCCGCCCTCGAGTTCGGCCAAAGTGCTTGCAAGAAGATCGCGGCTGGGGTTTGCCGTTCGCGAATAGTCATGGGCACGCGGGCGTTCGTAGCCTTCGAACGAGTAGGTGGTCGACAGGTAGACCGGCGGCGTCACCGCGCCGAAAGCCTTGTCGGTGGCGATGCCCGCATTCACCGCGATTGTTCGCGGATCTTTTTTCTTGTTCATGGACCTGTCCGACGCCGTGGTTCGACCGCCAAGCATACCGCGAAATTTTCATCAATCGGCATGGGATCGTTCTATGGTTCGATAGCCGTGATCTCTGATTGCGGCCAGCCGTGGCCTCATCGCGAAACGCTATGGTCGCCCGACCGTACCGCAGGGGACGCCCCGCGGTGGATCGCGATGCCCATTTGCAGCGACTCGGCGATCCGCTCGGCCCTATCGGCAAAGAGCGCGGCAGCGCCAGGCGGGCAGACCACCGCGGCCGTCGCCCGGAACAGCGCGAGCCATTGCCTGAAATGCTCCGGAGTTATTTGTGGGATTTCGGCATGCGCCTTCATTGGCGTGCCCTTGTAGCGGCCCGTCATCAGTGTCACGGACGACCAGAAGGCGCACAGCTTGTCCAGATGCGCGTCCCAATCTTCGATCGCGGAATTGAAGATGGGACCGAGCAAAGCATCCTGGCGCACACGCGCGTAGAACTCATGCACCAGATCGCGGATCATCGGTTCGGTTACGCCCGCTTCGAGGCCCGGTGCCTTGGGGTGCGGATCGCGCGTCATCGGCTGACCTTTGCCTTGCTCATTTGGCCTCCGCCCGGCGATGGAATTCGATCAGAAACCTCGTCTCCGCATCAAGCAGTTCGACGTGGTGCAGCGCCTCTGGGTCGATGACCGCCGTGCTTCCCTGTTCGATCACGAGCGCCTTTGGAGGGACAGCGTCGATGCAGTACCGCAGCCTGCCTTGCGTCACTCGCAGCAGACCCCAGACCCCCGCTTTGGTGCGGTGCGCGCTCAGCAGCGATTGGGGGACGGTCATAGCCGTGAACTCGGGCGACGTCTTATAGTGCCTTAGGCCGGGTGGTAGGGACGCCGCTATGCTTGCAGATGTCATGTCGCCACCTCAACCTTGGCTGGGTGCGGCGAGAAGTCGGCCAACTTGCCTGGCAATCCGTTCTGCGCATCCGCGTCCGCAAGCGGAAGCTTCTTTCCGGTGATGTTCGGCCACTTGGTCGAATACTCGCGATTGAGTTCCAGCCAGGCGACCGTCGCCCCGGGGTCGCTGTCGGGGACGATGGCTTCAGCGGGGCATTCGGGAACGCAGACGCCGCAATCAATGCACTCGTCGGGATGGATGACGAGCATGTTCTCGCCTTCATAGAAGCAGTCGACGGGGCAGACCTCGACGCAATCGGTATATTTGCATTTGATGCAATTCTCGGTGACGACGTAGGTCATCGGCTGACACCAGCGCTCCGCTATTTCACCACTTCGATCTTGCCGCATGCCACGGGGATCGTGACTTGCGCCGGTACGCCGGGCAGCGACTTCACCGACGCGGGAAGTTTCGCGTCGCTTGCGACGCCATGCACGAAGATCACCCGCTTGCCGAGATCGAGAACCGGCGCCTGAAACTTCTCCTGCAAGGCCTTCTCGAGTTCGTCGACCTGGTCGGAATGCCTGTAGCTAGCGACGCCCTTGTCATCTGCGACGGGATAGGTGTCGTTGGGGATCTCGAGCGTGACCGGATGCTTGTGGAACGGCAGCATGGTTGTCCCCGCGACAGCCTCCGTCTCGATCAGATCGATATAGCCATCCCCGTTCGTATCCTCCTTGGCAGTTGGACAGCTCGCATCCTTGCCATTGGGGAATCCGTGAAAGTGCTGCAAGTGCATCAGGCCCGGCGTGAGGCCTGCAAGATCGATGGAGACAGTCAGCTTGCCATCGGCCACCTCAAGGTCGGCGTTTCCGCTTGTGGAGGTTCCGATTTTAGCCGCATTGAGGGGCTGCAGCTTGGCGACGTAGCGTTGCTCCGCGTTGCCGTTAGTCGCCGATAGTAGGACCAGGCATGACGTCAGTGCCAGCAGATGCAATTCGGCGCGGTTCTGCCTCTCTATCATGTCATCCTCCTATGTATGTGCTGTCCACGGCAGCTAGGCCGTCACGGTCCAGATCACGGCGAGTGCGGTAAAGCCGAATAGGACCGCGAGGGGGACGCTGATAATTTGCGCTACGCCTTCCCAGCGACGGATGGGTCCGGTCCATAGGTCAACCATTGCGCTTGTTCTGTGCGCTGTATCGCGCTGCCAGCGTTGATCGCGTGCAGCTCTCACGCGGCGCATGAGGAGCGGGACGAGAAAAAAGGTCAGTGCGAATCCGATGCTGATGACGACGGCAAACAAGGCATCGCCGCTACCGAAGAAGGTGAATGCAGCCACGCCCAGGGCGCCCGCGTAAGCCAGCATCATGATCGGGCCCGCGACCGCGAGGAGGCCGTCGTCGTAATCGACAGCGCCCTCGCGGCCGGCCCGCTCGCTGTCCGCTGAGGGAGCGTTGTGCCCGATGCCAGGCCTTGGTTCTTGTAGATGTGACATCGGTCACCTCCTATCAGTCGGATTGAGCGAGATTTGTCAGTTCGAGGGGTGGGTGTAGTGATTTTCCGGGGTCCGATCGGACGTCCCGAACGGGGTCCGCGCCACCTCGGTGCCGGCCGCCCCGGTAATGCTCGCGCCGGGCGTGCGATCAGGATGAGCATTGTCGGGCGTGCGATCGGAGGTCTTAACGGGCACCAGGGCGGATGCCTGCACCTTGACCAAGGTAAGGTCAGGTGCGGCCTCCGCGAAGGCCGGCGACAAAGCGGCGAGCGAAAGTGCAGCGGTGCATGCGATGAGTCTGAACATGCCGATCCTCCTTAGTGTTCGAGGTTCGAGGAGCGAACCTCCTTCTAAACAAGCATCTAGAATGTATCTTTTAGCATGTCCATATAGCGTGCATCAATAAACCGTGAGGCAATTGGATGCAGCTCACCCGGTTCTCTGACTACGCCTTGCGCGTGCTGATGTTTGCTCATGCAGCGGGCGATCGACTTGTCACCATCGAGGAGATGGCTGACGCGTACGCAATCTCGCGGTCGCACCTGATGAAGGTCGTGAATACGCTGACCCGTGCCGGCTACCTGACCGCCGTTCGGGGCCGTTACGGCGGATTGCGATTGGCGAAGGCGGCCTCCGAGATCAATCTAGGCGACGTCGTCCGCGCAACCGAGCCTGATTTCGCACTGGTTGAGTGTTTCAGCACTGGCAATCAGTGCATCATCACGCAGCGCTGCAAGCTGCAAGGCGTGCTTCGCTCAGCGCTCGGCGCTTTTTTGGCCGAGCTTGACAGGCATACTCTGGAGAGCATCGCGCTGAAGCGGCGGGATTTCCCCGGCATGCTGAGCTCGGCGAGCTGAATGGGCGAGACATGGGTCGGGTTCAGATCAAGAGGGTGTACGAGCCGGCGGCGCGATCCGACGGCTTCCGCGTGCTTGTCGACCGCCTATGGCCGCGCGGCATCTCCAAGCAGCGCGCAGCTCTCGATCTGTGGATGAAAGACATCGCCCCCTCGACCGAGCTTCGCCGCTGGTTCGGCCACGACCCCAAGCGATGGAGGCAATTCAAGGCGCGATATCGCGCTGAACTGGTTGAGCAGGATAGTGCCCTTGCTCTGCTGCGATCGCGTGCGCGCAATGGGCCGGTGACGCTTTTGTTCGGAGCGCGGGACGTCGAGCATAATGAAGCGGCGGTGCTCAAAGAAATGCTCACTGGAAAGGCTACCTAGGATCGAAGATTGGCTCTTCTCACTGAAAGCTACTACTCGCCGACTTGCTCCTGGCTTCTCTTTCCCGCTGGGTGCCGATGCTGCAGATGGAGGTTACGCTTGATACTTCCGGAGAAGGCATCCCTGACCCAGGAGGCAAGCGCGTATGCGCGTCGTCCCGGGACGCCGGGGCTTGTAGTTGCGCTGCTCTTTGTCGTAGCGGCCCTGCTGCCGATGCTCGCTGCGATCACAACAGGGATCAAGCCAGCGCGCATCGCTGTCGAGTTTGCGACCGCCTTAGGGCTCACGGCCGCGGCTTTGTTGTTGCTGCAGTTTCTGAGCTCCGGGCGCTACGAAAGCGTCTCTGGGCGCATCGGCATCGACCGCACTATGGGATTCCACCGCATCGCCGCCTACGTCCTTCTCGCCTTCGCGCTTCTGCATCCGTTGGGCTATCTGGCCGGCACGCTGCTCACGGATCCGGTTGCGGCCTGGTACCGCCTGAGCGGAATGCTGGGAGGTCCGCGCTTGCGCAGCGGTGTTGTCGCGCTCACGGTCATCATCATCATCGTGACCCTCGCTACCCTGCGCACGCATCCTTTCATGCGCTATGAGTATTGGCGTGTTGCACACGGTCCGCTGGCAATCCTGGCAGCAGGTCTCGTTCTCCATCACACGCTGAGTGTCGGACACTACAGCGCGCAGGGGCCGGTACGCCTCGTTTGGATGCTACTCGCATCCGGGGCCACTTGTGCGATCCTCTTAGTTTATGTCGTCCGGCCGTGGCGCATGTGGCGTGAGGACTGGCGCGTCGAGAATGTGCAGCGGCTCGGCGAGCGCCTCGTCGAGATGGTTCTGCGTGGTCCGACGACGACCAGACTGCGGTTCCGCCCAGGACAATTCATCTGGATGACGCTGGCGCCCAACCGGCCCCCGTTTCACGATCATCCATTCTCCATTGCGTCGGCTCCGGCCGCGCTACCCCGCTTGCGTCTCGTGATCGGCGAGGTTGGGGACTGCACGCGCACCTTTGCGAAGGTCGCGCTGGGTACGCGCGTGGCCATTGATGGGCCCCACGGAAGCTTTATCGTCCCGCCGGATAGAGCCCCCGTATTCTTGATCGCGGGCGGGACCGGTATCGCGCCACTACTTGGGATGCTGGAGCACGCAGCGGCAGACGGAGATCGAAGGCCATATCGCCTTCTCTACGCGGCTCGCAAGCAGAGCGGCCTCGTCTACCTTGATCGCCTGCGGGCTCTGCAATCGCAGCTCGATTTGTCCATCCACATTCTTGTCGATGAAGGCCCGGGCGAAAAGGACTTCGCCCCCGGCCCGCTCCAAGCAGACCATATCCGTGCCCTCTTGGGTGCGGCTGATCCGCGGGGAGCCGTAGCTCTCATCTGTGGGCCGCCGCGGATGATGGAAGTCGCGGCGGATGCTTTGTTGGACGCGGGCGTTCCCCGGCGCTCGGTTCTTTATGAGCGGTTCGACTATGGAGCCGGCAAAGGCCGGCTCGACAGGCAGCGTCAAAGACAGGCGCTGCTGGTGTTTCTCGTGCTCCTTGGCGCGATGACGGCCTTCAGCCTGCGCTAAAGAGTTGGGAAGTCGTCTCCGCCGCCCGGTACTCAACGACTGCGGCGATTTGGTCTTCGATAGAATGGTTTTCCGGGCTCGAGAGGCGTTGGCAGACTGGGCCTCAGTGGCCATCAATTCCGGAAGCGACTGCTCTCAGGGTCGCCAGCCGGTAGATCGCTACTGCCGCTAGTTTCTGTGCGGCCGATAGTGTTTCTGCTTCTGTCGAAATCTCTGCGAGACGCAAATAGGCATCAACCAAGTATTCGGATACGGCAACCAGATCGGCCTCCGCACCTAACGGCAGAGGCGGCATGGCCGGAGCGGGCCCGTGCGCTGCTTCCATCCCCTCCAACATCGCGGCAGCGCGCTTTGCTTCGGTCACGATGGTCGCGGCAAATTCGCCGCCGGCCGCGGTTTCGGGACGCTGGTCAATCGCCTCCGCAAGGTGCCGCTCGAAGGCGGCAAGTGCCTTCAGGGCGATGGGTACGGAGGCAGGGTTGGCTGCCTCTCCCTCGACATGAAAGGCTTTGCGTCGTTCGCGGCGCAGGAGAGACACATGCTCCAATTCCTCGAGGGCCATCTGCTCGGCGGCCTCCTTGACGTCCGTCCTATCGGCGTGGGCTGCCACGTAGGTCCAGAATGCAAACGAACGCTCCTCGTGGCGGACTGCGGACGCCAGGGCTCGGTATGGAGTGAGAAGTTTCGATTTCGCCGTCTCGCCGGGCGGCGCATCGAAGGTGTCAGGAATGGTCCACGGAAGCGGGGTCCGGGACGGCTCGGGCCGCTCGCTGCGTTCGGCCCACAAGTCCACCTGGCGGACGTGACCGCGCTCGACGTCGGCGAGATGTTCGAAGACGCCGGCGAGCTGCTCGCCGCCCTGTTGACGCAACTGAGCCGCAGTTTCAGTGTACCTGGCCACCGCATCGCACTCCATCGCGTGCGCGATGGCAAAGAGTTCTTCGAGCGATCTGACAGGTCCGGCCGGTTCGGCCTTCAATGATGACACGATCTTAACCCCAGAAGCGCCGAGATCTAAGCTTGCCCCACCCCTTATCCCAGATCAACTGATCAAGGGCGGAAGATGGTACGAGCCTTATATGCGATGTGCGCACAATTTTAAGCGTTCGGCTCGGCTTTGCGGCCATCTTGGACGCGCAGCCGGCATTCTCGTGGCTGTCTTTCTGCTGTGGCATTCTGATGTTGCGGCCGCCGCGTCGCGTCTCAGCGAGTTTGCGGCACGCGCAACGCCCCAGGAATTCTTCAAGCAGGCCACCCGCTTCGGAGAGCCGCAAGGCGATCCGCCGATCTTACCTGTCTTCGCAGGCGATCGGCTGCTCGGCTACGTCTACCTGAACACGGATTTCACCGGCGCGATCGGCTACTCGGGTAAGCCGGTGAGCATGCTCATCGGTATCGATCCCGAGGGTGTCATCACGGGCCTCAAGCTTGTCGAGCACAAAGAGCCGATCGTTCTCGTTGGCGTGCCCGAGCGTCGCGTGGTGGAGGCGATCAACAAGCTCGTCGGCAAGTCGGTCGCACCGATTGCCGCCGGCAAGGAGCGCCCGCCGCAGCCCGACATCGTCAGCGGAGCCACCGTCACCGTTCTGGTAATGGCCGATAGCGTCGTGCGCTCGGCTGTGCGCTTGGTGCGTAGCGGTCGCTTGTCGCCCGCACCCACTGGGCCTGGTGCCGAAGTGGTCGCCAGGAGAGTGATCGACCTCAGCCAAAGCGAGATCCGGGACTGGGCGAGCCTGCTCGGCGATGGCTCGATCCGCCGGCTCAGCCTCACTGTCGAGGAGGTCAATGAAGCGTTCGAGAAGTCCGGCAACAAGGAGGCCGCAAAGCACGCGGAGGCCGGGGATTCGCACGAGACTTTCATCGACCTCTATACAGCCTTGGTCAGCGTGCCGACGATCGGAAAGAGCCTCTTGGGCGAGAGCGGCTATGACCAGCTTCTCCGTCGCCTCAAGCCCGGACAGCAGGCCATTCTCGTCGCGGGCGACGGAATCTATTCGTTCAAGGGTTCGGGCTACGTCCGTGGCGGCATATTCGATCGCATCGAGCTGCTGCAGGACGGCTCGGGCACTCGCTTTCGCGACCGCAATCATGAGCGCCTCGGAGATCTTGCGGCCGCGGGAGCTCCGGCCTTGCGCGAGATCAGCCTGTTCACGGTTCCCGAGGACTTCGCATTTGATCCCACCGAACCATGGGAGCTGCAGCTGCTCGTGCAGCGCGCCACGGGCGCGCGCGAGAAGGCGTTCCTCACCTTCAGTCTCGGTTACACGTTGCCGGAACGATACACGAAGCGCGAGCAGCCGCTGCCGAAAGTGGCGGCCGATACGCCGCCAGGCACAGCGCGCGATGGGCAAGCAACGCCCAGTGCGGGTCCTGGCCCGCACATCGACAGCGAGGAACCACTGTGGAAGCAGATGTGGCACCGGAACGCCGCATCTGTTGCGGTCACCGGTGTAGCCATCCTCGTTCTGACGGCTATCTTCTTCTTCCAGAACCAGCTCGTCCGCCGACCCGACCTTTACACCTGGGTGCGTCGCGGGTTTCTTCTATTCACGCTGGTGTGGCTAGGGTGGTACGCCAACGCGCAGCTCTCCGTGGTCAATGTTCTGACCTTCACCAACTCGCTGATCACGGGCTTCAATTGGGAATACTTCCTCACCTCGCCACTCATCTTCATTCTGTGGTCGTCGGTGGCCGCCGCGCTGCTCTTCTGGGGACGCGGTCCCTTCTGCGGCTGGCTCTGCCCCTTCGGGGCGCTGCAGGAGCTCACCAGCAACGTCGCCAAGGCCCTGCGCGTCCCGCAGATCCGCGTGCCGTGGGATCTGCACGAACGTCTGTGGCCCATAAAATACATCATATTCCTATTCCTGTTCGGAATGTCGTTCTATTCGATAGCCTTCGCCGAGCAGCTCTCCGAAGTCGAGCCGTTCAAGACAGCGATCGTCCTGAAGTTCATGCGCGAATGGCCCTTCGTCGCGTATGCGGTGCTTCTGCTGGGCGTTGGGCTCTTCATCGAGCGCTTCTTCTGCCGCTACCTATGCCCGCTCGGCGCTGCGCTGGCGATTCCCGGCCGCATACGCATGTTCGAATGGCTGCGGCGATGGCCCGAATGCGGCTCGCCCTGCCAGCGATGCGCGAACGAATGCCCGGTGCAGTCAATTCATCCGGAAGGACACATCAATGTAAATGAATGCATTTATTGTATGCATTGCCAGGAGCTCTATTGGGACGATCACCGCTGCCCCCATATGATCCAGATCCGGCTCAAGCGAGCGAAACGCGAGGCGCTATCGTCTCCCTCCATGCGCGATAGCGCCCCCGCACCAGGTCAACCCGCTATCGGCCGATTGACCAAACTCATGTCGCAGAATTTCAGGATGCCTAAAATCAGGCTTTGGCCGACACGCGGAGAAGGAGGTTCCCATGACTGATCAGAACGACAAGCGCGGATTCACGCGGCGAGGCATGCTTGGGACGGCAGCCGCGGCCACGGCAGCCGGCGCCGCGGGCGGCATTGGTCTTGCCCGCTTCAGTGACGGCATGCAGGCTCAAGCGCAACCGGCGCCTGCGAAAGGCGGAGCAAGCCCACACGGAACGACGGAGGTTCGGCCAGGTGAACTGGATGAGTATTACGTATTCTCATCCAGCGGTCAGTGTGGAGAAGTGCGAATCTTGGGCCTCCCGTCCATGCGCGAACTGATGCGCATTCCGGTGTTCAACCGCTGCAGTGCCACCGGCTGGGGTCAGACCAACGAGAGCCTGAAGATCTTGACAGAGGGGCTTACGCCGGAAGCGCGTGATTTCCTGAAAACCCGGGGCGGCACCTACATGAACGGGGACTTGCATCACCCCCACGTCTCCTTCACCGACGGCACGTATGACGGCCGCTACTTGTATGCCAACGATAAGGCGAACACGCGTGTCTGCCGCATACGCCTCGACATCATGAAATGCGACAAGATCATACAGCTCCCGAACCAGCATACGGTGCATGGGCTGCGCGTGCAGAAGTATCCCAAGACAGGCTACGTATTCTGCAATGGAGAGGACGGAGTGCCCCTGCCCAATGACGGCAAGGTGCTTGACGACCCTAAGCAGTATCACTCTGTGTTTAGCGCCATCGACGGCGAAACCATGAAGGTCGCTTGGCAGGTGATCGTCGACGGCAACCTCGACAATGTCGACGCGGACTACCAGGGCAAGTATTGCTTCTCCACCTGCTACAATTCCGAAGAGGGTGTCACTCTCGCCGAAACGATGGCGAAGGAGCAGGATTGGATCACGATCTTCAACATCAAACGCATCGAAGAGGCGGTCAAGAAGGGTGATTTCAAGGAGATGAATGGAGTGCCCGTAATCGACGGGCGACATGGCTCCCCCTACACTCGCTACGTGCCTGTCCCGAACAGCCCGCACGGCATGAATACGGCCCCCGAT
The DNA here is from genome assembly GCF_965243865.1 of Hyphomicrobium sp. 1Nfss2.1. GTDB lineage: Bacteria > Pseudomonadota > Alphaproteobacteria > Rhizobiales > Hyphomicrobiaceae > Hyphomicrobium_A. The sequence continues at coordinate 605,616 of NZ_OZ251603.1, read as the reverse complement.
GGCATTCACGTCGTCGCCAACGGCAAGCTCTCGCCGACGGTCACTGTCTTCGATGTGCGCAAGTTCGACGACCTCTTCGACGACAAGATCCAGCCACGCGATACGGTCGTCGCCGAGCCCGAGTTGGGACTTGGACCGTTGCACACCGCTTATGATGGCAAGGGCAACGCCTTTACCACGCTGTTCCTCGACAGCCAGGTGGTGAAATGGAACATCGACGCGGCCAAGCGCGCGTTCAGGGGCGAGAAAGTCAACCCGATTATCCAGAAGATCGATGTGCATTACCAGCCCGGGCACAACCACACCTCCATGGGACAGACCAAGGAGGCCGATGGAAAATGGCTTATTTCTCTGAACAAGTTCTCGAAGGACCGGTTCTTGAATGTTGGCCCGCTCAAGCCGGAGAACGATCAGCTCATCGATATCTCCGGCGACAAGATGGTGCTCGTCCACGATGGGCCGAGCTTTGCCGAGCCGCACGATGCGACGATCGTGCATCGATCAAAGATCAATCCGCTTCATGTCTGGAAGAGGGACGATCCGTTCTTCGCCGATACCGTGAAGCAGGCCAAGGCGGACGGCATCACGCTGGAAGCGGACTCGAAAGTGATCCGCGACGGTAACAAGGTGCGGGTCTACATGACTTCGGCCGCCCCCGCCTATGGATTGGATAGCTTCATGGTCAAGCAGGGAGACGAGGTGACGGTGTGCGTCACCAACGTGGATGACGTCGAGGATCTGACACACGGGTTCTGCATCGTGAACTACGGCATCAACATGGAGATCGGACCGCAGCAGACGTCGTCCGTCACCTTCATAGCGGATCGGCCCGGCGTCTTCTGGTACTTCTGCACGTGGTTCTGCCACGCCATGCACATGGAGATGAAAGGCCGCATGCTGGTCGAGCCGCGGAACGTGTAGCGATGGCCCAGGCCTTCTGCCGTCTGGCGTGGGCGCTAGTCTTAACCGCCTGCACGGCTCCGGTCGCCTGCGCAGAACGTATCGTGCTGATCCCCGGCGGGCCAGACGTGCAGGCTGTTTTGGACAAGACCGCAGATGGCGACACCATAGTCTTGGAGGGTCGCCATCGCGGCCCGATCCGCGTCACGCGCAAAGTGACGCTCGAAGGCGCGCCGGGCGCGGTGCTCGAAGGCTCGGGTCGTGGTAGCGTAGTCACCATTGCGGGCCCGAACGCCGTGGTCCGCGGTCTCATCATCCGCGGCTCCGGCACGAACCTCGAGGCGATGGATGCGGGCGTGTTTGTCGAGCAGGCAGCCGCGGGTGCGCTCGTCGAAGGCAACCAGATCGAGGGCAATCTCTACGGCATCTACCTGCACGGCGCCACGAACGCGGTCGCACGCAAGAACACCATCGTCGGTATCAAGGAGGGCCGCGTCAACGAGGCCGGCAATGGCGTATCGGTGTGGAACGCGCCGGGTGCCAAGGTTCTTGACAATGATATCCGCTTCGGCCGCGACGGCATCTTCGTCGTCGCGAGCAAGGGCAACGTTTTCAAGGGCAACCGGTTTCGCGACCTGCGCTTCGCGATCCACTACATGTACACGAACGACAGCGAGGTCAGCGACAACATCTCGACGGGAAACACCGCGGGCTTCGCCATCATGTACTCCCACCGCCTGAAGGTCACCGACAACGTCTCCGACGGCGACCGGGACCGTGGGCTGCTCTTCAACTTTGCCAACGGCTCCGAGATCGCCGGCAACGAGGTGCGAGGCCGACTCCAGCCGGCGGAGCGTTGGGCGAGTCCGGGCATGCGCAGCAAGGAAGCAGTTGAGCATGGGCTGCCGACGGCCGACGAGATGCAAGCGCCCCTGGCGGGAGCGCGCAACGGACCGGAAAAGTGCGTGTTCATTTACAACGCCAACAAGAACCGGTTCCGCGGCAACCGGTTCGAAGGATGCGAAATCGGCATCCATTTTACTGCTGGCTCCGAGGGCAACGAGATCTCGGGCAACTCCTTCGTCAACAACCGCAATCAGGTGAAGTACGTCGGTACCCGCTACCTCGACTGGTCGAAAGACGGGCGCGGCAATTACTGGAGCGACAATCCGGCGTTTGATCTCAACGGCGACGGCATCGCCGATGCAGCCTACCGACCCAACGATCTCATCGACAAAGTCCTATGGTCGGTTCCGCAGGCCAAAGTGCTCGTCAACAGTCCGGCAGTGCAGATCCTTCGCTGGGCCCAGACCCAGTTTCCCGCGCTGCTTCCGGGAGGTGTCGTCGACAGCCACCCCCTGATGTCGCCCCCTCGGCGGACTGCGGAAGGCGGAGGTCGATCCTGATGCCGACCGTAGAGATTAGGAGCCTGACCAAGCACTACGGAGCGATTGAAGCGGTGCGCGACGTCTCCTTCGATCTACATGCGGGGGAGGTTATCGCGCTCGTGGGTCACAACGGCGCCGGCAAGACGACGCTGTTGAAGCTCATGCTGGGCCTCGTCCGCCCGTCGGCAGGGACGGTCCGCGTGCTGGGTGAAGATCCAGCGGCTGGCGAGTTCGCCGCGCGGCGCCGCCTCGGCTATCTGCCCGAGAACGTGTCCTTCAATGCGGCGCTGACAGGACGCGAGGTGCTCTCCTTTTACGCGCGCCTGAAGGAACAGCCCGTCGCACAGGCGCTTTCGCTGCTCGATCAGGTCGGCCTTGGTGTGGCCTCCCAACGGCGGGTCGGGACCTACTCCAAAGGCATGCGACAGCGTCTCGGCCTGGCGCAGGCGCTCATAGGAGAGCCGCAAGTCTTGCTGCTGGACGAGCCAACTACGGGCCTCGATCCGGCCCTGCGCCTCGAGTTCTACGAAATTGTTGAAACGCTGCGCAGCCGGGGAGCGACGGTGGTGCTTTCGTCGCATGCCCTCGCCGAGCTCGGTGAGCGGGCAGGGCGCGTGATCATCATGAACCGGGGGACGATGGTGGCCAACGGATCGCTCGATGACTTGCGGCACCTTGCCCGGCTTCCCTCGAAGATCCGTCTCACGGTCGCGGAGGGCGCCAGCGGCATTCCCAACTGGCTTGGCGCACTTCCGAGCTGGCGCCAAGTGAACGGACACATCGTCGAAATCGATGCCGTTGCGGAGGACAAGATCGCGCTGCTGCGACGCGTAACGGGCGCTGGTGCTCCCATCGTCGACGTCGACGTGGTGCCACCTACGCTCGACGAGGTTTACGCCCATTTCTTGCAAAGGGGCGCGGCGCAATGAGAAACATGCTCGTGATTGCCGGCAAGGAGATCCAGGAGAGCCTGCGCAATCGCTGGGTGCTCGCCACGACGCTTCTGTTGGCCGCGCTTGCCCTGACGCTCACCCTGCTCGGCAGCGCACCGACGGGCACCGTCGGCGTGCGTGCTCTTGATGTGGTGATCGTCAGTCTTTCGAGCCTCACCATCTTCCTCCTGCCGTTGATTGCACTTCTGATCTCGCACGATGCGATCGTGGGGGAGATCGAGCGCGGCACCATGCTCTTGCTGTTAAGCTACCCCGTCGGGCGCTGGCAGGTCCTGCTCGGCAAATTCATTGGTCACCTCGCGATCCTCGCTTTTGCGACCGTCCTCGGCTACGGCGCTGCCGTAATCCTACTCGCCACCTCAGGCACAGAGATCGACGCTGACAGCCTGACCGCCTTCGCCATGATGATCGGATCATCGGTGCTGTTAGGTGCTGTCTTCATCGCCATCGGGTATCTCATCAGTGCGCTCGTTCGCGAGCGGGCCACTGCGGCTGGAATTGCCATCGGGATTTGGCTGCTTTTCGTCGTCCTCTACGACATGGCCCTGCTTGGCCTGCTCGTCCTCGATCAGGGCCGCACGATATCGGCTGGCGTCCTGAGCGCGCTCCTGCTTGCCAACCCAGCCGACATCTATCGCATGTTCAATCTTGCCGGCTCCGCCAACGTTAGCCTGTTCTCCGGAATGGCGGGGCTTGCCGAGACGATGACGCTGGGTCCCCTGCTACTGCTGGCCGCGCTCTTGACGTGGGCCTTGCTACCGCTGGGGCTCGCTGTCCTCGCCTTTTCCCGGAGGGAGCTATGAAGACGTTTGCCCTGATTGGCGTCGCCCTCGGCACGATCGCACTCGCTGCATGCACGGAAGAGGCGCCTAAGGCACCTCCCGTCCCGCGCGCGCTCTCCGCCGAGGCGGTGGGGCATTACTGCGGGATGAACCTGCTTGAGCACAAGGGCCCGAAGGGTCAGATCATCCTTGGCAGTTCGAGCGAGCCCATGTGGTTCTCCTCTGCTCGCGATGCTTTCTCCTTTACGATGCTGCCCGACGAAGCCAAGGACATTCGCGCCATCTACGTGTCGGACATGGCGAAGGCGCCATCCTGGGACAGCCCAGGCCCCACCAACTGGGTCGATGCGCGCAAGGCATTCTTCGTCATCGGCAGCAGCAGGCAGGGTGGCATGGGAGCGCCGGAGACGATTCCCTTCTCCGACCGAGTTGCCGCCGAAAAGTTTGCCGTCGAGTATGGCGGCCGCGTCGTCACTTTCGAAGAGGTACCCAAGGACTACGTCCTCGGCTCGGAGCCCGGCGCAGGCGGTGCCGAACCGCACGTTGGCCATGGTGGCCCGGCGGGCTCACCATCACCCTAGGAGGATGCATGGAGCGCAAAGTCGGCAGACGCAGGTTCCTGACGATCAGCGCCGCGGCCGCCGGATTGGCTGTGGTACCGATCGGCGCGCCGAGGACGGCCGCGGCGGGGTCCCTCGTAGAGTGGCGCGGCATCTCGCTTGGCAGCGTCGCTACCATTCGCATTCACCATCCCGACAGAGCTGCAGCGGCGGACCTCATCAATCAAGTCGTCGCCGAGTCGCAGCGGCTGGAGCAGATATTCAGTCTCTACCGGGAAGATTCCACGCTGTGCGAACTCAACCGCAGCGGGGTGCTGGCGGCGCCTCCCGCCGAGCTGTCGGACCTCTTGGCTTCGTGCGATCATTTCTGGCGCCTGACCGGCGGCGCCTTCGATCCTTCCGTGCAGCCGCTCTGGCGCTGCCATGCGGATCATTTTGCGGTTGTTCGCGATGCTTCCCAGGGACCGTCTTCCGCGAAGATAAGAGATGCACTTGATCTGGTCGGTTGGGGGAACGTGCGCTTCGACCGCGATAAGGTCGTATTCGCGCGTCGGGGAATGGGGTTGACCCTCAATGGCATCGCGCAAGGTTACATCACGGACCGCGTTGTCGAGCGTCTACGAGCCTCCGGGATTCAGAACTGCCTCGTGGATATGGGCGAGATTCGCGCACTCGGCGCGCGTCCTGACGGCCAGCCTTGGCGGATTGCGATCGAGGGTTCGCAGGCCGAAGTCTCAGGGTTCGAAATTCCCGCAACGAACAGGTCCGTCGCGACCTCGGGTGCGCATGGATTTCAGTTCGATGAGCGAGGGCACTACAATCACTTGTTCAATCCAGTGACGGGTACATGCGCCGAGCCTTTGAGAAATGTGTCCGTGGTTGCAGATATGGCAACCACGGCCGACGCGCTCTCAACCGCGTTCGCGCTCATGAAGGATGAGGCGATTAGTTCGACTCTAGTGAGCACGGATGACGTAAAGGTCCTTGTCTCGGGCGCCGGCGATACGCGGGAGCTCACGGCTCTGACGGCGCATCTAGGTGTCCGTTCCAAGGTTGACTGAGGTCAACATCCGCTCGTCAGGGCGCGCTAATTGGGGATGCTCGGGCTGTCTTTTGATCTTCTTGCGCACCTGCCTGGACAGGCAAGCGTCGGCAGCATCGTGGCGATGAATACCAGTGTGCCGCTCATCCTCCCCCCTTGAGGAGTGGTGCTGGCGGTGAACGCGTTTGCAGTTCCAATCCTGCTCGACATGAGCCAAGCAAGCCGGTGAGGATCCTAGCCAGAAAGCAAACATGGGAACTAAGGGGGCACCGTCGAGCAGGCAACTTCCACTAATGGGCGCAGCGGTCGCGCTGCCGAATTAGCAGAAGTCGCGCCGGCAATGCTCTCCAGAGCTGACAAGGTCTGATCTCAACTGCGGGCCAATGTCGAACGACTTGGACCGCCAACGCACCTAGACCGACGCCTGTCGAACGCATTGCGTTAAACAACGGGTGGGTGACTCAACCCAAGGGTCGAGCCAGTCAGACGTCACGCTGCCCTTGGACCCGGATCGTCGTCGCCGGGAAACTGTCCGCGCGGTGCTGCGCGATGTAACGGGCGTACATTGTCTTCGCGCGTCTGATAGACCTTCGTCAGGCGAAGTCGCTCCTGTCGGCCGTATGGCATTTCAAGCGTGCTCTCGTCGCCGCCCTTGAGCCCTAGCAACGCAAGCCCGCGCAGCGTCGTCACCGGCAGCGTCAGCCGCGACGGGCGCGTTCCCGGCTCCGCGGTCAGGACGAGGCTCTCGCAAAGCTGGTCGTCGATGATGAAATCCACGCGGCGGCCGATCGTCGCGACGTTGCAGTCCATGACGCTGTGCGCGATGACCGCCGCTCCGGCGATCTTCGCGCGCAGCAGCCGATAGAACACCGGGTCGGTGATGTCGCTGTCGAACAACTGCTCGAGAACGTGGAAATCCCTCACAGAGAGTTGGCAAGGCGGCAGTCTGGTCATGGCGCGCTCCATCGGCCGCGCATGGGGGCGCGGCCTCTCATACAAAGGGTGGTGGAAGTGGTACTCGCCTGGCTCCGGCGGCTTTGCCGCCGTGCCAGGATCAGGATCCTGCGGCGACGCGCGCCTTCTGAGGCCTGCGGGACTCGGCCGGTGCCACCGACAGCACAGCGAGCGTGTGCGCGCAGCCGTCCGGCCCCTCCAACGGGATCGCCTGTCCCGGCGACATGCCAATTAGCGCGGTGCCGATCGGCGTCAGCACCGAGATCTTCCCGCTGTCGATGTCGGCATCCGCCGGATAGACTAGGCGGACGCGCCGACGCTTGGCGTCGTCGATACTGAAGTCCACGACGGACTCCATGCGCACCACATCGTCGGGAACATCGGCGTCGCCCACCACGTCGGCCCGCTCCATCTCGAACAGCAAGGTGTGGCCCACGGTTCCCGCTGAGCCGGTCAGCGTTGCTGCGATGGCGAGCGCGGTCAACCGGTGCTCGTCGGACCGGCCGACGACGATAGGGGGTAGGGATGCGTTGTGAAGACGCTGAAGCATGATGACCTCGGTGCCTGCGCTCTGGGGCGCACACATGACGAAGATGCGAATCGCTGTTCGCGTTGCTGCTCGGGTTGTTCAGTGATCCCGGCGGGCGGGGCACGTTAAAAGCCGCGCCGGGCCTAAAGGCCTGCGGCGTCGCCACCCTCACCGGGGAGCTTCAAGTAATATATGGCGGGTACGAACATGCCCCTAACATGGGGCCGAGGCCCCGAAAGTCAACACCGCAAGGGCTGGCGGTCAGAGGTCGCGCCAGCGCGCCGCCGGGACCGGAGTCCTATTCGCACATGGCGAGCCGATAGGCGCGGCGGCGGGCCATAGGCGCGCGAACGCCACGTGAAGCTCACACGCCAGATGGAGAAGTGCATTGCGGCTCATCATGAACACGGCACCGTAGTCGACAGGAAAACGAGGTATGCGCGTGCCGTGGTTGATGCGCTTCAACGGCCGGGCGCCACCGTACCGATCATGCCCACCGGGCCTTAGCGCGCCGCGCGCGATGGGCCGCTTTACCTCCCGCAGCAGACGTTGCGGAGGTCACGTCGGTAGAGAAAGGGGGGAGTGCATCGACTTCCGCATATGGGACTTTTCGTCCGTGACAGACGGCGTGCCATTGTCTCAACTGTCAGAGACAACGCGTTGCTCCAGCGCCGCTAAGTCATTGACTTCTATACAACCCAAAAAGCCGCCAAAGTAGCAATGCGCGTTGAGGAACTTGAGTAATTCCTTGCCTCTTAATCAGCGGGTCGAAGGTTCGAATCCTTCATCACCCACCATTCTTTTCAAGCCTTTGGGATGGCCAACTCTGGCGTCGCGGGAGAGCGATTGGCTCGCCATTGGCACTTACGCTCGTTCATTTGCTTGAAGCCTGCGTGGCGAGCACTCGGCCCGCCACGCAGTGTCGTGCGTCACCAAGTGTAGACGTACTTCAGGTTCCAGCTGTTGTTGTCGGAATGGTTCTGTCCCTTGAAGCTGGTCGAGTAGCGGGCGGTGATCGACTGGCCCTTGTACGTAAACACCATGACGCCGAGACCGCCGTCGAACACCCAGGATTCCGGAACGATGCCGTAGGCGTCGGAATGCTCATAATCGAGAGCGATGAACGGCTCGAGCCACTGATTGACGCGCCAGCCGAAGCGATTGTTGGTGTAGAATGTCGTGCCGGGCTTGACGCCGTCGACCAACGGCGATTGCCACATGAAACCGGCATCGCCCGTCCAATCGAGTTCCCAGATCAGCGGCGTGTACCACAGCATGCTGGTGAGGTTTTTCCAGTTGCCGTCGCTGACGCTCTTGTCGCCCCAGGGGATCTGCAGGAACGACTGGATACCGAGAGTCGATTGGGGTGTCGGCTTGAACCAGGCAGCAAAGCCCGTGTAGGTGTCGCCGAAGCCGCTGCGGTGGCGATCCGCGGGATCCACCGCATCGCGATCCCGGATCGAGATTTCCGGCTGGATGATTTCCCACGCGAGGCCGATGTTGCGGTTGAAGTCCGGCGTCCAGAAGTGGACGTATTTCGATAGTCCGACGATGCGCTGAGCACCCGAGCCAGCGACTAGATCGCCGTTTGCGTCCCAACGTTGCGAGTCGTTCTGAACGTAGGCGTACTGAACGAACACGTTGAACGGATCGAAGTTCACCGGCAAATCGTACTCGTGCGGGCCGATGACATCGAACACGGTCTGCGCACGCGCTGGTTCGGCGCCCAAGAGCGCGCATCCTGTCGCCAGTACTGCAACCGTACTGCGTAGTGGCAGCCCGTTCGCCCAAGCGGACCAATTGATTGAGGCCATTCCCTGTATCCTTTTTTGCATTCAGCGTTCGCACGCAGCCGATCGTCTCGCTGGAAACGACCAGCAAGGAACCATCCCGGCAGGCGATGCCTCCGGGCGCTGTGATTGATCGGAGAACTAGATTGGACGCAGACGACTGCCGAACTGGGCAGCTCACTTTCGGCGCATCCGAAGTGGCGGACGGCCTACGCTGGCGGTAACGCCATAGTCGGGATCGACGGAGGGACCAGCGGCTGGCGACGAGAAAGCCGACCGCTGGTCATGGGTGAGGTCACAAGGCCGGGCAATGGAGCGAAACCCGGCCGGACCGGACTATCGATGCGCCGAGCAGAAGCGCCTCGATAGTACCGGTGCGGCCCCCCCGTCCCCCGTCTCCGATTACGCGACGGCGGATCCAGCAATCGAGTGCTGCATGAGTACGCTCGAATGTGGCTCCATTTTTGATCTTTGCAAACGGTATGCCACCGCGTGCTTTAATCTGCGGAGATATTCGCTGGCCAATAAGTCTTTGAAGTAGCGTAGGTATTCTGCGCGATTGGGAACGCGCCTGTGCAGGTGTTGTGTGTTGGCGTGTAACTCGGCTTGCGTGCGTTACAGTGTGGTGGACCGCCCGCGAAAACCGGATTTGCAGAAACTACCCAATGAATGGCGCGCACGGTCATTGGCTTTCGCAATTGGCGAGGCTGTTAGAAGCTTGGGGGTTGCCGCGCGCTTTGCGCTAGGGCTTGCGGCGCGGGGCTGGCATCAGGTCAGTGATGGTGCCTTCGAACATCTCGGCTGCCTGGGCAATCGTCTCCGATAGCGTCGGATGGGGATGAATGGTGGCGCTGATGTCGGTGGCGTCGGCGCCCATCTCGATGGCAAGCGCGGCTTCTGCGATCAGATCGCCAGCGTTAGGCCCGACAATCCCGCAACCAAGAATGCGATGCGTGTCCGGATCGAAGAGGATCTTGGTAAGCCCGTCGTCGCGGCGCAAAGACAATGCACGCCCCGAAGCCGCCCAGGGAAAGCTTGCCTTCTCGTTGCGGATGCCATTGGTCTTAGCCTCGACCTCGGTGAGGCCGACCCAGGCGACTTCCGGATCGGTGTAGGCAACGGACGCAATCACGCGGGCGTCGAATGCGGATTTCATGCCGGCGGCGACTTCCGCTGCTACCTTTCCTTCGTGCACGGCTTTGTGAGCAAGCATCGGCTGGCCAACGATATCGCCGATAGCGAAGATGTGCGGAACGCTGGTGCGCATGCGGCGATCGACCGGGATGAATCCGCGTTCGTCGACTGCGATGCCAGCGCTTTCGAGCGCCAGCGTCTTGCCGTTCGGCGAGCGGCCGACGGCGACGAGAATCTTGTCGAAGCTCTGCGGACCGGGGACGTTGGCCCCGGCGAAGGTCACGGCAAGTTTTTTGCCGGATGCATCGACGCTTGCGACTTTGGTGCCGAGCAGGATGGCGGCGTACTGGGACTTGATCCGCTTCATCAGCGGCTTGACGATGTCGGCGTCGGCACCGGGAATGATCTGGTCCAGCATCTCGGCAATGGTGATGCGGGTGCCGAGTGCGTGATAGACCGTTGCCATCTCCAGACCGATGATACCGCCGCCGATGACGAGCATCGTCTCGGGAATGTCGGTGATTTCGAGAGCGCCGGTGGAATCGATGATGCGTGGATCAGATGTGGGCAGGAACGGTAGCCGCACGGGCTCCGATCCGGCGGCAATGATTGCCTGATCGAAGGTGATGCGCGTGATTTCGCCCTTGGCGCCGGTGACCTCCACGCTGTGCGCGGACACGAAGCGCCCGGTGCCCGTTACAACTTTGACGGCACGCTGCTTGGCCAACGCTGCAAGGCCGCCGGTCAGGCGTTTGATGACGTCATTCTTCCATCCGCGCAGCTTGTCGAGATCGACCGACGGCGCCGCAAATGCAATGCCGGCGGCGCTGAATTCCTCGGCCTCTTCGATCACCTTGGCTGCATGCAACAATGCTTTTGAGGGGATGCAGCCAACGTTGAGGCATACGCCGCCGAGCACGGGTGAGCGCTCGACGAGCGTGACTTTCTTTCCGAGGTCGGCGGCGCGGAAAGCGGCAGTGTAGCCGCCGGGGCCGGCACCGAGGACGAGGATCTCGGTCTGCAGTTCTGACTGGTTTGGCATTGCGCTGGGCTGGGCTCAGAGGACGAGTTGGCGGACATCGCCGAGAACTTCGGCAAGGCGACGCGTGAAGCGTGCGGCGAGCGCTCCGTCGATCACGCGGTGATCGTAGGAGAGGCACAGAGGCAGCATGAGGCGCGGCTCGAAGCTGTCGCCGTTCCAGACGGGGGTCATGCGGGCGCGGACGACGCCGAGGATCGCCACCTCTGGCGCGTTGACGATGGGGGTGAAATTGGTTCCGCCGATGCCACCCAAGCTCGAGATGGAGAAGGTGGCGCCTTGGATGTCCGTCGGGGCGATTTTCCCGTCGCGCATCTTTTGGGAGACGCCTGCCAGCTCCTGACTGAGCTCAATGATGCGTTTGCGGTCTACATCCTTGATCACCGGCACGACGAGGCCATCCGGTGTATCCACGGCGACGCCGATGTTGAAGTAATGCTTCAGGATCAGCTCCTCGCCGGAGGGAGACAGCGAGGCATTGAACTCGGGATGCTGCTTCAGCGCGGTCACGGTTGCCATGAGCAGGAACGAGAGCAGCGTTACACGGTAGCCTTTGTCCTTCGCGGCAGCATCGAGCTGTTTGCGGTACACCTCGAGCTCGGTGATGTCGGCCTCGTCGGTGTGCGTGACGTGCGGAATGTTGAGCCAGGCGCGGTGGAGGTGGGGCCCCGACAGCCGCTTCATGCGCGACAATGGCTTAGTGCTGATGGGGCCGAACTTGGCGAAGTCCTGCGCGGGGATTGCCGGTATGCCAGCTCCCTGCGCGGCACCGCTGGCACCCAACGCGCGTTTGACGTCGTCCTTGGTTATGCGGCCTTTGTCGCCGGTACCTTTGAGCTTCGTCGGGTCGATGTCGAGTTCTCTCGCGAGTCGACGCACGGACGGACTGGCGTAGATGCTGCCGAAGTCGGTAGGTGCCGGGAACGGGCCTGCATGGCCGTTGCCGTTCGACGTGATAGTTGGAGATGACGGCGCTGCGTTCTGTTCAGCTGCACTGCCGCCGGGCGCTGATGCGGATGCGGCAGCAGCGGTATCGGCGATTTGTGCGGTGTCGCCAGCTGTGCCTGCGGCTGCACCTTCGGGCAGCAGTTTGAGGATGAGACTGCCCGCGCTGACTTTGTCGCCGACGCCGATGTTGATCTCGGCGACGCGTCCCGATGACGGGGCCGGGACTTCCATCGTCGCCTTATCGGATTCGAGCGTGATCAGTGGATCCTCGGCGCGAACGCTGTCGCCCGGTTTCACCAATACCTCGATGACGGGAACGTCGGCGTAGCTGCCGATGTCAGGGACCCGGATTTCGATCGTGTTCATAGCTGTCTGGTCCACGTTGTGCGGGTCATGCCTTCACCGGATTGGGCTTGTCGGGGTCGATGCCGTAGCGCGCGATTGCGTCGGCAACGACGGTCGATGGAAGTTTGTTCTCGTCCGCGAGCGCCTTGAGCGCGGAGACGGCGACGAAGTGGCGATCAACCTCGAAGTGGAAGCGCAAGCGGCGGCGATAGTCGGAGCGGCCGAAGCCGTCGGTGCCGAGTACGCTGTAGGAGTACGGCACGAAGGCGCGCACCTGGTCGGCGAAGGCTTTCATATAGTCGGTCGAAGCGATGGCGGGGCCGGCCGGTCGATCCGACATCACGCGCGTGATGTAGGGAACGCGAGGCGTCTCCAACGGATGCAGGAGGTTCCAGCGCTCAACCTCCTGAGCTTCGCGCGCCAGCTCGGTGAAGCTGGTAACGCTCCAGATGTCGGCACCGATGCCGAAGTCCTTTTCAAGCAGCTCTGCGCCGGCGATCACCTCGCGCAGGATCGCTCCCGAGCCCATCAAGTGAACGCGGCGGCTTCCCTTCTCGCCCTCAGTGCTGCGGAGAAGATAGATACCCTTGATGACGCCTTCCTCGACGCCTTCGGGCATCGCCGGGTGAGTGTAATTCTCGTTGAGGACGGTGAGGTAGTAGAAGACGTCTTCCTGCCGCTCGATCATGCGCTGCAGGCCGTTCTGGATGATGATCGCGAGCTCGTAGGCGTAGGTGGGATCGTACGAGATGCAATTGGGGATGGTGGCAGCGAGGAGATGGCTGTGCCCGTCCTCGTGCTGCAGGCCCTCTCCGTTGAGGGTCGTGCGGCCGGACGTTCCGCCGATGAGGAATCCGCGGGCGCGGCTGTCGCCGGCTGCCCAGGCGAGATCGCCGACGCGCTGGAAGCCGAACATCGAATAGAAGATGTAGAAGGGGATCATCGGAAAGTTGGAGGTGGAGTAGCTGGTCGCTGCAGCAATCCACGACGACATGGCGCCTGCCTCGTTGATGCCCTCCTGCAGCATCTGCCCGCGGCTGTCCTCCTTGTAGAACATCAGCTCTCCAGCGTCGGATGGACGGTAGAGCTGGCCGACCTGGCTGAAGATGCCGAACTGGCGGAACATGCCTTCCATGCCGAAGGTCCGGCTTTCATCCGGCACGATGGGCACGATGCGGGGCCCGAGGGTCTTGTCGCGCAGCAGAGTGGAAAGCACGCGCACGAAGGCCATGGTGGTGGAGATCTCGCGATCCTCGGTGCTCTTCAGCTGACCTTCGAATTGCGTCAGCGTGGGAGCGGGAAGGCTCTCCGAGCGCCGGCGGCGCGCGGGCAAGTATCCGCCCAGGCGATCGCGCCGCTCCTTGAGGTAGCGCATCTCCTCGGAATCTTCGGCGAAGCGAATGAATGGCAGCTTCTCGATTTCTGACTCGGGCACCGGAACCTGAAAGCGGTTGCGGAACTGGCGCAGGGCATCGATCTCCATCTTCTTCTGCTGATGGATGATCATCTGCGCTTCGCCGGCGTTGCCCATGCCGTATCCCTTGACGGTTTTGGCAAGGATGACAGTCGGCTGTCCGCGGTGCTCGACGGCCGATTTGTAGGCGGCGAACACTTTCGAGGGGTCATGGCCGCCGCGCGTCAGCTTCCAGATGCGCTCGTCGGACCAGTCGGCAACCATCGCGGCGGTTTCGGGATAGCGGCCGAAGAAGTTCTTTCGGATATAGGCGCCATCTTTCGATTTGAAGTCCTGGTAGTCGCCGTCGACGCACTCTTCCATCAGCTGACGCAGCTTGCCGGAAGTGTCGCGCGCCAGAAGCTCGTCCCAGTTGGAACCCCAGATGACCTTGATCACGTTCCAGCCGGCGCCGCGGAAGTTGCCCTCGAGCTCCTGGATGATCTTGCCGTTGCCACGCACTGGGCCGTCGAGCCGCTGCAGGTTGCAATTGATGACAAAGATGAGGTTGTCGAGCTTCTCGCGCCCGGCAAGCGAAATGGCGCCGAGGCTTTCGGGCTCATCCATCTCACCATCGCCGCAGAAGACCCAGACGTGGCGCCTGTCGGTGTCGAGCAGCTCGCGACCTTTGAGGTATTTGAGGAAGCGCGCCTGATAGATCGCCATGAGCGGACCAAGGCCCATGGAGACTGTCGGGAACTGCCAGAAATCGGGCATCAACCAGGGATGGGGATAGGAGGAGACGCCGTTGCCATCGACTTCCTGCCGGAAGTTGCAGATCTGCTCCTCGGTGAGCCGTCCTTCGAGGAATGCGCGCGCGTAGATGCCAGGCGAGGAGTGACCCTGCATAAAGACAAGATCGCCGCCGTGTGTCGCGGATGGTGCGTGCCAGAAATGCTCGAAGCCCGTGTCGTACAGCGTGGCTGCAGACTGGAAGCTGGCGATGTGGCCGCCCAGTTCGGATGAATCCTTGTTCGCACGCAGCACGATCATGGCCGCATTCCAGCGGATGGCGGAGCGAATGCGATGCTCGACGTCGAGGTGGCCCTCGTGCTTGGGCTCCTGGTCGGCAGGAATGGTGTTGACGTAGGCGGTGCGTGCGGCAAACGGAAGCTGGGCTCCGGAGCGACGCGCCTCATCGACGGCTGTCTGCAGCACCTCATCGGCGCGATGCGTTCCATCGAACGCGATGACAGAGGAAATCGCGTCCAACCATTCGCGCTCTTCGCGCAGCTTGTCGTTCGCTTCGTTCTGCATCGTCGGTGGTCCTCGAATTGGGGTTACGAAAGCCGCACGTCACCGCGCCGTCGTGCATGCGTTATGCAACACGACAGCGGGAAGCCGCAGATTTCGCGGTCATTGGGGATGCCGCTTCAGCGGCATCCCGGTCTCGGTGGGGTGGGCGGTTGCTATGCCTCTAGCTTTTCCCCAGTGGGCAAGCTGCGCAGCCGCTTGCCAGTGGCAGCGAAAATGGCGTTGCAGAGTGCCGGAGCGAAGGGCGGAACGCCGGGCTCACCGACTCCCGTTGCGTGGTGCGTCGGTGACGTCGGTTCGATGATGTGCACATTGACCTTCTGCGGAAAGTTCCCCATGCGCGCGACGGAGAAATCGCCGAAGTTGGACTGCTCGGCGCGTCCGTCTTTGAAGGTGATGCCACTGTACATCGCCGTCGACATACCCATTACGGCCGCACCTTCAACTTGCGAGCGAATGCGCTCGGGGTTGATGTAGAAGCCGCAATCGATGGCGGTCGTGACCTCAGGAACGCGAATGGTGCCATCGTCGTCGATCGCGACGTGTACGACCGACGCCACATAGGTGACGAACGAGCGGTGGACCGCGATACCTAGACCTTGCCGGTCGGGGAGCTTTTTGCCCCAGCCGGCCTTGTCCGCGGCGACGTTCACAACGTTCTTCAGGCGTGCCGTATCGATGGGAAATTCCGGATAAGGCTCGCCGTAGTTCCAGAAGTCCTCCGGCATGCCTGCGGTCTTGATGTCGATGACGCGGTCGGGGCCGATCATCTCCAACAGCATGTCCTTGGGATCGCGGCCGAGCTTATGGGCGAGCTCGGTGACAAACGACTGCACCGCAAATGCGCGCGGGATATTGGACACCGAGCGGAACCAGCCGATGCGTGTGTGCGCGAAGGCCTGTCCGTTCTCGCAACGGATGTTCGGGATGTCGAACGGCATATCGACAAAGCCCATGCCGTATTCGATCTTGAACTGGTAGCCGCTGTCCTCGGCGAAGGTCGACAGGATCGACGGAGCAACCGTGCGATGCCTCCAGCCGGTGACCTTGCCGGCCTTGTTGAGTGCGACCTCGATCCTCTCTGCCGAGGTGGTGTGATAGAACGCGTGCTGCAGGTCGTCCTCGCGCGTCCATTGCACGCGCACTGGCGTGCCGCCGAGCGCCTTGGAAAGCTGCACGGCTTCAATGGCGAAGTCGCACTTCGATTTCCGACCGAAGCCACCACCGAGCAACGTCACGTGCACAGTTACGTCTTCGATCGGCACGCCCATCGTCTTGGCGATGTCTTCGCGCGTGCCATAGGGGCTCTGGACCGGCGCCCAGACCTCGATCTTGCCGTCGACGATGCGGGCGAGGGCAACGGGCGGCTCCATAGAGGCTTGGGCGACGTGCTGCTGCGTGTAGTCGGCGGCGAACACTTCGGCTGCGTTGGCGAAGGCTGCGTCGGCATCGCCCTGGTTGCGGATCACCTTCCCGGGCTTTGCCGCCGCGGCGATCATGGCATCGCGATAGGCCGGGGAGTTATAGACGGCATTTGGCCCATCCTCCCATTCGATCGCGAGCTTCTCGCGGCCCTGCAATGCTGCGTAGGTCGAGTTGGCGATGACGGCGACGCCGCCGAGGGGAGCAAACTTTGCAGGTGCTGCCCAGCCACCCATTTCGTGCACGGCCTCGACGCCTGGCACCTTCTTGGTCTCGCTCGCATCGAACTTCTTGACCTTGCCGCCGACGACAGGCGGGCGCGCGATCACCGCGTGCTTCATGCCGGGAAGTCGCACATCAGCGCCGTAGATCGCCTTGCCGACCGTGATGTCGTGCAGGTCGACGATCTGCGTCTTGCCCTTGCCCATGTAACGGAACTGGCTCGGGTCCTTGAACGTGATCTGATCGGGCCGCGGCACTGGCATCGCCATGGCGATGGTCGCAAGCGCGCCGTAGCCGATCTTCTTTTTCGACTCGGTGAGCTTGCCGTCGGGGCCCTTGGAGAGTTGGACAACCTCGTGGTTCGACGCTTTGCACAGCGAGCGGTCGACACCCCAATGGACGGCTGCTGCTGCTTCGAGCATGAAGCGCATGGCCGCGCCGCACTCGCGCATCGGCTGGATGAAGTGGCGCACGCTGCGAGAGCCGTCGGTGTCCTGGTTGCCGTAGCGAGGCTCATCGCCCGGTGCCTGGACGACGCGAACGCGCTGCCAATCGGCTTCCATCTCATCGGCAACGACCATGGGCAGGCTGGTGCGTGCGCCTGTACCCATTTCCGAGCGATGGGCGACGATGGTGACCTGGCCGTCCTTGTCGATAGCGACGAAGACGTGCGGATCGCTGACGACGCCGTGCGGCATGCCGGCGGCGCCGGTTGGGTACGCGTCATATGCGTTGGCCGTACCGGGAACGATCTGCAGCGCCAAGGCGACGCCCGAGGTCTTCAACACGCCGCCGATGAAGGAGCGCCGGCTGACGTTCTCAAGAATGGCGCGCACCGGCGGGTTGTCCGCAGGGCCGCTTTGCTTTTCGAAATAGTGCAGCATGATCAGACGCCCCCCGCCGCAACGCGCACGGCAGCGTGAATGCGCTCATAGCACCCGCACCTGCATATGTTTCCGGTCATCTCATCGACGATTTCTGCATCCGTCGGGGCGCGGTTCTTGGCGAGCAGAGAAGCTGCCTGCATCATCTGGCCAGCTTGGCAGAATCCACACTGGGGAACGTTCAGGTCACGCCATGCCTGCTGCACGGGGTGATTACCGTCGGCGCTCAACCCTTCGATCGTCGTCACCTTCTTGCCGGCTGCTTCGCTGACCGCCGTCTGACAGCCGCGAACCGCCGTGCCGTCGAGATGCACGGTGCATGCGCCGCAGAGTCCTACTCCGCAGCCATATTTCGTGCCCGTAAGCCCAAGCTCGTCGCGCACGAACCAAAGCAGTGGCGTGTTGGGGTCGCCGTCGAATTTTATTTCTTTGCCGTTCACGCTGATGGTGAGCATTGCTGTCCTCCCTTCGCTCCCGAGAAGTCGCCCGCTGCTGCCTGCTCAAATCCCCGACCCGCGCTGCTCAAGATGCGCGGGTCGGGGCCGTTTCAAAGATCACTCGCCGAGTGCGAACACCCAGATCGATCCGCCTTCAGGAACCGACTTCTCCCAGCCGACCTGATCGTGCATCTTGCCCTGGATCCACTGTGCATCCACGCCCCAGCCAGAGACAACGGCGATGTACTGCTTGCCGTCGATCGAGAAGCTGCTGGGCGGAGAGATAATGCCCGACGGAGTGGGGAACTCCCACAGCAGCTTGCCGTTCTTGCCGTCGTAGGCGCGGAACATGCGGTCGTTAGTGCCGCCCACGAAGACCAACCCACCGGCCGTCGTCAGGATCGAACCGAAGTTCCACGAGTGCTTATAGGTCTGGCGCCAGACTTCCTTGCCGCCATCGACGCTCCATGCCTGGACGCCGCCAATGAAGGGGAAGTTGTCGTCGACCTTGAGGTCAAGTTTCTTGATGTCGACGCCTGCCGACCACTGACCCGGCAGAACGGGCTGGATCATGCCGGTCAGCGTCATGCAGTGATTGTCGTTGAAGGGCACGTACAGCATTCCGGTCTTGGGATTGTACGCCTCATACGGCCAGTCCTTGCCGCCCCAAAGGCTCGGGCAGTAGGTTGCCGTCTTGTCGGTGCCAGGCTTTGCGTCCTCATTATAGGTGGGACGGCCCGTCTTCGGATCAATGGTCTTGAAGACGTTGTTCTTCACATAGCCTTCGGACTTGTCATAGCTGATCTTGCCCTTGGCATCGCGATCGAGCCAATAGAGGCGGCCATTGCGCTGGGCGCTGATGAGGCCCGGCACCTTCTTGCCGTCACGATTGAACTCGACGAGCGTCGGCGCATTCATGCCGGCCCAGTCCCAGGAGTCATTCCAGTGATACTGGAAGTGGCTGATGATATCGCCGTTGTCCGGATTGAGTGAAACGACCGAGGCGAGATAGAGGTTGTCGCCGGGACGCTGATCGCCGAGCCACGGTGCGCCGTTGCCCACGCCCCAGTAGATGACTTCATTCTTCGCGTCGTAGTTTCCGGGCATCCACATGGTGCCGCCGCCGTTCTTCCAGGCGTCTTTCCAGCGACCTTCCTGCGGCCAGGTTTCAGAACCGGGTTCACCGGGAGCCGGAACCGAGTAGCGAGTCCAGGCGAGCTTGCCCGTCTCGGCATCGAATGCCTTGACGAAGCCGCGCACGCCGAATTCGCCGCCAGACGGACCGACGATGATCTTGCCCTTCACGGCAAGCGGAGCGGAAGTGATGTAGGCGCTTTCCTTCTCCCAGTCGCAAACGGGAGACTCCCAGACTTTCGTTCCGGTCTTCGCATCGAGAGCCGTCAGAACGCAATCGATGCCGGCGACGTAGACCTTATCGCCCCAAAGCGCGACGCCGCGGTTCGTCATGTGCAGCGCGCCGAAGCCCTCAGGCAGTTCGCGCTGGTACTTCCACAAGGAGCGGCCGGTCTTGGCATCGAACGCCAGGACCTGGTTGCGCGGTGTGGCGACGAACATGTAATCGCCGTTGACGATGGCGGGTGCCTCGTGACCCGAAGCGACGCCAGTGGCGGCGGACCAGACCGGCTTCAACTTTGCGACGTTCGAAGTGTTGATCTGGTCGAGCGGCGAGTAGCTCCAGCCCTCATAGTTGCCCTTGGCAAGGAGCCAGTTCTCAGGTTCCGGATTGGCAAGGCGCGCATCGGTGACCGGCTTGTAGTCGGCCGCGTTGAGCGCCGATGCGATCGTCAATGCGATCGCAGCGACGGGTAGTCGTAGTGTCATTGTGTCCTCCCAATTTTTTGTCGATTGATTTGGTGTGCGGCAGTTTTCTGCCGCTCACGCGGCTGGCGGTCCGATCGGGCCGTCCAGCTTCCCTGCAACCACCAGTGCGTCATCGGTGATGGCGACTGGCAGCATGGCTAGTTTGCGCGTGGCCGGTCCGTGTGCGACGGCACCGTCGTTGCCGACATCGAATGTCGAGCCGTGGCAGTTGCAGACGATCATGCGCTGGTTTTCGTGGATGCTCGTGATCGGGCAGCCGTTGTGTGTGCAGACCGCCGAGTAGGCGACGATCCCATCGGCCGAGTGCGGCTTTGTTGATGGTCCGATCTCGTCTTCCTTCAGCCGAACAAGCAGAAGGAGACTGGCGCGCGACTGAATGACAGTCTGCGTCTTAGGATCCATCGGATAGACGAGAACGGGGGGCTCGCCGAGCTTGACGTCGGCGGGGGCCACAACCTTCCCCTCGTTGTCGCCTGTCATGTAGACGAGGTGATCGCCCGGTTCAGGGCGTGAGCGTTTGGACTGAGCGAACGCCGACGATCCAGAAAGCATGTCCGTGGCTGCCGCACACCCGGCAAGCGCGAGCCCCTTCACAATCGCGCGACGCCCGACTTGGCAAGCGCATTCCCCCTCTCGGCCGGCACTGGTACCGGTCGTGGTCTCCTTCGGCATCCTCACTCCCCAACCTTTGTTCTTACGTGCTTTGTTCTTACGTGCCTGACGTGGAAATCCGGTGGGCTCACCGCCGCAACCCGACCCTTCACGAGTAGTTAAAGGCACAAACCGTGCCAACCGGGCGAGTTGGGATGTTCGATGCCCAATCAGGCGCGTTCGCACCGGATTCTCGGGCCTATCGACGTGAGATGCTGTGCAGCTCACACCTGATGGTTGCAGCGCACGCGTGTCCGCGGACAGGGGAGCGTTACACGCGGGGCGCTGATCTGTCACAGCACCGGGGCCGTCACGCGCACTCGCATCTGAGCGGAAGGCGAGCTGCGCGTTACTCCGGCGCAACAGATAGAAGAGAGAAGTTGGGTCGCGCGAGCCTCCGGTGATTGTCACCTGTGTGCGCCGATTGCGGAAAGACGTGGGTTTCTCTCGGCCAACTCACACCATCAAGGCTGGATGATGCGCGTAGCGCGCCCCGTGGTGCGATCTCACCGCAATAGTTGGCATACGCCTTGCCTTACTCGTTCTTCGTAAGCGTGCCCGCGTCATGCGTTCGGGTGCGCAAATGAGTACGCGACCCGTCAAGTCGTGACAGTATTTGTAGGAGTAAGCGTAATGCGTGGGGGAAGTCGTGCGCTGTGCTGCGCCGTCGTGATGATGGCAGCAGGCGCGATCCAAGGCGGTAAGGCCTCGGCCGCAGATCTCGGTGGCGATTGCTGCTCTGATCTGGAGGAGAGGATAGCGGAACTAGAGGCGACGACCGTGCGAAAGGGCAACCGAAAGGTCTCGTTCTCGATCTCGGGCTTCGTCAGCCAGCAGGTCATGTACTGGGACGATGGCAACGAGAGCAACGTGTACGTCAACGGCCAGGCACCTGACCTTGCTACGCGGTTCACATTCGCCGGTGAGGCGATCATCAGCCCGGGTTGGAAGGCAGGCTATCAGCTGACGGTTTCGCTCGATGCGACTGATGCATTGCTGGTCGATCAGAATACCTCGAATGCCGGCACTGGCATCGACCTCATCCACTCCAACTGGTACCTGCAGAGTGACAGGCTCGGCCGCGTGACCGTCGGCAAGCAGTCACATGCCTCGGACAATGCGGCGCTCGATTCCGACCTTTCGGGCACGCTGATTGCCGCAAACACCGTGACCTTCGATGGTGCCTCCTTCCGCTTGCGGCCGAAGGGCGGTCTTTCTGGCGCTGCGGGCCTTTCGACCGCCACCTGGTGGGATCTTGCATTCTTCTGCCAGTCGACGCAGCTCGGTATTGGCGGCGACTGCGCTGGCGATCGTCGCAACGCGATCCGCTACGATACGCCAACTTTCGGTGGGCTCGTGCTCTCAGCGTCCTGGGGCGAGGATGATTTCTGGGACCTGTCCGCCCGTTGGAAGGGTGAGTGGCAGGACTTCCAGCTGGCGCTCAGCGGCGCTTATACGTCGGCTTCCGATCCGGCCTTCGGTGACGCCACCTACGCGCAGATCGGTGGCTTCATCAAACACAATCCGTCCGGACTTTGGGTGCACGCGCTCTATGGTGAGGAAGGCGCGTCGCTGCCAGGAACGCAGGACGACTATCATTACTACATCAAGGCAGGTCTGACGCAAAAGTGGGTCCCGCTCGGCAACACGCACATCTATGGCGAGTACGGACAGAACCGCGATATGCATGCCTCGTATCCGGCCGGCAGCTCCAGCCTGTGCGCAGACTTCTTCGGCGTCGGCGGCAGCATCAGCGATGCTTGCAGCAGTGCCGCTGACACGGACGTCACCTTGACGGGGACGGATGCCACGCGCATTGGCGTCGGCCTCGTGCAGGATATCGATGCGGCTTCGATGCAGCTCTGGGCGAAGTGGCGTATGCACCAGCTCGAAGCGACCTACGTGGACGGCGGCGTTGCTGGAAAGCAGAAGTTCGAAAGCTTCAACATGGGCATCGTCGGCGCAATCATCTTCTTCTAAGCGCTGGAACCTCCGAACTCCTCGCGCAGCCTCGGGGGCGACTTCGGTCGCCCCCTTTTTTTATCTGTGAAGGTGATGGGCAGCCGGAGCGAAATGCGCCCGGTCAGGCATCTATGACAATGAGATGCACGCTCTTGGGGCCATGGGCGGGCCGCACGATGATGCCGCCGACGTCGGCGGTGCGCGAAGGCCCGGAGATGACGTTCACAGCGCGCGGCCAGTTTTCGACGGCCATGCGGGCCCAGACATCTTCGGGATGATCGACGACATCTTCGGCGCGCAGCACGATCACGTGCATATCGGGAAGAAAATTGAGGGTCGTGGGGTTATCGGGCGCTGAAGCCACGACCACGCTACCGGTTTCGGCTATGCCGGCCAGTGCCTGCGTCACACACAGGCGCTCGACGTGGCGTCCGGGGCCGAAGTTGATCTTCCAGTCCGCAGGCCAGCCGAGGTTCTGAATGGCCTTGGCGACGCTGATGTCAGGTGTTTCGTCGTCTGGCATGAGGGCGCGCACAGCCGAGACGAGCAACTGCTGCGAAGCAAGGCGCTCGACAGTGAAGTTGTTCGTGACGACCTTGGAAAGAAACTGCGACATGCGATCAGCGCCGAGACCAACCTTGGGTCCGGTGGGTCGCTCGTCCATCCGCGCATCGAGCACAGCGTGATCGTCTTCCGATGCATGGCCTTCACCGAGCGCCGATCGGATGCGCTGCAGGATCTTCTCACGTCCCAAAGACTGCTACCCTTGCTTTTTTGATTTTGCCCAGGCGGCATGGAATGTCGTGCCTTGGGGTGCTGGCATATCACGTCCCGCGGTCCATCCGGAAGCGAGAGGGAGGCGACGAAAGCGCCCGCTCGAGCGGCCCAACAGCCCGCCGATGCCGACGAGCGCGCGCGTCACGGCGTGGTAGAGTTTGGGGTGCGTCGCCAGCCAGGCCCATGCATCAATGCCCCAGCGTGCCTTGCCGCGGATAAAACCTTCTTCCCACTGATCGTGGCGGAGATGACGCAGCATGTCCGGCAGAGGAATCTTGACCGGGCAGACCTGCTGACAGCGTCCATTCAGCGTGCACGCGTGCGGCAGCTCCTGCGCCTTCTCATGCCCTGCGATCATGGGGGTCAGCACGGCGCCCATAGGGCCTGGATAAACCCAGCCATAAGCATGGCCGCCGACTGAGAGATACACCGGGCAATGGTTCATGCAGGCGCCGCAGCGGATGCAGCGGAGCATCGGCCGGTAGGCCCCCTCGAGCATCTTCGTGCGGCCGTTGTCGACGAGAACGACGTGGTATTCCTCGGGCCCATCCAGATCGCCCTCGCGCCGCGGACCCGTGGAGTAGGTGACGTAGCTCGTCACGTCCATGCCGAGCGCGCTGCGTGCGAGGAGGCGCAACAGCACCGAAGTGTCGTTCAGCGTCGGTACAACTTTTTCAATGCCGGCGGTTACGATATGAACGCGCGCCAGCGTCGATGTCAGATCGCCGTTGCCTTCGTTTGTGACGATGACGTTGGAGCCGGTCTCGGCGACGAGAAAATTGGCCCCGGTGATGCCGACGTCAGCGGCGAAGAACTTGCCGCGCAGGACCGACCGCACCTGGCCGATCAGCTCGGCGGGGTCCTCAACGCGATCCTCAAAGCCGTACTTCCGATGATGCTCGTGGAAGAGCGAGGCGATCTGGCTCGTCGTCTTGTGGATCGTCGGCATGACGATATGGCTCGGCGCTTCCTTTGCAAGCTGCACGATGTATTCGCCGGCGTCCGTCTCGATTACTTCCAGGCCGTCGGCTTCCAGAGCATCGTTTAGCCCGATCTCCTCAGAGACCATGGACTTGCCCTTGGTGACGGTCTTGGCGCCAACGCGCGCGCAGATATCCCGGATGATCCGGCAGGCATCCTGCGCATCCGACGCCCAGTGGACGTGGCCGCCGCGGCGGACGACCTCAGCCTCATAGCGCGTGAGGTAATAGTCGAGGTTGTCGAGCGTGTGGTCCTTGATCGCGCGGCCTGCTTCGCGCATTGCTTCGAACTCGGGCAGAGCCGAGACGGCGCGCGCGCGTGCAGCGACGAAGCCGCCCTTGAGGCTTCCGATCGAGCGCTGGAGGTTCTCATCGGAAAGGGCTTGCGCAGCGCGCTGTTGGAAGCCCTGCGGTTGGGCGCTCATCAGGTCTTCTCCGCTTCGCCGATGCCCGGGCCCTTGGCCATCCCTGCAAGCACCTCAGCGGCGTGGAACACGCGCGTCGTCTTGCCGAGGCGCTTCAGCCTGCCAGCAATGTTCAGGAGGCACCCGAGGTCTCCGCCGATGACGGTGTCGGCGCCGCTCATGTCGATGTTGCCGACTTTGTCGGAGACCATCTTCACGGAAATATCCGGATACTTGACGCAGAATGTTCCGCCAAAGCCGCAGCAGGTTTCCGCGTCCTGCAACTCGCGCAGCTCGAGACCGGCAACATCGGAAAGCAGCTGCCGCGGCTGAGCTTTGATGCCGAGCGTACGAAGGCCCGAACAGCTATCGTGATAGGCAACCGTGCCTGCGTACGAAATGCCCTCTACGCGGACGTGAAGGATGTCGCTGAGGAAGGACATGAGCTCGTAGCTGCGTTCACTGAGTGAGGCAGCGCGCGCGCTCCATGCCGGGTCGTCCTTGAGCATCTCGGGGTAGTCTTTGCGGATCATCGACATGCAAGAGCCAGAGGGGCCGACGATATAGTCGAATTCGGAGAACGTTTTGATAACCTGCTTGGCGATGCGTCGCGCAGCTTCGGTATCGCCGCTGTTGTAGGCAGGTTGCCCGCAGCAGACCTGCTGTGAGGGCACCTCGACAATGCAGCCCGCATCCTCAAGGAGCTTAATCGCAGCAAAGCCCACGCTAGGGCGGAAGAGGTCGACGAGACACGTAACAAACAGCGCCACCCGCGGTGGAGACGTCGATAGACCGGAGGTGGGTTCTGGCTGAGACATGAAATTCGTCGACCTCTTACTTGGCAATCAGTGGACGAGCAGGTTGAACGGCCAGTAGTAGGCTTGCCCCATCACCAGCAACCCGACGAGCATGGCCAACGCCACGCTGTGGAAGAATACGAAGCGCAAAATCGTGCCTTCATGGCCGTACCAGCGGGTGGCCGTGGACGCGACGACGATGCTCTGGGCATCAATCATCTTGCCCATCACACCGCCGGAACTGTTGGCGGCCGCCATGAGCGTCGAGTTGATGCCGAGCTGTTCGGCGCTGACCTTCTGCAAGCCACCGAAGAGAACGTTCGATGCGGTGTCAGAGCCGGTGAGGGCAACGCCTAGCCAGCCGATCAGCGTGCCGAAGAATGGATAGAACCAGCCGGTGTTGGCGAGTGCCAGACCGAGCGTCGCGTCGGTCCCGGCGTATCGCGTCACGAAGCCGATCGCCAACATTCCGGCGATTGTCAGTAGCGAATAGCGCACTTGATAGAGGCTGCGCAGGTAGATCCGGACGATGCTTATGGGGCCGTAGCCTAGCAGGAAACCGGAGAGTATGCCTGCGAGTAGAATGCCTGTTCCTGTCGCCGAGAGCGCATTGAACGTGTAGATCGCAGCTTCGGCGTGGGGTGTTGGCACCACGGGAGGCACCTTCTGCACGAGTTCGTGCAGGCCCGCGACGGGGTATTTGTAGATCCAGATACTGTCGAGATACGCCTTGCCCTGCGGTGTTCCCCACGTGAACACGAATACGCTGAGCAGGAGCCAGGGCATCCATGCGCGAAGCACGGCTGCGCGCGATGGTTCAGGCGCTGCAACGGCGGCTGCGCCTACGCTGGCTGCACCGGCAAGTGGCGTGGTTTCCGTCGCTGTCGCGCCATCCGCACTGGTCATGGCGTTCTTGGGCTGCCAGACCCGCAGGAACAACGCTAGGCAGATCATCGAGCAGATCGCGGCAATGATGTCGACCAGCCAAGGCCCGTGGAAATTCGATACGAGATACTGGGGAATGGCAAAAGAAAGGCCCGCGACGAGCACGGGCGGCCAAACCTCAATCATGCGCCGAAAGCCCGCAAAGGCCCAGATGAGCCAGAAGGGCACGATCAGCGAGAAGAGGGGAAGCTGGCGACCGATCATTCCGCTGAGCTCATGCAGATCGAGCCCCGTCACAGCCGCCAGCGCGATGACTGGAGATCCGAGTGCTCCGAAGGCAACCGGCGCGGTATTGGCGATGAGCGATAGCCCCGATGCGGAGAGGGGTGAGAACCCCAGTCCGATCAGCATTGCAGCTGTAACCGCGACCGGCGTGCCGAAGCCTGCAGCGCCCTCGAAGAAAGCGCCGAGCGAAAACGCGATGAAGAGAAGCTGTAACCGCCGGTCGTCGCTGATGTTGCGAATGCTCTGCTGCAGCAGCGTGAACTCTCCGCGCTCATTGGTGAGCTGGTAGAGGAAGATCACATTGAGGATGATCCAGCCAATCGGCAGGAGGCCGAAGGCTGCGCCATAGGCTGCAGCCCGCCCCGCCATATCCGCCGGCATACCAAAGCCGACAATGGCGACGAGCAGCGCCGCGGCAAGTCCGAGCAGCGCCGCGATGTGCGCCTTTATCTCGAATATGGCGATCGAGCCGAGCAGGACGACCACAGGCACGGCCGCAGCGACGGCCGAGAGAAGCATGTCCCCGAAGGGATCATATGTTTGAGACCACACGACATTTCCACCCCGTAATGCGACGGGCTCAGTACAGAAGCACCTGCCCGTTCTGTTGGTAAGATGACTAGACCACGAATTATCTATGGCGCAATAGTTTGTTTCTATTGACAGCCCTGGGTCACCGCATACACCATTGCGACAATTGGTGTCGGCTACCTGTCCAAAGGTCAATACGGATTGCGAAATGACTGAACGAATTCGCCCGCAGAAGATCGCCGAGGCGATCGCCGACCATCTCGAGAAGCTGATCTTGCAGGGCGTTCTGAGGCCTGGCGAGCGTCTTACTCCGGAACGCGAGCTGGCTGAAAAGCTCGACGTCTCGCGCCCTTCGCTGCGTGAGGCGATCGACATGCTCGCGGAGCGCGGGCTGCTGCGCACGACGCGCGGGGGAACGTTTGTGGCGCAGTTTCTGTCGCCGCTACTGAAGCCGTTGGCGTCGCTGCTTGAGGACAATCCGCAGGCAACAGCGGACTATTTCGAGTTCCGGCAGTCAATGGATGCGCAGGCGGCGAGGTACGCTGCCGTGCGTGCATCCGAGGTCGATCGCGATGCGATCCGCACGGCAATTAACCAGATAAAGGCGGCGCACGAGCTCGAGGATTCGACGCAGGAATCCCAGGCGGACGTCGATTTTCACCTTTCCATCTACGAAGCCGCTCATAATGCCGTATTGCTGCATATTATGAGAGCGCTAGTGGAGTTGTTGCGGAGCAACATCTTCTACAGCCGGCAGCAGCTCTACCAACGCCCGAGTGTACGCGAGAAGCTTCTGGCTCAGCACTTGGCGATCGCGGATGCGATCTTTGCTGGGAAGCCGAAGGCGGCGGAGTCCGCCGCGGCGAACCATGTGGCGTTCACGTTCGAGACTGTCGAAGAGATACGCCGCGACAGCAAGCGGCTCGAAGCATCGCTCTTGCGCGTTGGCAGGAGTGACTACTTGGCGAGATGAGAAAACTCACCGCCGACAACAAGAAAAACTAAATGCGGCTCGTCGGGAGGGACGAGATGAATGGGATGCAACATGGAATGCCCGAGCAAGTAGGGTCTCGCGAATACGTTCACACGAAGAAGATACTCGAGGAGGTCGCGCGTGGAAGCGATCTCGCCGAAAAGGCGGACAACCTCGTCGTCTCTTCGTGGAAACGGTGCGTAACGCAGTACAAACTGGATCCGAACCGCCATAGCGGACCGGCTATCCTCACGCAGCCTGAGTTGCGTACTGCCAGCGACGCGCTCGATATGCTGACGCATGTCGCGAAACCCGACATTGTGCGGCTGATGAAGCGTCTGGCGCCGGCAAACTACGTGCTGATGCTGTCCGACGCTCATGGTGTTGCGCTCGATGTTATGAGTTCGACGCCAGCCGATCGCGCGCTGCGCCGGGTTGGTGTTTGCGCTGGCGCGGCCTGGGGCGAGGAGAACGCGGGGACGAACGGCATTGGCACGTCGATCGCTTCGGGATGTGGCGTCACCGTCCACCGTTCACAGCACTTTTTTCCGACCTATCTTGGTCTGACCTGCACGGCCGCGCCCGTTTTTGACGCAGCCGGCAACGTCATTGCTGCACTCGATGCGTCCGCTGTTGCGGACCTTCCGGAGGAAATGCAGTCTTTCGTGCTCGACCTCGTGCTCGAGACGACGCGGCGGATTGAGCGCAACTACTTTCTCAAGCGAAACCAGAACCGGCACATTCTGCGCATCGAGTGGGGGCTTGATGCTGCGATGGAGGGCGACGGCGCTCTGATTGCGCTCGACGACAACGCCGCGCCGGTTGAAATTCTCGGCGGCGCAAAGAGTGATCGGCTCCCCGAGCGCACGTCGCTGATCGGAAAGCCGCTCTCCGGTTTCCTCGATATCAATTGGCAGGACGGCAGCCCGCAGAAGGACCTCGACCGCGTAGAGCGCATTGGCATCGCCCGGGTAAAAGGGAGCGATCGGCCGTGCTTTACGAGTCTCATCGGGCCGGCTGGACGTACATCGCCGCTGCGCACCTCAAGGGCCTCTGCGCCCGCCCAACCGGCGCGAACACCGGCGCCAGCAAACGGCAATTGGCTCGGTCTCGAGACACTGACGGGCAGTGATCCGGTGATGCAGGAGCATCTGCGCACGATCAGGCAGCTCGTCGACAAGCGTCTTCCTATCCTCCTGCACGGCGAGACCGGCACCGGCAAGGAGGAGTTCGCGCGCGGCATCCATCTTGCGGGCGCCCGGGCGAGTGGCCCGTTCATTGCCATCGACTGCTCGTCAATCCCTGAGAGCCTTATCGAGAGTGAGCTGTTTGGCTACGAGACCGGCACGTTCACCGGTGCCCGCCGCGACGGGCGCAAGGGCCGCATCGCGGAGGCTAACGGTGGCACGCTCTTCCTCGACGAAATCGGCGATATGCCGCTGCAGTTGCAAACGCGTCTGTTGCGGGTGCTGGCGCAAAGCGAGGTCGTGCCACTTGGCTCCACGAAGCCGACCAAGGTCGATTTCAATGTCATCTGCGCCAGCCACCAGGATTTGCCGAAGCTCATCGCAGAAGGCCGCTTCCGCCAGGATCTCTACTATCGGATCGCAGGCATAAGGCTAGAGCTTCCGCCGTTGCGTGCACGGGCGGACAAGGCTGATGTCATTCTTGGGGCGCTCGCCATCGAGGCAGAGCAAATGGGGCTCGATAATCCACCGGGGCTGTCAGCAAAGGCACTGGAGATTCTCGTCGCGCAACCCTGGCCGGGCAATATGCGCGAACTTCGGCTCGCGGTGCGCTACGCACTCGCGTGCGCCGATCGTGACGAGATCGAGCATACTCGGCTTCCGACCTGGCTCGATCTCAATGCGTCGGACGCAGCAATCCAGGCAGGCGCGGAAGAAGTGATCGCGCCTGATGTTGCCGACGTCCTCGAGCGCAACGGCTGGTGCATCTCGGATGCAGCGAACGAGTTGAGCGTCAGTCGCCAGACGCTTTACCGCTGGATCAAGAAGCTCGACATCAACCGCCCGACCTAGCGGCTGCAAGGGTTGCGTCGCATGATGAGTTTCGGGGGTGTTGAAGGCGTGAACATCGAAGTTCAGGCGCCGAACCGCACTGCAAGCCTGTTGGCGCAGGACAGTGTGCTGCCGATCATGTGGAAATGGCGCTGCGATGGTGCGCGCACGGCTCTCGTTACACTTGTCGGCATCGATGGCACCTCACCACGGCCTCTGGGTGCGCAGATGGTCGTCGCGGAGGATGGCAGGCATTTCGGCTATCTTTCGGGCGGATGTCTGGAGCGCGCGATCGTCGTGGAGGCGCAGGACGTCATCCGCTCCGGAGAAAACCGGCTGGTGCGCTACGGACGCGGGTCCAGGTACATCGATGTACGACTGCCCTGCGATAGCGGGCTGGAATTCCAGTTCGATTGCACGCTGAGCCCGGAGTTGCTAGGGGCCAGTGTTCTCCATCTCAATGCGCGGCAGCGATTTGCCATGGACGCGGACCTTGAAGGTGGTTCGCGCAAGATTACGATGCTGGGCGGCGACGAGTTGCCTGAATGTGCGCGTGAGGGCAGTCGGTTCAGACGGGTCTATCTCCCGCAGCCACGTCTTCTGCTTCTCGGCAGCGGTCCGGTGCTGTCCGGGCTGGCGGCGCTGGCGCAGGCGACTGGATTGGAGACCGACGTGTGGGCTCCTGACGAGGGCACCCGCAGCCAGGTGCGCTCCGCGGGCATGGAGACGATATCAGGGGCAGATCTGCCGGAGCGTGCCGTCGAGCGGCTCGATTCCGCGTCTGCCGCGGTGCTCGTCTTCCACGAGCATGACGCCGAGCCGGCGTTGCTGGCGCGGCTGCTGCAACGCGATTGTTTCTATATCGGCGCCCTCGGCAGCCGGTCGGCGCACAAGGCGAGGCTGCGCGCACTCTTCGATCTCGGCTGGAGTCAATCGGACACGGCCCGCATCCGCGCACCCGTCGGCGCCATACAGGGAGCCAAGAGCAAGGCAACGCTTGCTGTCGGCATCTTGGCGGAGTTGCTGGCCGCGGCGAAGGAGCGGCGTCTCGTCAGCTAGGTCTTGCGTCGCGTATCACGTCGGACGCCGTCAGCAGAGCTAAAAATTGATCAGCGCACCCGTCGAGATGTAACGGAAGTCGTCGATGTCCCCTATGGAGGCACCGTCTATTTCGGCGTGATGTTCGCGGTATTTGATCCAAAGCGACATCGAGGCAGCGTCGATTTCCTGCACGAAGCCAAACCCGAACCGCTCGAACTCACTCGACGTGGCGCCCGCTGCCAGGGCTGTGGGCGATAGTTGATCGATATAAGCGCCATACTCGGCGTAGATTACGCTCGAGCCCATCGGCAACCATTGCCGGCGAATGCCGCCCTTCAGGTACCATTGGTGAGAGTTGGGCTCGGTGAAGCCAGCCAGCGTGCGCTCGCCGTTATTGTCTTCCGAGCCGTAGGCGGCATGAACGAACACACCGCTGGCGAGGTGCTGCGCGTAGCCGCCTGCTTGGAAGTATGCCGAGTCCTTGCTCGTTGAAATGGGCGGGGGTTGCGTATTTTCGTCGGTGTTGACCGAGTAGCCGACCCCGAACGCAAGTTTGAAGCCGCTGACCTGACCGACGTAACGCCCTGCGATCTCCCAGTCGTCGTCCTCGCCCCAACTTGCTGACATCGAGAACCCGGCGAAGGTCGGGCTGTCGTAGCGCACGCCGTTCATGACGATGCCGTCGCAGTCTCCGCCCCACGGCCGCTGTTGCGCGTAGCAGTAGCCGAAATCACCCCACCGCAAATTGGTCAGTGCACCGTTCGAGCGCAGAAAGAATGCCCCACCATCGAACAGGACGTAGTTGGCGATAACCTGCGTGCCGGAAAGGTCAGTGAACATGGCCGCGCTCTTGGCGGCGAGCGCATTCTTTCCCAAGCTGAGCTTGCCCAGTTGCTTGCTGGCGACATACCAGTTCGCCATCTGCACGTTGAGGCCCTGGTTCGTGCTCGGAACGTTTTGGCTGGACCCCATAGGATTGTCGGTAAGATCCTGGATACGGATCATGTAGCCCGCGTTCACTCCGGGCGATATCGATGCCTCGCCGGTGATGCGGAAGTTGGTCGCCTGCGTCGGACCGATGTCGGAGATATAGGCGTTGCGTTCGACGCCGTCGTTCCAGAACATGATCTGCTTGGTGACGTAGCCGGTAATGGTCAGCGATACCTTGCGGTTGCCTTTGCGCGCCGTCGTTGCCTCGAGATCGGCAATGCGCTCTTCCAGATCATTGCAGCATTCACTTCCGAGATCGGCCGCGGACGACGGTCCGGCGAACGAGAGACAGGCAGCCATGGCAACTGCGCGAAGGCTCAATCCGAATTTGATCATGACGCTATTCGACTCTCACTTTCCAATCACGGGATCGCGGCTTGCGCCACATGTGCAACTGCGTGGTGCAACGGGAGAACAGGGGTGGCGCCAATGAGGATGATGCATGGTCCGTCGCCTGGAGCCGCTGCAGTGCGCTCGGGCAGTGTGGCGATCGATGCAACGACGACATGCTGATCTGGACGGGTCGCATTGAATATGGCGACTGCCGGATGCGATGCGACGAGACCACGGCGCTGCAGCTCGGTGCACAACGTTCCAAGGGTCGCCTTAGGCATGTAGACGGCCGTCGTGGCCTTTGGATCGGCGAGTCCCGCCCAATCGAAGTCGTCCGGCAGGCGACCGTCGGCTGCGTGTCCGGTGATGGCCTGGAAGCGGCGGGCGCCGCGCCTGCGCGTCAGTCCGATGCCCAATGCGCTGGCTGCTCCTTGGGCTGCCGAGATGCCGGGAACCACCGTGTATCCGATGCCAGCGTTCTCTAGCGCCGCGATCTCCTCGTCGAGGCGCCCGAACATTAGCGGGTCGCCGGCCTTGAGGCGAACGACACGGCGGCCTGCAGACGCGAGGCCGACCATCAGGGCGTTGATGTCGGATTGGCGGCATGCGCGGCCGTAGCCTTTTTTACCGACGTCGATACGCTCGACGTGCGTTGGTGCAAGGGCAAGAACCTCGGCTGAAACGAGCTGATCGTGCAAGATGACGTCGGCACTCTGCAGCGCGCGCAAGGCTTTGAGCGTAATGAGTTGCGGATCGCCGGGTCCAGCGCCGACCAGCGACACGTGACCTTGCTGGCTGCCTGCCCTCGCGGTCGGGGTGGGTACGCCGCTATGAGATGCAATCTTGTTGCGCATGATGGCGCTCACCCGCTGAAGAAGCGTAGCGAGCAAGTCCGCTAGTGTTGGCGAAAATATCAAAGCGCTGCGCATCCGGTCTCCTAGCTCGACGTGACGAGCGCTTTCGGCATCGGTGCCATTGGCATTGCCGTTTTCTGCTCGATGATGTTGCGGATCTCGGAGCGGCAGGAGCCGCAATTCGTTCCGGCTTGCGTTGCGGCGCCGACTGCCGCAACGCTCGTGCAGCCTCGCGCGACGGCTTCCGCGATTTCATTGATGCCGACACCGAAGCAGGCGCAAACAGTGGCTCCACGATCGAGGGAGTTTGCTCCGGGACGACCTGAGAGCACGGTGCTGCGCTTGCGCGCGGATGCTTGTGGCGCAGTGAGTTGGGATATTGCCCAATCCCGTGAGACAGCTACCGGCTCCGACGCGAGAAAGATCAGACCCTCGAGCGCGCCATTCTCGTAGCAGGCGAAGCGCTGATGGCCGGCCTGTCCGTCACGATAGGCGACCGTGTCGACGTTCGCGCCGACGAGCGTTCGCGTGAATTGTGTCCAGTCGTCTGGATCGGTGCCAAATGCCAGCTCGACCCGCCAGCCGCCGTTGCATTTGGCAATGGCCCAGTAAGTCGCGTCGATCATTGCCGGCGGGTGCCGAAGCACGGCAAAGCCGTAGGTCTGGGCAACGAAGCGCTCCATGCGCGCCGCCATAGTTTTCAAGGCTGGCTGGCCGGAGGTGGGATCGGTTCGTCCCTCTATCAGAACGTCAACGCGCGCCCGCGAGGCGAACACGTCGTTCCAGTGCATGGGTACGAAGATCGAGCCGATTTGCTGGCGCGGCGTTAGCAGTGCACGCACGATGATGGCGCCGAGCCCGGTGGATACGCGCACGAGGTCGGCATCTGCAATGTGCGAGCGCGCGGCGTCGTCCGGATGAATTTCGACAAAGGGCTCGGCATAGTGTTGCGACAGGCGCGAACTTTTGCCCGTGCGCGTCATCGTGTGCCAATGGTCCCGCACGCGACCAGTGTTGAGCGTGAAAGGAAAGCCGGGCTGTGGCGGTGTGTTCGATGCAACCTGAACCGAGACGAAGCGGGCTTTCCGGTCAGGCGTAAAGAAGTGGCCGTTGCCGAGCATGCGCTGCGAGGAAGCGCGATCCGCCGGGCGGGGCCACTGGAACGGGGCGAGGTCGTCGTAGCTATCGGAGTCGATATCCGCACAGCTGCCGATGTCGAAATCGCGCGTGCCAGTATTCTCGAACTGCGACAACGCCGCGTGCTCAGCAAAAATCTCGGCCGGCTCGGTGTAAGTGAAGCCGCCTGCGTGACCCATGCGGCGCGCCACTTCGCAAACGATCCACCAATCGGGTCGCGCGTCGCCTGCGGGGGTCATGAACCCACGCTGACGTGATATGAGCCGCTCGGAGTTGGTGACGGTGCCGTTCTTTTCGCCCCAGGCGGCCGCCGGCAGAAGGACATGCGCGAGCTTTGCTGTTTCGGTCGTTGCGGTGACGTCAGAGGCGACCACAAAGGGGCAGGCGCGGATAGCTTCTGCAACGCTCTCAGCGTCCGGCATCGAGACCACCGGATTGGTCGCCATGATCCACAATGCCTTGATGCGGCCGTCGGCAACGGCGCGGAACATATCTACTGCCTTCAGGCCGGGTTTGTCGGCTATGGTGGGTGACTGCCAGAACCGCTGGACGCGGTCGCGGTCGGCGGGGTTCTCGATCGTCATATGAGCGGCGAGCATGTTCGCAAGCCCGCCGACCTCGCGGCCGCCCATGGCATTCGGCTGGCCTGTCACGGAGAACGGTCCCATGCCGGGACGCCCGATGCGTCCCGTCGCCAAATGGCAGTTGATGATCGCGTTGACTTTGTCGGTGCCAGTTGCGGACTGATTGACGCCCTGGCTGTAGACCGTGACCGAACGTTCCGTCTTTGCAAACAACTCGAAGAATGCCTGCAGCGATGGGGCAGAAATACCCGTGAGGCGCACGAGGGCATAGAGGTCCAAGGTATTTGCAATGCGCAGCGCCTCGTCGAAACCGTTGGTGTGGCGGCCGACGAATTTTCGGTCGATGGCGCGATTGCGGGCGAGATGGCGCAACAGCCCGAGAAACAGCGCCACGTCCCCGTCGGCCTTGATCGGCAAGTGCAGGTCGGCAATGTCCGCCGTCGCGGTGCGGCGCGGATCGATGAGGACGACCTTCATGCGCGGCCGTCTCTCTTTTGCGGCCACCAAGCGCTGGTAGAGTACGGGGTGACACCAGGCGAGGTTAGAGCCGACGAGCACAACGAGGTCAGCTATTTCCAGATCCTCATAGCAGCCCGGTACGGTGTCGGAACCGAAGGCACGGCGGTGCCCGGCGACCGAGGACGCCATGCAGAGGCGTGAATTGGTATCGATGTTCGCCGAGCCGATGAAGCCCTTCATCAGCTTGTTGGCGACGTAATAGTCTTCGGTCAGGAGTTGGCCGGAGACATAGAACGCGACCGAGTCAGGCCCATGCTCGCGGATCGTTTCGTTGAATTTCCCAGCAACGAAATTGAGAGTCGTATCCCAGTCGGTGCGGGCACCGTGCACCTGGGGCGCTAAGAGCCTATCGTCGAGGTCAATGGTCTCCGCCAGGGATAGGCCCTTCGAGCACAGACGGCCGCGGTTCGCCGGATGCGTTGCGTCGCCGCGCACGCTGACCTCTCCATCGCTGCCGATCTGGGCGATGACGCCGCAGCCGACGCCACAGTAGGGGCACGTAGTTTTGATCGAGCGTGGGGCTGGCATGTCCATGGTCAGGCCGCGCGCTCGGCATTCAGATTAAGGGCGACGTAGAGCTTTCCATCCTCGACTTTGACTGGAATGGTTCTGACGCATCCTTCGTCGGCACCGAGGGCTTTGCCGGTTTCGAGCGAGATCACCCAATTGTGCAGTGGGCAGGTGACCGACGCGCCATGCACGATGCCCTGGCTAAGAGGGCCGCCTTTGTGAGGGCAGTGGTCATCGATGGCGAAGACGCTGTTATCGCCGGTGCGGAATACTGCGATCTTTCCCTCGGGCGTCTCAATGCAGCGGGCGCCGCGTTGGGGGATGTCGGAGAGCGTGCCGATAGCTGTCCAATGCATGCCGGTCACTCCGCTGCCTGGGGAATCGGAACCGCCGCGAGGGGGCGGAACTCGTGCTTGTGCAGTCCGGATACGCGCTCCGACCACGGGTCAACCTGGGCGAACTTCTGCGAGTGCACGAAACGGTCGAAGTAGGCGACGCGGCGTTCAGTATCTTCAAGTGTCTGGCGGCGGATCTCGTCGATGCCGATGCGCTTTGCCCATTTGTAGATGCGTTCCAGATATCGAGCCTGTTCGCGATACATCTGTACCAGCGCGACAATCACTTCGAGCGCCTCGTCCTCGGTCTTCACGAGCCCAAGAACCTCTGTGCCCTTGATGTCGAGCCCGGCAGCCCCCGCGAAATGAATCTCAAAGCCGCTGTCGACACAGATCACGCCGACGTCCTTGCAGGTCGCCTCAGCGCAATTGCGCGGACAGCCCGACACGGCCATCTTCACCTTGGCTGGTGTCCACGAGCCCCACATGAACTTCTCGATGCGGATTCCGAGGCCGGTCGAATCCTGTGTGCCGAAGCGGCACCAGTCGGAGCCGACGCAGGTTTTCACGGTGCGCAGTCCCTTCGCGTAGGCGTGGCCAGAGACGAATCCAGCGTTGCCGAGGTCCGCCCAGACCGCAGGCAGATCCTCCTTCTTGATGCCAAGCATGTCGATGCGTTGGCCGCCGGTCACCTTCACCGTGGGGATGCTGAACTTGTCGACGACGTCGGCAATGGCGCGCAGCTCAGCCGCGCTCGTGACGCCGCCCCACATGCGCGGAACGACCGAATAGGTGCCGTCCTTCTGAATGTTGGCGTGCACGCGCTCGTTGATGAAGCGCGACTGGTAGTCGTCGGCGTATTCGCCCGGCCAATCGCACACGAGATAGTAGTTGAGCGCGGGGCGGCATTTCGCACAGCCGCAGGAGGTCTTCCATTCGAGCTCCTGCATGACGGCGTAGATGGTCTTGAGGCCCTTTGCCTTGATGAGCCTGCGGACGTCGTCGTGTCCGAGATCGGTGCAACCGCACATCGGTTGAACGGCGGCGGGATTGTACGCATCGCCGAGCGTCAGCTTCATCACTTGCTCGACAAGCCCTGTGCACGAGCCACACGAGGCCGAGGCTTTTGTATGGGCCCGCACGTCGTCTAGCGACGAGAGGTGCTTTGCCTTGATGGTGTCGACGATCTTGCCCTTACATACGCCGTTGCAGCCGCAGATCTCTGCGTCATCGGGCAACGCTGCAACGGCCGCCATAGGGTCCAGCGGCGCGCCGCCCTGGTATGCCTGACCGAAGATCAGCGTGTCGCGCATCTCGGTGATGTCGACTTCGCGCTTCTTGAGGTCGTTGAACCACGCCCCGTCGGCCGTCTCACCGTAGAGCACGGTGCCTATGATGCGGTTTTCCTTCAGGATGAGCCGCTTGTAGACACCGGCCTCGGCATCGCGCAGCACAATCTCCTGGCGGTCGTCACCGTCGGCGAAGTCGCCGAGCGAGAAGAGGTCGATCCCAGTGACCTTCAGTTTGGTCGGCGTGTCGTTGTGAACGAAGCGTGGAGTGGTGTCGCCGGTGATGTGTGCGGCTGCGATGCGCGCCATTTCGTAGAGCGGCGCGACGAGGCCGTACACATGGCCGCCGACCTCGGCGCACTCGCCGATGGCGAAGATGTCGGGATCGGAAGTGTGCATCCCGTCGTCGACTAAGATGCCACGTTGGATTGCGAGACCGGCCTCCTTGGCGAGGCCTGTGCTTGGACGGATGCCGGCGGCCATGACGACGAGATTTGCTGGAATGATGCGACCGTCGGCCAACTCGACGCCCTCGGCGCGGCGCTGGCCGAGTACCGCTTTGGTCTCTGCCTTGGTGATGATCTTGATGCCGCGGCTCTCGAGTTCGCGTTGCAGCATGTAGCCGGCGGCGGGATCGAGTTGGCGTTCCATCAGCGTCGGCATGAGGTGGAGAACTGTGACGTCCATGTCGCGTGCGGAGAGACCTGCTGCGGCTTCGAGGCCGAGCAGTCCACCGCCAATGACAACCGCCTTCGCACGGGACTGCGCCGCCAGCAGCATGGCATTGACGTCATCGAGGTCGCGATACGACAGCACGCCAGGAAGATTGTTGCCCGGAACAGGAAGGATGAACGGTACTGACCCGGTGGCAATGACGAGCTTGTCGTAGGGAGCGGTGACACCCTGGTCGGACGTTACCGTCTTGGCGGAGCGATCGATGGCGACGATGCGGTGTCCCTTGTACAGTGTGATGCCGTGCTTGATGTACCAGCCGTCGCCGTGAATGATGATTTGCTCGTATTCCTTCTCGCCTGACAGCACGGGCGACAGCATGATGCGGTCGTAATTCACCCGGGGCTCGGCGTTGAAGATAGTGACCTCGTAGCGGTCCGGCGCGCGCTCGAACAGATGCTCGAGCATACGGCCGGGCGCCATGCCGTTGCCGATGATGACGAGTTTCTCAGTCATTTGGACTCCCCCGCTCATTCGGCTGCGACGACGACGTCTCGGGGCGGAGTGTCGGTGCGCTGCTGCTGAGTGCGGCGCACCGTAACGTCCATCCACACGAGGGCCACGGCGACGATGACGAACAGCAACATGAAGCAGCTGGACCATAGTCCGGTGAGGTCGTTGAGCGCGCCGAAGGCGATCGGCAGAACGAAACCGCCGAGACCGCCAATCATGCCGACCAATCCGCCGACCGCGCCAACGTTGTTCGGGTAGTAGGATGCTATGTGCTTGAACACGGCCGCCTTGCCGAGGCTCATGAAGAAGCCGAGGACGAACGCGGCGACGATGAAGGCCATTATCCCGATCTCGAAGTGCGATGAGATATCACCCTTGATGCCGCGCATGACGTAGCTGGTGGGCGGCAAGGAAAGGATGAGCGTCGCCACCGCCGATGCGCCGAGGCTCCAGTACATCACAGAGCGCGCGCCGATGCGGTCCGATAGCACGCCGCCGTAGGCGCGAAAGATGCTTGCTGGAATTGAGTAGAGCGCACCGATCATGCCCGCGGTGGCGATGTCGAAACCATAGACGCCGATCAGGTAGCGCGGCAACCACAGTGCCAGCGCGACGAAAGCACCGAACACGAAGAAGTAGTAGTATGCAAAGCGCCATACGCGCAGGTCTCGCAGTGCCGACATCTCAAGCAGCATCGGCTTGGCCGGTGCGCCGGTTCGGCGGCGCTCGATGAGCACTGGGTCGTCGACCGTTGAGACATAGAATGCGATGGCCATCAACGCGAGTGCGCCAGCCCAGACGAGCGCTACGGCTTGCCAGCCCCATGCGAGCAGCACGAAGGGGGCGGCGAACTTGGTGACGGCGGCGCCGACATTGCCGACGCCGAAGATGCCAAGGGCCGTGCCCTGTCGTTGTTGGGGATAGAAGCGCGAAACGTAGGCTACGCCGACAGCAAACGAGCCGCCTGCCAAGCCGACACCAAGGGCGGCTGCAAGCACCTGCGCGTAAGTGTGCGCAAAGGCGAGTAGAACCGTTGCGATGCTCGTCGCCAGCATCACGAGCGTAAACACCAGGCGACCACCGTAGCGGTCGGTCCAGATGCCGAGAAAGATGCGGGACAGCGAGCCGGTGAGAATTGGCGTGCCGACGAGGAGGCCGAATTCGGTTTCGGTAAGGCCCAGCTCGTCCTTGATGCGTACGCCGATGATTGAAAAGATTGTCCACACTGCGAAGCAGACGGTGAAAGCCAGGGTGGACACCCAGAGGGCGCGCCCCTCGTCGGTGGACGGGTTCAGGTCCGCAGTTCTGGTCTCGTGCATTCGGCGATCTCCAGCGTCGCAAAAGCCCAAAAACAAAAAAGCTGCCGGCCAAACCCCTGCGCACGCGTGGCGCAATGGTTTGAACGGCAGCTTTGCCAGATGTGCGCCCGTCATTGGGCGCGGGTCGATCATCGGTGAGCAGATCGGATGCCAGCCTTCATGACCGGCGTAATCGGCTCAGATCAACCTGATGACTAATTTGCTACGCGTTTGGGTGCGGCGCGGCAAGCCCAAAGAATAGTCAAAAACAAGGCGTAGCGGCCCAAAGTTTGTGCAGCGCAAAGTCGCCGTACCGTCAGCGTCTCTGTGCGTCGATGTAGTGATCGAGCTTATCGGGATCGAACAGCGCGCCGTCGAAAAATCCATCGGGGCCGAGTGTCAAACTGGCGCCGGCGGATCCGACGGGTGTGGGCGAGAGAAGTGCGCCTTCGACCTTGGCATTCGCGGCCGGGAGGGCGATGCCGAGTGGCTTCAGGGCGCTGCGATAGATGTCCGGCCGATAGGTCTCGCGGGCGATGGCGGCATTCTCCGGCGTGTGCGCGGCCTGTCCCCACCGCACCATCTGCGAATAGAACCAGAGCGCGTGGCTCTTCCAGGGAAACGTCGCGCCCTTGGCGAACGGCACGAAGAAGTCCTCGATGCTCTTGGTCTCTTCACCGCCGACGTCGAGGTTTCCGGACAGGCCGCGGAGCAGCCAATCAGCGGGGCGCGCGACGTAGTTCGGTTCGGCAAGCATCTGTGCCAGCTCGCCGTGGTGTTCAGCCCTGCTGCACCACTGCGCCGCGAGGCAGAGAGCACGCAGCAGCGCTGCGAGAGCGTCAGGTTCACGCTCGGCCCAGATAGCGGCTGCTCCGAGCACCTTTTCGGGGCTTGACCGCCATATCGCAGCCTTGACGGTGACGATGTGTCCGGCGCCCGCGGCCGTAGCGGCCGTGCTCCAGGGCTCGCCAACGCAATAACCGTCGATGGTTCCGGCGGCGAGTGCATCGGCCATGAGCGGCGGTGGCAGGATGACGATCTCGACTTCGCGATCTGGCTCTATGCCGCTTGCAGCGAGCCAATAGCGGAGTTCGTAGTTGTGTCCGGAGAACGGATGCACGACGGCAAACTTTAGAGGTGGTACCCAGTCACGCTCGCGCTGCGAAATGGTCAAGCGCAGTGCGCGGCCGGCAAGTGCCGGGTCCAAGCTCGCCGTAGCGCCGTGCTCTGCCATCTGCGCCCAGAGCGCATTGGATACGGTGACCGCGTTGCCTCCGAGGCCAAGCGCGATCGGCGCGATCGTCTTGGCGGCAAGTGGTGTCAAGCCAAGATTCGCTGCGATCGGCATCGGCGCCAGGAGGTGCGCGACCTGGAAGTGCCCGACGGCCATACGATCGCGAATGCTGGCCCATGACGTTTCCCGGATCAGCCGGAGATCAATGCCTTGATCGGCCGCAAATCCCCGCTCCTTGGCAGCGACGAGAATAGCGCTGTCGAGCAGCGGCATGAAGCCGGCGACGATCTCGTGGTTGCTCTTTGCGCTCATCACTCCTCCGGTGGGGCGAGAAGCCCCGCGGCCGTAATCAGACTTTCCGCAATGTCGGAGATTTTGCGGTTCTGGTTCATCGCAGTCTTGCGCAACAGCGCATAGGCATCGGACTCGCTCAAGCCGCGCGTCGACATCAGGATGCCTTTGGCGCGGTCGATGAGCTTGCGGCTTTCCAGCTGCGATCTGGCCTCATCCAGCTCACGCGCCATGCGCGCAAAGGCGTTGAAGCGACTTATGGCCATGTCGATGATTGGCTTGACGCGCTCTCTTTTCAGACCATCGACGACGTAGGCCGACACGCCAGCCTCGACGGCGGCCTCGATCGATGCCTGGTCCGCGCGGTCGACGAACATGGCGATAGGCCGCTTCACCGCGCGCGACAGTTGAAACATGCTTTCCAGCATGTCGCGATTGGGGTTCCCGAGGTCTATAACGATGACGTCCGGCGCCGAGTCCGCGATTTTGCGCGCGATCCCCAGCACATCGTTGATGACAGTGAGATTGGAGTACCCCGCGTCGCGCAGTCCATCCTCTATGACCGCGGCACGCAGGCGGTTCTCATCGATGATTAGGATCGACAGTGGGGTTGGACGTTCCGGCATTGGGCGCTCTGGCGACGAAGCAAGCGCCCATAGCACGACACCACGACGAGGGACAACTGTGGCGGCGGACCGGAGCGCGGCGGGCCTGCGGACCTTGGCTCAGCGGGTGGCACGGGGGCTGCATTGCCTAGGGTACCGAAGGGAATTGTTGGATTCCTGACAGTACGCGGCTGGCGGGCCGCACTACGCGGAGCGTTGCATGAAGCTCGAACTCGAACGGCGGTTTGTCGAGGCGCTATCGACGCGTTTCGATCGACTGTCGGGATTGTCGGACCAGCTGCGGTTCGCCAACAAGGCCGAGGTGTCGTTTCGTAGCCTCGAGGCAGACGAGATCGCCTTTCTGTGTCAGCTTCTGCGTGAGGCGGGTACGCGCTTCGAACCTCGAGCGGCGCACCTCGCCACGTTACAGAACGCACTGCTGGACGAGAGTGGTCGTCTAGACGCATCGAGCCTTGAAGATGCCCTGGTGGCCATTGCGCGGTATCTGACGAGCGATGCCATCCGCGGCTGGATGTTCGCGACGAGCGTA
Source organism: Hyphomicrobium sp. 1Nfss2.1 (assembly GCF_965243865.1). Lineage (GTDB taxonomy): Bacteria > Pseudomonadota > Alphaproteobacteria > Rhizobiales > Hyphomicrobiaceae > Hyphomicrobium_A. The sequence goes on along the minus strand of NZ_OZ251603.1, from coordinate 562,720 downwards.
TTGGACAAGCCACTGCCTTATGTGGTGACGCGCATCGACTACGTGCCGGCCTCGAGCGAGGAAAGCGGAAAGATCTTCATCGAGCTGAAAGCCAATGCAAAGGGCGCGTTGACGAGCGTTACACTGCGGGTGACCGACACGGATCTTTCGTTTCGCTCGGTGGGCGAGCTGTTCGCGGCCAAGGGTTTCCTGAAGGAAACGCCGGAGCTCGTTGCAGCCTATGACGAGATCGCCGAGCGCTATCTCGAGTGGCGGGCGCTCAATGGCACGCAGTTCTCGGGCCAAGGTATCGGGTATTACGCCGAGGACCCGTCAGCCACGCACCGCGACATGGATTGGTCGCGCAAGGATATCGTCGTCCTGTCGACCAGCGGCTCGGCGGTCCGCCTGGTCAATGACGAGAGCGTGCTGCGCAACCGCAGTCTGACGCTGGAAGCGCCGGGGGACATCCTCGGGAGCTACCTGCGCAAGGCAGGAAAGAGCAACCGCTTTGAGGCCGAGGATGAGATCCGCGCGATTGACGATGCGATGCCGGAGGGGCTGTTCAAGCGGATGCCGGTGCATCCGTTCATTCTGATGTTCCACATGGAGCTGCACCATTACCTCTGGGTGCATGCAGGCGACATCACGCCTTACGAGTATAGTCCGGACCTGCGCCACAAGCTGGTGCTGCCGCGCGAGCAGACCGACCTGATCGACATTCTTACAGCAGAGATGGACGTCCTGATGGACGACATCGTCGCCGGTAAGTCGGGTGGGACCACAGTCCTGTGCGCGGGGCCTCCCGGCGTCGGCAAGACGCTGACGGCGGAAGTCTATTCGGAGTTCATCAAGCGCCCGCTGTATCGAGTGCATTCGGGGCAACTGGGCTTGAACGTTGCGGCGATGGAAACGGCTCTCAAGGACGTGCTGACTCGTGCGCAGCGCTGGGGTGCCGTGATGCTGATTGACGAAGCCGACGTCTACATTCGGCGCCGTGACGATGACATGACCGCCAATGCCGTGGTGGGTGTGTTTCTACGCGTGCTGGAGTATTTCAATGGGCTTCTGTTCCTCACCACCAATCGCGTCGATGACATCGACGAGGCGATCGTGTCGCGCTGCATTGCGCTGATACGGTTTCATGCTCCGGACTCCGGCAGTCGCCGGCGGATCTGGGAGGTGATGGCAGGGCAGTTCGGGTTGGCGCTGGAGCCGTCGCTGATGGACGAGCTGGCGGAGACGTTCCCTGAAGCTACGGGGCGAGACATCAAGGGCCTGGCCAAGCTGGTCGCCAAGTGGTGCCAGCACAAATCGGTTGCGCCGACCCTGGAGGTGTTCCTGCGCTGCTCGGTGTTCCGCGGTATGGACGCCGACAAGGCTGACGGGGGAGAACTTGTCGCTGGATAGGTGCCGGCGTCAGCCTTTGCCCGCGCCGGTGTGAATGATCGTTCCCACATGCTCGCCGCGCAGGGCGGCGGTCAGCTTGCCCGGCACGAGGCCATTGATGATCTGCACGTGCTCGATGTTGCGCGCATTGACCATCACATCGACCAACATGCGGTCGAACGGCAGCGTGCCAGGGTGCTTGATGAGCTTGCTGGCGTTGATCTCGCTGATGAACTGCGGCTTCTTCTTGTCGGATGCCTTGGGGTCGTCGGTGTAGAGGCCGTCGACATCCTCGACGATGGTCAGCCCGGCAGCACCCAGTGCATCGGCCAGTAGGAAGGCGCCGGTGTCGGCGCGGTGCGGCGGGATCCGCGAGGTGGGGAACTCGTGATGATGGTAGGGCGGGAACGCGCTGCCTACGACGGCGCGCGCGGCGGAAAGATGGAGGGCGAGCTGGTTGGCCATCGTGTGGTGCTCAACGTAGGAGACGCCGTCGGGCGCAAGCATGGAGGCGAGGATGTGACCGTTCTGACCGGCTTCGCTGGCCGCAAGCGATGAAAGCGAGCCGACCGGCAAGCCGAGGTCGAGGCCTACAGTGTAGAGATGGCGTGCGCGGATGCCGGCGCCAGTCAACAGCAGCATCCGATGCTCAGGGAGCAGCTTGCGAATTTCCTCGACGATGGGGACGATCGCGGCGCGGCCTCGATCCATGATGGAGCGGCCGCCGATCTTCACCACCTGTAGCCACGGCAGAATGCGGATGGGCCGGTGGCCGGCAACCGGCGCGGTGAGTGAGCCGTCGAGAAGGGTCTGGCGCGCGAGTGGCGAGTCGACGTGCTTGATGTCGTTGGGTCTGTCAGACATTGGGGCTGTTCAGCTCGCGGTGATGATGGTGCCGACGTGCTCGCCGGCGAGGGCGCGGGTCAGGTTGCCCGGCACGAGGCCGTTGACGATTTGCACCTGATGGATGTGGCGTGCGGCCTTCAAGAGGTCGAGGACGGGGAACTCGAGGATGGAGTCGTGCAGGCCGCGCGCTTTCATCTCGTCGACGGAAATTTTGGGAATGAAGGTGGCGTCCTTGGAGGTCTTGGGGTTCGCGGTGTAGAGGCCGTTCTCGTCCTTCACGTAGATCATTGACTTGCAGCCGAACTGCTCGGAGACGAGAAAGCAGCCCGCGTCGGTGCGATAGGGCGGAATGACACCTTCGCGAGAGGGGCGCATCCAAAGCGAGTAGGGCGGCATGCCGCTGAAGACCACGGCATTCACCTCTGCCAGGAAGAGCGGCACGGAGGATAGACCGGCGGCGCTGACGGCCGAGATGCCATGTTTGGCGAGAAGCTGACCGAGCATGGCTGCATTCTGGTCGGCGACCGAGTCGCCGAGCTGAGAGAGGATGCCGGCGGGGAGATTGAGCTCTGAAGCAATCGAATAGAGGTGGCGGGCTCTTGTTCCTGCGCCTGTTCCAATCAGCAACTTGTGCTGCTTGCGGGCTTCGACGATCTCGTCGACGAGCGGATAAACGGCGGAGCGACCGCGGTCCATGACGCTTTGGCCGCCAATCTTGATCACGTTGGCGTCGGGCAGAATGCGATAGTCCGCTGCTTTCTCCGCTGCGGCCTGGAGCTGCTCGTCGTTCAGCGATCGCTGTGAGAGGAGCAGGTCGAGCTGCGTCATCGTCTCAACCATGGTGGTCCTTCGGTATCAGTTCCGCGAGCATCCAAGGGGCGCTCGAACTGGCGTCGGAGCTAAAGAGCGCGTGCTAGCGTTTGGCGGGAAGCATAGAGAGATCGCCGAAGTGGGTCGATGATTTTGCAGCTTATTGCACTTGAGTTTCTCGTCGCACGCGCCGCTGCACGCGCCCATATTCTGGGCAGCGGTACATTGCTTCAGGCTGGCGCAATAAGATTCCAAAGCAGAATGATCTCGATCAGGTAGCCTGCGACGAGCGCTGGCGGCATCGCCCACTTCATCCAGCGTGGGTAGCCTTCCGGATAGAGCCAGCCGCGAAAGGCGAGGATTGCCAGCGGCATCAGCGGCCAGGTGGTGAGGCCGACGCTGATGGCGTTGCCGATGAAGGTGCGGAGCGCCGGATTGAGGTGTTCGAGGTGCGGATTCAAAAACCGCATTTCCAGCATGACAACCGGAAAGAGCGTGAGCAGGACGAGGCAGGCGGTTTTCCAAATACTGGGAGGAGCGCCGGTTGCGGGGTCGTTGGGGATCCAACCTGGGAAGGAAGTGTCGACGCGCGAGACGTGGAAATCGCCGACGAAATCTGCGCTCTCGTTGATCATCGACGCGCGCTCGTCCGACTTAAGCCAGCGCTCCAGGTTTGCAGCAGTGTCAAAGCGAAGGACCGTGGTCCAGTCCAGTTCGCCCTTTAGCGGCGGCTGAACGAACGAGCCGAGGAAGCCGGGAAACGTTGCCTGGAGCTTCTGCATGCGATTAGCCCACACGCGATAGGCGCCTTCTCGGCCCGGCTTCAGACGCGTGGTTACGACCATGCTGACGCCGTTGACGACGGCGTATTCGGCCGCGGCGCGTCCGACGAGCTGCATGACGAGGCCTGCTTCGACAAGGGGGATCACTTCCTCGATGAGCTTACGGTTGGTGTCGCCGTGACGCCATTGGCGCAGGGCGTCGAGCGAGTTGAAGCGCGCGAGGGCTACGGCTTCGAGCTGATCGGGCGGCGATGTGGGCCAGAGCTCGGCGCTTACAGCGTGGGATGCCGTCAGCAGCGCGCTTTGCCAGCGTGCCTGCCACAGCGCGAAATCGGTTTCGCGGCCGGGAAGGATGCGCGCACAGACGAGGAGCGTCGAAGGCGTGGGACTCACGTTCGGTCTGGCTCCCTTCGGTGAATACGCTCGTTCACGCGCAGTTCTCGGAAGGCTCGGCGAATCGCGAGGCCGTGTCGAACGTGACGCGGGGTTTGCCAGTAGGCAAGCGGCGCGTGGGACCGTGGGAGAGTCTCGTCAGTCGTTCGATCTCGGCGGCGAGCTGCGAGGCGTCGGCAAGGGGCGCGAGAGGACGTAGATGCCGGAGGCGATCATGACGCTGGCGACGGTGGCAAGCAGGAGCGGGCCTGGATGGGCGCCGATATAGAAGAGCACAAGCCCGACAGTCATGCCGACGCAGGCGAGAAATTTTGCGCGCCGGGGTATGGCTCCTTCTTCGCGCCAGCTCCGGAGTGTGTGGCCAAAGCGCGGGTGCTCGAGCAGCCAGCGCTCCCAGGCGGGAGAGGATCGCGCGAAGCATCCAGCGGCGAGGATGAGGAATATCGTCGTGGGCATCACCGGCAGCATGGCGCCGATAATTCCCAAAGCCACAAACAGACATCCGAGACTGAAGTAGAGGTAGCGCCCCATCTGTCTCACGTTGCTCCTTTGCGGGGGACCCCTCAGGTGACGGTCTCTGGCTGTGAGGCCGGGGCTGTCCTTGGAAGCGGCATCATCAACTCACCTAATGCTCTAAGCGGGGATGGAGATCGGCGAGATACTGGGCGATGGCAGTGGGGGCGTGCCCAGCAGGGCGTCGAATGTGCTCTGCAACTCAGGCTGATGATAGAGGTCGTTGATGTCGCGGTGAAAGGCGTGTTGGACCTTGAGAAGGAGGCCGTAGCGCTCGCGAGAGGCGAAGCGTGCTGCCGCATGATGCGGGCGTCGATGCGCTGGTGCGCCGCCGCGGTTGCCTTTTTGAGGCGCTGCCGGCGCCCGGTGGGAGCGTCGGCAATAGCTTCTCCAGTCATATGACGTCCTCGTCAGATCAGCCTTGGACCTTATCGCGTCCTGCGCTCAAACGTGAATACTATACTACGTGAGTATTCTTTTGTCGGGGCGTCAATATCGACTCTGACGTCTAGATCAGCTTCTCGGCCGCAGGGTTCAGGCAAGCCTTTGCCACCACTCTTTAATGGTTACAGAGGATGCTGGGATTTGAGACAAGGTGTGTCGCGTGTTGCTCGACGTAGCACTCGGCCTTCTTTCCCCGGGTGAGCATTGCTCCCCCACGAACGGGTGAGCAGGCAGAGATGACATAGGCATGCCTTTTGTGGGGAGAAACCACGGCAGTGCCAACCGGGTTCTCGCCACTTTCTCATTTCATTAAGGGTGCCATAGGGGGCACCTGGGAGAAGTGATGTTGCGGTGGGTCACGGTTGCGGGATTGTTGTGCAGCTTCGGCGTTGCGGCGGCCGAGCCGGTTCGCATGACCAGTGCGGATATCGAGCACGTGATGCAGCCGGGCGCGGTGCTCGAGATCGATACGCCGCTGCGTATCTCCATTCCGGTCAAGGTCGAGGGCAACGGCATCGTTTCCGGCGAGGCTGGCGCGCTGGGTCTTACGCTTGGCGCCATGAAGGATCGTGGCCGCTGGTGGACCGAGTCCGACCAGCTTTGCGTGAAATGGTTCCGCTGGTTCGACGCCAAGGCGCGCTGCATTTCCTTGCAGCGGGACGGCAGCAAGGTTTACTGGCAGGAGAACAGCGGCGAGAGCGGCACAGCTACCATCACCGAGTCTCCGACCGCGATCGTCGCAAAGGCGAGCCCTGCAGTCGAGAAGCCGAAGAAGGTGCAGACGGCTTCTGCTGACCGCGTTGAAAAGATGCGCGTTGGTGCGGCGGATGTGGCTGACGTTTCCTTCGACGAGCGGGCTCGTGCAGCTCAGCCAGTCGCGCCGGTCCGCACGCGGGTGGAACCGACGAGAGAAGCAGTGGCGATTGCGCCGCCGCCTCCGAAGCTCAAGGAGCCGCCGCGGACCGTCCGTGTTGCGAAAGTTCCCAGCACGCGGAAGAAGCCAGCAACGAACATAGTCAAGCCGAGCAAGTCCACCGGTGACGATCTGGCCGAAGCATCGGCTGTGTCGACGTCATCGATCTCGCCTGGGACGTTCCGGGTGTCGCGCGTCGTGGACGGCGACATGCTGAACGTGCGCAGCGGGCCTTCCGAATATCATCAGGCGGTAGGCGCGATACCCGCCCGCGGTCGTGGCGTGATGATCGTCGGCGCTTGCCGCGATCTTTGGTGCCCTATTCGACATGGGCGGCTCAAGGGTTGGGTCAACCGCTACTATCTCGCTGAAGATATCAGCCAGGCGGCCCCATCGCGGCACTAGCCTTTGTGTGCCGCGCTCGCGCGGCACGATCTGCTTAATCCATTGGTAAGCATGCGCGCCAAAATGGTTGGCCTCGACTAATCCTTCTCAGTCGATGGCTGGCGCGCTCCATGCGCTCGAAATGCCCGTAGAATATGGCGTTGTGCTCATATGCCGTCGTTGGGATGCGCCCCATCGTCGTTAATTCGCGTATTCAAATTATCAAGACTTGGCGAACCACCCTCGACTAAGCGGCGAAGTGTGCCTGGCCGTCAGATGGTCCGGGTTATGCAGTTGCTGAGAATTGGGTGCCAAACGGCTCGTGCGTGCGTGGAGACTGGGACAGGCGGCGCCCCAGTTTGGGACGTGCGCTCGCATGCGTGTGTTAAGCGTCAATTTCGGTCGGTTGTAGGCAGAGTATCCAGTCCATGAGTGAGGTCATTCGCGCTGTCCGACGCGGGGATGTTCCGGCCGTGACCGAAATGTTCGCGCGTATCTTCATGAAGGGGCGCGCGCCCTCCAAGTCTTCGCTCTCCTCCTATTTCGAGGACGTCCTGTTCGATAGTGAGGGTGACGGTGCGGACCCGCGCTCGCGTGTGTTCGTCGACCGGGAGGGCGTCGTGCGCGGGTTCATCGGCGTGTGGCCGCGCCGCATGATGCTGGGCGGCCGGATCATCGAAGCGGCAGCTGCCGGCTCGATGATGGTCGATCGGCCGGAGGATCACCCGACGGCTGGGGCGCGGCTATTGCGGGCTTATCTGGCGGGGCCGCAGGACCTCTCGTTCAGCGAAACGGCGAACGGCATTTCGCAGCGCATGTGGGAGCGCGTTGGCGGCGAACGCATTACTGCGGCCAGTCTCGATTGGCTCAAGGTGCTGCGTCCTGCGGGCTTTTGCGTCGCGGCGGCGGGTGCATCGTTTCGGCCGTTCCGAGCGCTACGCCCGCTGGGCTCCGTGATTGATCGCCTGACATCGTCGTCTGCTGGCTTTGCCTCGCTCGATGAGACAGAGACGCGGTGGGCGCGCGATGTTCCGGCGACGACCGGCGAGGTGCTCGACGCGATCCAGCTGCTGAGCGGCAGCTATCAATTGCGCCCGGATTGGGAGTTGCCGGCATTGCCGCGGTTGCTCGCTCATGCCGAGAGCAAGGAGCGTTATGGCGAGCTGCATCGGCGCATTGTCTACGGGCGCGGCGACAAGCCGGTTGCCTGCTATCTGTTTCACGCGCGGCGCGGAGATATCGCGCGCGTGTTGCAGGTTCTCGCCGAACCTAACGCCGCGGGGCTGGCGATCGACAGTCTCTTGCGCACTGCCGCCGGCCTTGGCTGCGTCGGGGTGCGTGGACGCGCGGAGCCTGGGCTGTTCGATGCGCTCGTGTCGCGCCGGTGTCTTCTCTATCACGGCGCCGCGACAGTCATTCATGCTCGCGACAAGTCGCTGCTCAGCGAGGTGCAGGGTGCACGCTCGCTGATGACGGGGCTTGCAGGCGAGTCGTGGCTTCGTCTCATCGGTGGAAGTTTTGCGTAACGGCCGCGTGGCGGTGGAGCTCTCGGATGTGTGGAATTGCTGGATACTTCGGACTGCCGGTGGCACCGGAGGAAGCGCGTGCGCTGCTGTCGCGCATGATCGAGACGCTGCAGCATCGCGGGCCTGACGGGAACGGCACATACGTCGATGGAGATGTCGGTCTGGCGCATGCGCGGCTCAGCATCATCGACGTTGGGGGTGGGCGCCAGCCGATGTGCAACGAGGACGGCACCGTCTGGATCTCGTTCAACGGCGAAGTATTCAACTACGTAGAGCTGCGTGAGGAGCTGATTGCGCGCGGACACGTCTTCAAGACGCGCTCCGACACCGAAGTGATCGTGCACCTTTACGAGGAGCGCGGACCGGATTGCGTCGAAGCACTCAATGGTGACTTCGCATTCGCGATCTGGGATCAGAGGCGGCAGCGGATGATGCTGGCGCGGGATCGCGTCGGTGTTCGGCCGCTCTATTATGCGCAGCGCGATCGCGGAATCGCGTTTGCGTCAGAGGTGAAGGCGCTGCTCGAGTTGCCGGGCATCGATGCCTCGCTCGACCCTATAGCACTCGATCAGATGTTCACGTTCTGGTTTCCGCTGGCACCGCGCACGCCCTTCAAGGGCATCAGCGAGCTGCCGCCGGGACACGTGATGATCGCATCGCGCGATGGTGTCACGACGCGCCGCTACTGGCAGTTCTCCTATCCCGATGCTGTAGAGGATCGTCCGGTGTCGGCTCGGGAAGAGGCGCGGTTGACGGAAGAAGTGCGTGAGATGCTGCTAGACGCCGTGCGCATCCGCCTTCGCGCGGATGTTCCGGTTGGCGCTTATCTCAGTGGCGGGCTCGATTCATCCATTACCACCGCGGCGATTGGGAAGTTCGTGCCCGACCAGCTTCGCTCGTTCTCCGTGGCCTTCGAGACGCCGGAATATGACGAGAGCGTATTCCAGGAGGAGATGGTCGCGGCGCTGGGGCTGAGGCATTCGGTTACGTATTGCCGGGACGACGATATCGCGGGAACGCTGCCGGAGCTGATCCGACATACGGAGCGTCCGATTATGCGGACGGCGCCGGCGCCGATGCTGCTGCTGTCTCGACTGGTGTCTGAGAACGGTATCAAGGTTGTGATGACGGGCGAGGGCGCCGACGAAGTTTTCGCCGGTTACGATGTATTCAAAGAAGCGAAGGTACGGCGGTTCTGCGCGGCGCAACCAGGATCGCGGCTGCGGCCGCTGCTGTTGCGCAAGCTCTATCCGTACATGCCCCGCTTGCAGGGGCAATCGCAGCGGTATCTGGAAGCGTTCTTTGGTAGCCAGGACGCGCTTGATGATCCGCTCTATTCGCATCTGCCGCGCTTCCGCACCAGCGCCGCGGCGAAGGGCTTCTTCTCGGCGGATCTGCGGGCGAGCATCGGCGACTATGATGCGCTTGCCGATCTGCGTGACCAGCTGCCCGCCGAGTTCGGACGCTGGCATCCGCTGTCGCAGGCTCAATATCTGGAGAGCGCGTACCTGCTGCCGGGGTACATCCTTTCCTCGCAGGGCGACCGGGTGGCGATGGCGAACGGGGTCGAAGGGCGGTTCCCGTTCCTCGACCATCGGCTGATCGAGCTTGCCTCGCGCATACCACCGCGGTTGAAGCTGAAGGGCCTGACCGAGAAGCATATCCTTCGGCGCAGCGTCACGGACATGCTGCCGGAAGGGATCGCCAAGCGTACCAAGCAGCCGTATCGCGCGCCGGAAAGCCGCGCATTTCTGCGCTCGCGCGTGTCGGCTACCGTGCTCGATCACTTGTCGCCCGCGAACCTCGATGCGGCCGGATATTTCGACAGCAAGCTGGTCGGACGTCTCGTTACCAAATGCGAGAAACTGCCGTCGACAGGGTTTAGGGACAACCTGGCGTTCGTCGGCATCCTGTCGACGCAGGTCTGGCACGAGACGTTTACGAAGCCCGCGCGGGGAAGACGTGGCATGAGCGTTGCTACGTCGGCTTCTGAAGCCTTCAGCGGCGGCGCTTCAGTCGCCCAGGGCAATGCGTAAATCAGTGAGTGGGTTAGGCATGAGCAACCATCTAAAGCAGGCAGTGCGCGAGTTCGTGGAAACGAGCTTTCTTTTTCGTGAAGGTCGCGATGGGCTCGGAGATGATGAATCGCTGTTGGGCGCCGGGCTGATCGATTCCACGGGTATTCTCGAGCTCGTGTCGTTTCTCGAGAGCGAGTTCGGCATCGTCGTTAACGACGAAGAGATCGTGCCGGAGAACCTCGATTCCATCGGCCAGATCACTGCGTATGTCGCGCGCAAGCAATTGGCGCAGCCGTCGGCGCAGGTCGCGTAAAGACGACCGGGGAAACAGGGACGAGGGAGTAGGCGATGCGCTTTGAGGAATTCCTGCGCGAAAGTGCAACGCGGCTCCCAGACAAGACGGCGCTGGTCGCACAGGGGCGCAGGCTCACCTACAGTCAGCTCGACGATTTGTCAGACGAGCTGGCGCAGGGCTTGGTAAACCGCGGTGTGGACCGGGGCGATCGGGTTGTCCTCTTCCTGGACAATTGCGTCGAAGCGGTTGTCTCAATTTTTGCGGTGCTCAAGGCCGGCGCGGTGTTCTGCCCGGTCAATCCTTCGACGAAGGTCGACAAGCTCACGTTCATTCTCAACAACTGCCGCGCCAAGGCACTGATCACGCAACAGAGGGGCGTACTGGTCGCGGCGGATGCAGTGGTGGGCGCGCCTTCCGTCTCGGTGACGGTTGTTGCGGATGGTGATGCAGCGCCGTCGCACGCTGACTTCGTGCATTGGGGCGATACGCTGGCCGCTCCGTCGCTGGAGCTATTGAAGGCAGCGCCCGGCATCGACATCGACCTAGCGATGCTCATCTACACCTCGGGCTCGACGGGGTTCCCCAAGGGCGTGATGATGACGCATCAGAACGTCATGGCGGCGGCGGCGTCGATCACGACGTATCTGGAGAACACGAGCGACGACATCATTCTGAACGTGCTGCCAATCGCGTTCGATTACGGTCTCTATCAGGTGCTGATGGCGGTGAAGGTCGGTGCGACGCTGGTTCTGGAGAAGTCGTTCGCGTTCCCGCAGGTGATCCTGCAGCGTGCGGCCGAAGAGAAAGTGACGGGCCTGCCGCTGGTGCCGACGATGGCGGCGATCCTCATTGCTCAGCGCAACCTCGAAGCCGGCGCGCTGCCGCACCTGCGCTACATCACCAACACGGCCGCAGCGCTTCCACCATCCCACATCGAGCGACTGCAGGCTCTGTTCCCGCACGTGGCGCTCTATTCGATGTACGGGCTGACGGAGTGCAAGCGTTGCACGTGGCTGCCGCCATCCGAGTTGAAGAGGCGAATTACGTCGGTCGGCATCGCAATTCCGGGTACAGAAGCCTACGTGGTGGATGACCGGGGCGTGCGTGTGGCGCCGGGTGTCGTTGGCGAGCTGGTGATCCGCGGCGCGCACGTGATGAAGGGATATTGGGAGAACCCGGAAGCGACGGCGCAAGCGCTGCGACCAGGACCGCATGATTGGGAGCGCGTGCTCCATACTGGCGACCTGTTCCGCACGGATAAGGAAGGCTTCCTATATTTCGTCGGGCGCAAGGACGACATCATCAAGTCGCGCGGCGAGAAAGTGGCGCCGAAGGAAGTCGAGAATATCATCTATGCGCTCGAGGGTGTCGCGGAGGTCGCAGTGATCGGCGTGCCCGATCCGATTCTCGGCAGCGCGATCAAGGCGGTGGTCGCGCCAGAGCTCGGTGCGCAGCTCTCGGAGGTCGACATCGTGCGCCACTGTGCGCGGTTCCTCGAAGACTACATGGTCCCGAAGTTCGTCGAGTTCCGGCCTGCGTTGCCGAAGACGGATTCGGGGAAGATCAGCCGTCGCCTTGTTGCCGAAGCTCAAGCTGGAAACGCCTAGATGCCGTTGTTCGATCTGACCAAAGCGCGTGAGTTCTCTGCCGAGGCGATGCGTCTCGATACCGATGTGGCCGTCGCACGCATCGCGGAAGGCATCCGCGAACAAGTGCAGCGGCGACTGCGCCGGCGGGGCGCGATCGTGGGGCTTTCGGGGGGTATAGATTCCAGCGTGACAGCAGCGCTATGCGTCGAGGCGCTGGGTGCTGCCAATGTGCTGGCGGTGCTGATGCCGGAGAAGGATTCCGATCCAGAGAGCTTGCGACTGGGTCGGCTCGTTGCCGAGACGTATGGCATTCGTCATGTTGTCGAAGACATCGCGCCGACGCTGGCGGCATCGGGCTGCTATGAGCGGCGAGATGCGGCGATCCGCGAGATCGTGCCGGAGTACGCCGCGGACTGGAGCTGCAAGGTGGTGCTGTCGAATGCGCTGCACGGAAACAGCTACAGTCTGACCAAACTCGTCGTGCAGTCGCCATCGGGTGAGCGCCGCGAGATGCGCATGCCGCTGTCGGTGTATCAGGGCATCGTTGCGGCCACGAACATGAAGCAGCGCACGCGCAAGCAGCTGGAATACTATCACGCCGACCGATTGAACTATGCCGTGTCAGGCACGCCGAACCGGCTGGAGTATGACCAGGGCTTCTTCGTCAAGAACGGTGACGGCGCTGCCGACTTCAAGCCGATTGCGCATCTCTACAAGACGCAAGTGTATCGGCTTGCCGAGGCGCTCGGCGTCCCAGCCGAAATCTGCAGCCGCCCGCCGACGACGGATACCTGGTCGCTGGCTCAGACGCAGGAAGAGTTCTACTTCGCGCTGCCCTATCAGCAGATGGACCTTTGCCTCTTCGGCTTGGATAACGGCGTGCCCGCAGCAGATGTTGCGCGCACCGCCGAGCTGACGGAAGCGCAGGTGTTGCTGGTGTGGAAGGACATCGAAGCCAAGCGCCGCGCCACGCGCTATCTACACGAGCCGCCGCTGTTGATTGAACCGCTGGATGACGGGCGCGCGCTGGTCGCCTGAGGCGCTGTGGCGGCTACTCTTCGTGGAGCAGGCGTGCAGCGCCAACAAGCGCCGCATGTGGGCGGGTGATGACGTAGGTGGGGATAGCGGCGAGATAGTCGCGAAAGCGGCCCTTGTCCTCGAAGCGATCGCGGAACTGCGAGCGGGCAAAAGTGCCACCCAGCTTCGGCACGATACCGCCAGCAATGAATATGCCACCTCTCGCGCCGAGAGTGAGGGCGAGATTGCCGGCTACGGTGCCGAGCATGGCGCAAAACATGTCGATTGCTAATCCGGCATAGTCACAGGCGCCTAATGCCCCTGCCTTGGTGACGTCTTCGGCCGTGAGATCGTCGGGAGCTTTCGCGTCGATCTCGCACAGTGCGCGATAGAGATTGACGAGGCCGGGACCCGAGAGAACGCGCTCGGCCGAGACGTGTCCGAAGCGTTTGCGCAGGACGCTGAGCACGGCGCTCTCGCGGTCGTCTGCGGGCGCCATGGTGACATGGCCGCCTTCGCCCGCGATGGCCTCGTAGCGACTTGAAGCATAGACCGCCGTGCTGACGCCCAATCCGGAACCAGGACCGAGCACGGCCATCGGTGCTTGTTTAGCCGGTTCGCCGCTGCCCACTTTCAGAACATCGGTGTCGGCGAGATGGGGAAGCGCAAGTGCGTTGGCGTGGAAATCATTGATGACGTTCAGCTGGGAAATACCTAGCTGCGCGGCGAGCTCGCTGATCGAAAAGGCCCAAGGATTGTTGGTGAAAGTGACATTGTCGCCGCGAGGTGTCGTCGCTACGGCGAGGACAGCACGCGCGGGAGCCGCGCCATCAACGGATGCAAGGTAGCGCTCGATTGCGTCTGCCATAGTCGGATGATCGCGGCAGAGCAGATCAGCGGCGCGGATCAGGCTGCCTTTGGCATCAACCAATGCAAAGCGCGCATTGGTGGCGCCGATGTCTCCGACAAGATAAACCGTCATGAACTCGAATTCGTCACCCAGATGGAGCGGCACGCTAACCTGCAGCGACGAAGGGTCAAGTAGCAAGGGCCACCGTCACGCGATGGATAACTCTTAGACGCGGAGTGGTGTTGCGACGAGGACTAGATTGCTGTGGGCGGCCATTTTGCGATGCAGCGAAAGGCCATTGTCTACGCTGGCGTGCCGCAGAAATACCTATTCAGCACGGGGATGAATTGGGGATGGCCGCCCGCGTGAACCGTTCCGGACGGACAGATGCAATTGCTACTCGATGTCTGATCAGCTGGCGCACCAACTTTGCAGATCGGTGTTGAGGCGTTGGTTGCAAGCTTTGGGAACACAGGCAGGTAGTTCTCTGGATCGTCGCGGCGGTTGCGGTCGATGAGAGACTTATTGGGATCGTCACTGAAGTAGATTTTGAGACCACCTGTGACGGCGTTGTAGTCGCCATCGCCGTAATAGCCGCGCGCGAACAGCGAGACGGGAACCTCAAATCCGCGGATAAGGTACTCGGCGCTCGCAGCGCCGAAGCTCGACTCGTTCAGGTAGCGATAGCCCGCTGAGAGCTTGAGGTCGTCGGTGACGTAGTAGCTGGCGTCGAATTGACCGAAGAAGTGCTTGTCGTCGGTCGTCAGCACCTCGAGGCCGTCGGAAAGGCTCGGGACGTCTACGTTCTCATAGCCGGCGAGAGCGGAAAGCGTGAAACGGCCCAGGTACAGTTCGGCCTCGCCGGCGAGGCGCCAGATGTCGATCGAATCCCAGGTGTGATAGCTGCCGTAGATGCCGAAGAGATAGCTCGATGGATCGCGGGTGAAGAGATGCACACCACCGCCGCCCATCGTTTCGCCGTCTATGGTGCCGATGGCGCCGTCAGCCTGGAGGCCGAGGTAATGTCCGAGCGGCACGCCGAGGGTGCCCAATGCGATGCCAGCGCCGCTGTCATCGAAGGCGCCGCCTTCGGCGCTGATCTTGCCGTTGATGCTAGAGATGGCAGGCAGATCTCCTGCCAACGTGGCGAAGGAGCTGAAGGCCCAGACGGCCACAGCCACCAGTGTCCGGCTCGCGATCCGCATCGTTGTGCCCCAATCGGCCAGGGGACGCGAAACTCTCACCCGGGAAAATGCTGTTCATAATTCGTTAATAGGTTGAGATTCGGTAGACGCGCAACCAGGACACGATGTCGAATCACTCAGGCCAATAAAATGAGGGCGCCGCGGCAACACCGCGACGCCCTCGAATGTCGGCGTTCCAACTGCGTCAGTTGACGCGAGTGACCTCAACGAGATTGTCGGAATAGGTTGGCGCGCGGCCGATGTTCGACCACGCATCGGATGAGATCGAGTTGACCGAGCCGTCCGAGCGATTGAGCTGGCGCCAGTAGCCGAGCGTCGCGACGACGATGCCAGGGTTCACGTCCTCGGTGACGCGCGCAACGCCTTCAAACGAGCCACGGTCGTTGGCAACGCGCACCGGATCGCCCTCGCGGATCGAGCGCGTGGCAGCGTCGGTGGGCGAGATCATCACGAACTGCTCGCCCTGGATGCGGATCTTGTGCGGCTCGTTGGCGTAGCACGAGTTGAGGAACGCGTGGCTCTTCGGCGAGATAATGTTGAGCGGGAAGCGCTTGGCGAGTTCCGGATTGGTTTGCGGAGACTCGCGCACAGGCTGATAGCCGGGAAGCGGATCGAGCAGTGTCCCGTCCTGTTCGGCCTCGTACATGGCGCGGAACGGCGGGGCGACGAAGTTGCGGGCATCGTGCAGCAGCAGTTCGATCTTGCCGGATGGCGTCGGGAACTTGCCCTCAGCGTGCGGCGTGCGCGTGTCGCATGAGCCGACATCGATCTTGTAGTAGCCGTGCTGCTTGAAATACTCCATGTCGATGCCGCCCATCTTCGGGTCGGCCCAATTGATGTAAGCCTCGCACAGCTCGCTGTCGGTCATTTTGAAGACGGGATCGTCGAAGCCCATCTCCGCCGCCAAAAGGCGCCACATGTCGCTCGTTGGTTTGCACTCGCCCGGCGGTTCGACGGCCTTCTGATTGTAGGTGAAGTAGAAGTGCCCCCAGGACCACATCATGTCCTCGGCTTCGCCCGCCATCGCGGCGGGGAGGATGATGTCGGCGTATTTCGCCGTGTCGTTGATGAAGTGTTCAGCGACGACGGTGAAGAGATCCTCGCGCTTCAAGCCCTCGACGATCTTGTTGGTCTCGGGTGATTGGCTGACGGGGTTCGTGCAGAAGACGAACAAGCTCTTGATGGGCGGATCGAGTTTCATCTCGCCGGTGAGTGCCTGGCCGAGACGCAGGTTGTTGACGACGCGCGTACCCGGCTTGATGAAATCGGGGCGTGCCGCCTTTACCCAATCGACGGGGAAGTCCCACAACGGGAGCTGCAGCATGCCGCCGCCGACGTGGCGCCACGAGCCGGCGAGCGCGGGGATGGCGTAGACAGCGCGGGCTGCCTGTGCGCCGCCGGCCGAGCGTTCGATGGCGACACCGATGCGAATGGCCGACGGCTGGCTGGTTACGAACTCGCGCGCGAATTTCGCGATGTCCGCGGCTTTTACGCCGGTGACGTCCTCGACGTATTCCGGCGTGAAGTCCGCAGCGCGCTCCTTCAGCTCAGGGAAGCCGTGCACGTAATTGTCGGCGTACTCCTGGTCGACGAGACCTTGCTGGATCATCGAATTGATGATGCCCATGGCGAGTGCGCCATCGGTGCCGGGGCGCGGACAGATGTGCCAGTCGGCCGCCTTCGCGGTGCGTGACTTATAGGCGTCAATGACGACGACTTTGGCGCCGCGTTTTTGTGCCTCGAGCACGAATGGCCAGTGATGCAGGTTGGTCGAGATGGAGTTGCACGCCCAGATCACGATGTACTTGCAGTGGACGAAGCTCTCTGGATCAACGCCGCCGGTCGGACCGTAGGTGAGCAGCCATGCAGAGGAGGAGCCCGACGTGCAGTAGGTCTTCTCGTTCACGGTCGAGCCGAGACGATTGAAAAATGGGTCGCCGGAGTTGATGCCCTGAACAAGCCCCATGTTACCGAGATAGCTTTGCGGCATGATCGCCTCGGCGCCGTACTCGGCGATGGTCTCGCGCCAGCGGCGGCCGATTTCGGAGATGGCTTCGTCCCAGGTGATGCGCTCGAAGGTGTTGCCGCCGTTGGGGCCGGAACCCTTCGGGCCGACGCGGCGCAGCGGATAGAGCACGCGGTCGGGGTTATGGTGGTGGTCGTGGAAGTCCTTGAGTTTCACGCAGAGCGTGCCGCGGGTGATGGGGTGGTCCTTGTTGCCCTTGACGTTGACGAGCTTTCCCTCGTCAACCTCGTAGATCATGGCGCAGGTGTCGGGACAGTCGTGCGGGCAGGCGCCGAAAAAGCTCTCCCGCTTCGTCTGCTCGTTCATTCAGGCTTCCTCCCCAAGGGTTCCTTTTTGGCGCCCCGTCTTGCCGCGGCCTAAGCATCGCGGTGACGGTGGTCAGCTTTATTGCGACAGTTTGGCATCGAACGACGCGGGGGTGCAAGGGCTGTTGCCTGGGATGGCAAGGGGTTTGATGAGCGTTGCTGAGCTTTGTCTGCGATCAGCACGCGGAGCCCTTCCGCTGCGCCGACGTGCTTATCGTCTACAATGAGATATTCGACGAATACGGGATCCCGGCACAGTCAGCGTGATCGCTGGTTCGATGAGGTCGATGCCGTGGCCGGTGACGATGACCCGACGCCTGAGAGATTTCTCAGCGCGGCGTGGCGCGCCGGCGATCAGGCGGCGCGCAATCCGAATAGTGGTGCTCGGTTCCGGTCCGGTCGGTGACGACGAACTCCGTGCTGGCATCGGCCCCGATATATTGAGGGCCGATCGGGACTTTTCCGTGCGCGCCGGGAATGTCGAGGACGTAGGTCGGCAGCGCCAGTCCAGAGAGGCGGCCGCGCAATTCACGCATCAGGTTCTGGCCGTGCGCGATCGTCGTGCGCAGATGGGCGGTGCCGGGCGCCAGATCTCCGTGATGGAGATAATAGGGCTTGATGCGCATCTCGACGAAGGTGCGCATCAGGGTTTCGAGCGTGTCGGCGTCGTCGTTGACGCCTTTGAGGAGCACGCTCTGGCTGACGAGGGCGATGCCGCCGTCGATGAGGCGCGCGCATGCTTCGCGCGCGGCGGCTGTCAGCTCACGCGGGTGGTTGGCGTGGAGCGCGATGAAGGCCGCCTTCGAGGATGCGCGGAGCGCTTCGACGAGTTGTGGCGTGACGCGTTCGGGCGCGACGGCGGGGACGCGCGAGTGCCAGCGCAACACCTTCACGTGGGGGATTTCGCCGAGCGCTGAAGTGATCTCGGCGACGCGGCGCGGCGATAGAATGAGCGGATCACCTCCTGTGAGGATGACCTCCCAAATCCCGGAGTGTGCGCGGATATAATCGAGGGCTACGGCAAGGTCTGCTTCCGAGAGCGCTGCACTCTTACCAGGGCCCACCATCTCGCGGCGGAAGCAGAAGCGGCAATAGACCGGGCAGACGCTGACGAGCTTTAGAAGCACGCGGTCAGGGTAGCGGTGGACGATGCCGCGCACGGGGCTTTTCAGGCCATCGCCGATGGGGTCGTCGTTTTCGATTGGAAGGCGATCCAGCTCGCGCGCGTCGGGAATGAACTGGCGGGCGATGGGATCTGCCACATCGGCGGGGTCGATGAGTTGCGCCATGGCTGGCGTTATGGCGACCGCGTATTGCTCGCCGACATCGACAAGGGCTGCTGCGCGATCCTGCGGGATGAATCCTGCGTCCGCGAGATCGTCGATGGTCGTCAAAGTTCGGCGGAATGCGGTCATGACAGCTCCCCGATGTGACGTTTCGGCGTGGGCCCGATCATAGCGTGCCGGGCGGGCAACAGTGGTGGAAGTTCGCTCTGGCCGCTGTTGATAGCGGGGACACTCGGGGATAACGCGGCGACCGCTTCCTCGTTTTCGCGTACCGATGGCGCCATCTGGTGCATGCGTTTCTTCAGTCGGTTGATTACGAGGAGGCGTTGATGCGTCGTCATTTACTCTCAGTATTCGTTGCGTGCGTTTCTTTGGTCGGGGCTGCCGAGCAGGCGCTGAGCGACGGCGCACCTTACGACTACGTTCCCACCTATAGCCCCGCGGCGACGAGCTGGACCGGCTTCTACATCGGCGCGCACCTCGGCGGCACCTGGGGCAGCTCCACCGCCACTGGCAACACCGGCGTCACGCTCGATGATTCCTGGAGCTATTCGCCCAGCGGCCTCGTCGTGGGCGGAACGCTCGGCTACAACTGGCAGCTCGGCCCGGTGGTCTACGGCATCGAGGGCGACCTCGGCAATCTCGGCCTTGCCGGAACCGGCGGGTATTACGTTCCGTTCGGCTATGACGCGTCGACGACGACGGACGCCGGTTTCTACATGACCATCCGTGGGCGTCTCGGCGTGTTAGTGAACGGCTGGATGCTCTATGTCACCGGCGGCTATCTGGGTGCCGACACAACGGTTTCGGTTCTGGAGGCCTGCGAGGTCTTCTGCACGACGCCGACGGTGAGTGCATCAAACTCTTCGTTCCGCAATGGCTGGACGATCGGCGGCGGTCTGGAGATTGCCATCGACGGCGCCTCGGCGTGGACCGCGAAAGTCGAATATCTCTATTACGACCTTGGCTCGATCTCGCTCACGACCCCTTCCGGTGGCAGCATCGGCGCCAATACCTGGAGCGTCGACACGGACGGAAGCCTCGTGCGGGCGGGCATCAACTACCGCTTCGGCGGGGTGAAGTTCGGGCAATAGATGTCGCCATCGGCTTGTTCTTGTGAGGGCAGGCGAGCTGATCGGGGGTGTAGCAGGTGGTCTGCCATTGTGCCGGCCACCTGCTTTTTATTGTTCAGCGATATCCGCCGGCTGCCGCAAGGCGCTCGCCGGACACCCAACGCGCGGCGTCGGAGGCAAGGAATACCGCGGCCTGGGCGATGTCGTCGGGCTGGCCGACGCGGTTGAGCGGCGTGCGATCGACGATCTGCTTCTCGAAGTCGCCACCAATTGTGCCGAGCACGTGGGTGCCTTCTGTTTCGATCAGGCCGGGGCTGAGTGAGTTGACGCGGATATTGCGGCGGCCAAGCTCGACGGAAAGAACCTGGGTCAGCGTGTCGAGCGCGCCTTTGGTGGCGGAATAGACGGATGCGGTGGCGACCGGGTTGAAGGCTGCGACGGAGCTGACGTTGATGACCGATCCGCCTTCGGCCGGGAAATGCTTGAGGGCTTCGCGCGTCGTCAAGATCGGGCCGAGGACGTTGATGTTGAAGTGCCGGTGGAACTGTTCTTCGGTGACGTCCTCCAACGGTGCGAAGGCGTAGACGCCGGCGTTGTTGACGAGTACGTCGATCTTTCCGAACGCCTGCTTGGCGGCATCGAACAGCGCCTTGACGTCTGCGGCTTTGGCGACGTCCCCGCCGACGGCGAGCGCCTTGCCGCCATTGGCGGCGATCTCGGATACGACCTTGTCGGCGCCATCGCGGCTGGAAGCGTAGTTGACCACGACGGAAGCGCCCTCAGCGGCAAAGGCTTTGGCGATGGCGGCGCCAATGCCTTTTGATGCTCCCGTTACGACCGCGACCTTGTTCTGCAGCTTGCCCATATGACTTCTCCCGTTTGTAATAGTTAGATAACTGTCTAATTTCGACGATCATCTAAGTATGGGTGCGGAGATATCAAGGGCGGCGACCACCAAATCGTCCGGGCACTCGGCTTGGCCCATTCAGATGCTGGAGAGACGGCTGAGATAGGCGCGAAGGATGGGACGGTTGACGGTCATGCTCATGCACTTACCGGTGCGCGTGACATCGATGAGGCCCGCGGTCTCGAGCTCTTTCAGATGGTGGGAAAGGGTCGCGGCGGTGACGTCATGCTTGGCGTGGAGCGCCACGCACGGCAACCCATCCTGCGCGCCGATCTGCTCCAGGATCTGGAAGCGGCGCGGTTCGGCGAGGGCGCGGGCGATGAGCGCAAACTGTTTGTCGCTGAGGGTGATGTCGCGCGGATTGGACATGCCGCAAATATGGCGGTTCGATTGGCAAAGTCCAGGAGGGCGGCCGGATCAAGGATCGCGCGGCAGCGGCGTCCAGACCACTTGGTCGATGTTGGTCGCGCCGCTCGCCAGCATAACCAGGCGCTCGAAGCCGAGTGCGCAGCCGGATGCCGGCTGCATTTCGGCGAGGGCGGCGATGAAATCGTCGTCGACGGGATAGCGCTCTCCGTAGCGCTCCTCTTTGCGATCCATCTCTTCAGTGAGGCGCTGGCGCTGCAACTCAGGGTCGGTCAATTCACCGAAGCCGTTGGCCAGCTCGACGCCGCAGCAATATAGCTCGAAGCGCTCGGCAAGGCGGGGATCGGTCGACATCGGTCGGGCTAGCGCGGCTTCGCTTGCGGGATAAGCCATGAGCAAGGTTGGCCGGCCGATGCCGAGCTTTGGCTCGATGAGGGCGGTCAGCACCTTGGCGAAAATGTCGGCCCACGTATCGTCATCGTGCGGTCGAACGCCGGCCGCGTCGGCTGCGTTGGCGAGGCCATTGCGATCGTTCTCGTTGGGGCCGAGCGTTGCGATGAGGTCGATGCCGGCATGACGCGAGAACGCCTCGGCGACGCTCAGCCGCTCGGGTTCGGCGTTGGGATCGCAGGTGATGCCGCGCCAGGAGATGAGCCGGCTTCCAGTCACATTGGCGGCCGTGCGCAGCAGGGCGATGGCGTCGTCCATGACTACGGCTAAGGGAGATCCCGCGCGATACCACTCGAGCATCGTGAACTCGGGGGCGTGCAGGGCGCCGCGTTCGCCATTACGAAACACCGGGGCGAAGGCAAAGATGCGTTCCTCGCCGGCTGCGAGAAGCTTCTTGCAGGCGAACTCAGGCGAGGTGTGCAGGTAGAGGGTGCGCTGGGAGAGATCAGGCGCAAGCAACTCGGTGCGGAAGGCGCGCAGATGCATCTCGTTGCCGGGAGAGACCTGCAGGCAGCCGGGCTCGACCTCGATGAAGTCCTGCCCTGCAAACCAGTCGCGCAGGGCGGCCTTGATGCGGTTGCGGGCAAGGAGGAAGGGGCGGCGGTCGGCGTGGACGCTTCTGGTCCACCATGGCTGGTCGGTGCTCATTGGCCCTTTCTAGAGCAAGTCGTGGGGGTGCCATAGCCGTGGGGGTTGTGGCGGGCCAGCTTCAGGGCCTGCTTGGCCTTTGGCCCCGGAAAGGGTATGAGAGCGCCGAGCTTTCCCCTTTTCGGCCGTTCGCGAGCGCGCCAAAGCGCCGGCGCCGGTCCCCTTTCAATGGAGAAGTCAGTGGCCAAGGTCATCGCCTCATCGGTGCGCAAGGGCAATGTGCTGGATCTGGACGGCAAGCTCGCCGTCGTTATTCACGCCGAGAACATTCATCCCGGCAAGGGCACGCCCGTTACGCACCTTGAGATGCGCCGCATCGCCGATGGCGTGAAGGTGACCGAGCGCTACCGTACCACCGACCAGGTGGAGCGGGCCTACCTCGAAGAGAAGGACTACAACTACCTCTACGAGGACGACACCGGCTTCACCTTCATGCATCCGGAAACCTACGATCAGATCACGGTGTCGAAGGACGTCGTCGGTGATCAGGCGCAGTGGCTGCAGGAAGGCATGACGTGCACGCTGTCGCTGCACGAGGGCGTTCCAATCGCGATCGAACTTCCGCAGCGCGTGACGCTGGAGATCGTCGAGGCTGATCCGGTTGTCAAAGGGCAGACTGCGTCGTCGTCCTATAAGCCGGCCAAGCTTGCGAACGGCGCGCGCATCATGGTGCCGCCACATATCGGCACCGGCACTCGCGTCGTCATCATGACGGCCGACGGCTCGTACGTCGAACGCGCCAAAGACTGATCAAATAGCAGCCTGCTCGGTGTTCATCACTCTCCTTGTGCCATGCGGCGCCAGGAGCGGATGAGCAGTGTGCGATCGCCAGTGTGCTCAAGCTCGCAGCGCGCGCCGATGATGCCGACGATCGTGCCGCCCTCGTAGAAGTAGTAGGGCACGCGGCAATCGGCATCGCGCGACGTGAGCCAGATGCGCTGGGCCTTGCGGATGTCTTCCACTGCTTCGGGCTTCATGAGCTTGAGCAGTGCCGCATACTCTTCGTTCAACAACGCATCCCAAGCCTTGGTTTCCTGCTGAGCGCAGGCGACCTCGCCCTGCGTCGATTGCCCGTCGGGCGTGTTGGTGCAGGCGTCGGCGATGCGTCCGATGCATCCATGGGCATCGCGGTTGGCGCCGTTCTCGGTCTCCACGCACGTGACGACTTCTTTGAGGTCGTCGGCGTTGGCAGCGGAACTCACCGCCAAGAAGCCGAGCAGTGCTGCTGCCAGATATTTCAGAGCCACTTTGCAGATCCCCGCGCGATTACTCGTTGCCCATGCTTTAGCGCGCGGAGACTTCCAAATTGTTGAGCGTCGTTCATCGAATCAACTAGCGTCAGCGCCGAGCTAGCAAGATCCATAAAATTGGTGGGGTGAGGCATGCCGCGTAGAGGCGTCTTGAGGGCGTTGGTTGCGGTGTTGCTGGCGATTCCAGCGACGTGGGCGCGGGCCGACGGTGAGCCCGCAGGTGCGGTCGCCGTGGCAGCCCCGTTCTCCTGGACTGGCTTTTATGTCGGCGCGCAACTGGGTGGGCTTGGCGCCTTCAGCGACGTCGATGACCCACGCGGCTCGACGATCTTCGGCAATCCCAACGTGGCGACGGGCGCGTTTGCGGGCGGGCAGGTCGGATACAACTATCAGTCGGGCATGGTGGTCTATGGTGTCGAAGCCGACGTTGCCTTTCCGCAGGTGGAAGGAACGAGCACGTGCTCGTCGCTGTCTGGCCAATTCATCAATTCCAACTGCAAGGTCGGTATCAACGCCTTCGGCAGTCTGACGGGTCGCATTGGCTTGGCGCTGGGTCCGGAAGGGCAAAGTCTCATCTACGGGAAGGGCGGCGCTGCCTGGTCCTCGGGTGGTGTGAGCTTGATCACCAATGACTCTGAGCGGGGCGCCAACGGCAATCCGTTCACGCGCCGGCATTCCGACCTCAATCAATGGGGCTGGACGCTCGGCGCGGGCGCGGAGCAAGCGCTGAGCGGAGGTTGGTCGGTCAAGGCGGAGTACGACTACGCGAACTTCGGCAAGCAGGCGATCTCGCTGCTGCCGAGCGAGTACATGAGCGGGACGGGCGCTGCCATCGAGACCGTGCCGGCGCGTGAGGGGCATCTGTCGCAGGACATGCACCTGTTCAAGCTGGGCTTGAACTACCGGTTTGGAGGGAACGCGCGGGAACCTGTAGAACCGGTGCTCGGCTCTCTCAAGGATCAGCCTTTGGCTGCGACTGGCCCCTATGGCTTCGAAGTCGGTGGCCGCTACTGGTACAGCTGGGGACGTCATAAGTACGATCTGGGCCAGTACAGGTTCGCGCCCGTGCCAAGCTACACGCTGGTATCGAGGCTCACGTATGACGATTTGACTGCCAGCACGGGTGAGGTCACCGGGCGTCTCACGGCTCCGTGGAACCTCTTCGCCAAGGGTTTTCTTGGTGGCGGTTCGGTCACCGGCGGTCACATGAACGATGAGGACTTCAACATCGAGGGCGACCGTGACGTATCTCCTGGCGTCAAGGAGCGGATCCCCTATACGAACACGCTGAGCCAGATCGACGGCAGCATTCCGTGGTACGGCACGGTCGACGTCGGATACGACTGGTGGCGGTCGTCGCGGTATCGTTTCGGTACGTATGCGGGATACAACTATTACGCTGAAAGCTATGACGCGTACGGTGTGCAGCAACTTGCCAACCAGGCCGGGCCGTTCGGAGCTGATGTCGGTGGATCCCTGCCCGCGACCGGGTATCCGGTCATTACGCAGCGGGCGAAATGGCAATCTGTGCGGCTTGGTGCGACGGCGGAGTTTTATCTCGCTCCCGGCTTGAAGCTCATTGGAGACGCCGCTTATCTGCCGTACGTGTCGGTCAACGCCGTGGATCATCACTACGCCGGCAACTCGGGCATGCTCGCCAGCACCAACCCGCTGGAAGGGCACGGTGTCGGCACGCAGCTCGAGGTGATGCTGGCGTATGACGTGACTGACAGGTGGAGCGTGGGTGTCGGCGGCCGTTACTGGGCGATGTGGACGACTGACGCCCAGTCGACGCGGGTGTTCGATTCTTCGAACTCATTCAAGACGCCGACCCCCCAAGCGAACGTGAAGATGGAGACCGAGCGTCTCGGTATCCTCGGCGAAGTCACCTATAAGTTCGACTAGTGGGAAGTCCCCGGCGTGATGTGTCAGGCGCCGAGGGATTTTCTCACCTCGAAGATTTCCATGATGCGCGCGCCGCGATGGGGACCGTCGCACACGAAGGTCCAGCGGCCTTCGGTGTAGGTGTCGCACATCTTTACGCCCTTCACGAGGATCCAGTGACCTTCCTTGCCCTTGTGCACGGCGAGGATGTAGTGGGTCCAGACGTTTCGCGGCTTCTGCATCCACGTCCAGAGCGTCGGCCGCTCCTTGCGCGGCTTGGCCATGAACGTCTCCTTCAGCGTCATGTCGTAGCCGAACTGGGCGAGCGCTGCGCCGACTTCGTCGGCACCGGTGCCTTTGACGACGCTTTTGCGTGGCGCGTTGCGCTCAAAGCGGATGGCGTCCTCGATCTTGGAGATCGGATAGCCGGTGATGGCGGATAAGACGTATGGACCGCAGAAGGCCGTACGGCCGGTATCGTTTCGGGCCTCCGAGAGGCTCGATGTCATGCGGTCGCAGCCAGAAAAACTGTCCATAAGCAGCCCCATGCGATGGTTAATGAAATGTCAGCGCAAGAGGTTTACGAAGGGTTAACGGGCGTCATGGGGGGAAGCAAATGCTGGTGGTGGTCGTCTTTCTGGAGGCGGAGCCCGGACGCAAGGAGGAGTTGCGCGACGCCTTGCTTCGTCATGCAAGGATCTGCCGCGAGAGCGAGGAGAACTGTCACCGGTATGACATCTGCGCGGACCCGATAGAGGGGGCAGCGTTCCTGCTGTACCAGATCTATGCCGACGAAGCGGCCTATCTGGCTCACCGCGAGCTGCCGCACTATGCCGATTTCCGGACCATCACGGACCCCTGGGTAAAATCGCGACGCGTGCTCACCTATGAGGCTGTCAGTCTTTCCGAAGACATTTGAGCGGAAAGCGCGATCTGAGCGTTACGTGTGTGCGCACGTGCTGCAGTCTCGCCGGTAGTAATATCGGGCTATCTTCAGCTTTCCAGTCCGAGGCAGAAGGACCAGACTTTTGAACGTTTCGTTTCTCCAAGAGTTGCTGAGCTCGGTTGCCGAGCAAGGCCGATCGCTGCTGCCGAAGGCGCTGTTCGGAAACGCCGGCAGCGAAAACATCGAGGAGTTGTCGACAGCGCTGCTATCGGGGCGCGGCGAAGCGTCGGGCGTCGCCATCGCGCGGGCGGTGCTCGACCGCTACGCCCAGCTCAACGCCGAGCAGCGACTGGCCTTCTTCCGGTTTCTTGCGCGCGACATGCAGCCGGATCCGGCCTTGGTGGCGGAAGCTGCGCGTGAGCACCTGGAGTCGCCGTCAGACGCCAGTATGGCAAAGCTGCAGAAGGCGCTGGAAAGCCCACGGATGGAGTTCTTCCGGCGGTTGCATCTGACGCCCGGCGCGACGCCCGAGATCGTCGGGATGCGGCGCGATCTTCTGCGGCTGCTGCGCGATGAAGCCTCGCTGGTGCCGGTCGATGCAGATCTGCGACGCCTGTTCTACGTGTGGTTCAACCGCGGCTTCCTGGTCCTCAGGCGGATCGATTGGAACACGCCGGCGGCGATCTTGGAAAAGATCATCCAATATGAGGCGGTGCACGAGATACAGGGCTGGGACGACCTGCGGCGGCGTCTCGATCCTACGGACCGGCGCTGCTTTGCGTTTTTCCATCCCTCGCTGATCGACGAGCCGCTGGTGTTCGTCGAGGTAGCGCTGCTGCGCGATATTCCTGATGCCATCGGGGTGGTTCTGGAGGAGCCGCACGCGGAAGGGCCAGGCAAACCGGCTACGACGGCGGTGTTCTATTCGATCTCCAATTGCCAGGAGGGGCTCAAAGGCATCTCGTTCGGCAACTTCCTGCTGAAGCAGGTGGTCGAGGAACTGATGCGGGAAACGCCAAGTCTGAAGAATTTCGTCACGCTCTCGCCGGTGCCGCAGTTCGCTGCATGGCTCGACAAGGCGGCCAAGCAGGACAACCACCCGATCGCGGACGAGGCTCAGGCGCTGCTTGAAGCAATTCAGCGGTCGGACTGGCCGAACGGGACGGCCGAAGCCGAGCAGGCGGCAATCGAGGCGTCGATGATGGGATTGGCTGCGCATTATTTTCTGGCAGCCAAGGGCTTCGATGGACGCCCGGTCGATCCGGTGGCGCGGTTCCACCTCGGAAACGGGGCGCGACTCGAGCGCATCAACTTCCTGGGCGATCCTTCCGAGAAGGGTCTGCGCGAAGCCTGGGGCCTGATGGTGAACTATCGCTACGATCCCAAGGAGATCGAGAGCAACCATGAGGACTACGCGAATTCCGGCGTGGTAGCGGCTTCGCGCGCGGTGCGGGCCCTCTTGAAGCTCAAGCCGAAGATGCGCGCGCTGGCTGGCGATGTAGCCACGCAGGCCGCGCTGCCCGCACCTCAGCCAGAAAAAGCAGAAGGCTAAGCTCTGCCGTATTCCAGCCCGGTTCCACGACCGCCACTTGTCACTCGTCGTGGGGAACGGGCACAATGCGGGCCGCGATCAGCCTGACGGCGGCTGTACGCAAGATTGTGTCAGAACCGTCGAGACAGCCGGAGATGCGCCATGCGCTATGGTGATGAGGATCGCGAAAGCAACAACGTCGAGGACCGCCGCGGGCAGCGCGGGCCGTCGTTTCGCTTTCCTGGCGGGTTTCGCGGCGGCGGCGATGGCACGCGCATCCAGATTCCGATCGGTGGCGGGGGCGGCATCAGCCTCGGCACGCTGGTGATCATCGGCGTCATCTTGCTGTTCCTGGGGATCAATCCGCTGGACCTGCTCAAGGAGGGGCAGTTCCCGGATGTTCCGCAGATGCCGCAGACAGAGGTTCCGAAGACGCCGGGTCGGCAGGCAAGCCGCGGGCCTGACATTCCCGGACTGCCGGGCGGGACGCAGGTCAGCACTCCAGATGACATGAAGCGGTTCGTGTCGCAGGTGCTGGCTGACACGGAAGATGTCTGGGGCAAGGTCTTCACGAGCTTCGGGCGTCGCTATAGCGAACCGCAGATGGTGCTATTCAGCGGCGCAACGCGCACGGCTTGCGGCACCGGCGTATCGCAGATGGGGCCGTTCTACTGTCCGCTCGATCGCAAGATCTACATCGACCTGACCTTCTACGACATGATGAAGCGCAAGTTCGACGCGCCTGGTGATTTCGCCCAGGCGTATGTCATCGCGCACGAGGTGGGTCATCACGTGCAGAAGCTGCTCGGCATCGCGGACAAGGTGCAGGAACTGAAGATGCAGTCTGGCGAGAAGGACGCCAACGCGCTGCAGGTGCGCATGGAGCTGCAGGCGGATTGCCTCGCGGGCGTCTGGGCCAACCTCAATGATCAGGTGAAGAACCGGTTGCAGCCGGGTGATGTCGAGGAGGGGCTGAACGCGGCAAGCCAGATCGGCGACGACATGATTCAGCGCCGCACTCAGGGGCAGGTCGTGCCCGACGCTTTCACGCACGGTAGCTCGGCACAGCGGGTGCGCTGGTTTAAGCAGGGCCTCGCAGGCGGCGATATAGCCCGGTGCGATACCTTCAATACGAACGATCTTTGATGTTCGGTCGAAGAAAGTTGTCCGGCTGAATAGGGGGATCGGCAACCGTTGGCCTATATTGGAGTTACGCTGCTTAGAAGGGCTCGCTCCATGAAGCAACCGAAGCGGATATTCGCACCGTTTGCGGCCATCCTGGCGGGGGTGAGCGGCTTGAGCATTGCCGCTCGGTCCGCTGATGCGCCGCCTCCGGGCTCGATGGAAGTTACCATCACCGACAATGCGCCTGAGACGGGCGCGCCACCCCCTGAACTCAAGCTGCGGGCGGTTGTGACCCGCGCGCTCGTCGATTCCGTCACGACTTGGAGCCGTCTTTTGGAGGGGCGCGGGCCGGAGGTCGCGTCCGTGAACGTGCGCTTCGTTTCCCGGCTGGCCCCGAATAACTGCTACGGCCTCTACACCGGGGACGGTCCCGCCTACTGCAGCGGCAACCACACGATCTTCGTCGGTACGGCTGCCGCGCAGGGCCTGATGAGCAAGTTCGGAAAGCAGGGCGAGGCGGGGATCACCTTTCTCATCGGGCACGAGATCGGCCACCACATTCAGAACCTGGATGGTCGGTTTTTCGCATTGAGCCGCGCGATCAGGGCGGATCCCGAACAGGCGACCGGGTACGTGCGCCGGTTCGAGTTGCAGGCTGACTGCTATGCGGGCGTTTGGGTGCACGACAGTCCGGCGTGGGCGGGCTCGGATCAATTCCGGGCGGACTTGCTGGCCGTGCTGTTCGATATCGGCGACGACCAGCTGCTCGCCGGGCGTTCACAAGATGCGATCCGCCAAGTGGGGCTGCACGGGACGACAGAGCAGCGGACGCGCTGGTTCCTGCGTGGTGCCCAGACCGGCGATGTCGCAGCCTGCGATACGTTTGCAATCACTCAGCCGTAGGCGCGTCCGTTCCGGCGAGAGCGCTTCTTCAGGCCAGTCTGTACAAACGAATAACGCTTCGGACCGGGTGGGTCCGAAGCGTCATGTTTGTGTTTATCCGCGTAAGGGGCGGGATCAGAACGCGTTGCCGCGGAACTGGCTGACCTCGCACGCCATGCCGCGGTCGCTCATGACTTTGCAGACGGCTTTAGCGTCGGCGACTGTCGGTAGTGGACCAGCGACGAGACCGTAAGTGCGCTCGTTATCCTTGCCGGATACGACATAGCGCGGGTGCAGCGAGCGGACCGTGTCGGAAGCGCGGTCGTTGAGGATCGACCAGCTCAGGCGCAAAGCGTCGAGCGAGGGGCCGGTGGCGAGAAGCACCCCGACCTCCGGTGGCTTCGCGGCCGCTGCGGGCTTCTTGGTTTCAATGCTGCCCGTCTCGATGGTGGCGGCGGCTTGCTTCTTGGCAGGCGCGGCTGCGGCCGTCTTTGCGGGCTTTGCTGCGGCGGCAGCCTTTTCAGCGGCCAGACGTTCGAGCGTCTCCAGCTTCTCCATGAGGATGCGGTCGCGTTCGGCGGCTTCGTCCAGGCCAGCCTTGAAGCTGGCGAGGTCGGCTTTGACTTCGCCAACGCCCTGCTTCAGCGGGTCGATGTCGGCGAGCGCGCGCTCGACGGTTCGCTGGGTTTCGACCAGTGCTGTCTGGGTCTGGTCCGGTTTGGACTTCCACATGGCGATGAGGTCCGGGCGGACGCCCAGGAAGACGAGGTAGGCACCTGCCAGCGTCGCTGCGAGCAGGTACAGCAGAACGTAGGGGGTGAATGTGCGGCGCCGCGCCGGGCCGATGGAGTCGACAGACATTCT
The DNA here is from genome assembly GCF_965243865.1 of Hyphomicrobium sp. 1Nfss2.1. GTDB lineage: Bacteria > Pseudomonadota > Alphaproteobacteria > Rhizobiales > Hyphomicrobiaceae > Hyphomicrobium_A. Next base: position 532,284 of record NZ_OZ251603.1, on the reverse strand, counting down.
TTCAGCTTCCACTGTTTTGAACGCGGCACAGGGCCTGAACTGGGGCCGGCCTGGCGTTGAACCGATGTGATTTTGACGCGGCCTCGCCGGGAATGACTACCGGAGAGTCGGTGAGTCGCGGTCGGGGAGCAACGCAGGGGGTTGGATGCGGGCTGCGCTGCCTGTGGACGGAATCGATGCCTGAAACAAGCTATTGAAATTCAAGCGTCTATGCGCGGGTATGTGCCAGCTTGGCCACAGCTCGTGCACCGGGGACAGCAACACCGACGGACACAATTGCGCCGTCTTGTTGGGCGGAGCCTGCCGCCGGTATACAAGGCTTGTGAAGCCTCCGCGTGCAGGCAGCACGTACGTGCGTAGCTGAGCCGACCTGTTCCTCTTTCTCTCAATCATAAGCAAAGTCGGGAATTCGATGAGCCATCGTCCCTTGCTCGTTGTCGTCCTCGCGGCCGGACAGGGCACGCGCATGAAGTCGGCGCTGCCGAAGGTGCTGCACAAGATCGGCGGGCGGTCGATGCTGGGTCACGTCATTGCAGCCGCGCAGTCCTTAGAGGCTGACGCCCTGTCGGTGGTGGTCGGGCCGGGAATGGACAAGGTACGCGCGGAGGCCGTGGCGCAAGAACCTGCCGCCAAGGTGTTCGTGCAGGAGAGGCAGCAGGGAACTGGCGATGCTGTGCTGGCAGCCCGCGAGGCGCTGGCCGCGCATAAAGGCGACGTGCTCGTTCTTTATGCCGACACGCCGCTGCTGCCGACTGAGACGCTGGAAGCTTTGCGCGCGCGCCTCGATGCCGGCGCCGGCATTGCAGTGCTGGGTTTCGAGGCGAAGGATCCGGCCGGCTATGGTCGCCTCCTGACGGATGGCAATGGCTGGTTGACTGCGATCCGGGAAGAGAAGGATGCGAGTGACGACGAGCGCGCTGTGCGCCTGTGCAATTCCGGCGTGATGGCGTTTCGGCTCGACGATGTGCTGGGCGTGCTCAGCCGCATCGGCAACAACAACGCCAAGGGCGAGTACTATCTCACCGACGCCGTCGAGATCGCGCGGTCGTCGGGGGCGAAGGCTGCGGTGGTGACATGCGCAGAGGAGGATGTGCTGGGCGTCAACTCGCGCGATCAGCTGGCAGTGGCCGAAGGGATCTTCCAGAAGCGTGCGCGGCTTGCGGCCATGCGTGAGGGTGTGACGATGATCGCGCCCGAGACTGTCTGGCTGTCGTACGACACCAAACTGGGTCGTGACGTGGTGATCCAGCCGAACGTGTTTTTCGGTCCGGGTGTCAGCGTCGACGACGAAGCCGAGATCCTCGCCAATTGCCATTTCGAACGCGCGCACATCGGCAAGGGCGCGCGCGTGGGGCCGTTCTCGCGTCTGCGTCCGGGGGCCGATATCGGCGAGGATGCGCACGTGGGCAACTTCGTCGAGCTGAAGAACGCGCAACTGGGCAAGGGCGCGAAGGCGAACCACTTGTCCTATTTGGGAGACGGCAGCATCGGTGCAGGGGCGAACATCGGGGCGGGGACGATCTTCTGCAACTATGACGGCTTCTTCAAGCACCGCACCGAGATCGGCGAAGGGGCTTTCGTCGGTTCGAATACTTCGCTGGTGGCCCCTTTGAAAGTGGGGGCCGGCGCCTATATCGGCTCAGGCAGCGTCATCACGAGGGATGTGGCGGCAGATGCCCTTGCCCTAGAGCGCTCGCCGCAGGACGAGCGGCCCGGGTGGGCGGCCAAGTTCCGGGCGATGATGGCGAAGCGGAAGGCAAAGACTTGATTAAGGATAGTGCAGCGCCCCGGCGGGTGGAGTGACCGAAAATCGCAGAAACACTCTGTGATTTGAGGGGCATATTAATCAAACGCTAGCACTATTGGTGCGCGCAAGCTGAAGGATTCGGATCGCATGTGCGGCATCGTCGGAATTATCGGAAACAAAGCGGTTGCTACGGATCTCGTCGACGCACTGCGCCGGCTCGAGTACCGGGGCTATGACTCGGCCGGCATCGCAACGGTCGAGAATGGCCACCTGGAGCGCCGCCGGGCTGAAGGCAAGCTGCGCAACCTTGAAGGCCGGCTGCTGCAGGAGCCGCTTCGAGGGCACACGGGTATCGGGCACACGCGGTGGGCTACGCACGGGCGGCCGACGGAGCGCAATGCTCATCCGCACATGAATGCCAAGGTGTCGGTGGTGCACAACGGCATCATCGAGAACTATCGCGAGCTGAAGGAAGAGCTTGCGGCCAAGGGATATCAGTTCGAGAGCGACACTGACACCGAGGTGATCGTCCACGTCGTCACCGATGAACTGGCCAAGGGCGTGAGCCCCGAAGAGGCGGTGCGTCAGGCGCTTGGTCGTCTTCAGGGGGCGTTTGCGCTCGCCATCATTTTTGCCGGTCACGACGACCTGATGATCGCGGCGCGGCAAGGTTCGCCGCTCGCCATCGGCCATGGTACCGGCGAGATGTATCTCGGGTCGGACGCCATCGCGCTCGCGCCGTTTACGGACGCCATCACCTATCTTGAGGAAGGCGACTGGGCGGTGCTGAGGCACTCGGGCGTCGAGATCTATGACCGCGCCGGGCAGCGCGTGGATCGTCCGCTGATCAAGTCGGTCGCGTCGTCGCTGCTGGTCGACAAGGGTAATCATCGCCACTTCATGGCGAAAGAAATTCACGAGCAGCCAGAGGTCATCAGCCATACGCTGGCGAACTACATCGACATGGCCGAAGGCACGGTTCGGATTCCCGAGCTGGGTGTCGATCCGGCAGTGCTGGCGCGTGCTACTGTCTCTGCCTGCGGAACGGCGTATTACGCGGGCCTCGTCGGCAAGTACTGGATCGAGCGTTACGCGCGCTTGCCGGTGGAGATCGATGTCGCATCGGAGATGCGCTATCGCGAACCGCCAATGACGAAGGACGGCTTGGCGCTGTTCGTGTCGCAGTCGGGCGAGACGGCGGACACCCTGGCGGTGTTGCGTCATGCCAAGGCGGAAAGCCAGCGCATCGCGGCAGTGGTCAATGTGCGCACGTCATCGATCGCGCGCGAATCGGACATCGTGCTGCCGACGCTGGCCGGACCCGAGATCGGCGTTGCCTCGACGAAGGCGTTCACCTGTCAGCTTTCGGTGCTGGCGTGCCTGGCGCTGGGACTTGCGCGTGCACGCGGGACGATCGACCGCGAGAAGGAGCTCGAGCTGGTTCAGGCGCTGATCGAGGTGCCGCGACACATCTCGAACATCCTGCGCAACGAGGAGCAATACGTCGCCATCGCGCAGATGCTGTCCAAGGCGCGCGACGTGCTCTACCTGGGCCGCGGCACCAGCTATCCGCTGGCGCTTGAAGGTGCGCTGAAGCTGAAGGAGATTTCCTACATACACGCCGAGGGTTATGCAGCGGGTGAGCTGAAGCATGGTCCGATCGCGCTGATCGACGAGAACGTTCCGGTGATCGTGGTGGCGCCGAAGGACGAGCTGTTCGAGAAGACGGTCTCGAACATGCAGGAAGTGGCGACCCGCGGTGGACAGATTATCCTCGTCTCGGATGCTGCTCCCGAGGAGGTCGGCTGCAAGATCGCGGCGCACATCTCGATGCCAAAGGCGTCTGAGTTCACCAACCCGCTGCTCTATGCGGTGCCGGTGCAACTTTTGGCTTATCATACGGCAGTGCTGATGGGGACCGATGTCGATCAGCCACGCAACCTCGCCAAATCGGTCACGGTCGAGTAGGGGAAAAGGCATCCGGCCTTACGGCCCTGGATTTGCCTCGAATTTGAGCTTGGCTTAGGGTCACCGTTGAGACGGGGCGGATCGAGCAAGCATCAAGGTTCGGATATGGGGGAAAAGTTGCGCACTCTGGCTCTCGTCGCGGGGCTGTTGGCGGTCGCGCTGCCCGCCGCCGTATTTGCTGCTCCCGCAGGTGATGGCGACGGTGCCGACAAGGCCAAGTCTGCGCAGCTCGTTCAGCAGATTTTCGATGGTGGCATCAAGGCTTACGGCGTTGGCAAGTACGAGGAGGCGATGCGCGCCTTCGAGGCTGCCATCCGCACCGGCATGCCGAGCCACCAGATGCCGAGAGTTCTCTATTACCGAGGTCTCACGTTCCGCAAGCTGGGCAAGCCCGGTTTTGCCGTGTCCGACCTCACCAGCGCGCTTTGGCTCAAGGGCGGCCTGTCCGAGGCGGAGCGGGCCGACGCAATCAAGAACCGGGCGCTCGCCTATCACGAATCCGGAGTAAGCGAAGTCCCGCCGCTGCCGAAATCGGCTTATGCGGAGGCGCCGGCGATGCCGGGACAGAGCAACGGTGCTGCCCAGGCCGCCACGGCGAGCAACGCGGCGGCTCCTGCCGCGCCGTCCTCGTCGTCGGGTTCGGGCGGCGGCATCGGTGGTTTCTTCTCGAACTTGTTTGGTGGCGGGTCGTCCAGCGAGAGTGCCGAGCCTGCGCCTGCGAGCACGGCGTCGATCGCCAGCACGCCGGCTAGCAGCGGTTGGGGCGAGTCGACGGAAGTCATTCCGAGCGGCGCAGCGGCAAGCGCCGGACCATCTGTGGGCTCCGCCTTCGTCACGCAGGTCGCCGCGGTGGAAGAGCCTGCCGGCAGCGCGCGCCAGTCGTCGGCCGGGGGATCGGGCGGTATTACGCTTCAGGTGGCCTCGGTGCGGTCGCGTTCGGAGGCCGAATCTCTCGCTGGTCTGCTGGTCGGACGGCATGGCAGCGAGCTTGGTGGCCGCAAGCCCGCCATCGACGAATCGGTGGTCGGCAGCATGGGCACGTTCTACCGGGTGAAGCTCGGGCCGTTTTCCAATAGCCAGGAATCGGGTCGGCTGTGCAACTCGCTGCGTTCTGACGGCTTCGATTGCCTAGTCGTCACGGAATAGCGTTGTTGCGGCGCTTATAAAGCCCGCCATTGCCGAAGCATTAGGCGCTGATCGCTTAGGCTGTGCCCCTTACGTCGGCGGCAAATCCATGGGAAAGTCCCGGAGCCTCAGCCGGCAATACCGCTCCCAACGGATTGGGACGGATCGTGTGGCGTGGGGCGTGTGGGAATATCGATGAGTTCTGCCGATCCACCCAAGGGACCGCAGGAGACCTCGGCCGAGTTGCGCGCGGGCTTGCGCAAGCTGGTACGGGACGATTCCTCCAGCGGATGGCACTTCGGCGCGCGGCTGCGCAACTACTTCCTGACAGGTCTTGTCATCGTCGGCCCAGTGACGATCACGCTCTATTTCGCGTGGTGGTTCATCAACGTCACCGACGCGTGGATCAAGCCGTTCGTTCCGGCGGCGTATCTACCGGATACCTATCTGCCGTTTCCGATTCCCGGGTTCGGTCTGGCGGTCGGCCTCGTTGCGCTGACGCTGATCGGCGCGCTGGCTGCGAACCTCCTCGGGCGCACGCTGATCTCGTTCGGCGAGCAGATGCTGGGCGGCATGCCGATCGTGCGCAACGTCTACAGCGCGCTGAAGCAGATTTTTGAATCCGTGGTGAGCGCCACAGGGCCCGGGCAGACATTCCAGAAGGTCGGCCTCATTGAGTTTCCCAGCAAAGGCCTGTGGTCGATCGTATTCGTGACTGGCGAAACGACGGGAGAGATCGGCCGCGTGATGCCGGGCGCCGATGGCGATCTGCTGACGGTGTTCATGCCGACGGGGATCGTGCCGCCGACGGGTTTCGTGTGCTTCCTGCCGCGCAAGGACGTGGTGTTTCTCGACATGACGATCGAAGACGCGGCGAAGGTGATCATCTCGGCGGGTATGGTGACGCCGGAGAGCCAGGCGAAGCTGCGCGAACTTGCCGAGCAGTCGCGGCGCGGGAAGAAGAACAAGGGCAAGCCTGTTCCCGCCGCTTGAGTGTCTCTAGCCCGGAGATCATTTGCTTCTGCCCCTCACCCCAACCCTCTCCCCGCTTGCGGGGAGAGGGGGGCTAGGCGGCGCGGAAGAGGCGAACGGCTTCGTCGCACTCGAAGATATAGAGCAGCGTACGCAGGGCGTTGCCGCGCGGGCCCGACAGCATCGGGTCGCATGCGAGCACGAGGCGGGCGTCATCGCGCGCCGCTTCCAAGAGCTGCTCGAAGCCGGGAACTTCCGCGACACGGAAGCCGGGTGTTCCGCTTTGGCGCGCTCCAAGAACCTCGCCGCCGCCGCGCAACTGCAGATCCTTCTCGGCGATGAGGAAGCCGTCTTCGGTCTCCTCCATCATTTCCAGGCGCTGGCGCGCGGTCTCGCCGAGCGGGGCCTTGTGCAGCAGCATGCAGAAGCTTTCGCGCGAGCCGCGGCCGACGCGTCCGCGCAACTGGTGAAGCTGGGCGAGGCCGAAGCGCTCGGCGTGCTCTATGACCATGATGTTGGCGTTGGGAACGTTCACGCCGACCTCGATGACCGTGGTGGCGACGAGGATTTTCAGTCGGCCCGACGCGAACGCCTCCATGGTGGCGTCCTTGGCCTTGTCCTGCATGGCGCCGTGCAGAAGGCCGACGTTCTCCTTGCCGAACAGCTGCGTCAGGTGGGCGTGGCGTTCCTCCGCGGCGGCCAGGTCGGAGACGTCGGAGCTTTCGATCAGCGGACAGACCCAATAGACTTGCGCACCCTCGGCGAGCTGCGTGCGCAGGCGGTCGATGAGCTTTTCCATCGAGTCGGTGGGGAGCTTTTTGGTGACGATCGGTTTGCGGCCGGGGGGCTTTTCATTGAGGCGCGAGACGTCGAGATCGCCGTAGTGCGTCATGACGAGGGTGCGCGGGATCGGGGTCGCGGTCATTACCAGAACGTCGGTGCCGGCGCTGCCGCCCTTCGACTGAAGCGACAGGCGCTGGTGCACGCCAAAACGATGCTGCTCGTCGATCACGGCGAATGCGAGATCGCGGAAGACGACGTCGGGCTGGAATAGTGCGTGGGTGCCGATGATGATGTCGACGTCGCCGGCAGCGAGACGGGCGAGAAGTTCCTTGCGCGGGCGGCCTTTCTCACGGCCGGTCAGCAGGCCGATGGTGAGACCAGCTTTTTCTGCCAGGGGCGCGATGGTCTCTGCGTGCTGGCGGGCGAGGACTTCGGTCGGGGCCATGAGCGCGGCCTGCGCGCCAGACTCTACCGCGATGGCCATGGCGAGAAGGGCGACGACCGTCTTGCCGGAGCCCACGTCGCCCTGAAGCAGTCGCAGCATGCGGCGCGGCGCGCCCATGTCGGCTTCGATCTCGCGCATGGCTTCGCGCTGCGCGTTGGTGAGTGAGAACGGGAGCGCGTCGGCGAGGCGGGCGCGCACGCTCCCGTCGCCTTTGACGATGCGGCCAGGACGCGTCTTGTAATTCTGGCGCACCAGGGCGAGCGCGAGCTGCCCGGCGAGAAGCTCATCGTAGGCGAGGCGCTGCCATGGGGCCGAGCCGGTGGAAACATCCATCGCGTCGGTGGGCTTGTGCAGGCGCTGCAGTGCCTCGCTGAAGGTCGGCCATGCGCGGGCCTGCAGCCAAGCCGGTTCCTGCCATTCGGGCACCTCGTGCAGGCGCTCCAATGCCTGGCGCGTTGCCTTTTGCACGATCTTGCCGGAGAGGCCAGCGGTGAGCGGATAGACTGGCTCGAGCATCGGCAGGGTGTCGCGCGCTTCGGGTGGCACGATGTAATCGGGATGCGACATCTGCAGTTTTTCGCCGTAGCGCTCGACGCGGCCGGAGACGTAGCGTTCCTCGCCGACGGGAAGCTGGCGTTCGATGAATGTGCGCTCGGCGTGGAAGAAGACAAGGTCGAGCCTGCCGGTGTCGTCCTCGACGCGCACCTTATAGGGCGCGCGGTTGTTGCCGCGCGGCGGGGCGAAGTGTTTGAGGATGCGCACCTTGAGGGTGGCGATGGCGCCGGGGACTGCGTCGACTATGGTGGGCTCGGCGCGGCGATCGATGACGCCGGTCGGCATGTGCCAGAGCAGGTCGAGCACGCGCGGCTCGGTGATGCCGGCGGGCAGGTTGACGCACTTGCGCATGAGCACGATCAGGCGCGGCCCGATCCCGGACAGCGACTGCAGCGAAGCGAAGAGCGGCGTCAGCTCGTTGGGCCGCATGGTAGTCAGGGCCTCGGCAAAGCAGCATAAGGGGCGGATCGCGGCCGAAGGATGCCAATCCGTTCAGCCCTTTGCGCAATCGGAAACGGGCGTTATATCAACGTCCCTATCCAGCGGGAGGGTGGCGGCGAGGCCGCGCGCCGTCAAGCCTTGGCGCAGGGTTATCCAAGAGACGGTGGCCTATTCAACAAGCGGCCGCCCATCCTAGAGACGGATACGCATGCAAGACGATCTCCAGATCCGGCGCCGCCGCGCCATCTATCGCGCGTCGCATCGCGGCACCAAGGAGATGGACATCATCCTCGGGCGCTACGCCGAGGCGCGCGTTGCCGATATGCCCGAGGCCGAGTTGGAGGTGTTCGAGCGGTTCCTGGCGCTGCCCGATCCGATGCTGACGACGTGGTTCTCCCAAGGGGCGGCGTCAGAGGAGGGGGCGGAGTTCGCGCCGCTCGTCGAGGCGCTGCGGGATCATTTCGGGTTGCTGCCTGCAGCTGGCGATAAAGTCGTGGATCGGCAATGACGGCAGAAAAGAAGAACGTGCCGGCGCTGACGATTGCCGGCGTGCCGGAAGGCCTGGATGCCCTGGTACTGGCTCAACTCGTCGGCGAGGCGGCAGCAGAGAGGGCACCGGGGACGGTCCTGCACATCGCGCGCGACGACCGGCGCATCGAGGCGCTGGAGCAGGGGCTGTCATTCTTCGCGCCGCAGGTGAAGGTGATCACGTTCCCGGCGTGGGACACGGTGCCTTACGATCGCGTCGGGCCGATGGCGGACATCGTTGCCAAGCGGATGGCGACGCTGGCAAAGCTGGCGCTCGCCTCGCGCAAACATCCGACCATAGTACTGACGACGGTCAACGCTGTTCTGCAGCGCGTGCCCCCGCGCGCGTTTCTCAAGCAGACGACGAAGGCGATGGCCGCGGGCCAGCGGGTCGACATGGCGCGGCTGACGCAGCGGCTCGCGCGCATGGGGTACACGCGTGCCAGCACTGTGATGGAGGCGGGCGAGTATGCCGTGCGCGGCGGCATCCTCGATCTTTATCCGCCGGGGCGCTCCAGTCCCGTGCGGCTCGACTTCTTCGGCGATACGCTGGAGAGCATCAAGGCGTTCGACGTCACGACGCAGCGCACGACCAAGGGCGTGCAGAAGCTGGCGCTGATGCCGGTGAGCGAAGTGGCGTTCGGCGAAGATGCGGAGAAGCTGTTTCGGACGCGCTACGTCGAGCTGTTCGGCGGGGCGACGGGAGATGATCCGCTTTACGAGGCTGTCAGCTCGGGGCATCGCTACCCAGGCCAGGAGCATTGGCTGCCGCTGTTCCATGAGCACATGGAGACGCTGCTCGACTATCTGCCGGATGTGCCGCTCAGCTTCGATCATCGCTTCGATGAATCGGCGACGAGCCGGTTCGAGCAAATTGACGAGCACTACGCGGCGCGCCTGGAAGCGCTCGAAGAGCAGCGGTTCGGCGGGCCGCCATACAAGCCGGTGCCGCCTGAGCGGATGTTTCTCGACAGGCATGGTTTTGCCGCATTGATCGCTTCGCGGCGGTCCTATCGGCTGACGCCGTTCGAAGAGGCGGAGGGGCCGCAGGTGCGCTCGTGGCGCGGCCGGGGCGGGCGCACGTTCGCGGCGGAACGCCAGCAAGGCGACGTGAACGTGTTCGATGCGGTCGTCGGGCATATCCGGCGGATTCAGGGCGAGCAGCGGCGCGTGATCGTGACGTCGTGGACGCCGGGCGCGCGCGAGCGGTTGGTGACGCTGCTGTCGGATCACGGATTGAAGGACGTGCAGCGCGTCGAATCGTATGCCGAGGCGCTTGCGCTGCCCGGGCATATGACGGGCGTCGGCGTGCTGGGCATGGAGCAAGGCTTCGAGACGCCGGAACTGGCGATTGTCGGCGAGCAGGACATCCTCGGCGACCGGCTGGTGCGGCCGCGGCGCAAGCAGCGCTCGGCGGTGGATGTTCTGACGGAAGCGACGAGTCTTTCGGTCGGTGATCTCGTGGTGCATGCCGATCATGGCATCGGGCGGTTTGCGGGGCTCAAGACGATCACGGTGCTCAACGCGCCGCACGACTGCCTGGAACTGCACTACGCCGGCGGCGACAAGCTTTTCCTGCCGGTCGAGAACATCGAGCTGCTGTCGCGCTACGGTGCGGATGAATCCGACGCACAACTCGACAAGCTGGGCGGCGTCGCGTGGCAGTCGCGCAAGGCCAAGCTGAAGAAGCGGCTGCGCGAGATCGCTTCCGAGCTGATCAAGATCGCGGCGCTGCGTCAGTTGAAGGAAGCGCCCGCCGTTTCGCCGCCGGAAGGCGCGTACGATGAGTTCGTCGCGCGGTTCCCGTACGAGGAGACAGAGGACCAGGAGACGAGCATCGAGGCGGTGCTCAGTGACCTTGCGACCGGACGTCCGATGGATCGGCTCGTGTGCGGCGACGTCGGCTTCGGCAAGACCGAGGTGGCGCTGCGCGCGGCGTTCGTCGGGGCGATGAATGGTATGCAGGTTGCGGTCGTGGTGCCGACCACGCTGCTGTCGCGGCAGCACTACAAGACTTTCACCGATCGCTTCACGGGGTTGCCCATTCGCGTCGCGCAGGCCTCGCGTCTCGTCGGCACCAAGGAGCTGGGCGACGTGAAGGAGGGGCTGAAGAACGGCACCATCGACATCGTCGTCGGCACGCACGCGCTACTCGGCAAGTCGATCGAGTTCAAGCGGCTCGGCATGCTGATCATCGACGAGGAACAGCACTTCGGCGTCGGGCATAAGGAGAGGCTGAAGAAGCTGCGTGAGGACGTGCACGTGCTGACGCTGTCGGCCACGCCGATCCCGCGCACGCTGCAGCTGGCCCTTACTGGCGTGAGGGAGCTGTCGCTGATCACGACGCCGCCGGTCGATCGTCTGGCGGTGCGCACGTATATCTCGCCGTTCGATCCGGTGATCATTCGCGATGCGCTGCGTCGTGAGCGGTATCGCGGCGGGCAGAGCTTTTATGTTGCTCCGCGCATCTCCGATCTCGACGAGATCGCCGATTTCCTGCGCGAGGCCGTGCCGGAACTGACATTTGCGCGCGCGACCGGTCAGCTGACGCCGGGCGAACTGGAAGACGTGATGACTGCGTTCTACGACGGCAAGTACGACATCCTGCTATCGACGGCGATCGTGGAATCCGGTCTCGACCTGCCGAATGCAAACACGCTAATCGTGCATCGTGCAGACATTTTCGGCCTGGCGCAGCTCTATCAGTTGCGCGGCCGCGTTGGCCGGTCCAAGGCGCGCGCCTACGCCTATTTCACCACGCCTGTCGGCAAGGCGTTGACGGAGGCGGCGGATAAGCGACTGAAGGTGCTGCAATCGCTCGATACGCTGGGGGCCGGGTTCTCGCTCGCTTCGCACGATCTCGATATCCGCGGTGCGGGCAACCTGCTGGGCGAGGAACAGTCCGGGCACATCCGCGAGGTCGGTTTCGAGCTCTATCAATCGATGCTGGAGGAAGCCGTCGCATCGATGAAGGGCGGCGATCTGGAGGTTGCCGACGATCAATGGAGCCCGACCATTTCGCTTGGTACATCCGTGCTCATCCCGGAGACGTACGTCGCCGACCTGCAGCTTCGGCTGGGGCTCTATCGCCGGTTGTCGACGCTTGAGACGCGCGACGAAATCGACAACTTCGCATCCGAGTTGATCGATCGGTTTGGGGCTCTGCCCGAAGAGGTCGAGCATCTTCTCGACGTCATGGAGATCAAGGCACTGTGCCGTCAGGCGGGCGTGGCGCAGGTCGATGCGGGTCCGCGCGGTGCCGTCGTCGGGTTCCACCGCGGGCAGTTCGCCAATCCGGAGGGGCTGGTGCAGTTCGTCACCAGTTCGCGCGGCTTGATCAAGGTGCAGCCGGACCAGAAGCTGGTGTTCCGCGCCGAGTGGGATCTGCCGACCGACCGGCTCAAAGGCGTGCGTGGCTTCGTTGCTCAACTGGCCGCGGTTGCCGCCAAAGCAAAGCAGGCGGCGTGAGCCGGCGCGCGATGACGCTCAGGCGCTCTCGGATGCTCCAGGAAGACGGAGCGCGGAGCGCTTTATCTTGCCGTTGGCGGTCCGCGGTAGCGCATCGACGAAGACGATGGCGCGCGGGCGCTTGTAGCCGGCCAGCCGTTCAGCTGCGAAGCTTTCGATCTGGGCGCTGTCTCGTGGCGCACCGGGGTGCGGCACGACAAATGCGGCAATGATGCTGACGTCGGCGCGGACGCGGGCCTCGGCGCAGGCGACTTCGGCGACGTCTGGGTGCTGGGCCAGCACGGCTTCGACCTCGAGCGGCGAAACGCGATAGCCGAGCGCCTTCATCAGGTCGTTGGCGCGGCCTTGGTGGAATACGTAGCCGTCGGCGTCGATCGTTGCGAGGTCGCCGCCGATGAACCAATCGCCGCGATAGACCTGGGCTTCCTCCTCGGGTCGCTGCCAGTAGCCAAGCATCAGTCCGGGATCGGAGCGGTGCACAGCGAGCATGCCTTCCTCGCCGGGCGGCAGAGGCGTGCCCCCGCCTTCGAGGGGCAGAATGGCGATACGTCGTCCCGGCTGAGCGCGGCCAACGGCACCCTCTCGCCGCGGTGTTTCGGGGCCACTGGAAACGTACGTGGAGATTTCGCTCATGCCGAGCGCTTCGTAGAGCGGGCGGCCGGTGCGCTGCTCCCATTCCTCGAACAGGCCTGGCGGCGGGCTTTCGCCGGCCATCAGGCCGTGGCGTAGTGCGCCGAGATCGGATGGCGAAGGATTGGCGTATTTCAGCATCTGTCGATAGACGCCGGGCACGCCGGCAAACAGCGTTGCGCCGGTGTCGGCGATGAGGCGCGGCCACAACGCAGGATCCTTCTCGCCGGTGTAGATGATCGAGGTGGCGCCGTTGGCCCATGGGTCGGTGAGGCCGGTGCCGAGCGTGAAGGTCCAGTTGAAGGCGCCTGCATGCAGCATGCGGTCGTCCGCTCCGATGCCGTACCAACCGCGATACATCGGGCGGCGGCCGAAGGCGGCGCGTTGAGCGTGCAGCACGCCTTTGGGCGAGGCAGTAGTGCCGGACGTGTAGATGAGGAAGGCGGGATCGTTAGCAGCTGTGTCTGCGTAGCTCGCGCGAGGAGCTTCGCGCAGCATGCGCGCGATATCGTCTGCGGTGAAGACGCGCAGGCCAGCTGGAAGATCGTGTAGCGGCAGGTCGTCCGCAAGCGCGATGGCTTCGGCGCCGCTGTCCTGCAGCAGAAAGCGCACCTCTGGTTCGGTGAGCTGTGTTGACGTCGGCAACGGGACGAATCCGCCAGCGATGGCACCAAAGAAAAGCAAGGCGTAGGCGCTGGTGTTGTCGAGACGAATGAGTATGCGCGCGCCGGGGCGCAGGCCCGCATGACGCAGTCCGCCAGCGATGCGCAGCACGGCATCTTCGATGGCGGCGAAGGTCCACACTTCGGCAGGCTGCGCGGCGCTCACATCGTCGATGACGATCAACGCTGGCGCGGTGGCGCGTCTGCCGGCAGCGCGGCCGATGGCGGACGCGGCCATGTTGAAACGGGGTGGCAGGAGGTCGGGAGTGGTCGTCATTTTTTGTCCGTCGCCCACCAGCTGTCGACGTTGTAGCCGAAGAGTGGCGTCTTTTCTGGATGGTGCAGCCGCGTCCAGAACGCGACCCATTGCGTGGGGATGTAGAACAGCGGGATAACGTAGTCGCCCGACAAAAGCGTGCGATCCAGCGCGCGGACCGCGGATACGAAATCCTGCTCGCTCTTGGCAGCGAGCAAGGCGTCGATCATGGCATCGACGGCGGGGTTTTGGACGCCCGCAAAATTGTAGGTCCCCGGTACCTTGGCAGACTGGGCTGACCAGCGGAACAGTTGCTCGTTGCCCGGTGAGAGCGACGACGACCAGGTGTTCTGGATCATGTCGTAGTCGTAGTTGGTGAGGCGCTGCTGATACTGCGAACTGTCGACGACGCGGACATCGACGGAGATGCCCAGGCGTTCGACGTCGCGCGCGAAAGAGAGCAGTAGCGCCGATTGTGCGGTGGACACGGCGAGAATCTCAAATTCGAGCGCGCGCCCTGTGTCTTTCTGAATAAGCCTACCACGTTTCAGTTCGTAGCCGGCCTCCTGCAGGAGTTTGAAAGCGTGCTCCTGGTTCTCGCGGCTGCGGCCGGAGCCGTCGGTGGTGGGGAAGCGGTACGTGCCTTCCATGATTGCGGGCTTTACCGCGTCCGGGAATGGTGCGAGCAACTGACGCTCGTGATCATCGGCAGGATGCCCGGGCGAGGCCAGGATCGAGCGCTGGAAGTAACTCTCGGTGCGGCGATAAAGGCCGGCAAAGAGCGTGCGGTTGATCCATTCGAAGTCGAACAGATAGATAAGCGCCTCGCGCACGCGGGGATCGGCGAAGACGGGGCGGCGTGTATTGAAGACGAGTGCCGTCATGCCGGCTGGGATGCCGATGTCGAACTCCCGTTTGACGGCGCGTCCATCGTGGATGGCCGGGAAGTCGTAGCCGTTGGCCCAGCGGCGGGGGTCTTCCTCGGGCCAAAGATCGATCTGCCCCGTCTTGAAGGCGTCGAACATGGCCGAGCCCTCTCGGTAGTAGTCGAAGCGGATCTCGTCGAAGTTGAAGCGGCCGCGGTTCACGGGCAGGTCGCGGCCCCAATAATTCGGGTCGCGCACGTAGGTGAGGGAGCGGCCGGCGTCGACTTTGCCGATGCGGTATGGGCCAGATCCTACCGGTGCCATCATCGACGTTTCATCGAACGAATAGGGGTTCGTGGCGTGCTTGGGGAGCACGGGCATCAGTCCGATGATGAGAGGGATTTCGCGGTCGCCGGCTGCATCGAGCGTGAAGCGGACATCGTGGTCGGAGAGGCGCTCGGACTTTGCCACCTTCGAGAAGTAGGTGCGGTGGTTGGGGCGCCCCTTATCGCGGAGCAACTCCAGCGAGAAGATTACGTCGTCGGCGGTGATGGGCCGACCGTCGGAGAAGTGCGCTTTTGGGTTGAGATGAAAGCTGACGGACGAGCCGTCCTCGGCGACGTCGATAGTGTCGGCGATCAAGCCATAGAGGGTGAAGGGCTCGTCGAGGCCACGGGCCATGAGGCTCTCGATGGTGAAGTCGCGAACTCCAGTGACGGGTGTTCCCTTGACGATGAGCGGGTTGACACTATCGAACGACCCATAAGCGCCGAGCGTCAGCCGCCCGCCCTTCGGCGCTCGAGGATCGACGTAGGAGAAGTGGGTGAACCCTGACGGCTCTTTGGGCGTGCCGTGCAGCGCTATTGCGGTCACGGGGTCGGCGCTAACGGCGCTCAGCTGAGCGAAAAGTGCGATGAGGTAAAGCGTCAACCTGTATAGCATTCGGACTCCGGGCCGCCGCGGTTGCCGCGTGTTGAGGCAATTCTTGGCCTAATATCACAGCTTATTCCTCAAGCTAGCGTGCATGGGGGGCGAAGCTGCGGCCACACCGCGCGTTGCGTGTATGCCACGTTGGGCACAATGCGTGGCCCGAATGCCCGAGAGCCTTTTGCAGCGTCACGGGATTGCCGCAATCCGGTTCTTACTGCGGCATCAATGACCGCCGTCGGGGCGTCATTAGGGCGCGCTACTGGTGGTCGCCTGCGGAGGGAGGAGCTGGGTGGGCCAGCTCTCTAAGAGAGGTTTGTATTCCATGACAAATAAGGTTGCGCACCTCGTGGACAAGGGGCGGGGCGTCCGCGGGCTGGCAGCAGTGTGCGCCGCGCTGGGTCTCGTTGCCGTGGTCGCGAGCTCGCCCGCATCTGCTCAGACGCCCGCTGCCAAGCCGGCAGCGAAGGCCGCTGCTCCGGCAGCCAAGGGTGCAGCCGCTGCTGGGGCCGACAAGAAGAGCGCATGGGTGAAGCTGTGCGAGAAGGCGCCGTTCAACCACAAGGACAAGGACGGCAAGGACGTCAAGGAAGAGAAGAACATCTGCCTCACGCACCATGAGCGTCTCGATGGTTCGACGGGCATGGTGATGGTGTCCGCCGCGATCCGCGAGATCGAAGGCGCGGATAAGAAGAGCCTGATGATCATGGTGCCGCTCGGCATGGCTCTGCCGCCGGGACTGCGCGCCGCGGTCTACACAAAGGACCAGTGGGCCAAGGCTGCCAAGAATGAGAAGATCGACGAGAAGACTCTGAAGCCGGTGGCGCTTCGCTTTTCGCTTTGCCACGCTGCGGGCTGCACCGCCGAAGTCGAGGCGACCAGTGAAATCGTCGAGCAGATGAAGACTGGTGGCGGCATCATGGTCATCGCCATGAATGCTGGCGCGCAGCCGATCGGCTTCCCGGTTCCGCTCGATGGTTTCGCCGAAGCGTATGCTGGCAAGCCGGTCGACAACAAGGAATACGCGAAGGCGCGCGGTCAGCTGATGGCGCAGATCCGCGAGCGTCAGCAGGCGGCACTGGAGAAGTACAAGGCCGAGCAGATGAAGAATCTGCCGACGCCTCCGGCTGGCGCTGCTGCGGCTCCCGCTGCGAAGAAGTAAGCTTCGCCTGACAGCGAGCTGGATAAATTGAAGAGCCGCCCGGTTGGACCGGGCGGCTTTTTCTTTTCGCGAGGAGTCGTGGCGTACGACAGGCGATTAGTGGGCCTGGAGAAACGTGGCGCGATATCCGCCGTTCTCGTCCTCGGTGAACATCTCGGTCAGCTGGGGATGGCGCAACGGCTGACCGCTCTCGTCGGGCAGCAGGTTCTGTTCCGACACGTAGGCGATGTACTCGGTGTCCGCGTTCTCGGCGAGGAGATGGTAGAACGGCTGGTCCTTGTGCGGGCGGATCTTCTCGGGGATCGCAAGCCACCATTCCTCGGTGTTGTCGAACTCCGGATCGATGTCGAAGACGACGCCCCGGAAAGGATAGAAGCGGTGGCGCACAACTTGCCCCACCGCGAATTTTGCCTGCTTTAGCGTGCCCATTTTTGCGTGCCCGTCCAATCTGATGCCATTCGACGGGAGCACGGGGGCGATGTCAATCAGAGCGCGCAAAGTCGGTTGACCGGCGACGCGCTCCGAATTGGTGCTCAGAGGCCGTAAGCGGCCGCCTTTTCAGGGTCCTTGGCAGCAACCACACGGGCCAGATCGACGATAACCTTGGCCTGTTTCCAGGTGGCGTCGTCCTGCATCTTGCCATCGATCATTACTGCGCCGGTTCCGTCGGGCATGGCTTCGAGGATGCGCTTGGCGAAGGCGACTTCCTTGTCGTCGGGTGAGAAGACGCGCTTGGCGATGTCGATCTGTGTCGGGTGCAGCGACCAGGCCCCCAGGCAACCCTGCAGGAACGCGTTGCGGAACTGGGCCTCACAGGCAGCGCCATCGGAAAAGTCGCCGAACGGCCCGTAAAACGGCTTCAGGCCATAGGCGAGACAGGCGTCGACCATCTTGCCGACGGTGTAGTGCCAGAGATCCTGCTGATAGAAAGCCCGCGCTGCGCCAGCGTCGGAGCCTGCATCGGCGAGGACGCCATAATCAGGGTGGCCACCACCAACCCGCGTCGTTTTCATGCCGCGGGAGGCGGCGAGATCGGCCGGGCCGAGGCTCATGCCGTGCATGCGTGGGGAGGCAGCAGCGATGGCTTCGACGTTGTTGACGCCCTCGGCGGTTTCCAGAATGGCGTGGATTAGGATCGGCTTCTTGACGCCGTGCCGGGCTTCAAGCTGCGCCAGCAGCTGATCGAGATAATGGATGTCCCAGGGGCCTTCGACCTTGGGGAGCATGATGACATCCAGCTTGTCGCCGACGGCGGCGACGATCTCAGTCACGTCGTCGAGCATCCAGGGGCTGTTGAGGCAGTTGATGCGCGTCCAGAGGCCTGTGGAGCCGAAGTCGTTGTCGCGCGCCATGGCAATGAAGCCGGCGCGGGCGGCCTGCTTCTGGTCGGCAGGAATGGCGTCCTCGAGGTTGCCGAGAACGACGTCGACCTGGCCTGCTATGTCTTTGATCTTCCCTCGGATTTTCTCGTTGTGCGGGGGAACGAAGTGAATCATGCGCTCGAGGCGCACAGGAAGTGCGCGATAGGGCTCGGGAGCGCCGATAGCGAGCGGCGAATAAAATTTGGCAGGCGTACGGCTGGAGGCCATCGCGAGAATTACTCCGAATGTTGCAGCGCGGCGCACTGTATTGGGCCGCCGGCACGAGTCAACGCTGTCCAAAGCGAGGACAGGACAGCGACGACGCGGCGCTGCTTATCAGCCCTTCGCTGGCTCGAAGGCGGCGACGATGGTGCGAAGATTGGAGAGGAAGGACTTCGCACGGCTGGCAGGTAGCGCTTCGACCAAAGCTTCCTCGATCTGCTCGACGATCGGCCGGGACGTTTGGAGGAGGCGGCGGCCGGCGTCTGTGAGCGAGATGGCATAGGCGCGGGCGTCATGGCGCGTCCGGCGACGCTTCAGGAGGCCTTTGCGCGTCAGAAGCTGCACCACCTGCGACACTGTGGATCGATCGATGCCGGTGGCGTTGATGATGTCCTGCTGGCTCAAGCCGTCGCTCTGAGCTGCGGCGAGCAAGACGGTGTATTGGGTCGACGTGACGTCGATTCCCGCCATGTGCTCTTGAAAGAGGTCGCTCGCGCACTGCTGGACGCGATGGAGGAGATGAAGGGTGGATGAGTTCACGGATATGCAACCTTGGCGGGAGTTGGGGTTCTAAGAACGGCGAACGGGGTGTTGTAGGAGGGACCTGAAGGTCGGTAGACTGATTAAACTCCAATTCGTCGAGCTGTGCTTGACCGAGGCGGCACAATCCATTGACCACGTGGGCAGTCGCCCGAACGGTAGCGAGCATGAAAATCGACTTCAGCACGGACGATCTGGATGACCGGGACAGGATTCCGTTTTGGGTCGACGTCGCTTCGCAAGCCTTCTACAGCCACGAATTCGAGACCTCGGGTGGTAGCTTCGAAGGGCGCCTGACATCGGGTGTGGTCGATAATATCGCGCTGACGCGGTGCGACTGCGGTCCGTGCGCAGTTACGCGCACGCGGTCGGACACATTGCGCGACGACCTCGACAACTACATCTTCTCCATTCGTCTGCAGGGTCGCTCGGCGCTGAGGCAGGACGACCGGACGATCATGCTGGAGCCGGGATCGGTGATCCTGCACAACGTGTGCAAGCCGCTCAAAATCGAGTTTTTGGAGCAGACGAGCTCTCTACACGTGAGCGTCGGGCGTCAACTCATCCGTTCGCGCGTCGGTGACATCGACGCAATGCAAGTGCTTTCACGCGGCGCCCCAACGACGGGGCTGGCGGTCGACTTCATCCTATCGTTGGCTGATCGCGTGGCGGGGGTGGATGCGACGCTGCATCCGCGGATCGCAAATCAGGTAATCGATTTAATTTCGATGGCGGTAGGGGCAGACGGGTGCAAGAGGGAGATCAGCGCACCGCGAGAGCTTGCGCTGCGACGTCTCAAGACCGGGATAGAGAAGTGCCTGGCCGATCCCAACCTGAAGCCGGCGCAAGCTGCTGGCCTCGCTGGCATGAGCGTGCGCTATGCCAATATGCTGCTGGCTGAAGAGGGGCTGTCGCTCGAGCGGTTCATCGTGCAGCGCCGGCTCGAGCGGTGCCGGCAAGCCCTCGCCGACCCGCATCAGTCTCGGCGGATGATCGGTGATATCGCCTTTGCCTGGGGCTTTTCGGACCACTCGCATTTTACGCGGCGGTTCCGGGCTGCCTTCGGGATGACGCCGGCGGAGTATAGGACGCAGCACGGCCTCGCCAAAGTACGGGCGTGACCCCGGCGCCCTGTGAAAAGCTTACGTTTCGGTAATGTAATAGAAAGCTCGTCGCAATGCCTGCAGCTTACAGTGGCTGCAGCGCGGGATGATCTCTATGCGAATTCTTGTCGTCGAAGACGATAACGACACCTCGAACTACATCGCCCAAGGTTTCGGCGAGGAGGGGCATGTCGTCGAAACTCTGACTGATGGCCGAGACGGTCTCACTCAGGCGATGGGTGAGGCTTACGATGTGCTCGTCGTCGATCGTATGCTTCCCGGTCTCGACGGACTTTCCCTGGTGCGCGCGCTGCGGGCCGTTGGCAACAAGGTGCCAGTCATCTTTCTGACTTCGCTAGGTGGTGTCGACGACCGGGTGGACGGGTTGAATGTCGGCGGCGACGACTATCTGGTGAAGCCGTTTGCCTTCTCGGAGCTGCGCGCGCGGGTCAATGCGCTAGCCCGGCGCCCGCACCTCAAGGACACCGATACTGTTCTGCGCGTCGGGGATCTAGAGATGGACCTCATCTCGCGCAGCGTCACGCGCGCCGGTGATACGATCGAGCTGCAGCCGCGCGAATTCCGGTTGCTGGAAGTGTTGATGCGCAACAAGGGCCGCGTGCTGACGCGGACCATGCTTCTGGAACGCGTGTGGAGCTTTCATTTCGAACCGCGCACCAGCGTCGTCGAAACGCACATTTCACGTCTGCGCACGAAGATCGACCGGCCCTATGGCAGCGAGTTGATCCACACGGTGCGTGGCTCCGGCTACACGATGCATGATCAGCCATGACGTTCTGAAGCGTACGCCGGTACGTCTGGCGGCGGCGTTTGCGAGCCTGTTTGCTCTCACAGTCGTGGCGCTGGTGGGCGTTCTCTACATCACGCTGGTCTCTGAACTCGACAACTCCATTCGCCAGCATGTCGAAGAGATCACCGACACCCTGACGGCCATCGACCGGCAGCAAGGGTTCAAGGATCTTACAGCCGTTGTGGCGGAAGAAGCAGATTCGGTGCGTGACTTCGACAGCATCTTCCTGCTGCGTGCGGACGATGGCAGCTTCCAAGCTGGCAACGTGGGCAACGTTGCGTTGTTCGAGGGCTGGGGTGAGCTCGATCGCGCGTGGCTGCCTATGGTGGCCAGCAAGGGTAATCCCGATGATCGCTTTTTCGCCAAGTGGACGCGGGTCTCAAAGGGGCACCTGCTAGTCGGGGGAAGCGACCGGGAAATCCGCGAGGTGCGGCGCATTCTGTTGCACGGCCTGGGGTGGGGGCTGCTGACGACGATGCTGCTGGCTATCGGCTCAGCCGTCTATCTAGCGCGGCGCGCGCAACAGAAGATCGCCGTGTTTGCAACGACGCTATCGAAGGTGAGTAAAGGGCAGATCTCCGAGCGGGTGCCGGTCACCGAGTCGCATGACGATCTCGATCATGTCGCAACGCAGATCAATGCGACGCTCGCGCACCTGCAGAAGCTGATCGAGAACGTCAATCAGGCGTCGTCAGATATCGCGCATGACTTAAAGAAGCCGATTGGTCGCTTGCGACGGAGGCTCGAACTCGCGCTTCGCAGCGAGGACACGAAAGCGTTCAGAAGTCAGGTGGAGGAATCCCTCGGGGAGCTAGATTCCATCGTTGAAACGTTCGAGGCGCTGTTGCGCATCACGCAGCTCGAGGCGGGTGCGCGGCGATCACGCTTTGGCCCGATCGATCTTGGGAATGTGCTGGCTGACGTAGCCGACATTTATGAGCCGGTGGTCGAGGAGGCAGGTGGGCGTCTGGGCAATCACGTAGGGCTGGAGCAGAATTGCACCGTTACGGGGGATCGAGAGCTGCTGACGCAGTTGTTCGTGAACCTCATCGAGAACGCGGTGCGCCATTCTCCACCCGGAACGCAGATCGACGTGTCGATGAAACAGCAGGACGACAAGCTGATTGCCGTTGTCGCCGATGACGGACTGGGTATCCCCGCGGATGAGCGAGAGAACGTCTTCCGGCGGCTCTATCGCCTTGAGCGCGAGCGCTCGACGTCCGGCAGTGGGCTCGGCCTCAGCCTTGTGGCGGCAATTGCCGAGCTGCACGGAGCCGCCGTGACCTTGAACGACAATCATCCGGGACTGCGTGTAGAAGTGTCGTTTCCGCGCTCGTAAATGCCTGCTCGAAAAGGGGTGCAGTGCGCAAGGCACTGCACCAGGCGGAGCGTCGGAGGAGCTTAGACCGGTGCTTCGATTACTAGCGGCAGTAGCGACGGTGATGGTGCCACCAGCAGCGGCGATGACGGTGCCACCGCCAGCCCGCCTTGGTGACGACTGACTGATGGGCCTCGGCCGGAACGGCCGCATGGAGGCCGACAACCGCTGCCTGGCTGGAAGCGGGAGCAAGCGTAAGCAACATGGCGCTGGCGATGATCGACAGCGGGATAGAATACCTCATCTGTGATGGTCTCCTGGACGTAGCAACCGGCAATGGGCGGCAGGAAGAATGGGCGCGACGAGCGTGGGGTCTCGTCGCGCCGCATGCATCACTTCTTCACGCACTTGCTGGTGGCGTCGTCCCATTTCATCGTCGACACCTTCTCACAGTCGGCTTTGTTCTTCGGGGCGCTCTTGGCCATGGCAATGGTCGGAGCAACTGCGCCAACGGCGATGGCGGAAAGAATGGCGGCCGTCATCAGCTTCTTGGACATTTCAAACTCTCCATATCTTTGCTTGGGGGTGCTTCATGATCACCCGAGCGGGAAGCTGCTCCGCGATCCTTTCGGGCGTCTGGCCCGGCAAATAACTTTTTGTAAGGAGGCGATGGGCTGGTTTCGCGTGCATTTGACGCGAATTCGCCGCAATGGCGCGCAGCGGAGCATTCGCTGATCGAGCAGCGAATGGCGATCAACGCGAGAGTGGAGAGGGGGAGTTGCCAACCGTCGAGCGGGTCAGCTCCAGCGGCGATTGCTCCACATCCATTGCTCGGGTGCTTCGCGAATCCAGGCTTCGAACTGCTGCTGCATGTGGTCCATGGTCCAGCGTATGTCTTCGGCCTGATTGCTGGTGCGCGGAACGCGCAGCTCCTTGAGCTCGATCTGGAAGCGGCTCTCTTTGCCGATACGCTTGCACCGCGACAGCCAGATCCGTGCGCCGACTCTGCGTGCGATCATCGCGCCGATGGCTTGCGTCTTCGCATCCCGCCCGAAGAAGGGGACGGGCATGCCGGTGCGGTCGTAGAGATCGCACACGAGGCCTAGACGTCCGCCACGGCGGACGAAGTCCATGATCGCGCGTGCGGTGCGCTGATCATCACCATGATCGCCGACGTTGCCGCGTCCGAAAAGGCCAGCGGGATAGAGATCCTTGCGCTGGGTGCGAATGTAGTTGTCGACGTAAGGATTGGTGACGGAGCGGTAGACGGCAGCGGGATTCGCGCCGGCCCACGTGAAGGGAAGGATTGCCAGTTCCCAATTGCCCATGTGCAGACTGACCCCAACAGCGGGGCCGAGCTTGTCCTTGTAGCGCGTGAAGATGTTCTGGCTGACGATGTCGATGCGCTCGGGCTCCTTGAGGAAGCGATCGATGCGCATCGTCTCGACCATGACGCGGCCGAGGTTCTCCCAGTGCGCGAGCGCGATCTCCTGGCGTTCCTCTTCGCTCTTCTCCGGAAAGGCGATGGCGAGGTTGGCGAGGGCGCGGTTGTGGCGCTTGGGATTGATGATCGGCGCCAGCCGGCGCCAGAACCAAGCAGACACGCCGGTTGCCAGTCCGAGGGGCAGCGCACGGAAGATGCCGGCGACGAAGCGCAGGATGCCATACTCCAGGCGGTATCTCAGATCGCGGAGGCGGTCTTGGGTGATCATCGTAGCTGGGTATTCCCGAGTTCTAGCGCCGGTATTGGCTCTTGCCGGGGCCGGTAGGGTTCGTCAAGGCACCAGCGGGGTGTCTGCGGCGGCAGGCTGCATTAGCCGCGGCGCGACGAACGAGGGGCTGAGACCCTCCCGTATGGCCAGGCGCCGCAATGGCCCAACCGATCTGAGTGCATGCAACCCGAGGCCCCGAAGCGCCTGAATAGGGGCTACCTGGGCGAGGAGTGTGCGGTTCAGCAGGTCGATCGACCAAACACGCGAGGCGATATCCGGACGGCGCATGCGGTCGTAGGCGGCAAGGACTGTCGGCGCGCCGATGTCGTTGCCGACAGCCAGCGCGTCGGCGACGCAGTCCACGAGGCAGGCGGCGTCACGCAGGCCGAGGTTGAGGCCCTGGGCGCCGATGGGCGGGATGACGTGAACAGCTTCTCCGACCAGAGCAATGCGGTGGAGGGCGGAGGGGGAGGCGGACAATCCGGTCAGCGGGAAGGTGGCGCGTGGCCCGATGTCGCCAACTGATCCCAGCAGGCCCTGGAGTCCGGCTTCGAGCGCGGACCGGAACGCAGCTTCGTCGAGCGCAGCAAGGCGGGTGGCTTCTTCAGGGCGTTCGACCCAGACGAGACTGGACGCCGAGCCGGGCGATGGCACGACCGTGAAGGGGCCGGCCGGGCGATGAAACTCTGTAGAAATTCCATTGTGCGGGCGCTGGTGGGAAAACGTGCAGGCGATAGCGCTTTGCTCGTAGCTCCAGGTGTGAGCGTCGATGCCCGCGGCCTGACGGCATAGGGAGTTGCGGCCATCGGCGCCGACGATGAGCTTTGCCACGATGGTGGGGCCGCCAGCGAGATGAACCTCAACACCTTCCTCGGCAGGGATGACGCCAGTGACACTGGCATCGACAATGTCGAGGGTGGGGATGGACTTGGCGGCTTCGCGCAGGGCGTCGGTCAACGTGCTGTTGGCGATGTTGTAGCCGAAGCGCGCGCGTCCGACCTCCGCCGCGGTGAATGTCACCTCGGGGGCGCGCAGCCATGATCGCATGTCATCGATAATGCGAATGCCCACGATGGGCTCGCCCGAACTGCTGCACGTCTCCGCGAGCCCGAGGTTCTCCAGGAGGGTGACGGAACCAGCAAAAAGCGCTGCCGTGCGCGTATCGCGCCGTGCGGGCGGGGCGCCGATCGCGGTGACGGGTAGCCCAAGGCGCGCCAGGGCGCAGGCCGCTGCCAAGCCCGCAGGTCCGGTTCCGATGACCGCAATGGCGTTGGACGCGGCGAGTTTCATGACAAGTCCTTGCTGCCTTCGTGGGCACCCTGGCCGGAAATCTCTAGCACTTTCAAGATTTGCGTGGCGATGACGTAACTCGAGTTTGTCACAAACTGTCACACATCGGTTTGCGATTTACGGGGCGGGAATCACTGGCGTATTCGTTGCACCAGCGAGGCCCAGCCGGCGAGTAAGCGGCGGCGACGGCTGAGCGGCGTGGTCGCGTGAATGCGTTTGAGTTGAGTGCAGTTGCGTCGATCGAAGGCCCAGTTGAGGCGTACCTTCGTGGGAGTTGCGTATATGTTCGGGGGAGTAACTAAGGCGGGATGGGCAACCATCCTCGCGACGGGCGGTTTGATGCTGGGATCCAGCATTTCCGCTCAAGCGGCAGATCTGGGCGGCGATTGCTGCGCTGATCTGGAAGAGCGGGTGGCCGAGCTTGAGGCGACGACCGCACGCAAGGGCAACCGCAAGGTCAAGCTCAGCGTCTACGGCAAGATCAACCAGGCTGTGATGTTCTGGGACGATGGCCAGGAGCAGAATGCTTACGTCGTGACCAACGACGCGTCGCGTTCGCGCTTCGGCTTCAAGGGCGGCGCCAAGATCAACGGCGATCTGTCGGCCAGCTTCAAGCTCGAAATCGGCGTTCGCTCGGCGAACTCCAAGCGTAACAACCAGTTCGACGCCATCAATGAGGATGAGTCGGGCTTCGACATCCGCCACGCCTGGTGGAACATCAAGAGCAAGAAGTACGGTACGATCCAGGTCGGCCACACGCCGACTGCTTCGCAGGAGATCACAGAAATCAACCTTGCCGGCACGAGTGACGTCGGCAAGTACTCGGACGTTGAAGACAGCGGCGGCGGCTTCTTCCTGCGTGCCGAAGGCGCTTCGACATATGCCAGCGGCTTGCAGTGGCGTCGCCTGATTGCTCGCACGGGTGCAGCTCCCGGTGAAGGCGATCGCCGTGAAGCGGTGATGTATGAATCCCCTGAGTTCGCCGGCTTCTACGTGTCGGCTGCCTGGGGCGGCGACGACTTCTGGGACGTCGGTCTGCGCTATGAGGGCGAATTCGGTTCGATCAAGGTCGAGGCGGGCGTCGCTTACGCCGAAATCACCGATCGCGTTGATGACAGTGCTACGCACGGCTGCCCGGCGCGTGACGCTGCCTATTCCGACGCGAACTGCAGCATGTTCGGTGGCTCTATCTCGGTCCTTGACACCAAGTCGGGTCTCTACGGCAACTTCGGTGCTGGCGAGATGAAGGACGACCTTGCGAACGCCGTGATGCCGGGCGTCGACAACTCTTACAAGTTCTGGGCGGTCGAGGCGGGTATCCAGCGCAAGTGGAACGAACTCGGCAAGACCACCGTGTTCGGTCAGTACTACTCGTACAACGGCGGCGGCATCACCCAGAGCGTCAGCGGCTCGGATCCGATCAACAGCTTCGGCAGCTCCGCCCGCATCGCCAGCAGCGACGTCGACATGTGGGGCGTTGGTGTGATGCAGAAGATCGATGCGGCGGACATGAAGCTCTATGCCCTCTACCGCCACTATGAGTTCGGTCTCGACCTCTATGAGACCGGCACCGGCAACATCCAGGCCTCGAACCCGCTCGACGACTATCAGGTCCTGATGACGGGCGCCGTGATCAATTTCTAAGTGCTACTACGACTGACCTACGCAACTCGAGAGAGCCGCTCTGCCGGGCGGCTCTCTTTGCGTTTCGTGCCGGATTTTCGGGCGAATCTGGGGTTTGCTGGGGGCGAAAAGTGGGTAAACGCAGCTCACGGTGGATCAGTCTATTGTTGGTGCGGTTCTGCCACATGGCGCCAGGAACACACCCACTGGGACAATTGTTTACTGCGGCTTAACTCGGGGCAAAACATCCTTGTCACGGTGGGGCCGAGGAAGCATTTTCCCTCCGAGGCACTTTTTCACGTTGTGGGGTTTGCGATGAGCAACCGGGTCGTAGTAGCGCTGGCGTTGGTCGCGGCACTTGTTGCCGGCCACGGCGCGTTCGCGTTCCAGGAGCAGAAAGGCGCTACCCCAGTTCCGGCTGAGGCCGCTCCTGCCCCGGCTGAGGCTACTCCGGCCGACAGCAAGGCGGGCCTGAGCGATGAGGTGACGCCCAAAGCCGAGACGGGGACGGAGATCCGTATCCCTGGCCTGGGCCGCTTGGGCGTGCTGCCGAAGATGGATTTCGGGCTGGAGCTGCTCTATGGCGCGGCTGATGGTGCCGCGAGCCGTCAGCAGGAAGTGCTTCCCAATCCGGAAGATGATTTGACGGTGCGCGGATCGGTCAAGCACCGGTTCTAATGCCATCATAAGGGGGACGACTGGCGTGCTTCCCCTGCGCTTCAGCGACTTTGCGGCCGCGGCCGTGCATCTGTTCACGGCGTTGGGCGCAGTGTGCGCACTGATGGCGACCTTGGCGCTATTCGATGGTGCCTGGGAGCGGATGTTCGTCTGGCTCGGGGTGGCGTTGGTCATCGACGCGGTGGACGGGACGTTCGCGCGGATGGTGAGGGTGGATCAGCGACTGCCGCGATTCTCGGGTGAGCGGCTCGACCTCGTCATCGACTATGTGACGTACGTCTTTGTGCCGGCGCTGGCGATGATCCGCGGCGGGTTTCTCATAGGCACTAGCGGCCTGGTGATCGCGTCGTTGATTCTGGTTTCGTCGCTCTACCACTTCTCGGATCTGGCGAGCAAAGGCGAGGACTATACGTTCGTCGGCTTCCCGGCGATCTGGAATGTCGTGGCGCTGTACCTGTTCGCGCTCGCCCCGCCGCTGTGGTTCAACTACGCGGCTCTGCTCGTGTGCATCTTTTTCACCTTCATTCCCATCCGCTGGGTGCATCCGGTGCGTGTGGCGAAGCTTCGCCTCGTAACGCTGGTCGTAACGACGCTGTGGTCGGTCGCAGCGATTGCGGCGGTTGCCTTGGGCTTTCCCTCGCCGTTCTGGGTGCAGGTCATTCTGGTCGCTGCAGCGCTTTATTTCGTGGCGATGACGGTAGAGCTGTCGGTGCGCGCGCACTTCTGATCAGGGGCTCTACGCGAGCGGCTCTAGAAGGCGTCCCAGTTTGGGCCCTCGCCGAAGCGGGTGGTGAGAAAATCAATGAAAAGGCGGGTTTTCGCGGCCAGATAGCGATTTGGCGCGTAGAGCGCGAAGATGCCGAGGCTTGGCGGCGGGTAGTCGGGCAGAACGAGCTGCAAACGTCCCGCGGCGATTTCGGGGCCAACCAGGAATGTCGGCAGGTTTGCAATGCCATTGCCGGCGAGTGCGGCGGCGCGAAGAACTTCGCCATTGTTCGAGCAAAGGGCCGAGACGTAGTTCGCCGATATCACAGTATCGCCGTGGGTGAGCTGCCAGCGGCTGTTGGTGGCCATGTGTCCGTAGGCGAGGCAGCGGTGGTTTGCCAGGTCCTTGGGCTCGGCCGGAGTTCCATGCTCTGCGATGTATTCTGGTGATGCAACCAGAGCGAGTCGTGCCGGTGCGAGGCGGCGCGCGATCAGGCTGGAATCGCTCAGCGCTCCGATGCGCACGGTGACGTCGACGCCCTCCTCCAACGGATCGATGAAGCGATCGTTGAGCAGCAGTTCGATGCGAAGCTCTGGATAGCGCCGCATGAATTCGGCGACCGCTTCGCCGAGATAGAGGATGCCGAAGGACATTGGCGCGTTGATCTTGAGGATGCCGCGCGGCTCGTCGTGCAGGCGGGAGATCTGCAGCTCGGTTTCTTCGACGTCGGCGAGGATCGCGGTGGTGCGCTCGTAGTAGGCGAGCCCGGCTTCGGTCGGCGTGACGCGACGGGTGGTGCGGTCGAGCAGTCGGGCTCCGAGAAGCTGCTCCAGCTCCATGACGGCCTTGCTCACGGCGGAACGCGTCAGTCCGAGGCGGCGGGCGGCCTCGGCATAGCTGCCGGCGGCGACCACCTTGGCGAAGGCATTCATGGCTTCGAGCTTGTCCATTGGTGCCATATTGGAACCAGACATGTTCAAACTCAATGAATTGTGGTTTCGCTGGCGACGGGCAATATCAAGGCCAACGGACCGGTTGGGTCCATCCAGAAACGGAGGTCCACCATGTTGACCCTACGCAGAGCAGAAGAGCGCGGACGCGCCAATTTTGGCTGGCTCGACAGCCGTCATAGCTTCTCCTTCGGGCACTACTTCGATCCCAAGCACATGGGCTTCGGCCCGCTGCGTGTGATCAACGATGATCGCGTCACCGGCGGGGGCGGCTTTCCAGCCCACCCGCACGCGGACATGGAGATCATCTCGTACGTGCTCGAAGGCGGCCTGGAGCACAAGGACAGCCTCGGTACGGGCTCGGTGGTGCGGCCCGGCGACGTGCAGCGCATGAGCGCGGGCACGGGCGTGCGCCATAGCGAGTTCAACGCTTCGAAGTCGGAGCCGGTGCACTTCCTGCAGATCTGGATTCTGCCGGAGCGCAAGGGTCTGGAGCCAAGCTATGAGCAGAAGACGTTTTCGGATGCCGACAAGCGCGGCAGGCTTCGGCTCATTGGCTCTCGCGATGGCCGCGATGGCTCGGTGACGATCCATCAGGACGTCGATCTCTATGCGACTGTGCTCGGCGAAGGCGACAAAGTGGAGCACGAGCTGAGGCAGGGACGCGTTGGCTGGGTACAGGTTGCACGCGGCACGGCGACTCTCAACGGCGAGCAGCTTTATCCCGGTGACGGCGTTGCCGTGGAAGATGCCGGCAAGCTGGAAATCGCCGGCAGCTCGGAAGCTGAGGTCCTCGTGTTCGATATGACGCCTTAAGGCGTCGCAAGGCCGGCCGGCTTGATGCTGGCCGGCCGTTTTTTTGTCGTGATGATCAATCCGGAGACGCGCAGATGACGAAGGTTCTTGTTCTCTACTATTCGAGCTACGGACATATCGAGAAGATGGCTTCAGCTGTCGCCGAAGGGGCGCTGGAAGCGGGTGCTGAAGCGGTCGTCAAGCGCGTTCCGGAACTGGTGCCCGAAGAGGTGGCCAAGAATTCGGGTTTCAAGCTCGACCAGTCTGCCCCGATTGCCGATGTCGCTGAACTCGCGGACTACGATGCAATCATCATCGGCACACCGACGCGGTTTGGAAACATGGCCGCGCAAATGAAGAATTTCCTCGATCAGACCGGAGGGCTCTGGGCGCAGGGCAAGCTGATCGGGAAGGTCGGCGGTGTCTTCACATCGTCCGCGACACAGCATGGCGGTCAAGAGAGCACGATCCTGACGACACAGGTCGTGCTGCTGCACCAGGGCATGGTTGTCGTCGGGCTGCCGTACTCGTTCCAGGGACAGATGGGCGTCAATGAGGTCACAGGTGGCTCGCCCTACGGTGCTTCAACGATTGCCGGCGGAGACGGCTCGCGTCAGCCAAGCGACAACGAGCTTGCGGGCGCGCGTTTCCAGGGCCGGCACATTGCTGAGATCGCTGCGAAGCTGGCGCGCTGAGCTGTCGTTATGCTTCAACTTTCAACACGGGGGAAGTGACTTACCGGTTGCGCCCCCGTGGTGCTTAGGGGGTTCTAAGCACTGCACTTCTTCTTCGTTTGGGTGATGTGCTGCCCGGCCTAGTGTCCGCCACATGCAGCAGAACATCATTCAGACGGTCACCCCATCCGAGCCCCGGGCTTGGCACCGCCACTTCTTCATCGATCACGCTGGACACGTCTACCGCGTGTCGTTCCGTATCGGCGAGCAGGCGACGTGGGACCACAGATTCCATGAACTCGACGGGCGTGAGCTTGCAGCAGACGAGCTTGCGCTTTCTTCGTTCCATCTCTGGTTCATCCAGGTGTCGTGCGATGCTGCGGTGGGCGCAAAGCGGGTGACATTCGCGGCGCCTGCGAACGTCAATCTTGACGCTGACATTGCGTGTTGAATGAAGCCCTGGGACTACAAATCAAAACCCCGCGCCAGATGTTGGCGCGGGGTTTTTTTGTCGTTCAGGGGCGAGCCGGAGCACTCCGCCTCCTTATCAAGCGTACTCGAGTTCGGGGCGGCGCGCTTTGCGCGTGGCGCCGGGCCGTTGACCTGCGTGGTCGAGAGCGGCGCGGTGGGCCGCTTGTGCCGTAGCAAACTTCTTGCCGTCGAGCGCGCGGTAGCCGCTGAGGGCGGAGTGAAACTGGAAGGCAGTTTCACCTGCCTCGCGCACGACGATGCCGACGGCGTCACTGCCAATTTCGATGATGTAGGCCTGTGAAGTCATGAGTTCACTTTGCGCCGGGTAGGTTCCGGCACTCCCTTAGGGTGCTTTGATGACGATTTTGTGGGGCGAGGTGGCTATGCCACCGTCAGCATCAGCAACACATGCAACAGCAGCAGCGCGCACAGGAGTGGGCTGGTGTTGAACGGGCGAAGGTCGAAAGCACAAAGCTTACCATGGTTCTTCTCCTTGGAGCCGAAGCTGTGCGTAGAAACACAGCACCTTAGCGTTTGGTTTCGCGGCGCAATCCTGCTCTGCAAATCACCGCGGTCGTTGGCGACGGGACATACATGGGGTCGGTGAGCGGCGGGGTCAAATAAGAAGAAGCGGATTTCTTATGAGGGGAGTGGCGGACTGTGTGCGCGTCACGCATTGGCCCAGCCGTAGGAGACTTTGCCTTAGAACCATTCTCAAGAATGAGGCCCGTAAACCCTGGAAGAGTCGCTGGAATACAACGTCAGCTCGCGGATGAGCGAATCTGGATGGGGAGCGTCAAGTTTGTTTGTTGACTAGCTTGGTATGGTATTAATAATTACCTCAAGAGGCAGGCCTGCGGCAGCGAGGCGAAAGCGTTAGTCCCCAAGTGGCCGCTCTCCAGTCAGTTCCTGAATTGCCTATCCGCGTAAGTGTATTGCGTCCTTTGGGGGGCTTAGAGTCGTGTCAAAGAGTAGAGTACCCGTCGGCGTTGCGCCGGTAGGGAAGGCGTCCGATCGTCTTAATGTATCGCGCATCTCAGTTGGCCTTGCGTCCGTCGTTGCGGCCAGCACTGCAGGCTTCGGCGCTCAGGCCCAAGAGCAGGCGCCGACCCCCGCTCAGACTGAGTTGCCGCCGCTGGAAGTGACAACGCAGAAGGCAGCGCCCAAGAAAGCGAAGGCCAAGAAGAAGGCAGCATCCAGCACCGCTGTCTCTCCGGCGCCGCAGGGCCCTGCTGCGGAAACGGCCGTTGCGCCGCAGACGCCGAGCGAGCAGCTCGGGCTGACACCTCCGAGCGGAAATACGAACCAATCCGGCACCGGCCTTGGCCGTCTTCCCGGCACGCTGCAGGACATGCCGCAGACGGTCAATGTCGTGCCGCAGCAGCAGATCGAGCAGCAGAAGATATCGACGCTCGACCAGGCGCTGCGCAACGTTCCCGGCGTCACGGTAGCCATCGGTGAAGGCGGCGGCGGCATGAACGGCGACCAGTTCCGCATTCGTGGTTTCCAAGCCAAGGGCGACGTCTATGTCGACGGATTGCGGGACTTCGGCGTCTATGTGCGCGACGCGTTCGCACTAGAGCAGGTTGAGGTGATCAAGGGGCCGTCGTCTGAATCGTTCGGGATGGGCACCACGGGTGGCGCCATCAACGTGCAACAGAAAGCGGCGCACCTTGGCGATTCTGGTGAGGTGGTCGGTACGATTGGGCTCGGCAACGACTATTACCGAGGCATGATCGACATCAACAAGCAGATCAACGATACGACTGCCGCGCGTGCGGTGGGCATGTGGCACAATCAGGATATCGAGGATCGGGACCATATCTTCAGTGATCGCTGGGGCTTTCTCGGCTCTATCGCATTTGGCCTCAACACCGACGAACGGCTGACGGTCAATTACATGCATCAAACTGGAGATCGCATGCCAGACTTCGGCGTGCCGATCATCGATCCTGATGGTGCTGGCGGCCCCAAGCTCGGCCAGCCTGTGACTGAGTTCGGCGTTCCACGCTCGAACTTCTATGGAAAGGTGACCGACCAGGACGAAAGTCAGGTCGACATGATCACTGCGCGATACAGCAACAAACTCAACGACACCGTTACGATCTACAATGATACGCGGTTGGCATTCTACAGCCGCGACTTTGCTCAGAGCGTACCGAGTTGTTCGGGAAGCTGCCTGACGAGTGTGGTCGACGGGACATTTTCGGGGACCTACGGGCTTGGCGGTCCGGCGGGTTTCGATCAGGAGTCTTGGGGTGGACAGAACATCACCACCATGGTTGCGAAGGGGAACCTCGGAGGAATGCGGCATGAGTTCGTCGCAGGCATCGATGTGTTCTTCCAGAACGACAAGCGCACACAGAAGGGTGTTTACGACAGCAATGGCGACCTGCAGGCTGGTACTGGTAGTGCGGTGAAGGTACCCGGCACCATCGGGGATCCGAATTTTTGGAATACGACGGGCTACTACGTTGCCAATAACGAACTTAGCCGCAAGAAGGCGAACGCGTACGACGTAGGCTTGTTCGTCAGTGATCGGATGTGGTTGACGAAGGAGCTATCGATCCTCGGAGGCGTGCGTTGGGACAGCTATCATGCGTCCTATCGCGCGACCGATGCGCAAACGGGCAAGTGGACTGGTTCGACTGCCGCCAACCCTCCCGCTTATACAAGTGCTACGTCGGCGGCCGATGTGGAAACCGATGCCGAGTTCTGGAGCCCCAAGCTCGCAGTGATGTTCGAGCCGTCGAAGAATGAGACATATTATGTTTCGTGGGCCAAATCCTACACGCCCGTCGGCATGTTCATCACCAACGACAACAATTCGGTTCCGACGGCTGATGGGCAGGCCGGTGCAAACCCAGAAGAGAATGAGCTTTGGGAGCTCGGTGGAAAGTGGATGACGTCCGACGGACGGCTGGGGCTCACGGCAGCGTTGTTCCGGGTGGAGAAGGGCAACGCGACCTACAGTGAAGCTGACGGCGACGTTGTTGTTACTGGCGAGCGTCAGCGCGTGCAGGGCGTCGAGCTTGGTCTGACAGGCAAGGTGACGGATGCGCTTACCGTGCAGGCAGCCTACGCCTATTTCGACAGCGAGATTCTCTACAATCCCGCGACCACTGGAAATAACGCCGTAGCGGAGAACGCGAACAAGGGTAACCGCGTGTCGTTCGTGCCGACCAACTCCGCATCTGTGTGGGCAACTTATGAGGTTTCCAAGCACATCAATGTCGGTCCCGGAACGATGCTTCTGGGAGGCGGCGTAACCTTTACCGACTGGTACTACGTCAACTCTGGCAATACCTCGATCATTCCATCGAACTTCACGTTCGACGGCCTCGTGTCCTACGCGATCGACGATTGGACGTTCGCGGTGAACGGCTACAACCTGACGGATGAACTGAATTACGACGCCGGCTTCGGTAGTCGTGCCGTTGTTAGCGCGGGTCGAACAGTCTTGTTGACAGTGGGCAAGAAATTCTAAATCGGCGTAACTCCCATTTGCCGTATTACCCCCATGACCTTGGCAGGAGGGCGGAAGCCCTCCTGCCCCTTTCGTTTGAGAGAGCGACGAAGAGAAAGAAACGATGCTTGTTGCCATTCCAAACTTGCTGTCAGCCGATGAGGTGCGCGAGGTTCGCCGCATCCTTGAAGAGTCGGCGTGGGTAGACGGCAAGACGACTGCCGGTGAGCAGGCGGCGACGGCGAAGAACAACTTGCAGATTGCCGAAGGCTCGCCCGCGGCGCTGCAGGCTGGCGACATCATTCTGCGGGCGCTGGGACGCCATCCGATTTTTCATTCGGCGGCTCTGCCGCTGCGCGTCCTGCCGCCGATGTTCAACCGCTATGACGTCGGCATGACCTTCGGTGCGCATGTCGATGGTTCGATCCGCACCATTCCTGGCGCTAACATGCGTATGCGCGCGGATGTTTCCTCGACGCTGTTTCTAAGCGCGCCGGAGGAATACGACGGAGGCGAGCTGGTCATTTCTGACACCTACGGCGAGCAGCGGGTGAAGCTGCCCGCCGGGCACCTCGTTGTCTATCCGTCGACGAGCCTGCATGCGGTCACCCCTATCACGCGGGGAAGCAGGTGGAGTTCGTTCTTCTGGACGCAGTCCATGGTGCGGGACGACGGCCAGCGCGCGATGCTCTATGACCTCGATGTCGCCATCCGGGAGATCCGGGCGGAGCTGCCGGACGACAAGCGCGCGGTCGTGGCGATCACTAGCCACTATCACAACCTTTTGCGGCGTTGGGCAGAGCTGTGAATCGATGAGCGCGCGGAACATCTATTTCCCCATCCTGATGCAGCAGACGCCGGAAGAGTTCGGCGAACGCTTGGCGAACAATCCGGAGTACGCAAGCCGCTGGGCGCGCGAGGCCGCAGTGAATGGCAATCCGGAAGGGCAGCTCGCTTGGGGGCAGATGCTTCTGAACGGCTATGGCACGACGCGCGACATGGAGGCCGCGTTCCGCTGGTTCTCGCAGGCGGCGCGCGCGGGGCTTGCAGACGCGTTCAATATGGTCGGCCGATGCCATGAGCGGGGTTGGGGCGTGCCAATTGACTCGTCCGCGGCCATTGCCTGGTATCGACGCGCTGCCGACAAGGGCCACGCCTGGGCGCAGTACAACCTTGGTTGCCAGTACTTGCACGGCAATGGGGTCGCGCAGGACTACGCGCAAGCTCTCTCGTTGTTCGTACGTTCTGCGTGTCAGGGCAACGAGAAGGCGATGAACAAGCTCGGCCGCTTCCGGGAAGAAGGCTGGCATTGTCGCGCGAAGCTCAGTGCCGCGAAGCGTTGGTATCTGCGGGCGGCGGCGCGGGGGTGCTTCCGTGGGCAGTTTCATGCCGGCCGCCTGATGATGAATGACGGGGATGTCGAGGGCGCGGTGAAGTTCTTTTCCGCGTCGTGCAACAACGCGCCGCTGCCGTTTTGTCGCGAGGTGGGGACGATGTTGAGCCAGCATCCCAATCAACGGCTTGCCAGCATTGGACGCGAGGCACTGGCGCGGGCCGATCAACTCGTGCCGGTGACCCCCGCAGCGATGGCCGCCACTGCACTCATTACTCGTGCCGACTGATGTCTGATCCGGGAACCCGTGCATTCTGGCTAAGACACCTCCACCGCTGGCATTGGATCAGCGCGGCGCTGTGCCTCGTCGGCATGGTGCTGTTTGCGGCGACCGGCATCACGCTCAATCATGCCGGCAGCATCGAAGCCAAGCCGCAGGTGACGACGCGTACTGGGCAGCTGCCGTCGGCGCTGGTGCCAGATCTGGCGAAAGGATCAAAGGACGCGGCAGTGCCCGTTGGGGTGCGCGATTGGGTTGCATCCAACATCGGCGTGTCGATCGATGGTCAGAAGGTCGAATGGCAGAAGAACGAAGTTTATATCTCGCTGCCGCGGCCCGGCGGCGATGCTTGGCTGACGATCGATCGCGCGAGTGGTGACGTCGAGTATGAGCTCACCGATCGCGGCTGGATCTCGTATCTGAACGACCTGCACAAGGGGCGGAATGCGGGCGTGCTGTGGAGCCTGTTCATCGATGCGTTCGCCGGGGTGTGTCTGATTTTCTGCATCACCGGATTTTTCTTGCTGCAGTTCCATTCGGCGCGACGGCCCGCGACCTGGCCGACCGTTGGGCTGGGTGTCGTCATTCCCATCGTGCTCATTCTGCTGTTCGTGCACTAACAGAGGTCAACTGATGCGCAAGCTCCTAACCCTGGGCATTTCCGGCATAATCGCGGGGCCGGCTTTGTCTGGGCCGTCGGTCGCGGCGGAAATGAAGGTCAGCATCGAGGTTCCCAAGCTCGATGTTGCCGAGTACCACCGCCCGTACGTCGCGGCGTGGATCGAGAAGCCCGACGGTTCGGTCGCGGCAAACTTGAGCGTCTGGTACGACGTCAAGTCCGAGAACAAGAAGGGCAACAAGTGGCTGAAGGACCTGCGCCAGTGGTGGCGCCGGGCTGGCCGCGATCTGGAGATGCCGGTCGACGGTCTGTCGAGTGCGACGCGACCGGTGGGCAAGCACCCGATCGATTTATCGTCGTCCGCGCCTGCGCTCGCCGAGCTGCAGGCCGGTGAGTACGAACTGGTGGTGGAAGCCGCGCGTGAGGTTGGCGGGCGCGAGTTGCTACGCATCCCCTTCAAATGGCCGGCTGCCGCTGCCTTCTCGGGCACCGCCCAGGGGAAGGAAGAGCTCGGTGAAGTCGCCCTCGAAATCAAACCTTAGCCGAACAGGATTACCGCCCATGAAAACGTCTCTCAAATGGATGGTGCTGCCGTTCTGCGTTTGCCTTGCGGTGCCCGCATCTGCGCACCGGGCGTGGCTGCTGCCATCCACCACCGTCCTTTCCGACACCGGTTCGTGGATCACGGTCGATGCGGCCGTATCGGATACGCTCTTCTACTTCGATCACAACGCGATGCGCCTTGCCGGTGTCGGCAGCGATGGGCCGCGCGGAGAACGTGGTCCGCGTGGTGCCGATGGTCCGCCTCCGGGAGGTCCGCGCGCTGAAGGCCCCGGTGGTCCTGCTGGCCAAGGTCCTGGCCCGGGAGGTCCGCGACGGCAGATGCCGCCGCAGGAAATTGCGATCATCGCGCCGGACGGGTCGAGCGTGAAACCTCAGAATGGTGCCGTCGGCCGGTTCCGCAGCACCTTTGACATTCCCATCGAGAAGGCCGGGACCTACAAGCTCGCTGTCGTCGGCAGTGGCCTGATCGCCAGCTATATGCTGAAGGGCGAGCGCAAGCGCTGGCGCGGTACGGCGGAGAGCTTCAAGACCGACATCCCCGCGGACGCAACGGACGTGAAAGTCACCCAGCAGCAGCGGCGCCTGGAGACGTTCGTCACCGCGGGCAAGCCGTCGAAGGAAGTCTTCAAACCGACGGGCAAGGGATTGGAACTCGATCCCGTAACGCATCCCAATGACCTGTTTGCGGGTGAAGCGGCAAAGTTCCGCCTACTCATCGACGGAAAGCCGGCTGCGGGTGCGCGGGTGACTGTCGTTCCGGGTGGCATCCGCTATCGCGACTCGATCAACGAGATCAAGACGACGAGTGGCGACGATGGCGTCGTCTCCATTACCTGGCCGGAGCCCGGCATGTACTGGATGGAGGCCGTCGTCGAGGATGACAAGGCCGAAGTGCCGAACGCCAAGCGTCGGGCGAGCTATTCGGCGACGCTCGAGGTGATGAAGCCGTGATGCAAGACGGGGTTCCGGCGCGACGCGTGGCGGTGCCGCTGCGGATTTCGCAGCGGGCGGCGACAGCCCGCGCCGGGGCCTCGGTCAAGGCGCTCTGCGGCGAGACCATGGGGACGCGGTGGAGCGTCCGGTTGGTGGTCGAGGAGAGCAGAGAGCTAGCGTCCATCGTTGCGGAGATCGCATCGGCACTCGATGGCGTCATCGCAGAGATGAGCACGTGGGAGGCGGGGTCTGCGATCAGCCGGATCAACGCAGCGCCCGCTGGGTCGTGGCACGCGCTGCCGGCAAATTTCTATCGCGTGCTGGAATATGCGCTGGCAGTGGCGCGTGACACTGAGGGCGCCTTCGACCCGACCGTCGGGCGACTGGTGGCATTATGGGGCTTCGGCGCCGGTGCAGAGGTGCAGTGCGTGCCAACGGCTGAAGCCGTTGCAGCCGCGCGCGTTGATTGCGGATGGGCGCGGATCGAGCTGGACAAGCCGCGCCGGGCTGCGCTGCAACCGGGTGGCGTGCGCCTCGATCTTTCATCCGTGGCGAAGGGGTTTGCGGTCGATCGCGTGGCAGCCGTCGTGCGTGAGGCGGGGGTCGAGAGCTTCCTCGTCGAGATCGGCGGTGAGTTGCGCGGGGAGGGCGTGAAACCAGATGGGATGCCGTGGTGGGTGGCGCTCGAGCGGCCGCGCGGATCGGCGTCAGGCGCGGCGCCAATCGCCGACATCGTGGTTGCGCTGAACGGGCTTGCGGTTGCGACCTCGGGAAGCGCCGAGCACTTCTTCTCGATTGGCGGCCGGACGTTCTCGCACACCATCGACCCGCGCACGGGGTCGCCAGTTGCGCACGATCTCGTATCGGTAAGCGTGCTGCATCGCGAGTGCATGCATGCCGATGCTCTTGCGACAGCGCTCAGCGTTCTGGGACCCGACGCGGGCATGGAGCATGCGCTGCGGCTGGGCCTTGCGGCGCGCTTTGTGAGTGCAGTGCCTGGCGGTTACCGCGAGCGGTTGACGCCGCAGCTTGCTGCGATGCTGGCGTGAGGGCTGGCGTGCGCAGACTTCCGGCCGCTGCAGCTGTGATCGCGACGTGGGTGTCTGGGGCGCACGCGTGGACGGTGGATGGCGTCACGGCCGATCCTCAGCGTCTGGTGGCTGCTATGGCAGTGGTTCTGCTTTACGTGGCGGCCTCGGTGCTGCTGTCGATGCGCCACGCTGCAACGAAGCGCGTCGCGGATGGGCTTTCCGGGACTGACGGCGCTGCGGGATCGGTTCTCGTCGCTTATGCAAGTCAAACCGGATACGCCGAGCAGATCGCCAACAGCACGACGCGTGCTTTGTCGGCGGCCAATGTGCCTTCGCGGATGATCTCGTTTGCGGATCTCGACGACGAAGCTTTGCGCAAGGCGCAGATTGCGTTGTTCGTCGTGTCGACGACGGGTGAAGGTGATCCGCCGGATCCCGCGGTGCGTTTCGTGCGGTCGGTGATGCGTTCGCCGGTGGTAGCACCGGGCTTGCGGTACGGGGTGCTGGCGCTTGGCGATCGCAGCTTTACGCGCTTCTGCGCGTTCGGCGATGCCGTCGATACGTGGCTGGCGGAAAGAGATGCGACGCGGATGTTCGATGCCATTCGCGTCAACAACGGCGACCCTGACACGCTGGCGCAGTGGTGGCAGCGCGTCGGTGAGATCACTGGTTCCGTGGTCGAAGTCGACCCGCAGCCCGCAACGAGTGCGTGGATGCTCGCCACGCGCAGAGCTGCGAACCCGAATAATCCCGAGCATGCAGCATTTCACGTGATGCTGCGTCCGAAGGATGCTGTGCAGACTTGGGAGGCGGGCGACGTTGCCGTCATCGAAGTACGCAATGATCCGGCCGAGGTTGCCGTGCTCCTCGGCGAGCTTGGGCTCGAAGGAACGCTGCAGATCGAATCGGGTGGCTGCGTGCTGACGCTGTCCGAGCACCTGATGATGCGCGAGCTTCCGCAATCAGATGTGGAGATGGTTGCGCTATCGCGGATGTCTCCGGCGCTCCTGCTGAAGTCGCTGAAGCTGCTGCGGCCGCGTGAATACTCGATCGCGTCGCTGCCGGCAGACGGTGGGATCGAGTTGCTCGTTCGTCAGGCGCGACGTCCGAATGGACGGCTGGGCGTCGGCTCGGGATGGCTTACGCAGCATGCGGGTGTGGGCGATACGATAGAGTTGAGCGTTCGTGCGAATTCGGCATTCCGCGCACCCACGTCTGATAGACCGATGATCCTGATTGGAAACGGAACAGGCGTCGCGGGTTTGCGCGCGCATCTGAAGGCGCGTGCCGAGGCTGGCGCCATGCGCAACTGGCTGTTTTTCGGTGAGCGTACTGCTGCCGATGACCTCTTCTATCGCGACGACATTGCCAAGTGGCGCGTGGCGCGGGTTCTGGGGCGTTGCGACTTTGCGTTCTCGCGCGATGGAGAGCAGCGCAGTTACGTTCAGGACTGTGTGCGACGACGCGCCGACGACGTACGCGCTTGGATCGCCGATGGCGCTGCCATCTATGTGTGCGGGAGCCTGCAGGGGATGTCGGGCGCCGTGAACGATGTGCTCGGCGAGATCGTCGGCGCGCAAGTCTTGCAAGAGCTGGTCGAGACAG
Source organism: Hyphomicrobium sp. 1Nfss2.1 (assembly GCF_965243865.1). Classification (GTDB taxonomy): domain Bacteria; phylum Pseudomonadota; class Alphaproteobacteria; order Rhizobiales; family Hyphomicrobiaceae; genus Hyphomicrobium_A. Next base: position 491,664 of record NZ_OZ251603.1, on the reverse strand, counting down.
GCCGCTACCGGCGCGACGTCTATTAGACGAGCTTCCGGTTGCGATCAGCGCTTGATGCGGAACTGGATCGGCAGCGAGAAGCTGAACGACAGTTCAGCCATGTCGGAAGGGGGGCGCGGGAAGGGGCTAGCGCGGCTCAGCACTTCGATCGCCTCTTGATCGAGTAGCGACGATCCGGAGCTCTTCTCCAGGTGCGTGGCGATGACTTTCCCGGAGCGGTCGATCGAGAACGACACGCTGGCAACGCCTTCCTCGCCGTTTTTGCGGGCGTCGTGCGGATATTTCTTGTGCTTGTTGAGATGCAGGGCGACCGACTTTTGCCAGCTCAGAGTGGCTTCGGACGGCTTGCTGGAGATGCCTTGCTTGGGCGCGACCGGCTTTTCGGCGGGCGGTGCTTCGACGGGCGGCGGAGCGCTGGTCTCCTGCGAGGCGACAGAGGCGACGGGGATGGCCTTCTGCTCCGGGCGCGGGTCTTCCTCGGCCTTCTCCTCCTCGACTTCCTCGACGGGCTTTGCCTTGTCGATCACGACCTCCGGGTTGGGGGCCAGCGGGGCCTCCTTAACCTCGGGCATCTCGATTTCGGACTTTTCCTTCACCTCCTCGGTCGGCGCGACGGCTGCTGCTGCTTCCTCGGCGCGCATGCCAATCGCAAGATTGAGCTTCTCGGCCGGAGGCGCCATGGCGATGGGTGCGAGCTCGAGCAGGAACGCGCCTTCGGTTTCGTCGGTCGTTTCTTCCTCGGGCCAACTCACGAGGGCGAGCGCGCCAGCGGCGGCGTGCATCGAGAGCATCAGCGCGCCGGCGATGATCCAGCGACGCACGCGTGGGCCCGATCCCTCTAGGAGTTCGAGGTGTGCGCTCATGGCGTTGCGGGCTGGCCTGACGGTGCTGGCGGCGGGGAGGGTATTGCCGAAGGTGGAGCGGGTGCGCCGGCCGGGCCGGGCGGTCCTTCGAGGCCGACGAGTGCAACCTTGAGATAGCCGGCTGCGCGCAGGGTATCCATGAGCCGCATCAATTCGGCGTAGGGCACCGTTTTATCGGCGCGCAAGAACAGCCGCTTGTTGCGGTCGGAGCTCGTTTTGGCGTCGAGCGCAGATCCGAGGTTGGTCCACAAAACCATATCGTTGCCGACGGCAAGTGACAGGTCGGATTTCAGGGTGACGAACATGGGTTTGTCGGGCTTGGTGCTGGGCTTGGCGGCCGAGACGGGAAGCTCGACGGGCACGTCGACCGTCGAGAGCGGCGCGACCACCATGAAGATGATCAGGAGCACAAGCATGACGTCGATGAACGGGGTGACGTTGATCTCGTGCGACTCTGAGAGATCGTCGCCGTCTTGGAGCTTACCGGCCATGGGTTACTCCGCGGCTCGAAGTTCGGCGCGCACTCCACGGTCGAAGTCACGCGATACGAGGCCGAGGACGGCAACCGATGCATCGCCCGCGAGTGCCTTATAACCGCTGATGGCGCGCGCGAAGTGGTTGTAGACGATGACTGCGGGAATAGCGGCGACGAGGCCGAAGGCGGTGGCCAACAGCGCCTCGGCGATACCCGGAGCGACGATGGCGAGGTTGGTCGTTTGCGCTTCTGAGATGCCGATGAAGCTGTTCATGATGCCCCAGACGGTGCCGAAGAGACCGACGAAGGGGGCAGTCGAACCGATGGTGGCGAGCACGCCGGTGCCGCGGTTGATGTCGCGACCGGCCGCTAACTCGACGCGGTCAAGGCGCGCCTCGATGCGCTCCTTGATGGCGTATTTGTCGGCAACGTCCCAGGACGCACGCGTTTCGGCTACTGCGGCGCTGATCATGGACGGGACGACGCCACGCTTGGAATCGACCAATTGTGCAGCTTCTGCTAGCGAGTTGGCAGCGGCAAGCTTGCGGAGATGCGACCGCAGACGGCGCTTGGCGAAGAAGAGCTCGATGGTTTTGGCGAGCCACACGGTCCAGGTCACGACCGAAGCCAGCAGCAATCCGATCATCACCGCCTTCACGATGATGTCGGCCTGCATGAACATGCCCCAGGGCGACAGATCGCGCGGGAGCTTCTCGGCGTTGACGTGGCCAACGGTGGTGGGGGCCGCCTCGGTCGAGGGCGCCGCGCCGGGTGTCGTGGGTGCGTTCATCATGGCCGCACCGCCAGCTGGATCAGCGGGCTGGGCGAGATCGTGCGTAGCGGCGGTCGTGGGATCGGATGTTGCCTCTCCGTGGGCGGACGCCGCTGCGTCCGATGCTGGCGCTGCAGGGGCGTCAGGCGACGCGGACATCTGGGAAGGTGCGGACGGATTAGCCGACGGTTGCTGCGCGGTGGTGCTGTCGGCGGGCGGGCTCGCCATCTGCGGAACGGCAGCAGCGGGCGCGGTTGCTTCGGGACTTGTGATTGGCGTCGCGGTGATGGTTTCGGGAGACACGCTCGGCGCGGTCACTGCTGCGGCAGGGGGTGAAGTTGTCGGAGACACTTCTTGAGCTTGCGATGAGCTGTAGGAGCTAATCAGAAATATTCCGATGGCTCCAAATAGTTTAGAGGTATTCCAAACTTTTGAGTGTCCGCTATTCATGATGCCGAATTCTGATTTGCTCGATGAAGACCCCATGCATCCATTGGCGATACCATACTTTGCATGTCAAGTTTGAATTGAATTATTCGCATAGGCGATGGCTCAATTGCGTTGGATACAACACAGGTGGCCGGACGTCGCCGCGTGCAATTCCGACAAAATCAGAACTAGTTGGCGCAACTCGGGCAGGGGGCGGTTGCCAAGTCGCCGCAGCACTTGGCCGCGGCTATAGCTGTGCTACATATCCACCATGACCGACAAACCAATGCCGAAGGACGAGGCTGGCTGGCGTGAAGTATTGACGCCGGAGCAGTATCGCGTGTTGCGCGAGAAGGGTACGGAAGCTCCGTTCACGGGCAAGCTTCCGCATGTGGAGGGTGATGGGACTTTCACCTGCTCTGCCTGTGGCAATCCCTTATTTGCGTCGGACACGAAGTTCGATTCAGGAACGGGTTGGCCATCGTTCGACGAGGCTTTGCCGGGTGCCGTCGAGTATCATCGCGACGCCTCGCACGGCATGGTGCGCACGGAGATCACGTGCGCGCGGTGCGGCTCGCACCTTGGCCATGTGTTCGACGATGGACCGACCGACAGCGGCAAGCGCTTTTGCATCAACTCGGTGTGCCTGAACCTCGACGCCAAGCCGAAGGACTGACTTGGCTGTCTTAGGTCAGATGCCGGCGTACCAGGCATAGCCGCGGTCTTCCCAGAAACCACCGGCGCCACCCTCGATCATGGCATAGCTCGAGACCGCCTCGATGCGCTGGATGTACTTGGCGTGCTTGTAGCCAAGCTGGCGCTCTACGCGCAGGCGCAGCGGAGCGCCGTGCGGGACAGTGAGCGGGGCGTTGTTCATGTCGTAGGCGAGGATCGTCTGGGGATGGAATGCATCGATAAGGTCGATGCTCTCATAGTAATTGCTGGCGGCGCCGAGCTTGTCGGCGCAGTTGAAGACAAGGTAGCGCGCCTCGGGCTTCAGGCCGATGCTTTGCAGCAGAGGCGTCATTTGTGCGCCGGTCCATTTGCCGATGGCGCTCCAGCCTTCTACGCAGTCATGGCGGGTGATCTGCGTACGCGATGGGAGTGCGCGTAGATCAGCAAGGCTGAGTGAGGCCGGGCGATCCACAAGGCCGTCGATGGTCAGGCGCCAATCGGAGAAGCCGTTCTGCGCCTGCGCTTGATAGGCGGGATCAGCGACGCTGGTCGAGCCGTTGGCCTTGAAGTGCGTCGAGAGATCGGCCTCGGTGTATTCGCGAGCGAGATCGCGCTCGGTGAGGATGAGGCGCTGCACGTTCTGGGTGAGCCACTCGGCCTTCGAGAGCAGATCGCGGAACGATGGCGACTGCGAAAGCTGATCGCATCCGCCGAGGAAGGCTGCGCCACCGAGGGCCGCGCCACGGGCAAGGAAGCTGCGGCGCGAGATGTTCGGGGTGCGCTTCATGCTGCTTCTCCACGTGATGGCTGATCGTCGGGCGTGATGGCGTAGCGGCCGGTGATCATCGAGCGAATGTTGTTGAATGCGCCGGATGCGAACACCATCACGATGTGGACAATGAAGAACAGCGTCAGGCCAAGGGCGCAAAGGAAGTGGATCGTGCGCGCGGATTGCCTGCCGCCGAAGATATCGAGCAGCGCAGGGAAGGCTGCATCCATGCCTGGCGACATCGTCAATCCCGTCAGGAAGACAAGGGGGAGCAGGCCGAAGATCACCGCCAGGTAGGCCAGCTTCTGGAGCACGTTATAGCGCTTGGCTTCTTCGCCTTTGGGGAAGTGAAAGCGGGCGTGTTCCGAAATCGAATGGCCGATGGTGCGGAACTCGCCTTTCGTGGGTGCGAGGTCGCGGCGCACGTGCCCGCTGAAGAATGCGTAGATCAGATACGCCAGCCCGTTGAAAACGAGCAGCCAGGCAAAGAAGAAATGCCAGCGACGACCGGTAGCGAGGTCGCGGTATGACGGGATGGTGATCCAATCGGGGAAGCCACGTGCTTCGAGGCGGCCGCTCGGTCCGGTCGAAAGGCCGAAGACGCCTGTCGTATCGAAAGAATGCGAGCCGATCGTGGTGACGCCGACGTAGCTGCCATTGTCTCGCTGAACGGCATCCATGCTGAGGATCGCGGCAGAAGGCTCGGATTTGCTGCCGAGGTAGAGCGTGGGATGTGCGTTGAAGATCTGCAGTCCGCTCAGCAGCAGGATCAGCAGACAGAGGGCGTTGACCCAATGCGTGAGCCGGACCAGCATCGCGTGGCGATAGACAAGCTCCGTTCGCGGTATGTCGGTGGCGGCTGTGACCATGTGGTGTCCAATCGTGCCGATTTTCAGCGTATCGCGTTAAGCAGCAGCTAAACTTCAAAAGCGTGTCGTTATCTCGGTAATCCAGGCGGGAGATGCATCAATCAGCGTGGCTTCGAGCGGCTTGTCGAGACCGCTGATGATAAACCCGCCAACGAGTATGAGCAGGGTTCCGAGCACGATCTTGCCACCCTTGCCGGCATCCAGCAGGCGCCCGCGCCACCGCTGCATTGTTTCGCGGGATAGAAGCCCGAGCAACAGCAGGGGGAGTGCTGCACCAATTCCGAATGCGAGCATAGTGAGGAAAACCTGCACGAGGTCTTCTCCTTTGGCGGCAAGAAGAGATGCCGCGCCGAGTGTCGGGCCAACGCATGGGCTCCAGACCGCTCCCAGAAGGAGACCCAAGGAGAACTGGCCGCCCAGGCCCGATGCCTCGAAGCCGCCGAAAGTGTCGTCGGTCCATGAGGCCAGTGGAGCGGCGGCGGTTGCCAACTGCGTTTGCAGATACGGGACGAGAAGGACGATACCGGCAAGCATCAGAAGAGACGCCGCGACGGGACGGAAAAAGTCAGCGTCGAATCCGAGGCCATATCCGATGGTCGCGATGAACATTCCGATAGCGACGAAGGATACGGCGAGACCCGATGCCAGTGCGAAGGGCCCGAGTTTGTGCTCGCCGACTGCTGTCGCGAGGACGAGCGGCAGCAATGGCAGGACGCATGGTGAAAGCGTCGAGAGCGAACCTGCCAGGAATGCCAGAGATGTGCTGCCGGCGAGCATGGCGGCGTCTCTACTTCAGTGTGGTCGCAAGGAGCGCTTCGATGGAGGAGGCACTCGTATCACCCACCGAGCGGCCAGTTTCTTTGTCGCCCTTGAACGCGATGAGGGTGCTCTGCTTCTGCACGCCGAAAGTCTTGAGAGCGTCCTTCTGATTATCGTAATCGAGCTTGAAGACGGTCAGCCCGTCGTACTTGGCCTCGCCCTTGAGCGTGCCAAAGACCTTCTGCTGTGCGCGACACGTCGGGCACCACGGCGCAAAGGCATCGACGAGTATCGGCTTACCGCTGACTTGTGCGGCCTTGAAGGCGGCGTTCGTGAATGGCTGTTCGTTGAACGCGGCGGCGGCTCCCGCAGTCAGCGCCCCAATCATCAGCGTGGTGGCTATCGTCGTCAGGGTTCGTGCGCGCAGCATGATGAGCTCCGGTGTGTCGTTGCATTCACCCAGAGTACGGCGGCGATGGTGGAAACGTTACAAGGGTCAGGTGGAGTCCCGCGCTGGTAGGCGCGCAAGCGGAATGCGGAGCGCGACATGGCAGCCGCTCTCGGGGGTAAGGATGCTGAGCGTTGCGCCCCAGGCTTCGGCGATGTCGCCGACGATGGCCAGCCCCAGGCCTGCCGAGCCTAATGAGTCAAGGCGGCCTCCCCGCTTCAGTGCTTCGGCGGCGCGCGCGGGAGGGATGCCCGGCCCGTCGTCGATGACGGAAAGGATCGCGTAACCTTCCGAGACTGCTGCGCTGACGGTGACACCCGTGGTGGCGTGGCGCGCTGCGTTCTCGACGAGATTGCCGAGCGCTTCCGTGAGGTCTTCGGCATCGATGCGGGCGACCAGCCCGGATGGAATATCGACGCTCCAGCCGAGATGACGGCCTTGTGGCGTTCGCTCCATGACGCGGACGACGCGGTTGGCTACCGCGGACACGTTGGCGGAGGCGTTTGCAACGTTGAAGCCGCTGCGGGCGCGCGCCAGTTCACGGTCGACGTGGCGGCGCATTGTGCCGGCGATGCTCTCGATGTCCGCGGCCAGGTCGGCTTCACCTTTGGCGGCTAGGCGCTCGGCGTCGTCACTCAACAGCTGAAGCGGTGTCTTCAAGCCGTGGGCAAGATCGGCGGCACGCGTGCGCGCTTTTTCTATCTGGCGGTCGCGTGCGTCCAGCAGACGATCGATCTCGTGCGCGAGGGGCAAGACTTCATCGGGGAATTTTCCGCCGAGGCGAGGCGTGTCACCGGTGGCAATGTCGGCAAGCTTGCGGCGAATGGCGGTCAGGGGCTTGAGCCCGATAGCGACTTGCGCCCACGCGGCGGCCGTCAGCAGCAAAGCGAGAACTGCGAGCAGCGGCAGGATGGCATTGGCGAAGCCGCGCGATGCCGCGTTGATGGTGGCATCGTCGATCGCTACAGCGATGCGCGCCGTCGCGCGGCCCAGCCTGCCAGGCAGCTCAATGCGGCGTTGCACGAGATGCAGGAATTGTTTGTCGGGTCCGGCGAGCTCGTACTCGTGCAGCTCATCTCCGACCGCGGCCTCGGGGGGAAGGGCGATTTCGAAGTCCCAGAGCGAACGCGAGCGCAGCACAGGACCATCGGGTTCAATGTTGACCTGCCAATAGAGTCCCGAGAGCGGTCGCTGGAAGCGTGGATCGTTGGGCGGGTGGAGTACCGTGAAAGCACCATCGGGTGCTCTGTCGATGCCGGCGATAACCTGGTCGATGTACGATGCGAGTTCAGCGTTGATCCAGCGCTCTACGTGGCGTTCGAAGAGATATGTGAGGGCCGCTGCGGAGATCGCGAGAGCAGCGAGCACAAAGATCGCCGCACCCAAAAGGAGCCGCAGGCGGAGCGAGCCGAGGCTCATGCGCTTGCATCCGGTATGATGTAACCGAAGCCGCGGCGCGTTTCGATGACATCGGGTCCGAGCTTCTTGCGCAGCCGCATGATGAGGGCTTCGAGGGCATTGGCATTGCGGGCGTCATCGTCGCCGTAAAGGTGCTCGATGAGTTCGTGCGGTGGCACGACGCGGCCTTTGTGGTGCATCAAATAGGCGATGAGGCGATATTCGAGCGGGGAGGCCTGAATGGCTTCGCCGTTGATGAGAATGCGCATCTGGCGCGTGTCGAGGACGAGGCTGCCCGCCTCGAGTATCGCGCTGGCCTGACCGACGGAGCGGCGGATGAGTGCCCGCACGCGTGCGAGAAGTTCCTCGGTGCGGAAAGGCTTGGTGAGGTAATCGTCGGCGCCTGCGTCGATGCCCTCGACGCGCTCCGGCCAGGCGCCGCGTGCGGTCAGGACGAGAACCGGCATCGTTCGCCCGGCGCTGCGCCAGCGCTTCAAGACGGCAAGACCATCCATGCTGGGTAGCCCAAGATCGAGCACCACGAGGTCGTAGGCTTCGGTGTCGCCGCGGAACCAAGCGTCTTCCCCGTCGCCGGAGACATCGCATGCGTAGCCCGCGGCGCTAAGGGCCGCCTGGATACTCTCACTGATGCGCGGGTCGTCCTCCACGATCAGGATGCGCATCAATCGTCGTCCTCTACCTTGAGCACCTTGCCGGTCTTGGCGTCGGTTTCAACCTCGACCACGCGGCCGTCGGCTCCGAGGATCTTTACGTCATAGACGTAGATGCCGTCCTCGATCTCCAGCTCTACCTCCAGCAATTCGCCGGGTACTTTCGCTTTGACGGAGGTGAGAATTTCCTCGAGCGGGCGAATACGTCCTTCGCTGAGCAGGCGTTTGGCCTCGTCGGGACCGATGTCGGCGGCATGGACCGCCAGTGTCGCGCCCAGGACGAGAAGGCTGGCGGCTAGAATGCGGAAACTGGTGGAAGCGCTTTTCATGATGGGAGCTTGGGGCGGATTGGCTGACAACTCCCTGACGGCCCGGGTCAGATTGGTGTCAGGGGGGCTGGTCCAGGTTGGATCGCAGCCGGCCTGGGAGCCGGCGAAGCGAAGCAAGGAGATACAACCATGTCATTCAAGCTGGGGGCTGCGGCTCTTACCCTCTCTATCCTCGCCGGCTCCGCCGCTTATGCCGACAATCACCAGCGGCTGAACGTGCCGCGCGATCAATGGCTGAGCCCGTCGCAGATTTCCGAGAAGCTGTCGGCCCAGGGTTACAAGGTGAGCGAGATTGAGACCGACGATGGAACGTACGAGGTCGATCTCGTCGACAAGAACGGGACGCGCATCGAGGCGCACGTGCATCCGGCAACGGGCGAGCTGCTCGTCGGCTACGACGACTGAACGGCGATAAACTTTAGGTAAGCAGGGCGGCCGGGGTTTCCCGGCCGTTCTTGCATTCAGCGGGACGAAGTCAGCGCCATAGTCCTAGGTCTTCCCACTTCGATTCGGGAATTTCATCACCGACCTCGTAGTTGAAGGACAGCGCCTTCATTTGATCGGGGGACACGTCGCAGGTGAACTTCAATCGGTACCAATGGGACTTCGCCCGCACCGCCCCGCCGCTGGTTGAGACCTGCGTGCCGGTGAATTTGGCGCGGCCCATGATGCTGGTTTTGATGCGATCGACCTTCGCTAGCTTGCGGTCGCGCCGCATGGTGTCGACGCCCTTGATCACGCAGACTTGGTGCGCGCGTTCCTCGGGATCCAATTTTAGAAGCTGGTCGTGAATGCTAGCCGCGGTGGCCGTGACAGGGACTGCCAGCACGAGCGCCAGCGCAGCAATCGTCAATTTCATGTTTCCCCCCGAAAACAGGGCAAAGAGCCCTAGTCCTAATGACCGAGAAAATCGGGCAGCCATAAGGCCTTGGGTGCGGGGGACTGACACAGGCACGTTGCCAGCGTCGCAATCTCGCTCCGCGGTGCTCGCCTTCGAAAGGCGAGCGAGCACGGATTAGCGGTTCAGGGCAACGACGAGGGCGCGCGGGTTGCCGCCGTTGTCGCTGATGAAGCTCTGGAAGAGGTTGTCGAGGAACGACGTCATCCAGAAGCCGATCACCTGGGCGTCGCGGACCTTGTAGGTGTCGCCGCGGCGGACAACGAGCCACCGCACGTCGTAGGCATCGCCGCTAGCCAGCGTGATGCGGCTGTCGACGTAGGTGCCGCGCGGGTCTTCCTTCGATTGCGCGTAGACGACGAACTTTGCAACCGGATACTTCGGGGCTTCCTTCGCGGCATAACGGGCAATGAAGTTGATCATGCCGTTGTAGTAGATCTGGCGGTCCGTCTTGGGCAGCACGCGCGCATAGTCGCCAAGAGCGCTCAGGCCGATCGAGGGAATATCTGCGTTGGAATTCAATACCATCGCCATCTGGGAGACCGAGCCGGTGCGCGATGCGGTGAGCAGCTCGTTGCCAACCCGCTTCATGTAGCCGGCGGGAGACTCGCGGCGGGCTGGCTTTGCCAGCGGGGGCGTTGCGCCTTTGTCAATCGATGCGGTTCCGGCCGGGGGCGCGACCTGCTGGGCGGCGGCGTTGGTGGCGGTCGGTAGCAGGACTAGGGCTGCCAGGGCGAGAATGCGCGTGATGGTGCGCAGTGGCGTGGCAGACGTCATACGATTGAACTCCCTCCTAGGGGCATACTTGCGGAACGCGGCGGCAGCGCTCATGGCGCTTGCCCCCCTTGCCGTCGGCTTTATTAGCCATGTGCGGCAACTTTCAGTCAAAGGGTGGCTGAGGATAACGTCGATTTTTTGGACAGCATTGGTGTCAGGCATGTGATGCCTCCGGCAGAGGTTGCGTCACCATTCGCGGCCATAGGCCCTTGAAGCGATAGAGTTCGCTCGGCGGCACTTGGCGTTGTCCCAAAAGGCTGGCTACGCGGTCGACTTCGGCCTGAGTTGTCGTGGGGGCAACACACAAGAGAATGGATTTCTCCCGCTCGGGATGGACGAGGATGAGCTCGTGACGCGAGGCGGAGAGAGAGGCGCGGACGTGGTGGGCTACCCCCAGGTATGAGGCGAGTGGCGCATGCCAGGTCCAGCGGTTGAAACAAGTCGCATCCGTGACGGTCACATGACCGTTCGCGATATCGACGGTGCGCGTGGCTGTCAGCCGCGCCAGGAGGCGCCGGGCCGGAACGGTGAGGAGAAAGAGAAGGAATGCCGCGGCGACAAAGATCTCGATGGCGAGGGCGGGGCGCTGCTGAAGCAAGGCGCGAGCGCCGGGCAGCGTCAGTGCCTGGGCCAGAACGCTCGCAGCCGCGGTGATGACGATCGCAGCGGCGGGCACCACCAGGAACAGATAGAGCGCGGTCGAGCGCTGTGCGCAGTCTTGATCGAGGCGGATGGGAAGGGTGGTGGGCATTGGGGGCTCGACCCGGTCGAAGATTGCGACGCGCATGAAATACAGAAATCCGCTATGCGAAAATGGATGCCTGGAAGGGTAAATGTGTGTGCTTACCGGGGCGTTAATCGATGTATCGGAAATGCGCGCCTCTTGCGCGCTTGACACATAAACATATCTTTATATGATCCCGCGCAGATTGGAGGCGGGATGACTGGGTCGTTTGCCAGTGATGACATCGTAGCGGCGCTAAAGGCGGCCGCCGAGCCGACGCGTCTGCGCATCCTGTTGCTCCTGGCCGGTGGCGAGTTGAGCGTCAAGGATCTGACGGTCATCCTCGGCCAAAGCCAGCCGCGCATCAGTCGCCATCTCAAGCTTTTGACCGAGGCCGGGCTGATCGAGCGTTTCCGCGAAGGAAGCTGGGCCTATTTTCATGTCTCAGACCGTTCGGCGGGCGGGCGGCTCGCACTCGACATCTTGGCACTGGTCGATCGGGACGATCGCGTCGTGGCGCGAGACCGCGAGCGTGCGGACGCGCTCAAGAGCGAGCGCGAAGCGGCGGCACAGACATACTTCCAGGCCCATGCGGCGGACTGGGACCGCATCCGGGCACTGCATATCGCCGAGCGTGACGTCGAACAGGCGATCAGCGACGCGCTCGGTCCAGGACCGTTCGACCTTCTAGTTGACCTTGGGACGGGCACGGGCCGGATCCTGGAGTTGCTGGCCGATCGCTACGAGCGTGGGCTCGGCTTCGATCTCAGCAACGCAATGCTTGCTTATGCGCGCAGCAAGCTGTCGACTTCGAAGCTGGGGCAGGCGCAGGTGCGGCACGGCGACATCTATGACCTTAGTCTGCAAGACGAGGTTGCCGATGTCGTGATCATGCATCAGGTGCTGCACTTCCTGTCCGAGCCGGCCCTGGCGCTTCGCGAGGCTGCGCGGGTGCTTGCGCCTGGCGGACGGCTGCTGATCGTCGACTTTGCGCCACACGATCTGGAATTTCTGCGCGAGGAACATGCGCACGATCGGCTCGGCTTTGCGCCAGCCCAGGTCGAAAACTGGATGAAGGACTCAGGGCTGGTGCCGAAGCTGCAGAGGGATCTTGCTCCCTCGCCCGGCTCCGAGCCCGAGGTGCTGACCGTTTCACTGTGGCTGGGCGAGCAGCCGCGCGAAGCCAAAAATCGTGACCGATCGGCGCGGTCGCGCACTCTGCAGGAGGCCCCGTGATGGCGATAGCAAACGAGCGCAAGAGCCGCCTGCTTGGCGCAGGCGAAATCGACGTATCGTTCGAATTCTTTCCGCCGAAGACGGAGAAGATGGAGCAGGCGCTCTGGTCGTGCATCGAGCGCCTGGCGCCGTTGCATCCCGAGTTCGTGTCGGTGACGTATGGCGCGGGCGGCTCGACGCGCGAGCGTACGCACAACACGGTGTCGCGCATCGTGCACGAGACCGACCTCAAGCCAGCGGCGCACCTGACGTGCGTGGCGGCGACGAAGGAAGAAGTGGACGCGGTAGCTCGGGCCTATTGGGACGCCGGAGTGCGCCACGTGGTGGCGTTGCGCGGCGATCCCGCAGGTGGCCCGGGAACGAAGTATGAGCCGCATCCGGGTGGCTACGTAAATGCTGCTGATCTGGTCGCGGGCTTGAAGCGCATTGCGCCGTTTGAGGTCTCGGTCGCGGGCTACCCGGAGCGACATCCAGAAAGTGGTTCGCTCGAAGCCGACATGGAGAACCTCAAGGCGAAGGTTGACGCCGGTGCCGATCGCATTATCACGCAGTTCGGGTTCGACAATGCGTATTACCTGCGCTTCTTGGAGCGGGCGCGCGCAACGGGGATCTGGGTGCCGATTACCCCTGGTGTCGTACCCATTCACAACTTCAAGCAGGTGGCCGGGTTCGCGGCCAAGGCCGGGGCCACGGTGCCGTCATGGCTGGCGCATCGCTTCCAGGGGCTAGAGGATGATCCGACGACGAGCCATCTCGTGGCGGCGGCGGTTGCTACCGAGCAAGTGATGGACCTGGTCGATGAAGGGGTGAAGAAGTTCCACTTCTACACACTCAACCGCGCCGATCTCGTCTACGCCATCTGTCATCTGTTGGGCCTCCGAGCACGTGCCTCGACGGTCATGCCGCGCGCTGAGACGCGGGCCGTCGGATAAGGAGTATAGCTGATGAAAAGAAAGCCATCGTTCGCAGCGCTCGAAGCGGCTGCCGCCAAGCACATCCTGATCATCGACGGCGCGATGGGCACCATGATCCAGCGCTACAAGCTGGACGAGGACGGCTATCGCGGCGTGCGCTTCAAGGATTGGACGCGCGACATCAAGGGCAACAACGACGTTCTGGTGCTGACGCAGCCGCAGATCATCGGCAAGATCCACGAAGAGTATCTGGACGCCGGCGCCGACATTCTCGAGACGAACACGTTCAACGCGCAGCGCATCTCGCTGGCCGATTACGGCATGGAGGAGCTCGCTTACGAGATCAACGTGGCCGCAACCAAGATTGCGCGTGCTGCTGCCGACAAATGGACGAAGAAGACGCCGGACAAGCCGCGCTTCGTTGCCGGGGCGGTGGGGCCGACCAACCGCACAGCGTCGATCTCGCCGGATGTCAACAATCCGGGGTATCGTAACGTCTCGTTCGATGAGCTGCGCGATGCCTACAAGGAGCAAGTGCGCGGCCTGATGGACGGTGGTGCCGACATCATCCTGATCGAGACGATCTTCGACACGCTCAACGCGAAGGCCGCGGGTGTGGCCACGCTGGAAGTGTTCGAGGAGAAAGATCTCGAGCTGCCGATCATGATTTCGGGCACGATCACGGATCGTTCGGGGCGTACGCTATCGGGGCAGACGGCGGAGGCATTCTGGTATTCGATGCGGCATCTGCGGCCGTTCTCGATCGGGCTCAATTGCGCGCTTGGCGCCGACCTGATGCGCCCTTATCTGGGCGAGCTGTCGACGATCGCTGATGCGCGCATTTCCGCCTATCCGAACGCGGGCCTGCCGAACGCAATGGGCGAATACGACGAGACACCGCACGACATGGCTTGCGATATGGAGCCGTGGGCGAAGGACGGCATCGTCAACATCGTTGGCGGTTGCTGCGGCTCGACGCCCGATCACATCCAGCACATCGCCGAGCACGTGAAGGCATACAAGCCGCGCGCGCTTCCGCACATCGATCCGAAAATGCGCTTGTCGGGTCTCGAACCGTTTATCCACGGGTGAGCCGATGAGCGCGATGAAGTTCGAGGACCAGGACCTCAGCCGGTTAAGTGAATATGCCGCCCTGGCGGAGAGCTACATTCCAGGCCGTCTGGCGATCTTTGCGATAGTCGAATCCGCTTTCCACGAATTGCTGACTGCGGAGCCGGCGAAAATTCTGGTGGTGGGCGCCGGCGGGGGGGAGGAAATTCTTCGTCTCGGTGCGGAGAACCCGTCCTGGTCATTCGTCGGCGTCGATACGTTCGAGCCGATGGTCGAAATGGCGAAGGTGCGCCTGGCCGCAAGTCCGGTCGGCGAGCGGTCCGTCGTGCACACGATGGGTATCGACCAACTGGACGAATCCGGGTTCGACGCGGCCACCTGCATCCTGACCGCGCACTTCGTGCCGGACGATGGCTCCAAGCTCGCGTTCTTCGAAGCGATCCGCGCACGCATGAAGCCGGGAGCGCCGCTCGCCATCATCGATGGCGTCGGGGTTTCCGGCGAGCGCGATACGGAGTTGCTGCGGCGTATCTGGGTGCGGCACGCTGTGCGCAACGGCGTTCCCGAGGCAGAGGCGCGGAAGAACGCGCAGAACTTCAGCAAAATTCCCGTGGTGTCGGCGGAGCGTGAAGAGGAGCTGCTGCAAGCGGCCGGCTTCAAGGATCTCGTGCCGATTTTTCAGGGGCTCGCAATCAAGGGGTGGCTCGCGTTCGCGTGAGCCCGCCGCAATCCAGAACGGAAGTCGATCGAATGACAACGGGTAACGCGGCGCAGACCTTCATCAACGTCGGTGAGCGCACCAACGTCACAGGCTCGGCGAAGTTTCGCAAGCTGATCGAGGCGAACGACTATCCAGCTGCGCTCGCGGTTGCGCGCCAGCAGGTGGAGAGCGGCGCGCAGATCATCGACATCAACATGGACGAGGGGCTACTCGATTCCGAGAAGGCGATGGAGACGTTCCTCAACCTCATCGCTTCCGAACCGGACATTGCGCGCGTCCCAGTGATGATCGACTCCTCGAAGTGGACCGTCATCGAGACCGGCCTCAAGTGCGTGCAGGGCAAGGCGATCGTCAACTCGATCAGCCTCAAGGAAGGCGAAGACGTCTTCCTCGATCACGCCAAGAAGGTGCTGCGGTACGGCGCGGCCGTGGTTGTGATGGCCTTCGACGAAGAGGGCCAAGCCGATACTGCGGACCGCAAGGTGGCGATCTGCGAGCGCGCCTATAAACTGCTCACCGAGAAGGTTGGATTCCCGCCGGAGGATATCGTCTTCGATCCCAACATTTTCGCGGTGGCGACGGGCATCGAGGAACACAACAACTACGGGCGGGACTTCATCGAGGCGACGCAGCGCATCAAGGAAAAGATGCCGCTGGTGCATATTTCGGGCGGTGTCTCGAACCTGTCCTTTGCGTTCCGCGGCAATGAGCCGGTGCGCGCGGCGATGCATTCTGTGTTCCTCTACCACGCGATCCGCGCCGGCATGGACATGGGGATCGTCAACGCTGGTCAGCTTTCGCCCTACGACGACATTCCTGCCGAGCTGCGCGAATTGTGCGAGGACGTGGTTCTCAATCGGCGCGCAGACGCAACTGACCGCCTGCTCGAAGCTGCGCCGCGGTTCAAGGGTGACGGCACGACCGGCAAGCCGAAAGAGAAAGACCTCTCATGGCGCGAGGCCCCGGTGCAGGAGCGCCTCACGCACGCGCTGGTGCACGGCATCACCGATTTCATCGAGGAGGACACCGAGGAAGCGCGACAGCAGGCCGACAAGCCGCTGCACGTGATCGAAGGGCCGCTGATGGCGGGCATGAACGTCGTCGGCGATCTGTTCGGTGCGGGCAAGATGTTCCTGCCGCAGGTGGTAAAAAGCGCGCGCGTGATGAAGCAAGCCGTCGCCTATCTGCAACCTTTCCTCGAGGAGGAAAAAAGGAAGTCGGGGCTCGACCAGAAGCCGGCGGCCGGCAAGGTCGTGATGGCGACGGTGAAGGGCGATGTACACGACATCGGCAAGAACATCGTCGGCGTCGTGCTCCAGTGCAACAACTACGAGGTGATCGACCTCGGCGTGATGGTGTCGTCGGCGAAGATCCTCGAGACGGCAAAGAGAGAAAAGGCGGACATCATCGGTCTGTCGGGCCTTATTACGCCGTCGCTGGATGAGATGTGCTTCGTCGCCGCCGAGATGGAGCGCGAGGGGTTTGATTGTCCGCTGCTGATCGGCGGCGCGACCACATCGCGCGTGCATACGGCGGTAAAGATCAGCCCGAACTATGAGAAGGGCCAGGCGATCTACGTGCTAGACGCATCGCGCGCGGTCGGCGTCGTATCCAAGCTCTTGTCGGAGAGGGACCGGGGTGGTTACGTCAACGACATCCGCAACGAGTATGTGAAGGTTCGCGAGAACCACGTGCGCAACGAGGCGGCTAAGCGGCGCATCTCGCTGGCGGCAGCGCGCTCGAACAAGTTCGCCATCGATTGGGCTTCCTACGCACCGCCGAAGCCGAGCTTCCTCGGCGCGAAGGCGTTCAACGACTATCCGCTTGCCGAGCTGGTGCCGTACATCGACTGGACGCCCTTCTTCCAGACGTGGGAGTTGACCGGCCGCTACCCGATGATCCTCAAGGACAACAAGGTCGGCGCCGAAGCGCAGAAGCTGTTCAATGACGCGCAGGACATGCTGAAGCGCATGGTGGCAGAGAAGTGGGTGCGCGCGGCGGGCGTCGTCGGGTTCTGGCCAGCGAACAGCTCGGGCGATGACATCACCGTCTTCACCGACGATACACGCAAGCATGAGCTCGCGACGCTCTACACGCTGCGCCAGCAGATTGCCCGCGATCCGAGCCGCGACAGGGCGCACACCGCATTGGCTGACTTCATCGCGCCGAAGGAGACGGGGCTCGCCGATTACGTCGGAGGCTTCGCGGTGACGACGGGGCTCGGCGAAGAAGAGTCCATCGCCCGACACATCAAGGAGACTGACGACTACAGCCGCATCCTGGTGAAGGCGCTGTGCGACCGGCTGGCCGAGGCGTTCGCGGAACGGCTGCATGCGCGCGTGCGGCGTGAGCTGTGGGGCTATGCAGCGGCGGAAAACATCTCCAACGACGACCTCATTCTCGAAAAGTACCGCGGCATTCGCCCAGCCCCGGGTTATCCGGCGCAGCCCGACCATACGGAGAAAGCTACGCTGTGGCGGCTAATGGATGTGAACAACACCGCAGGGATCGAGCTGACCGAGAGCTATGCGATGTGGCCGGGGGCGTCGGTGTCAGGTCTCTACTTCGCGCATCCCGAGAGCCACTACTTCGGCGTCGGCAAGGTGGAGCGCGATCAGGTGGAGGACTATGCCGCGCGCAAAGGCTGGACTATCGCCGAGACCGAGCGCTGGCTGGCGCCTGTGCTGAATTATGATCCGCGCTCTGTGCGCGAAGAGGCGGCCTGAAACGGCTAGAGGGCGCGAAATCCGCGCCCTCTCAAACGTAATGCGTGCAAGCCTTGCTAGACGACGCCAAATACGATTGCCGCGATTAATCCGAACGAGAAGAGCGCGGCGAGGAGGTTCAGTCGAGCCAGTCGTTCCATCGTCTCCTCCATCTGTTGTCTTGTTGTTTCTGGGGTTCGATTTCAGACCAGATTGAAAACTTAAGAGGCAGACAGGTTCCCTGCCAAGCGAAATTTTTTGCGCGAGCATTGGAACTAGTCGAGTTTGCGTAGAATGCTATTGCTCGAATGTATGCGCCAGCGCCACACCGATTGTGTCGGTATGTGTCCGCTCCTTGATCCTTCGACATTTTTCTGGGGCTTTGGCGCATCAGTCGCCGCATCGCCGAGACGTGCTTGAATTGCTGCGCTGCGAGACTAGGTTGCTCGCAATTTTCAGGAGATGCGAATGAGCGGCTACAACGCGTTGCTTTTGTCGAGGATCGAGGGCGGCGTGGGCGCGAAGTGGCAGCGTCTCGACGACGATCAGCTCGGCGATGGTGACGTCACGGTGCGTGTGTCGCATTCGACGATCAACTACAAGGACGGGCTGGTGCTGACCGGGCGCCTCCCGGGAATGAAGCTTCCGCTCGTTCCGGGGATCGATTTCGCGGGCAGTGTCGTGGCTTCCACTTGCTCCGACGTAGCGGTGGGCGTGGACGTCATCCTCAACGGTTGGGGCTGTGGGGAGCGACGGCCGGGCGGATACGCCGAGCTGGCGCGGGTGCCGGGCGAATGGCTGGTGCAGCGGCCAGCCGCGTTTTCGAATGCCGAGACGATGGCGATAGGGACGGCCGGCTATACGGCGATGCTGGCGGTACTCGCGCTGGAGGACCACGGCGTGACGCCGGACAAGGGCCCGGTGCTGGTGACAGGGGCCGCGGGCGGCGTCGGCAGCGTTGCCGTCGCGCTGCTGTCGAAGCTAGGCTTTCACGTCATGGCTTCGACGGGCCGGGTGCTCGAAGCGGATTATCTGCGCGGGCTGGGCGCCAGCGAGGTCATTGCGCGCGATGAGTTGTCGGCGCCCGGGCGTCCGCTCGGCAAGGAGCGTTGGGCGGGTGCGATCGATGTTGCGGGTTCGCACACGCTGGTGAATGTGCTCGCCATGACGCAGTACGGCGGGTGCGTGGCGACCACATGACTTGCCCAAGGGCTCGATCTACTGGGTTCGGTTGCACCGTTCATTCTGCGCGGTGTCACGCTCGCGGGTATCGACAGCGTGATGGCGCCAAAGGAGAAGCGGGTGCGTGCGTGGAATCGGCTGGCGCGCGACCTCGACCGTGAGAAGCTGGCCGAAATGACGGTGCATCGCCCATTGCTGGATGTGGTGGGCCTGGCGCCGGAGATACTCGCCGGAAAGGTTCGCGGCCGGGTGGTTCTCGACGTCAGCTGAGCCGCTTGCGCAGCAGAAATTCGGTGCGATCGTCGTAGGCGAGATCGGGTAGCTCGGCGACGCGCGTGAAGCCGTGACGCTCGTAGAAACGTGTGGCGCCGGTGTTGATTTCGGAGACGGCGACCCAAAGGTTGCGCTCGCCTGCGCCACGTGCCTCGCGCTCCATCCATTGCAGGAATGTCTGACCCAGCGCGCGACCCTGCACGTCAGTCAGCAGGGCGAGGAACTGCAGGTAGGGGCCGCGCAGCCAGCTGGTGTGAATGATCGCGGCGCCGACGACAGCGCCTTCGAGATTGAATGCAAATCTCGGTGCGCCCTCGGGATGCGACGTCAGCATTCGCGTCAGTGCACTGGCGGGGTAACCGTATGCGCGCCAGGGATCCATGGCGCCGATTGCTTCTCCAAGACGGGCCGCATCGTCCGCGGCAAGCGGCCCCAACGTGATGGGGGTGCCGTCAGCTAGGCGTAGCTCATAGCTTGGCGCAGAGTAGAGCGCTGGACCGCTCATTGCGTCGGCTTCTTGTTGGATGTCGGTTTGGGTGCGTGGGCCGGCGTTACGCGCGCCGAAGGCTTCAGCAGCACGAGGTGATCGTAGCGGTTGGTGTCGCCAGGCCGATTGTCATAGCACTCGGATGAGATGACTGGCTCGCCGGCAGCCAGCAGCTCTGAAACGGTGACGAACTCGAAGCCCTTCTTGCGTAAGGCCGCGATGGCGAAGGGGAGTGCTGCTGCCGTGTGCCAGCCGCGTCCGTTGGCGTGATTGACGATGATCGCACCCGGCTTTGCCTGCAGCATCGCGCGGATGATGGTGGCGGAGGATTCCCGCGGGTCGGGATCGCCGGTCGCGAGATTCCACTGAATAGCGCGCAGCCCTTGTGCCTGCAGCTCCTTCAGGGCTGCCGGATTGCAGGCGCCGTATGGGAAGCGAAAGAGCGACAGGCGCGGGGCGATGGTCTGCATGGCGCTGCTGCCCGCCGCCGCCGCGCACTGCTTCTCAGTGAGACGGGCGCGAATTGCTGCGTAGGCGCGCTGCGGGCCGGCCACTTCGTCGTGGAGCCTCTGTCCGGACAGAAGCCTCAGATTGCGGTGGGCTTCGGAGTGGTTGGCGAGTTCGAATAGCGGATCCGACATGAGTTGCTGGGTGCGATCCTCGTGCGAACGCATCCATTTTCCGCCGGCGAAGAATGTGGCCCTTATGTCCTCCCGGCGTAGGAAATCAATGATGGCACCGTCGTAACCTGCAATTTCTCCGGGCTGCTCGCACAGATCGAAGGTGAGGGCGATAAGTTTGCGTCCCGCCGGCAGCTTGACGCTACGAATGGCGCCGTAAGGCGTATCGGGTTCGTACGTCTCAGGCGTAGCGAGGTCTGATGCAGGCTTGTCAAAGCTGTGGTCGCGCTTACGGGCGACGTTCTCTCCGGGTTTGCCGGCGAGAGCATCCGGCGACCAGCAGGAATTCAGCAGGTCGGCGTCGCCCGCCGAAGCAGAGTGCGGCATGCAACACATGAGCGCTGCGGCGGCAAGCACGTGACGCAAGGATAAGCGCGTCGACATAAAAAGTGCTCCTAGCGGCCTTTGAACTGCGGCTTACGCTTTTCCTTGAACGCGAGCCGGCCTTCCGCGTAGTCCTCGCTGTCGAAGCAGGCCGCCACTGCCGCATCCATCGCGGCGATGTCCGGTGTTTGCGGGTTGCGCGTCAGCTCATCGATGGTGCGCTTGGCGGCGCGTACGGTGAGCGGCGCGTTAGCTGCGATCTCTCCGGCGAGGGCCCGGGTCTTCTCCTCTAGCTCCGCAGTCGTCACCACGGTGTTGACGAGCCCCATGTGGAGTGCTTCTGCAACTTTGAAGCGCCGGCCGGTGAACATCAGCTCCTTGGCATGGGCTGGGCGAACCGCGGCAAGCAGCGGCCGGACCCAGCGGGCATTGTAGCCGAGGCCCAGCTTGGCGGCCGGAATAGCGAACTGAGCGGCCTCGTCGGCGATACGGATGTCGGCACACAGTGCGATTGCCAGGCCACCGCCGAGGCAAAAGCCGTGGATCATCGCGAGCAGCGGCTTGCTGCAGCCACTGAGGGCGCGGAAAGCAGCGTCGTTCAGTTCGTCATAGGCGTACGTGGCGGCTCCGGTGCGGGCGCTGTCAAACTCGGAGATGTCGGCGCCGGCGGAGAAGGCCCGGGTGCCTTCGCCCCGCAACACGATGACGCGGATGGCCTCGTCGGCTTCGGCGGCGGCGATCAGACGCGGTACGGCTTCCCACATCGACGCGGTGAAGGCGTTCATGCGGGCGGGATTGCTGGCAATAATGAAAGCGATATCGCCGTCGCGCTCGAGACGCAGCCCAGGCTGATCGGTAGCCGCTTCTGACATAAAAATTCCCCCTTTGGGCTCGCGTCTTATACAGCAGGGAACGGCCTTCAGCCGCAAGCGGGCAGGTCGTCTCAAGTTGTCCGGGTTCGCAGGATCGAGGGGCAACTTTCGAAAAGCATGTGCCGCTCTAGGGCGTTGACGCCGCGGCGGCATGTTTGTACGCCCATCAGGAGCCGGGCGTGCGGGACCGGCGGAGTTGGCATGCGCCGAGTGCGCGAGGAGTGCGACATGGCAGCCAAAACACGGTCGGCGGCCGACGGCAAGGTGCAGTCCTACGATCCGATCTGGTCGGAGATCCGCCGCGAGGCCGCGAGCGCGATGACTGCCGAGCCGGCACTCGGCAGTTTCATCTACGCTACTTTGTTGAGCCACGACCGGCTCGAGGAGGCTATCTGCCACCGGCTGGCACAGCGCCTGGATCACTCCGAGGTCGAGGCGGTGCTGATCAACCAGACATTTCAATCACTGCTGCAAGCGCGCCCCGATCTCGGCGGAATCTTCCGTGCCGATCTGGCGGCTGTGTTCGACCGCGATCCGGCGTGCCATCGCTACATCGAGCCGCTGCTCTACTTCAAAGGATTCCACGCCCTCGCTACTCATCGGTTCGCGCATGAGCTGTGGGAAGCGGGCCGGCGCGACTTCGCCCTGTTTCTTCAGAGCCAGTCTTCGCGCACGTTCGGGGTCGACATCCACCCGGCGGCGCGGTTCGGCCAGGGGATCATGATCGATCACGCGACTGGTATCGTGGTCGGTGAGACGGCCGAGGTGGGCAACAACTGCTCGTTCCTGCATGGCGTGACGCTCGGCGGCAGCGGCAAGGAAATGGGCGACCGGCATCCGAAGATTGGCGAAGGTGTGCTGATCGGTGCAGGGGCGAAGGTGCTCGGCAATATCACCGTGGGCGATGGATCGCGCGTTGCCGCGGGCAGCGTCGTGCTGCATGACGTGCCCCCGCATGTGACGGTAGCCGGTGTTCCTGCCAAGGTCGTCGGCTCGTCGGGATGCGCTGAACCTGCGCTCGAGATGGAGCAGACCTGGGTCGACGATTTCGGCGGCCTGTGAATTCGCTACGATTTTAGACAGCGGCGCCCTTACGGTGCCCGAGGAGAAGCACGTGGATCCAAAAGAAATCGCTCGCCTGCAGGCCTATCTGCGCAAGACGTTCGGCACGCCTTCGCTGGAGGTTCGCGCGCGTCCGAAGAAGAAGGACTCCGCTGAGGTCTTCGTCGGTGGCGAGTTCATAGCGGTCCTGTTCCGCGAAGAGGAAGAGGGCGAGGTCTCGTATCAGTTCCAGATGGCTATTCTCGACGTAGACCTCGAAGGGGTCTGATCGGGCATGGCGCTCTATGAGCTTGATGGCGTGCGCGTAGAGACACCGGGCGAAGGACGCTACTGGGTTGCGCCGACTGCGGTTGCTATCGGCCGGGTGATCCTGGAGGAGGATGCCAGCGTCTGGTTCGGCAGCGTGCTGCGCGGCGACAATGAGCCGATCCGCATCGGCGCGCGTTCGAATGTGCAGGAGGGCTGCGTCCTGCACACCGATCCGGGGTATCCGCTGACGATCGGGGCCGACTGCACCATTGGCCATATGGTCATGCTGCACGGGTGCACGATCGGACGGGGCAGCCTGATCGGCATCGGCTCCATCATCCTCAATGGAACGAAAATCGGCGAGGAATGCCTGATCGGCGCGAATACGCTGATCCCTGAGGGGAAGGAGATCCCGCCGCGCTCGATGGTGCTGGGCTCGCCGGGCAAAATTATTCGCCAGCTTACCGACGAGGACGTTGTGCGCTTTGGCGCGGCGGCGGGGCGCTACGTGAACAACTGGAAGCGGTTTTCAGCTGGTATGAAGCCGCAGACGTAAAGCGAAAGCCGCAGACATTGGATGCCTGCGGCTTCGTTATTTTTTTCGGCGTTCGGCCGTTTCTATTCGCGGCTGCGGTTCTCAGAGCTGGAAAGCGCCGTCGCCAGCGGTCCCTGGCGGGTGTCGAGGGCAACCCACACCTTGGGATTGAGATACGACTGGCGCATCACGTACTGGTAGGGCGTTTTGCTCCAGAGGCGGATCTCTTCGATCTTGTTGTCGAGAACGAAATCGCCCTGAACGGTGCGGGCGGTGAGAACAGCGTGGCCTTCGCCCTTTTCATCGCGCACGACAGTCATCAGCAGCGCACTGACGGGCCAGCCCTTTGTGATCAGCGTGTGGCGCTTCAGGAGTGCGTAGTCCTCGCAGTCGCCGCGGGTGCGGGGGAGCGTCCAGTACTCATTGACGCCGTAGACTTCGAGATCGGTTGCAGGTGCGATCTCGTGGTTCACGGAGCGGTTGATCTCGTCGAGCTCCTTCAGGTGCTCGGCCGTAGCGTTGAAGCGGCTTTCCTGACCGTGGTCGGGGGCGCACTCGTCGGGATTTGCCTCGCAGAAACGGACGAAGCCGTGCGGCGGCTGGGCGGGACCGAAGATGCGCATGAACTGAACAGCGCGGTTCGAAGCGCCGGCCTCTTGATCAGGCTTTTGAATGTTCGATACGCCCTGTGCACATACGGCCGTGGTGGCAAGCATGCTCCCGATGAGGACAATGGCGCTGACGTGAACCCGCTGCATGACAGAAAACCCCGTTACTCTTGCTCTCCAAGCTACGCGACAGAACTCGAATTACGCTGAAGCCACGGCCGTGGATTTGAGATGAAAAACTCGTGCTTCGTTTACGTCGATGACTGGTGTCTTAAGGCAGTGCTGAACGCGGCGGGGACGCTGTCCCCCTCGCTTACAAAATCAACCGCGATGCCGCGTTCATGGTGGCGCACGACGACGGCGCGGCGTTTGTCCACCATGATTTGCGAACCCAGCGGTGGGCGCGCCGGCATTACGATGGCCGCGCCCGATAGCGAGATGTCGTGCAGGGGACACACCATGGTGTTGCCGTCCGGCAAAATGATCAAAGCGGCCTCATCGGCGGAGACGCGCGGATAAAGGCGGGCTTCGTCTTCGGGCGTTTCGGCCAGCGCGGCGAGGCGGGGTAGCTGCATCGCAAGCTTGTCGAGCTTGCGTTGGGTGCCGCTGATCGTCATGGCGAAGCTGCCGGGAAAGAGGCGGACGACCGAGCCTTCGAGGCCTCCGAGATGGGTCAGATAGACGATGAGCTTTTCACCGACGCGCAACGGCACCGGCGTCGTCATAGCGGCGCTTTCGACTGAGATATCAATGAGGCGGCAGGGGTAGTCGAGCTTGTCCTGGCGCATGAACCGGCCGGGGAGGCTCAGGGCGTAGCGCGGGTGACGGCGCTGGTCTTGCCCTGTGAACTGGGCGTCGACCCCGTTCATTGGCCGATATTGGTCCGCACTCGTAGACATGGCCGTTCCTGTGAGTGGATCGCGTCGCGAACCGAGTTCACTTGAGCCTGTCAAAAACGCGTACGGGGGAGGCTCGTTCCTGGCGACTATGCAGGCGAGCGGTTTAACGAACGGCTAATCGCCGCGTCATTTCTGTATGGAGTAGGGTAACTGGCTGTTTGAACAGTTGGAAAATTCGCGGGCCGGTGCCTTACGCTTTGTCGCCGTCACTGCGGCTCAGGCCACCTTCGAACACGCGAAATTGGCGGTGGTCGGAGCGCACGACGCGTGCGTGTGTGCCAGGGTGCATCACAGGCACGGCTGCGTCGGTGGGGTGCTTCTGGGCTGCGTTTTCAATGCCGGCCGGCCAGGTCAGTTCCTGGGAAATAATGCGCTTGGACGTCAAAGGTAGTTCGCCGAGCCACTGCGGGGGATCGAGCGGCGCCAGCGCGCCCAGTACGCGGTCGATGGTGTCACCGGTGTGGCGCAGCGGCAGGAGGATTGCTTCGAATGACGTCGAGGCACGGGCAACGGGAGCCGCTTCCAGGTGGACAGTTTCGATAGCGCCCTGTTTGCTGAGGGCTGCGAGGTGACGCACAAGCGATGTGCGATCTGAGTGAGACCAGCCTGAAAGAAAGTTGGTACCCCGCAACTCTGAGCCGAACATATCGCAAACGTGCGTGCCTGCCAGACGGAAGCGATAGTTTTCTGAGTCGAGGCGCTCCAGGATGAAAGTCGATGGGAGAATGCCCGCAATCTTGCCCGGGTCGATTTCGAAGCGACGCGGTGTGGCTCGGTTTCCCCGGACCTTCTCCCAGTAGGCAAAAAGCGTCTGGCTAGTCTTGTGCTTCAACTGCATACGCAAACCAGTTCTTGCTCTGTACCCCCGCAAGGGCCGGTTAACAGCCGTGCCAGATTGGGACAGTTGGTTCCAATCCTCACGTTCCCGTGGCTTCAGGAGCAGCAACCGTGCCAGCGCTTCTGGTGGTGGAACTACGCTGCGCTGCCCGGTTGCCGGGCATCTGCACTACCGTTAACTCTGCCTGAGCCCGGTCCGGGCGTACCAAATTGAGAAGGAAGACCCGTGGAACGACACGAACCGATGTTCAACATCCACGGGGCTGTGCTCGGGCTGCTCGGCGCAATGATTGCCGTGCATGTCGTGCGCTTGGCGCTGCCGGAGAACTGGGATGCGTGGCTGACGTGGGCACTGGCATTCGTGCCTGCCCGCTATGCGGGATATGCGGGGGAACTGCCGGGCGGCGATGTCACTGCCGTCACTTCGTTCCTGACGCACACGCTGGTGCATGGTGACTGGGTGCACCTGGGGCTGAACGCGGCGTGGCTGCTGGCGTTCGGCGGTGCGGTTGCCAATCGCGTCGGGGCAGTACGCTTTCTGGCGTTGTTTGCATTCTGCTCTGTGATTGGCGCTGTGACTTTCCTCATATTCAATCCGGGACTGTTGAGTCCGATGGTTGGTGCATCGGGCGGGATTTCCGGACTGATGGGCGCGACAATGCGCTTTCTGTTTCCGGCAATCGACGGGCACGGTCTTGCCGCACTGCGGGAGGATCCGGCATCGGTGCGGGCAATGCCGCTTCTCGCAGCGCTCAGCGACAAGCGTGTTGTTGCGGTGACGGCCGTATTTCTCGCAGCGAACATCCTTGCAGTGCTCGGCATCGGCAGCGTCGGGCTCAGTGGAATTGCTTGGGAGGCGCACATCGGCGGATACTTTGCCGGACTTTTATTCTTCGGCTTCTTTGATGCACCGCAAACTGACGATTCATCGGAACGGGATATTGTGCATTGAAGTTCTTGCATCAATGACGTGATTAAAGCACCATGATCCAATACCGCGTTAGCGGTGATAAAAAGCAGACGACACAGTGCGTCGCCTGCCGGATCGAGGTGCCGGATCAGCATCCGCGAAATTTCGCGTTCCGGACTTCGGCTGTCAGAGCGCAGTGGGAGGAGATGCAATGAATATTGGGCAGATACTGAAGGCGAAGGGCCGTGCAGTGGCGACCGCACGCCCCGACGTTACGCTTCTGGAAATCGCGAACAAGCTGGCTCAGAAGAAAATCGGCGCCATCGTCATCGTGGGCGAGCGGGGCGATGTGGTCGGCATCGTTTCGGAACGCGACCTGATCCGCAAGCTCGGCGAGCGCGGTCCGGAGGTGCTGAACGAGCCGGTGTCGCAAACCATGACCTCGTCGGTGATCTCGTGCCAGGAGTCGAGCACGCTCGACGAGCTCATGGAGGTCATGACGCAAGGGCGCTTCCGCCACGTGCCGGTAATCGAGGACGGTGCGCTCGTCGGCATCGTGTCGATCGGCGACATCGTGAAGAACCATATCGCCGAAGTGGAAATGGAAGTGACCGCGATGCGCGGCTACTTCGTCACCGGCTGATTATTTGGCGAGCCTGCGTTGGGCGGGCTCGCCGACTACCGCGGCAATCCAAAAAATCATGCGTTGGTGTAGATGCCTGAATGGGCGCCTGGTGCGTGCTCGCGGGCATCGATCTCGCGGTGCATTTCCGCGAGGTGGCGCTTTGCTGCTTCCTCGCCGCGGCGAATGAGCTCGTCGGCTCTGTGGAAGTCGAACAGCCCGACGTCAGACAAGCGCAGGTTGATCATTGCATCAGGTGGATCGCCGGCGAGCCGCGAGCGGGCAATGCGGTCCTGCACGATGTTGAACGCTTCCACCATCACCTTGGAGATGCCCGGTGTTGCTTCGCTCTTGCCGAGCACCTGACGCTTGAGCAAGCCACGCACGGTCTTCCCATTGGTGCCGTTCGCGGTGGGTGGATCCATTTCGGCGACGAGATCGGGCTCCAAATGCGGAACGACGGTTCCGCGGCCGCAAATGTCGAAGTTGAGATTGACGGCGATGACGTAGCGCGCGCCGTGGGCCCGGGCCACCGACACTGGGATCGGATTGACGAGCGCGCCGTCGAACAGCCAGCGGCCGTTGATCTTGACCGGACGGAAGATGCCTGGAAGCGCGTAGGATGCGCGCACGGCGTCGGCGAGACGGCCGCGCGAGAGCCAGATCTCATGGCCCGTGCCGATCTCGGTTGCGACCGCGGTGAAGTGCGGCTCCAGATCTTCAATATGCAGATTGCCGAGCTGCCGCTCGAGGCGGTCGCAGAGACGCT
Organism: Hyphomicrobium sp. 1Nfss2.1; assembly: GCF_965243865.1. GTDB lineage: Bacteria > Pseudomonadota > Alphaproteobacteria > Rhizobiales > Hyphomicrobiaceae > Hyphomicrobium_A. The sequence goes on along the minus strand of NZ_OZ251603.1, from coordinate 463,852 downwards.
GGCCGTTGATCAGCGCGGTACCGGCAAAATTGAAGTCGAGATAGCCAAAGATGCGGCGGCGGGTCAGCTCGCGGGCGAATTCCTCCAGGGCATCGAGATGTCCGGCGGCGTGGCACGCGCCGACGACTGCGCCGATCGAGGTGCCAACGATGATGTCTGGTTTTATTCCGGCTTCGACGAGTGCTTTGAGAACACCGATATGCGCCCAGCCTCGTGCAGCACCACCACCGAGTGCTAGACCGATCTTCGCCTTGGCCATATGTCCACCTGCTCTCGCGCTTGTGCCCGCCGTGCCCCGGTGTGATGTGCCCCTTGATCAAAGCGAGAGGCTTGTCGCCCCAAGTCCGACTCAAGGAACCGGACCTGAAATTCAGCATACGCTTTAGATATAGGGGGCCAAGATTAACCTTGCACTATGAGGCAGACCCGTCTCGCAGTGCGGCGGACCAAACGCAGTTGCAGCAATGTTTGCCAGATCGGAAACTTACGTGTCAGCGTCGGGCGCGAAAGCCAGATGAGCCGCGGCTGGAGCATCGGCGGGCAATGGAAGCACGCGATAGAAGCAGCTCCGGCGGCCGGTGTGGCAGGTTTTGCCGTCACCTTTGACGTCAACGCGGAGCCAGACGACGTCTTGATCGCAGTCGGTGCGCATTTCGACGACGTTAAGTATGTTGCCGCTTTCCTCGCCCTTCTTCCAAAGCTTGTCCCGCGAGCGGCTCCAGAAATGGGCGACGCCGGTCTCGATGGTGAGGGCGAGGGCGTGCGCGTTCATGAAGGCGAACATCAAAACTTCGCCCGAGTGCGCGTCGGTGACGATGGCCGGAATGAGACCATCGGCGTCGAACTTCGGGGTGAAGTCGAGGCCGGATTCGATTTGCGCTTTGGCGCCCCGCGGGGCGAACGCGTCGGACTTGGTGGAGGACATGCGTGACCTTGTCAGTGTGCCGGGCTTAGGCGGGCGTTGGTGAGCCAATGGCGTCGAGAAAGCGTCGGCGCCAACGATCCTCGTCGCGGAAGACGCCGGTGAAATGCGATGTCTCCATGACGGCTCCGGGCTGGTTGACCTCCGATAGTGTCATGCATTGGTGCGTGGCGCGGATCAGCACGGCAACGCCGAGTGGCTCGAGACCGCTCTGGATGGTTTCGCCGATCTGAGCGGTGAGAGATTCCTGCACCTGCAGTCGCCGGGCAAAGATGTCGACGATGCGGGCGAGCTTCGAAAGGCCGACTACGCGGCGGTTCGGCAGATATGCTACGTGCGCAACGCCGGTGAACGGAGCGATGTGGTGCTCGCAATAGCTTTCGAGCCGGATGTCGCGCAGCAAGACCATGTCGGCGTAACCGGAGAGGTCCTCGTAGGTGCGGGCCAGCTCGGCTGCCGGGTCCTCGCGGTAGCCGCGGAAGCGTTCCTCGAAGGAGGCGGCGACGCGCTTGGGGGTATTGGCGAGCCCTGGCCGGGAGGGGTCGTCGCCGAGCCAGGCCAGCAGCGTGCGCACAGCCTGCTCGGCCTCGTCGCGCGATGGCCGGACGGGCTTGGCGCTGTGCAGCTTGGGGCCGGAGGCGTTGGTCAAGGTCGTCTCCTCGAATGGTCGGTACCGGGCTGGTGAAGTGGCAGGATAGTGCCGCGACGGCCTTACCGGGTGTGCTGAGGCGGCGGGCGCCTTATATTATCGGAGGTCCGCCGCCCGGATGGAAGCTGGCGGCCACCGGAAAACTGCAGGGGCGCATAGCTTAGATGGCTGACCTTGACGCGATCTACAACTCGAAGCTCCTGGAGCTGGCCGCGCACATACCCCACTGCGAGCGGCTTTCCAATCCGGATGCGACGGTGACGGCCCATTCCAAGCTGTGCGGGTCGACGGTGATGATCGACCTCAATCTGGAAGATGGTGTCGTGACCGGCTTCGGGCAGTCGGTGAAGGCGTGCCTGCTGGGGCAGGCGACGTGTTCTGTGGTCGGCAGCCATATTGTTGGGGCCCGCGTGGACGAGGTGCGCCAAGCGGGAGCTGAGATGCGGCGCATGCTGAAGGAAAATGGCGCCACGCCGACTGGGCGCTTTGCAGATCTCGCTGTTCTCGAACCAGTTCGGCACTATAAGGCGCGGCATGGCTCGGTGCTGCTGATCTTCGACGCGCTGGAGCGCGCCATCGCGGAGATCGAAAGCAAGCAGCCGGGTGAGCAGGCAAGCGCTGAGAGCGCCTAAAGAATGCAGGTCGCAAATGGCGGTGATCCGCGATCCGATGAAACTGCCGGGCCGGCGGAGCACGATCTATCCGGCGGAATTTGCAGCGGGCTTCGATAAGCGCATCAAGCGCGCGCTCGGCGATGCCGGTGGGCTGACGCAGTTCGGCGTCAACCTGACCACGCTGGAGCCGGGCGGAGTGTCCTCGCTGCGTCATTGGCATGCGAAAGAGGACGAGTTCATCTTCATCCTCGAAGGCGAAGCGGTCCTCGTCACCGAGGCCGGCGAGGAAGTGCTTGGCGCAGGGATGGCAGCGACGTTTGCTGCTGGGGTGCCGGATGCACACCAGCTCGTCAATCGCTCGAATGCGCCCGTGACCTATTTGGAGATCGGCACGCGCGCGGAGGATGACGAGGCGAATTATCCAGATATCGATCTGCGGTTCATCAAGCGCGAGGGCCAGCGCAGTTTCGTACGAAAGTCGGGCGAGCCCTACGAATGAGTCTCGCCGGCACGATCTTGAAGGTTCCCATCCATGTCTACCGCTGGACTCTGAAGCCGTATGTGGGGTGGAGTTGCCGGCACGTGCCTTCATGCTCGGAGTACGCGCTGGAAGCGATTGACAAGAACGGTGCCTGGCGCGGCTTCTGGCTGACGGTGTCGCGCTTGTCGCGGTGTCATCCGTGCGGTACGCGGGGGCACGATCCGGTGCCAGATCTGAGCCACGAGCATCATGTTCTCGCTCCGTGGCGTTATGGGCGCTGGTCCTGGAAAGAGCCGAGGAAACGCTAAGTGCAGTGGTCCGATGAGGGCATCATCCTATCGGTGAAAGCGCACGGGGAGACGGCGGCGATCGCCGAGATCTTTACGCGCGCGCATGGCCGCCATCTTGGGATGGTGCACGGCGGACGCTCGCGCAAACTGCGGCCCGTGCTGCAAATGGGCAATCACGTCGATGCGACGTGGAAGGCGCGGCTGGCCGAGCAGCTCGGGCATGTGGTTGTCGATCTGCGCAAAGGGTATGCGGCGCAGTCAATGGACGATCCGCTGGCGCTGGCGGGGTTGTCGTCCCTATGCGCGTTGGCGCGGTTGCTGCCCGAGCGCGACCCGCATCCGTCGCTGTTCGAGATCGCGCTATTCGTGCTGGGATATCTCGATGAGCCCGAGGTGTGGCCGGCGTTGATGGTGCGCTGGGAGCTCGCGCTGCTGGACGAATTGGGTTTCGGTCTCGATCTTTCAGCGTGCGCGGCGACAGGCAGCAACGACAACCTGATCTATGTTTCGCCGAAGTCTGGTCGGGCGGTGTCGGAGAGCGCAGGCGAGGACTACAAGGATCGCCTGTTGGCACTACCGCTGTTCCTCAGCAAAGCTCGGCAAGGCACGACGCCGACGCTGGCCGATGTCATTGCCGGGCTGGAACTCACCGGGCATTTTCTGGAAACGCGTGTTCTGCTGCCGCGCGGCGAGGCAATGCCGTCGGCCCGTGTGCGCTTCAAGGATCTGATGGGTCGGCGGGCTGCGGCGGCGGCCTAATCGCGGCCGATGCTCTGGCCGTTGACCTCGACCGTTACGCCCGTGGATGTCGGCTTCAGCGAATAGACTTGCCCAGCGCGCGTTTCATAGCGCGCTTTGACGTTCGGGGCGTCGGTAGTCTCAAAGGCGATAGTTCCGGGCAGGCAGGTCGTGTGCGTGATGATCTGGCGCGGGGAAACGGTGTTGGGCGTATCGTTGAAGCGATAAGCGATTGTGCTCGGCGCCTCGTTGCGGATCTTGAAGCTGTATTTTGCGGCTTCGGGGCGAGCGAACAATTGCACGGCGATATACTTCGGCTCGTTTGGCGAAACGCGCACCACACCGACGCCCGTCTCGGTGACGTGGGGGAGCAGCATGTTCTTTCTGTGCCCGGGCGAGTTCTCCCAGCCTGTGACCGTACGGCGAGCATATTCATCTGTGGTCAAGCTGCGTCTCGCGAGGATAGACGCGAGGTTTTCGCTCAATTCACAGTAGCTGTAACCAGCGCTTGTGACGCGCTGCGCGGGCGTCGTTCCATCCGCCGTGTGCGACAGACCCTGAAACGCGATCAGCTTCTTCGCGTAGGCGCGTGCCGCGGCAGCAAGCGTCGGATTCTGGCGAACGGGGGCGAGCTTCTGCGTGGCGCGGAAGGCATTCGTCAGTTCGATGATCGCGGTTTCAGCAGCCGGAGGATCGGGCAACACGGGCATCAGCTATCCTCGCGAGAGGTCTCGACGTGGAACTTATGCAGGACGCGATGGAAAATCGGCGCCAGCACGAAGCCGGTGGCGATGACGACGATCAAGCCCGAATAGAGCGCGTAGAAGCCGGCGAAGACTTTACCCGCCTGCGAGTGAAGCTGCGAAGCCGGACCCATGCTCGATAGAATCATCGAAGCATTGAGAAACGCATCGGTCAGCGTCATGCCTTCGAAGTACATATAGCCGGCAATCCCGATCACAAGGCTGGGCAAGATCAAGATCATTGCGAGGCCGACCGCGCGGGCCATGCGCTCGGCAAAAGCGATGCGCGTCGCGACCTTCTGGTGGCGCTTCTCAAACTTGGTGAGGCTCAGTTCGATGGCCCGTCCTCCTGTCAGATCGGGCGGAATCTAAGCCCTTTCCAGGATGGCAACAATGTGCGCATCGCCATTATGCGCCTGTTGTTCTCGCGGCTATACTGTCTGGTTCGTGCCGGTGCTTTGGCCGGCTGCCAGAAGTCGAGAGCTGAGAGACTGATATGAGCCGCGCGTTCGTCAAGGAGCAGGATAGCGTCGACGAGCTGCCTGACCGCTTGATCTCCGAGCATCCCAACCTTGTGACCAAGGAGGGCTTGGCGCAGATCGAGGGCGAGGTGCAGAAATTCGACGCTGAGCACGCTGCGGCTCAGGCCGAAGGCGATCGCGAGGCCATGGCGGCGACCGCGCGCGACTTGCGCTACTGGAGTTCGCGACTGGCAAGTGCGGAGCTGGTGCCGCTCCCCGCAGACAACGATCAGGTGCAGTTCGGCTCGACTGTGACGATCGCGCGCGATGACGGTCGCCGGCAGACGTATCGCATCGTGGGCGAAGACGAGGCCGATCCGGCGAAGGGCTCGATCTCATATGTCTCGCCGCTTGCACGCCAGCTCGCCGGAAAATCCGTCGGTGACATCGTCAAGGTCGCGGGTGCGGAAGCCGAAATCGTCGAGATCAACTAGTCGGCCGCGCGAAGGCTAGCTGCCTTGGCCGATAGGAAACACCTGGCTCCAGCCGGCGCCGTCGCTATCGCGCGCGTCGATACGCAGGGCCGTCGCGCCGTTGGTGCGATAGTCGAAGTCGATGACGGGGTCCTGGGCCAAAGTCATCGAACCTTGCATGGAAAACACGCGCTCATCGCCCTGACGCACTTCGACATCGGTGAGGATGCGCAGCGGCACATACAGCAGCGTGAGCTGATCGAGCACCATGCCGGTGTGGTTGGGGTGCATGATCTTGAGGCGCGCGCGCGGTTCGATTTGCGTGGCGGCGCCCTGCTTGGACAGCGGTTCGAGTGTCATATTCCCCATCGTCGCCGCGATCTGCTCGGGGCTGCCGGAGGGTGGCGCAGAGCATGCCGCCTGGCCTCCGGCGAAGCGCACGAAGCGCTGAGCCATATAGAGCTGACCGTCGGAGGCCTCGACGATGGCGCGCACGTCGGTGGCGGCGTTGAGGCGTAGCTTGGTCGACAGATGCACGTGCTCGCGGGTGCCGCCGAACTCGAAGCGCGCGGCGACTGGCGATGGGTTCTCGTCGACGATCAGCGTGACAGCGCGGATGCTGCGGCCATCGGCGAATTTCGCCTCCACGTCGATCGGGGTCGCGCGCTGATCCAGCGGACGGAAGGGGGCTTCGAGGTGCACAAGATCACCCGCAGGGGTGATGGTACGCTCGGCGAAGAGGCTGCCGCGGATCTCGTCCCAGGCGTTGCCGGCATTTGCGGGGAGCGCGAAGCCGAGGACCAAGCTCACGGCAGCAGTGCAGGCGAGCAGCAATCGGGCGCGGCGCATCTGGCGATTCTCTCGTTCTTATTTGGCCAAACGAGTATGCCCATTGCCATTCGTTCCCACAATGGCGACGTTGATAGTCGGTCTTGGCGCCGGCGATTGCTCCTGGTATTGAACTGCTGCCGATGATGGGCAGCTTCACGCTGCCAACGGCCGTAAGCGTTCACGTGAGGCAACGCATCCAACCCGGCTCCGATGCTGGAGGGATGCGATTTGACATTGCCCACCACGCACCGAGCCGTACTGAAAGTCATGAAAATATGTCGATCGTTCAACGCTCTCAGCGCAGGCGTCTGCCCGCGCAGTACGTCTCGATCATCATGCCGTTGGTGCTGTCGCTGCTGATGACGTTCGTCGTCTCGGCTATTTCGACCTGGAAGAGCCTCGGGTTCGGTCCGATGTTCCTTTCGACTTGGCCAGTCGCCTGGGGATTGTCATGGCTAGTGGCCTTTCCGACCTTGCTGGTCGTGCTGCCGGTCGTTCGGCGCATCGTCGGACTGATCGTCGAGCCGCCTTTGGCGAACCGCTGATTGCGGCATGCGGCTGGAGGCGGCCTTTTGGGTCGCCTCCGTCCCGATATGGGGATATTCGTCAGGTCGTTTCAGGCTTCGTTGCGGCCGATGGAGAACCGCTTCGGGGGCTCAGCCAACTGAGCCGCTCGCGCACCGTGAGGCCGACGTTGATTACAAAGCATCGCAGCCAGTCCTTGGGACCAAGGGTGCGGATGTTCCATGCAAACGATCGAAAGCGAATAAGCACGGCGGGAAACTTCGTTGTTGAAATATACAACCACGATATAGGTTTACCTGTGGAATACAATCCAAAGTTGTGTCACTATCGTTTCTGATAGGCTGTACCAAATATCCGGCCGGCGATGTCGAGGCAGCGGCGGAAGCCGGTGAGATCCGACAGGGTGCAGCTGGAAGACACCTCTTGGGTCACGAACTCGCCACCGGCGTCGAGAATGGCAACGGCGATCATGAGGTTTTCGGCTAGCCCGAAATCCTCGATGTCGGCGGCGTTGCTTTCCGCGTCCCATACGTGCCCCACCGCCTCGGCTGTCGCGCGCACGCGGGCGGCGTAGTCTGCGGTGGTGTTGGAGTAGCCGAGCACGGGCTTGCCCAGCGCCTGCATGAAGCCGATCTCGAACGCCGTGCCTGCGTCGATGGAGATTGAGCGGAACGGCGTGCAGTTGGCGATCACGAGCTCGCACGAGCGCATCAGTCGTTCATTGCCGTGACTGATGCGGCGGGCGAGTTCCTGCGGCTGCAAATGCGCCGCGCCCTCGATCGCGTTGTCGAGGGGGTAGACGCCTTCGAAGCCATGCTCGGCGCATACGCGCTTTTTCGCTTCGCCCTGCTGAACAGCGTCGGGGAAGAACACCTCCGGCCCAGCGAGGTAGATGCGTGGCGTATCAGGCATTTGCGGTTTGGAGTGCCTTGATCCGATCTGCGTCCTGATCGGAGTCCGGTGCAGCGACGATGCGCTCGGCCGGCTTCTTGATCAGAGCGACAAGCGTATAGCTGATGATCAGCAACAGGAACCAGGAACCGAACTTTCCGGCACTGACCATCGACCAGGTGGCGCGCTGGGTCGGATAGAGCCAGGTCTTGGTGAAGGTTCCGACATTTTCTGCCAGCCAGATGAAGGAGGTGACGAGCCCCAATCCGAGCAGGAGGGGCATCCAGCGATACTCGCGCCAATTGACGAAATAGATGCGGGTGCGCGCGAAGAGGACAGCCGCGGCAAGAAACAGTGCCCAGCGCATATCCGGCATGTAGTGGTGGGTGAAGAAGTTGGCGTAGATCGCGACGCTGAGTGCGACGAGCCAGCCAGTCGAAGGATGGGCTCTAAACTCGAAGTGGAACAGCGTCCAGGCGCGGCAGATGTAGCTGCCGATGCACGAGTACATGAAGCCGGAAAAGAGCGGGACGCCGGCGATGCGAAAGAAGCATTCTTCCGGGTAGATCCAGGAGCCCACCGAGGTCTTGAAGATTTCCATGATTGTGCCGACCACGTGATAGGCGGCGATGACCTTGGCCTCTTCCATCGTCTCCAAGCGGAAGATGAGCAGCATGGCTTGTAGCGAGAGCGCGGCGAGGAAGAGAAAATCATAGCGGGCCAGCGCCGCGTGGCCCGGATAGAACAGGTAAGTCGCAATCAGCAACGAGACCATCAGGCCGCCGAACAGGCAGGCCCAGGCTTGCTTCATGCCGAAGCGAAGGAACTCGTAGAGCGCCGCCGTCGCCGGGCGACTGCTCATGCGCGTAGCAACGTGCGCTTCGGCCTCGATGAACTGGCGGAGCACCGGCCATGCGGCGGCGCCGCTGCGGCTCGTCATCTTGTCGTCGCGCACGCTGGAACTCGCTGGGGAGGATGCAGACCGACCGAGTTTGGAGGCGCAGTGCGCCTAAATTTCGGCCACGCTTCCGGCCTCCGCTAGACGAGTTCGGTGACGGTGCGGGCGACGGAAGCGAGCGCTTTCTCGCGGGCTTCGGGTGAAGCGCCGGGGGCCGTCAGGTAGGCGGCAATGATGAGCGGGGGATGGTTCGGCGGCCAGACGATGGCGACGTCGCTGGTGGTCCCTTTACAGGTGCCCGTTTTGTCGCCGACGCGCCAGTCAGACGGCAGGCCTGCGCGGAGGCGTGCGTCGCCGGTCTTGTTGGCGACGAGCCAGTCGAGCAGCTGCTTCTCGTTGGACTTGGACAAGACATTGCCGAGCAGGATGCGCTGCACGGTATAGGCCATGGCGCGCGGCGTGGTGCCGTCGCGGAAATCGCCCTCCGATACGTCGTTGAGCGCGGGTTCGGCGCGGTCGAGGCGCGTCGCCTGATCGCCGAGAGTGCGCAGCCAGTTGGTGAGGGCTTCGGGTCCGCCGAAGGTCTTGAGAAGCACGTTGGCGGCGGTGTTGTCGCTGCGGGTGATGGCGGCTTCGCATAGCTCGGCTATGGTCATGCCTTCGCCGCCGATATGCTGCTCGGTAACGGGCGAGTAGGGGACGATGTCGCCCTTCTCGATGACGATGCGGCGGTCGAGTTTTTCCTCGCCGTTATCGACGCGCACGAGCACCAGGGCTGCGGCAAGGAGTTTGAAGGTGCTGCAGAGTGGGAAGCGCTCAAACGGGTTGCGGGCGTACAACTCGCCGGTTTTTGTGTCGATAATGGCGACGCCCAGCTTGCCCTTGATGCCAGCTTCGATCTCGGCGAGCTTGGCGTCGATGTCGGATGGTGCCGCGTTCGCTGGGGACGTCGTTACCTGGGCGGCGGCAATGGCAAGGGCGGCCCCGAGGACCTCGCGGCGACTGATCGCTGGCATATCTGTCTCCCGAACGTTTCTTTGTGCAGCGGCAGGTGCGCCGCTTACCGCGTTGGCGGCATTGGTCGAAGTTCAGTTATGGGAGATCGGTGCCCGGCACCAGGAAACTATTGGCCGCGCTGCTTGCCGTTTCTTCCGGGGTTGCCGCCCGAGGCCCGCAACAACGAGCGCTTTCGGCGCGATGAAGCGCGGATAATTAGTTGCGAGCGGTGAGACCGAGCCAGCCGAGTGTCGTGGCGATAATGCCGGTGACCCAGCTTACCCACACCGGGATAGCCGTCGATGCAACTTCGACATTCCAGCCGCCGACAGCGCGGGTGAGCTGAACGAGTGCGATAGCCAAGAAGACGGCTCCGGCGATGTATGAAAAGGTTCTGGCAGTCATGTTCGCTTCCTCCGCAGCTCAGCTCAGCTCAGCGGGAAGCATGGCGCAATCGTTCTACTGCCGCGTGGACAAAGCCGATAAAATTGAAGGCCCCCGGAGGATATTCTTCCGCGGGGGCCCGATATTCGGCTGATGTCGATCAGTCTCAGTTGTCGAGGAAGGAGCGCAGCTTGCGCGAGCGGCTCGGGTGCTTGAGCTTGCGCAGCGCCTTGGCCTCGATCTGACGGATGCGTTCGCGCGTGACCGAGAACTGCTGGCCGACTTCTTCCAGCGTGTGGTCGGTGTTCATGCCGATGCCGAAGCGCATACGCAACACGCGCTCTTCGCGCGGGGTGAGCGAGGCCAGGACGCGGGTGGTGGTCTCGCGCAGGTTCGACTGGATGGCGGCGTCGATCGGGAGCACCGCGTTGCGGTCCTCGATGAAATCGCCCAGGTGTGAATCTTCCTCGTCGCCGATCGGCGTTTCGAGCGAGATCGGCTCCTTGGCGATCTTCAGAACCTTGCGCACCTTCTCCAGCGGCATGGCCAGCTTTTCGGCCAGCTCTTCCGGGGTCGGCTCGCGGCCGATCTCGTGCAGCATCTGGCGCGAAGTGCGCACGATCTTGTTGATCGTCTCGATCATGTGCACGGGAATGCGGATGGTGCGCGCCTGATCGGCGATCGAGCGGGTGATGGCCTGACGGATCCACCAGGTAGCATAGGTCGAGAACTTGTAGCCGCGGCGGTATTCGAACTTATCGACCGCCTTCATCAGGCCGATGTTGCCTTCCTGGATCAGGTCGAGGAACTGCAGGCCGCGGTTGGTGTATTTCTTGGCGATGGAGATGACGAGGCGGAGGTTCGCTTCGACCATTTCCTTCTTTGCCTGGCGGGCTTCGCGCTCGCCCTTCTGCACCGCCTTGACGATGCGGCGGAACTCGGTGATTTCGAGGCCGGTTTCGGAGGCGAGGGTGTGGATGTCACCGCGCTGCTTCTCGATGCGGGCCTTCTCGTTCTTGACAAACGTCTGCCACTTGCGACCAAGACCGCTGACGCGATCGAGCCAGGTCTGATCGAGCTCGTTGCCGAAGTACTCGTCGATGAATGCCTGGCGCGGCACGCCGCACGACTCTGCAAGGCGCATGAGCTGGCCTTCGAGACCGACGAGCTTCTTGTTGATGCCGTAGAGCTGCTCGACGAGGCTTTCGATACGGTTGTTGTTGAGCGAGAGGCTCTTCACGTCCGCGATGATTTCCTCGCGGTGCTTGTCGTAGGCCTTCTGCTCCTTCTTGGAGCCCTGCTCGCCGGCAACCTGCTGCTCGAGCTTCTTGTCCTGCTGCTTGCGCAGCTTCTTGTAGGTGGAGGCGATGCGGTCGAACGTCTCTAGGACCTTCGGCTTCAGCTCGGCTTCCATGGCTGCGAGCGAGAGCGCATTTTCGTAGTCGTCCTCGTCATCCATCTCGCCTTCGGCTGGCGTCTCGGATGAGCCTTCCTCGGCTTCGGCTTCTTCGCCTTCGCCCAGGGCAGGAGGCGGCTGCTTAGCCTCGGGGCCTTCGTAGGTCGCTTCGAGATCGATGATGTCGCGGAGCAGAATCTTGCCTTCGTTCAGCTCGTCGCGCCAGATGATGATGGCCTGGAAGGTCAGCGGGCTTTCGCACAGTCCGGCAATCATCGCCTCGCGGCCGGCCTCGATGCGCTTGGCGATGGCGATTTCGCCCTCGCGCGACAGAAGCTCAACGGAGCCCATCTCGCGCAGGTACATGCGCACGGGATCATCGGTGCGCTCGGTCGGCTCGGAACGAGTGCTGGTGGTGGTGAGCGCGGATTGCGGGGCGAGGGCGCGGCCACCGCCTTCTTCTTCGTCGGTATCGTCGGCGCCGGCAGCTTCCTGGGCTTCCTCGCCTTCCTCAGTATCGACAACGTTGATGCCCATATCGGACAGCATCGCCATCGTGTCCTCGATCTGCTCGGAGGACACTTCTTCGGAGGGGAGGACGGAGTTCAGCTCGTCATACGTGACATAACCGCGGGCCTTCGCGGTCTTCAGCAGTTTCTTGACGGCCTGATCGGAGAGATCGAGGAGCGGGCTGTCGCGCTCGGGAGCGTCACCCTGCTTGTCCTGGTCCTCGTTCTTCGCTACCGGCGCGACCTTAGTGCGTCCGGTGGAGGCTTTCGTCTTAACGGCCTGTGCTTTCAAGGGCTCGCATCCCGCTTTGTCAGCGCCTGACGGCGTGCGACGTTTCGTCGCAATGGCTTTCAGTTCCGGTGAAACACCAGGGCGTGCGCATGCCGAAGGTGTCCACCCCTTTGATCCCTGCACTACCCGCGCCGCACGCGCGGGACACATAGCGCTCGTCTCACCCCTCGCACGCAAAGAGCACGCCAGAACAACTGGTTAATCTGCTGAGATGGGTTCGCTTGCCCTTGCAAGCAGGCCCTGGATCTCGCAGATGCGCGCAAGCGCGTCCTCGGAGCCGTCCCGGTGATAAGCCTGGACAGCTGCTTCGAGCGACTTCTGCAAGCCGACCTGCCTCTCATGCAGCGCGAGGGCGTGGCGCCAGCCAGCTTCCACCTCGGCCCGCGGGGCATCAGGCTCTGCGAAACGATCGCTTCTATGCGTAACGGAACGCTCCACAAGGTCTACGACCTTGCCGAGGCCCGCATCGCTCAATTGGGAGCGTAGGCGTGCTCTGTCAAGCTCATTCTCCACAGCTTGGCTCGCCAGGATCATATCTCGCAGCCGTGCCATGGGCTGGGAAGCGAGGGTGGCGGCGGCAATCTCTTCGGCATGCTCGTCGATAAGCCAGGGGTGATTGAGCAGCGTTTTCAGTAGTAAGGCTTCGCGTGGCGGGGCCAGTTCGGCGCGCGAGGCCAACTCGGGGCTGGCGGCGGCGCGGCGTGGTGCGACGATGGGAAACGTCGCGGAGCCGAGCCGGGCACGCTCGCGTAAGCGCCAATCGGGGGTGGTATTGTTTCGGCGCGGGGCAGGACCGTTTGCGGACTTGCGCGGTCCCTGGCCGCGCGCGATCTCGCGCACCACGGTACGGTTGAGGGCGTAGAGCGTCTCGCGTAGCTCGCGCTCATACTGGGCGCGGACCCCCCCATCGCCAATCTTGGCGACCATGCCCGCGAGCCGGCTCTCGAACGCTGCGCGTTGCTCGGGGGTGGAGAGATCCTGCCCTTGCGTCTCGCGCTCCCACAGCACGTCGAAGAGCGCGCGCGTTTTCGCAAGTTCATCGGCGAAAGCTTGCGGTCCGCTCTGGCGCACGAGGTCGTCTGGGTCGAGCCCGCCGGGCAGGAACGAAAAGCGCACGCTGTGGCCGGGCGTCAGCAGCGGCAGGACAGTTTCGACGGCACGGAAGGCGGCCTTGCGGCCAGCCGCGTCGCCGTCGAAGCAGAGGATCGGCTCGTCGACCATGCGCCAGAGCAGCTTCACCTGATCTTCGGTGAGGGCCGTGCCGAGCGGGGCAACCGCCTCTGGGAAGCCCGCTTCGCTCAGCGAGATGACGTCCATATAGCCCTCGACGACGACGATGCGGGATTTGTCGTGGGCGGGACCGCGAGCGCGCTGAGCGTTGAAGAGAATGTGGCCCTTATGGAAGAGGGGTGTTTCCGGCGAGTTGAGGTATTTGGCCGGCGCGTCGGGAGCGAGCGCGCGACCGCCAAACGCAATCGCCCGTCCGCGCAGGTCGGTGATGGGAAACATGACGCGATGGCGGAAGCGGTCGTAGGCGACGGGGATGTCCTCGCCGCCGATGAGCATGCCCGAGGCGATCATTTCCTCGACCTTGAAGCCGGCGGCCGCCAGGTGCTGGCGCAGCGCCGACTTGTCGTTGGGTGCATAGCCGATTTTGAAGGCGGCGATGGTCTCGCGCTTGAGGCCGCGTTTTTCCAGGTAGCGCCGGGCTTCAGTGCCAGCGCCCGATTTCAGCGCTTCCTCAAAGAAGGCCTGAGATATCTCGATGATCCGGTAGAGGCGCTCGCGCTCGTCTTCGCGTGCTTCATCGTGTGCCGACACCTTGGGCATCGGCACGCCGGCTTCGGCGGCGAGGCGCTCGATGGCCTCGGGGAATGAGAGCCCCTCGGTCTTCATCAGGAAGGTAAAGATGTCGCCGTGCTCGCCAGAGGCGAAGCAGTGGTAGAAGCCCTTCTGGTCGTTGACCGTGAAAGAGGGGGTCTTCTCCATTTTGAAGGGGGAGAGGCCCTTGTATTCACGCCCAGCGCGCTTCAGCGCCACTTTGCGGCCGACGACCGCGCTGACGCTGATGCGCGCGCGGATCTCTTCCAGAAAGTTTGGCGGATAGCGCATTTGGGCCCATTGCCAAGTGTCGGACGAGCAAGAAAGAACGCGGCGCGCGCTCTGTAGGCGAACGTATCGCCTGATTCGCTCGCGTCCCCACGTGGCACAAGTGTGCTGTCACCGATGTGCACAGGCACCGATTACGCCAAGTGCCGGCCGGGACGCGCCCGAACAGCCGCTCGTGACCGGCCGGTGCTACTTCAATAGGTCTTTGGTGAGGGCTGAGGCTTTGCCAAAGTCCATCTGACCCGCGTATTTGGCTTTGAGCGCGGCCATGACCTTGCCCATGTCCTTGGGGCCAGCGGCGCCAACTTCCTTGATAATGGCGGCGATGGCCGTCTTGGCCTCGTCTTCGCTCATCTGCTTGGGCAGGTAGGCCTCGATGACGTTGATCTCGGCCTGCTCCTTGTCGACGAGGTCCTGGCGGCCACCGGCCGTGTACTGCTCGATGGAATCGCGCCGCTGCTTCACCATCTTGGCGAGCACCGACAGGATGTCGGTGTCGGAGATCTTGTCCTTGCCGGAGGGGCGGGCCTCGATGTCGGCTGCCTTGATCGCCGCATTGATGAGGCGGAGCGTGCCGACGCGATCCTTCTCGCCGGCCTTCATCGCCGTCTTCAGGTCGTCGTTGATCTTGTCGCGCATCTTAAGCCTCCATTGCTCGTCGGCGTGTTTAGGCACGTCGCCCGCCAGGCGCAAGCGATCGTCCTGTTGGCTGAGCGTCAGGTCGCAAGGCCACGCTGTTGACCGGGCGTTGCCCTTACCATAGGTTCCGGCCGCATTCCGCCCTTTCGCCCAGCGTGTGGCCGGTGCACGGCAGCGCCCGTTGTGCCGCATCAGACGCGACTGCCGGAGCCGCCATTGACGACCCCGCAATCAGATACGCCACTGCCCTGGGCCGATGCGCCCCTGACGGCTCGCCTCGTGCTGGCTGATGGCACCGTGATCTCCGGAACGGGGCTTGGAGCCACAGGCTCGGCCGTCGGCGAGGTTTGTTTCAACACGGCGATGACGGGGTACCAGGAGATCCTGACGGATCCCTCGTACGCAGGCCAGATCATCACCTTCACGTTCCCGCACATCGGCAACGTCGGCGCCAACAACGACGACACCGAGACGTCGAACCTCGCGGCGCGCTCGGGAGTGCGGGGGGCTGTGCTGCGGGCTGATATCACCAACCCTTCGAACTACCGCTCGGCAGAGCACCTCGATCGCTGGCTGAAGGCGCGCGGGATCATCGCCATCGCCGGCATCGATACGCGAGCGCTGACGGTACTCATCCGCGAGAAGGGGATGCCGAACGGCGTCATAGCGCATGAGCCATCGGGCAACTTCGATATCGAGAAGCTGAAGGCGGAAGCGGCAGCGTGGCCGGGCCTCGATGGCATGGACCTCGTGCCGGATGTCACGAGCGGCCAAAGCTACTCCTGGGACGAGACGCGCTGGGTGTGGGGCACCGGGTATGGACGTATCGAAGATGCGCCGTTCCATGTTGTTGCCGTAGACTATGGCCTCAAGCGCAACATCCTGCGCTGCCTGGCGAGTGCTGGCTGCAAGGTAACGGTCGTCCCGGCAACGACCAGCGCCGAGGACATCCTGGAGCGCAAGCCGGACGGCGTGTTCCTGTCGAATGGCCCGGGCGATCCGGCAGCGACCGGCAAGTACGCGGTTCCCGAAATCCAGAAGATCGTATCGTCGGGCCTGCCGGTGTTCGGCATTTGCCTCGGACACCAGATGCTGGCGCTGGCGCTAGGTGCGAAGACGCACAAGATGGCTCAGGGCCACCACGGCGCGAATCATCCGGTGAAGGACTTCTCCACGCAGAAGGTGGAGATCACGTCGATGAACCATGGGTTTACCGTGGACCGGTCGACATTGCCTGCCGACGTCGAGGAGACGCACGTGTCGCTGTTCGACGGGACCAACTGCGGTTTGCAGGTGAAGGACAAGCCGATTTTTTCGGTCCAGTACCATCCAGAGGCCTCCCCAGGCCCGCAGGACAGCCACTACCTGTTCGACCGCTTCGTCGAATTGATGCGCCGCCGCAAGATCGGTTGAGCCGGGGTACCCTACAAAACATTAATGCTGACGGCTCTCGCGGGCCGTTCCGGCGACGTTATAGTGTACCCTCTTCGGGAATATTGTGTCTCCTGCGTGGAAAAAGTTCCCGAGGCACAGTAATCAAGCGGCGCCGACGGCAATAAGCCCAACGGCGGACCAGGGAGGAATTCATGCAGCGGTGCGCCATTTTTTGCGCAATCACGGCCTTGCTTACCGCCTCGGCGATGGCCGATGACAAATGCCGCGGCGCGGTGGCCGATGCCTTCAACAAACAGCGTTCGTCGCGGGCGTTCACCATGGCCTCGGAGATGAAGAGCCCGGCCGGACAGGTAAAGATCAACGTCGAATACCAGCCGCCTGACCGCATGCGCCAGACGATCATCGCGCCGAGCCAGGAACCGCTCGAAACCGTCCTTTATGGGGCGCGCGCCTACAGCCGGCAGGGCGGGGCGTGGGAGGAGCTTATGCCGGCCGTTGCCCAGACGATAATCGCGCAGGTACGGGCGGCAGTGGTGGATCCACCCAAGGAGGTGGGTGATTTCGACTGCCTCGGCCCGGTACAACTCGACGGCAAGGATTATCTCGCCTATCGGAGCGTCGAGAAGCGCTCGGACTCCGGCGCGGGAGCCGGCGCTCCGACGCTCCACCGCACGGTCTACGTCGATCCGAAAACCGGGCTGCCGATGGTGAATATCGTCTCGGCCGAGGCGCCATCGACCGAGGTGGTGTTCAAGGGCGTCTACGACTATCCCGAGCACCTCGAGATCGAAGACCATCCGAATGCCCCGCTGGTGAAAATGAGATAAGCGCAAAAATCGCGCGCGTAGCTGTTTGAGGAAACGAACGATGAAGAAGCAGATGATGTGCCGCTTGCTGACGGCCGTAACCGTGCTGATCGCCGCTGGCAGCGTCGCTCATGCAGACTGCAAGGACGAGGTGGCGGCGGCTCTGGAACGCCAGCGCAAGACCAGCGGATTCCGCATGACCACCAAGATGCTGTCGGAGCAAGGTCTGGTGAACATGACGGTCGACTATGTGTTCCCCAACCGGATGCGCCAGGTGATCACCTCGACGCTGGAGCCGAAGCCGGTGGAGACCGTAGTCATTGGGCGGGATGGCTGGAGCCGAATGGAAGGCGAGCAGTGGCATCCGCTGCATCCGCAGGTCGCCGATGCCATGGCGGCGCAGATGCAGGAGACGCTGGGCGAGAAACAGGATGGCTCGCTCGGCGAGTTCGATTGCCTAGGAAAGCAGCCGGTGGATGGTCAGAACTATCTCGCCTACCGCGGCGAGAACACCGAGCCCGGCCCGCAGAACCTGAGCCCGGGCGCGACAGAAAAGCCCAAGCTGCCAGATCGTCCGGTGCGCGTGATCTTCGTCGATCCGACGACCGGTCTGCCGGCTCGCAGCATCTTCGGCCGCGCCGACCGCTTGGAGAAGCCGATCTTCGAGGCCATCTACAGCTACCCTATCGATATCAAGGTCGACCCTCCGAACTTCCCCGGGGCCCCGGTCGACAAGCCGGCGGACGCCAAGCCAGACGAGAAGAAATAAGCCTCGCGCATCTCTGCCTGATCGCGCTTCCTGCATGCACTGGTGCCGCGCCGGTGCATGCACAGTTGCGCTCGCGTGAATTGGGCTATAGCCAAAGCCGCCGACCATGACTTAAAAGGCCGCCTCATGCCCAAACGCACGGATATCAAGTCCATCCTCATCATCGGGGCGGGACCGATCGTCATCGGCCAGGCCTGCGAGTTCGACTATTCCGGCACGCAGGCGTGCAAGGCGTTGAAGGAGGAGGGTTACCGGATCATCCTCGTCAACTCCAATCCAGCGACGATCATGACAGATCCGGAGCTGGCGGACGCGACGTATATCGAGCCGATCACGCCAGAGGTCGTCGCCAAGATCATCGAGAAGGAGCGCCCGGACGCGCTGCTGCCGACGATGGGCGGTCAGACGGCGCTGAATACGGCGCTGTCGCTGGAGCGGATGGGCGTGCTCGCCAAGTTCGGCGTCGAGATGATCGGCGCGCGCGCGGAGGCCATCGACAAGGCCGAGGACCGCAAGCTGTTCCGCGAGGCGATGGACCGGATCGGGCTGGAGAGCCCGCGCGCTGCGATCGCGTCGTCTCCGGCGATCAAGGACGCCGAGGGGCACATTGTCGGCTACGACATAGCGACTGGCTTTGCCGAGGCGATGCGGGTGGTCGACTCGATCGGCCTGCCGGCGATCATCCGCCCGGCGTTTACGCTCGGTGGCACAGGCGGCGGTGTTGCCTACAACCGTGAGGAGTTCGAGACGATCGTGCGGTCGGGCCTCGATGCCTCCCCGGTCGGACAGATCCTGATCGACGAAAGCCTGCTCGGCTGGAAGGAGTATGAGATGGAGGTGGTCCGCGACAAGGCGGACAACTGCATCATCATCTGCTCGATCGAGAACATCGATCCGATGGGCGTGCACACGGGGGATTCCATCACCGTGGCCCCAGCGCTGACGCTGACCGACAAAGAATACCAGATCATGCGCAATGCCTCGATCGCGGTGTTGCGGGAGATCGGCGTGGAGACGGGCGGCTCGAACGTGCAGTTCGCCGTCAACCCCGCGGACGGACGCCTTGTCGTCATCGAGATGAACCCGCGCGTGTCGCGCTCGTCGGCGCTGGCGTCGAAGGCAACCGGCTTCCCAATCGCCAAAGTGGCGGCGAAGCTGGCGGTGGGCTACACGCTAGACGAGCTCGCCAACGACATCACCGAAGGGGCGACACCCGCCTCGTTCGAGCCGACGATCGATTATGTCGTCACCAAGATCCCGCGCTTCGCGTTCGAGAAATTCGCTGGTTCCGATACGACGCTGACGACTGCCATGAAGTCGGTCGGCGAGGTGATGGCGATTGGGCGCACATTTGCGGAAAGCGTACAGAAGGCGCTGCGCTCGATGGAGACAGGGCTTTCCGGCTTCGATGACATCGAGCTGGAAGGGCTTGGCCAGGGCGACGACAAGAACGTCATTCGCGCGGCTGTTTCAAAGCCGACGCCCGACCGCATCCTAAAGGTGGCGCAGGCGCTGCGGCTCGGCTTCGATGTGGATCAGGTCCACAACTCTTGCCGCATCGATCCGTGGTTCCTCAGTCAGATCAAGGCGATCGTCGATGAGGAAGCGCGCGTAAAGGCACATGGGCTGCCGAAGACCGTTTCGCAGCTGCGCCGCCTGAAGGCGATGGGCTTCTCGGATGCACGCCTCGCCAAGCTGGCGGGTCTTCCCGAGAAGGACGTGCGTGCACACCGCGTGGCGCTGGGCGTGCACCCGGTTTTCAAGCGCATCGACACGTGTGCGGCCGAGTTCGCCGCACCGACGGCCTACATGTATTCGACGTACGAGACGGGGCTTACGGGAGAGCCCGCGGACGAAGCTTATCCGTCCGACAAGCAGAAAGTGATCATCCTCGGCGGCGGTCCGAACCGCATCGGCCAGGGCATCGAGTTCGACTACTGCTGCTGCCATGCCTGCTTTGCGCTGACGGCGGCGGGCTTCGAAACGATCATGGTCAACTGCAACCCCGAGACGGTATCGACCGACTACGACACCTCGGACCGGCTCTATTTCGAGCCGCTGACTGCCGAGGACGTGCTCGAGATCGTCGAGAAGGAGAAGTCGAAGGGGACGCTGAAGGGCGTCATCGTGCAGTTCGGCGGGCAGACGCCGCTGAAGCTGGCGGCGGCGCTGGAAGAAGCGGGCGTGCCCATCCTCGGCACCTCACCTGACGCCATCGACCTTGCGGAAGATCGCGATCGCTTCAAGGAACTGATCGACAAACTCGGGCTGCAGCAGCCGCAGAGCGGCATTGCGCGCTCGCCAGGCGAGGCGCGCTCGGTTGCCGATAAGATCGGCTATCCGGTCGTCATTCGTCCGTCGTACGTTCTGGGCGGCCGCGCGATGGAAATCGTGCACGATGGCTTGGAGGTCGACCGCTACGTGACGCGACTCTCAGCGACGCTCGATCGTCCGTCTGAGCTCGTCGTCTCCGACAAGCGGCCGCTGCTGATCGACCGATATCTCACCGACGCGGTGGAAGTCGACGTCGACTGCCTCGCCGACGGCAAGGATACGTTCGTCGCGGGTATCATGGAGCACATCGAGGAAGCGGGTATTCACTCGGGCGATAGCGCTTGCTCGCTGCCACCTTATTCGCTTGGCTCGGGGATGCTGGCCGAGCTCGACCGGCAGGCGCGCGAGCTAGCGCTGGCGCTGAAGGTCGTCGGCCTGATGAACGTGCAGTTTGCGATCAAGGACGGCGTTGTCTACGTGCTCGAAGTCAATCCGCGCGCGTCGCGCACGGTGCCGTTCGTCGCCAAGGTGATCGGCAAACCGATCGCGGCCATCGCCTCGGAAGTGATGGCCGGCAAGCCGCTCGCAGACTTCAAGCTCACCCAGCCGCAACTGAAGCATGTCGCCGTGAAAGAGGCCGTGTTCCCGTTTGCGCGCTTCCCCGGCGTCGACCCTATCCTCGGCCCGGAGATGCGCTCGACCGGCGAGGTGATGGGCATCGACAGCGACTTCGCCATGGCGTTCCTCAAGAGCCAGCTCGGCTCGGGGCAGGTCCTGCCGATGCGCGGTACGGTGTTCATTTCCGTGAAGGACACCGACAAGGACCGGGTGGTGGCCCCGGTGCGCGAGCTGGAGGGGATGGGCTTCAAAATCATCGCCACCGGGGGGACCAAGCGCCACCTCGAAGCCAACGGCATCGCCTGCGAAGCTATCAACAAGGTATTGGAAGGGCGGCCGCACATCGTCGATGCGATGAAGAACGGCGACGTACAGCTCGTCTTCAATACGACGGCAGGTGCTAAGGCATTGTCCGACAGCAAGGATATCCGCCGGACGGCCTTGCTTCACCATATACCATATTATACAACTATAGCTGGTGCGATGGCGGTCACCCGGGCCATTAGGGCCTTAAAAGCGGGCACATTGAGCGTAGCCCCTTTGCAAAGCTTCGTGACGCGCCCATCCTAATCATCCGGGCCGCCTCAGGGCGGCCCATTTCACACGTTGGCAGCAACGAGTGTTGGTGGTCCTGGCCTGTCTGCCAGGCCGTAGGGAGATGTTAGGAATGTCGATGGAACGGGTCCCGATGACTGTCGAGGGCTTTCGCTCGCTTGAAGCGGAGCTGCATCGTCTCAAATCGGAGGAACGCCCCCGTATCATTCAGGCCATCGCCGAAGCGCGCTCGCATGGCGATCTCTCCGAGAATGCAGAGTATCACGCTGCCAAGGAACAGCAGGGCCTCAACGAGGCGCGCGTTGCCGATCTCGAGGATCGGCTGGGCCGCGCCGACGTCATCGATACGACGAAGCTGTCAGGCGATACGGTCAAGTTCGGCGCCACGGTGACGCTGGTCGACGAGGATACCGACGAGAAGGTCAAATACAGGATCGTCGGCGACTTCGAAGCGAGCGTGAAGGACGGCAAGATCTCGATCTCTTCGCCGATTGCCCGCGCACTGATCGGCAAGTCGAAGGGTGACACCGCCGAGGTGACGACGCCCAAGGGACCGCGGTCCTACGAGGTCTTGAAGATCGAGTGGAAGTAACCGCTTCCGAGCTGCAAGCGATGCAGTTACTGGCCACGCGGGAGCCGCTGGTTTTCCGCGTGCGGGTGCATATCTAACTCCAAGGTCGCCGGTTGAACGAATCGGCGCGCCCGGGCGTTCGGCCGGGCGATAGGAGTACGAGATCATGCAGCCGATCTTTTCGCGGCGTTCCCTGTTGGCTTTGATTCTCTTGGGAGCGGGTGGTTTGGCCGTGACGGCAGACAATGCGGCCGCCGGCGGGCTAGTCGAAGCAGGAGAGTTGGAGCATGCGCGTGCCAATGCGCGTGCGGGCGGTCCTGTGAGCGAACGGGATGCGGAGTTGCTGGAGCGCTACGGCTGCCTCAGTGGAACGAACAGCCCGGTCTGCCGCCAGGGCTACCGGGGCCAGCGTTACTATTACGCCGACCGGCGACATAAGCACCGCACACACAAGCATCGTCGCCGCCACCGCTGAGCTGGCGGGTTCACTTTTCCGGCACGGAGATGGGGACGCCGGGCTCGCGCTTGGCACGACGAATAGTGAGGAAGGTCTTCACGCTGGCGACGTTGGGAGCTGCCGTCAGATCGCCGAGAATGAAGTCCTGGAAGGCGGGCAGGTCCTTGGCGACGCACTTGAGCATGTAGTCGCTCTCGCCCGAGAGCATGTAGGCCTCCCGGACGATTGGCCAGGCGAGGACGCGGTTCTCGAAGGCGCGCAGCTCGGCCTCGGCCTGATTATGCAACCCGACCATGGCGAATGCGGTGAGCTCGAAGCCTAGCGCGGCTTCATCGAGCAGGACGGTATAGCCGGCGATGAGACCAGCCTGCTCCAGGGCCCTGACGCGCCTAAGGCAAGGGGGGGCCGAGAGGCCCACGCGGGAGGCAAGGGCGACGTTGGTTAGGCTGCCGTCGGCCTGCAGCTCCTTGAGAATGCGCCAATCGACGAGGTCCAGGCGCACGGCCATCGCGCTCAAGTCTCCAGGGATTTGCGGTCGACGCTGGTCTTGCCCGACATTGTAGCCCGACATGGCGAGGGACGTTGCACCAAGCGGCCCAATTTGGCTAGCGCTGGAGCGTCTGACCTTCGCCTTTTACATTGCGGCTCTATTGGGGGTGGACAGCCTCCGGTCTGATGATGCCATCCTAGCGATATGATGCATGCACCCGTTGATCATTTCCGTCCTCTCGCCGGCCGCAGCGCCTGGCTGCTCACCACCGGTGCCGCGGGCATGGACGTGCAGACGCGCGGGCTCGCGGATGCGCTCGGGCTCTCCTACACGCTGAAGCCGATCGCTCCGAAGGGCATCTACAAGTTGTTGTCTCCGTGGGGACCGGTGGCAGCGAGCGAGCGGTTCGGCGAGGCGGGGGCTGCGTTCGCTCCGCCGTGGCCGCAGGTTGCGATCGCGTTGGGGCGCACAAGCGTCCCCTATCTGCGCGCGCTGCGGCGGCATTCGCCGGCTACGTTCACGATCCTGATGCTCGATACGCGAGCGGGAACAGGCGCGGCGGATGTGATCTGGGTTCCCCAGCACGATCGTCTGCGCGGGGAGAACGTGATCATAACGCTGACGTCGCCGCACAGCTTCACGCCGACGCGCATCGAAGCGTTGCGGCGCACGATGCCGGACGAGATTGCAGCACTGTCGGGGCCGCGGGTGGCCGTGGTACTTGGCGGCCGGAACGGGAGCTACAAGTTTACAGCGGGCGACGATGCGCGTCTTGCTGCTTCACTGTCGTCGCTGGGCGCGCTGGGCGTCAGCTTCATGATTACGCCGTCGCGGCGTACGCACCATCGCCTGTTCAATGTGACTGAAGAGGCGACGCGGCCGTTCCCGCGCATTCTCTGGGATGGTGACGGGCCCAATCCTTATCCGGATTTTCTGGCGCACGCGGACATGTTCGTCGTGACCGGCGACAGCGTGAACATGACCGGCGAGGCGGCGGCAACCGGGCGTCCGGTGCTGGTGTTCCATCCCTCCGGTGGGTCGGCGAAGTTCCGGCGCTTCCATCGCGCGCTCGAAGCCTACGGCGCAACGCGTGAGCTTCCGGAGCGCGTCGATCGGTTGCCACCGTGGTCGTATGAGCCGCTGCACGCGGCCGAGACCATTGCGCGCGAAGTCGAGCGTCGATGGCTGGCGCGCGGCTGCGTGCATCCATGAGCCAACAGGGGGGCGGGGGTCTCGATGAGGCGACGCTGTGCGCCGGCGGGACGCTTTCGCTGCCTGATCTCACCGCCGGAGCGCGTGCCTGGCGCTTCATAGAGATGGCGCTGCTCTACGTTGTGGCGCCGTTTGCAGTGGATGCGGCCGTGCATGACTGGGGCATCCCGGTTTTCATCGCGCTCATTCCGGTTCTGGCGCTCATCCTTATCGTGTTGCTGATCGACCGGACGTTCTCGTTACGGCGTGAGCTGACGCGCGGGTTCTCGCTGGGTCAGCTCGGCTCGATACTTCTGGTGTTTGCGATCGGCGGGGGGATCGTCGCGACGTACGTTGCGGAGTACCTGCCGTTTTTGTTCCTGGAGTTTCCGCGCAATCGCCCGGAGACGTATCAGCGCATCATGCTGCTGTATCCGCTGATGTCGGTGATCGCGCAGGAGCTGGTGTACAGAACGTTCTTCTTTCATCGCTACGGGCTCCTGTTCGGGCGCGCGTGGTGGCTGGCGATTGTGCTCAACGGCGTGCTGTTCGGGCTGGGCCACATCGTGATCGGAACACCGCTCGCCATCTATGGCACCGCGGCGACCGGCATGCTGTTCGCTTGGCGCTATGCCATCACGCGGTCATTCTGGGCCGTCTTCATCGAGCACACGCTGTGGGGATGGCTGGTGTTCACGGTCGGCCTCGGGCGCTACTTCTTTACTGGCGTCGGCATCCTTTCCTGGCGGTGAGCAGAGGGATGTGCATGACCGGGCGCGCATTATTGGCCGCGCGTTGTAGACGCCGTAAGGAGTGTCTTCGCAGTAGGCGGAGCGATTTCGATGATGAGCCCGGACAATCCTCTGCAAGGCCGCAGCTGCTGGATCATCAGCGACGGCAAGGCGGGCAACGATGTGCAGACGCACGGCATCGCAAATGCGCTCGGTCTTGCCATCACGGTGAAGCGGATAAAGCCCGAGGGAATCCACAAGCTGCTGTCACCGTGGATCGGCGTGTCCCGCGGTGTTCGTTTCGGTGCGCCGGGAAGCGATTTCGCACCGCCTTGGCCGGATGTGGCGATGTCGATCGGGCGGCTGACGACGCCGTATATCCGCGAGCTGAAACGCCGCGCGGGAAAAGCCACGTTCACGGTCATTCTGCAGAACCCGAAGGTTTCGCTGAAGACGGCCGATCTGTTCTGGGTGCCAGAGCACGACAAGCTGCGCGGCGACAACGTGATAACTTCACTGACCGCGCCGCACGGTTTCACCGAAGAGCGGCTGGCGAAATTGCGTCAGACCGTTCCTGAATATCTCAGCGCGCTTCCTGGTCCGCGCGTTGCGGTGATGCTCGGCGGCTCGAACGGCGACTACACGTATTCGCCAGCTGCGCTGGAACGGCTCGAGCGCGCCATCGTGGCGTTGGGCGAAATTGGCGCGAGCCTGCTGATCACGCCGTCGCGCCGAAGCGAAGCAGCGGTGGTGGAATGCGCACGGCGCGCAAGCGCGCGCTTCCCAGGCATGTTCTGGGACATGACCGGCGAGAACCCTTATCCGCATTTCATTGCTTGCGCGGATGTATTCCTTGCACCTGCCGACAGCATCAACATGACGGGCGAGCCGTGCGCGACGGGCAAGCCCGTCTATGTGTTTCATCCTGACGGTGGCTCGGCAAAGTTTGCGCGCTTTCATCAGGCGCTCGAACGGCACGGCGCGACGCGACCGTTTACTGAACAGCTTTCCAATCTTGCAGAATGGACATATGCGCCATTGAATTCTGGTGCAGCGATCGCGCGTCAAATTGTGGCGCGTTACAAAACGATTCAAAACTAGCCAGAGTTGGTTTGAGAAGTTCGTGCATAACAGCGTTTTTCAACTGTGAAGTGCGTGCATAACCGGAAATACCGATTGGTAAGGTGACCGAGCGCGCGATAACTGGCAGCAGCATAGCGTGGAAGATTTGCAGCGAACCAGGAGCGCAATTCATGTCCGCATCTGCCAAAGAAGTCGCCGCGTCGTTACTCAGAAGCTTCCATACCGCCTCGGAAGGACGCAGTCCTTACCGCCATTGGTTCCTCAAGGACTGTCTGCCGCAATCGACCGTTGACGAGATCTTGTCGCTTCCGATCTCCGCGGCTGATCTTGGCGGCGTGTCAGGCAAGCGCGAGTTGCACAATGCGTCGCGCCATTATTTCGATGTCGCCAATCGCGCCGAGCATGGGTGCGCCGAATCGGTTTCGTCGGCCTTGCAGGATCCGCGCGTCGCGGCAGAAATCGAGCGCATCTTTGGAGTGAAGCTCGGTGGCACATATCTGCGCATCGAGTTCGCGCAGGATGTCGACGGCTTCTGGCTCGAACCGCACACCGACATCGGCGTGAAGGCGTTCACGTTCCTGCTCTATCTGTCGACGGACCCGACGCATGCGGACCTCGGCACGGATATCTACGATAACGACAAACAGTGGGTGGGCCGATCGCCGTTCGCATCCAACGCGGCGATGATCTTCGTGCCCTCGACTATCAGCTATCACGGCTTCGAGCCGCGCAAGATCAACGGCGTGCGCAAGTCGCTGGTGATTAATTATGTGACGAACGAGTGGCGGGCACGCGAGCAGCTCTCGTATCCCGAGCAGCCGGTAATGGTTGCCGAGCCGGCGTTCGCCTGACGCGCAGTCAAGGCTGTCTTTGAAGGGCGCATGCGGCGACGCGTGCGCCTTTTCCTTTTGAAAACAAAACCCTATGTATCCGGAGGCTTACTGCCTCAGTGGCTGCGCCCGGCGCTGTCCGGGGTGCTGAGCATCGGCCGCGTTGAGAGGCGCGGCGTGATCGGCTAGAAGGCCGCAAAGACCAATCCCGACACCCGCGATTCGAGGAGGCCGCCCCCGTGGCGAACCCGCAGTACGTCTATCACATGCACAAGCTCTCCAAGGCCTATCCGGGGGGCAAACAGGTTCTGAAGGATATCTCGCTGTCGTTCCTGCCGGGCGCCAAGATCGGCGTCGTCGGTCTCAACGGCGCGGGCAAGTCGACGCTGCTGAAGATCATGGCCGGGCGGGTCGACGATTTCCTCGGCGAAGCCAAGGCCGCAGACGGCATCAGGGTCGGCTACCTGCCACAGGAGCCGGAGCTCGATCCGGATAAGGACGTGCTCGGAAACGCGATGGAAGGCGTCGCGGAGAAGAAGGCGATCCTCGACCGCTACAACGAGATCGCGGCGAACTACTCGGATGAGACTGCCGACGAGATGACGGCGCTGCAGGATCAGATCGATGCGCAAGATCTGTGGGATCTCGACACGCAGGTGGAGCAGGCGCTCGATGCGCTGCGCTGCCCTCCGGGGGATGCCGATGTTACCAAGCTGTCGGGCGGCGAGAAACGCCGCGTGGCGTTGACGAGGCTGTTGCTGTCGAAGCCCGACATCCTGCTGCTGGACGAGCCGACGAACCATCTCGACGCAGAAAGCGTCGCGTGGCTCGAGCACTTCCTGAAGGAGTACACCGGCTGCGTCATCCTGGTGACGCACGACCGCTACTTCCTCGACAACCTCACTGATTGGACTCTCGAATTGGATCGCGGCCAGGGTGTCCCCTACAAGGGCAACTATTCGGCCTGGCTGGAGCAGAAGGCCAAGCGCGCCGAGGTCGAGAAGTCTGCCGAGGAAGGGCGCCAGAAGCAGATCAATCGCGAGCTGGAATGGATTCGCGCCTCGCCGAAAGCGCGGCAGGCCAAATCCAAGGCGCGTGTCGCCGCCTTCGACAAGCTCGTCGAGCAGGCGGGTCGCGAGGATGTGGGCAAAGCCTCATTCTCCATCGCTGCCGGTCCGCGTCTGGGCGACATGGTTGTCGAAGTGTCGGGGCTCAAGAAGGCGTTCGGTGACCAGCTGCTGATCGACGGCCTGTCGTTCAAGCTGCCGCCTGGCGGTATTGTCGGCGTCATTGGCCCCAACGGTGCCGGTAAGACGACGCTGTTCAAGATGATCACGGGCAAGGAGAAGCCGGACGAGGGCGAGATCAAGCTCGGTCCGACGGTGAAGGTCGCCTATGTCGATCAGAGCCGCGATCATCTCGATGACAAGAAGACCGTGTGGGAGGAGATTTCCGGCGGTCTCGACATCATGAAGTTCGGCGACAAGCGTGAGATGTCCTCACGCGCTTATTGTGGCTGGTTCAACTTCAAGGGTGCGGATCAGCAGAAGAAGGTGGGCCTTCTGTCGGGCGGTGAGCGCAACCGCGTGCATCTGGCGAAGATGCTGAAGGAGGGCGGCAACCTGTTGCTGCTCGACGAGCCGACGAACGACCTCGACACTGAGACGCTCGGTGCCCTGGAAGCGGCTCTGGAAGATTTCCCCGGCTGCGCCGTGGTCATCAGCCATGATCGCTTCTTCCTCGACCGTTTGGCGACACACATCCTCGCATTCGAAGGCGACAGCCACGTCGAATGGTTCGAGGGCAACTTCGCCGACTACGAGGAAGACAAGAAGCGTCGCCTGGGCGAGGCTGCGACTGAGCCGCACCGCATCAAGTTCAAGCGCTTCGAGCGGGCATAGACGCGGGTACTGTCGGAGCGGCAATGACCACTGGGCACGTATTCATTGCGGTCAGTCTCGACGGGTACATCGCCCGACCGGACGGCGCGATTGATTGGCTCGATGCGTGGCCCGACGTCGGCCACGATTACGGCTTTGCTGCGTTCATGGAGAGCGTCGACGGGCTCGTGATGGGCCGGTCGACGTTCGAGCAGGCGCTGCGATTTTCCGACTGGCCGTATACGAAGCCGGTTATCGTGTTGAGCCGCACGATGGGCGAAGAGGACGTACCCAGCGCTCTCTCGGGCCGCGTGCGCGTGAGCGATAGCGGTCCGCGCGAGGTAATGAACGAGTTGAGCCAGGCGGGCTGGCAGCGGGCCTACATCGACGGCGGCCGTGTCATTCAATCATTCTTGCGTGAGGGATTGATCGACGACCTCGTCATTACACGGCTGCCGATCGTGATCGGTTCGGGGCTGCCGCTGTTCGGCGAAGTGACCGAGGACGTGCGCCTAGCGCATGTTTCGACGTCCGCGTTTCCATCAGGATTTGTCCAGTCCCGCTACCGCGCATCAGCGTTGTGAGACGTGATGCGCGCCTGCAACCGGCGCGTCACATCCGAGCCCAATTCCCCTGCCAACTGGCCGCCAATCAGGCCGCTTAGGAGTTTCGGGAGAATTATGGGCAGGTTTTCTGACCGCGTGCGGGCTGCGGGCTCAGCTGAAAATGCCGGGCATGGCATGTCGCCCCTGGAGGGCGGCAAATTCGCAGCCGTGCTCTCGGCGATCGCGCTCGCCATCTCCGGCTACAGCCTTTGGGAGACTTCGCTCCGGCAGGCGGACGTGCGGATCTTCGTGCCGCCCGTCATCCAATACTCGGCGCCGTATCAGAACTCGAACTTCGAAATGATCGCGGTTCCGGTGACGATGACCAACGAGGGTGCGCGTACGGCGACGATCCTGTCGATGCAACTTGCCGTCACCGATCCCCGGACTCAGGTGACGAAGCACTTCTATGCCGCCGATTTCGGGCGCTGGACGATGGAGCGTACGCGAACGGGTGCCTACGAGCCGTTCGCGCCTGTGTCTCTTGCCGGCAGGTCGAGCCGCACGGAGTCGGTGCTGTTCTATACGCGCGGCGATGGAGAGAAGCCGGCGCAGCTGATCGAGGCGCTCGGGTCATACAACTTCGATCTTACGTTCGACGTGGCGGAGACGAAGGATAAGCCGACCGTCAAATTCGATCGCTCACTGCTCTACTATGATGCGCGTGCGTTCAACGAGCGCACCTTGCCGATGTATAGCGCAGACTGGCAATCATCGAGCAACACCAAGGCCGACTGAGCAAAGTCAGATCGCGCGGCGCGCGGCGGCGAGCTTGTGAGCGTTCTTCAGGTCGCGACTGAACTCTCCTGATCGCCAGGCTGCTCGCCGACGAATGCCAACTCCGGATGGAGCGGTCCTTCGCCCAACACCGCACGCGTCCCGCCTCCGACGAAAGGCTCGGATGCGCTGATCAGGGCGTTAAGGGCGCGCAACGTTCTCGGGCCTGCACCCTCGGCGGCAGGGTTTGGTTTCTGGGACATGACCACACGAAGCCAACAAGCGGGCAAGAGACTATTTGGGTTGGCGCGCGATCAATGCAATGCCGCACTGGTAGAACGGGGGCGGCTCGGGTAAGAGGCGCCGTATGGAACAGAGCCTACTTAAAGAAGCGCCGAGCAAGGCGACACGCAGGGACTGGATCGGTCTGGCGGTGATCGCGATCCCGTGTCTCATCTATTCGATGGACCTGACCGTGCTGCATCTGGCGGTGCCGCAGATCAGTGCGGAGTTCAAGCCGAGTGCGGCGCAGCTGCTATGGATCGTCGACATCTACGGCTTCATGGTCGCGGGCGCCCTAGTGACGATGGGCACGCTTGGGGATCGGATCGGGCGGCGCAAGGTGCTGCTCTATGGTGCGGCGGCGTTCGGTGCGGCGTCGGCATTTGCCGCTGCGGCACCGAGCGCAGAGATGCTCATCTTGGCGCGCGCTCTGCAGGGTTTGGCTGCGGCTTCGCTGGCGCCGTCGACGCTCTCGCTCATCCGCAACATGTTTCTCGATGATCGGGAGCGCACGTTTGCCATTGGTGTCTGGGTGGCAAGCTTCTCCGCCGGCGCAGTGATTGGTCCGCTGTTCGGCGGTGTATTGCTCACGCACTTCAATTGGCACTCGGTGTTCCTGATCAACGTGCCGATCATGGCGTTGCTGCTGATCATCGGTCCGACGCTGTTGCCCGAGTTTCGCGATCCCAAGGCCGGGCGGATGGACGTTGTGAGCGCGGCGCAATCGCTCGTGGCGGTGCTGTCCGTGGTCTATGGCATGAAGCGGATTGCGGCCGACGGCGTCGACGTGTTCGCGGCCGGTGCGATCGTGGCGGGGCTTTGCATTGGGTGGATGTTCTTCCGTCGGCAGCGGCGTCTTGCCGATCCGCTGATCGATGTGCGGCTGTTCGCGGTGCCGGCGTTCAGTGCGGCGCTGATCATGAACATCCTAGGGCTGTTCATGATCATGGGGATGTTCCTGTTTATTGCCCAGTACCTGCAACTCGTTGTCGGCATGAGCCCGCTGACCGCTGGCCTGTTCACGGCGCCGGCGGGCGTCGTGTTCGCGTGCGGGTCGATGATGGCGCCAGTCCTTTTGCGCTATTTTGCACCCAGAAGCGTGGTGGCGTGCGTGCTGCTCATCTCGGCGGTCGGCTTTGCGCTGCTGACGCAGATCTCCGCGGCAAGCAACCCGCAGTCGCTGCTGTTCATCGGCATGCTGGTGTTCTGCACGGGCATGGCGCCGGTGGGTGCGATCACGACAGATCTGGTGATGGCTGCTGCGCCGCCGGAACGAGCGGGCGCGGCTTCAGCGATATCGGAGACGAGCTTCGAGTTCGGTGGTGCGCTCGGCATCGCGGTTCTCGGCAGCATCCTCACTGTTGTCTATCGGACGAGCATGGAAGGGGCGGTGCTGCCCGATGTGCCGGTATCTATGCATGAAGCTGCCTCGGAAACGATTGGCGCTGCGATAGCGGCGGCACATGCCTTGCCAGGCGCGGCAGGGAGTGAGTTGCTCGCGGTTGCGCATGCTGCGTACACGTATGCATTCGAGGTCACGGCGGCCGTTTCGACCGCTTGCGCGCTGCTCGCGGCGATCGTCGCGGGCTTAATGCTTCCTCATTTCCGGCTCGAACACATGGCCAAATAGTCGAAGCACTTGATTCGACTGCAGCAATGAGGGGGCCATCATGGGGAAGCTACAACAGCAACTCGAGGAAATGCACATCCGAATTGCGGAGATGGCAAGCCACGAGGAGACACTCGTCAAAGCCCTGAGCGATGCGCTGACGCGTCTCGACGAGCAATTGCTCGCGGACGTGCAGGCCATCGCCAGCGATCACGAGGCGCGGCGCGTTACGATCCTCGGAGAGTTGCAGGGATTGGCGTCGAGCATTGGCATGTTCCAGGTGCAGCGCTCGCCGGCCGCCGCGCAAATCGACCACGAGGCGGAAGTGGCCGCCTACATTCCGAGCGCTGGCGATTGGCGGCAGGCGACGAGCAACATCCGCGATGACCACGAGGAAGCGAGTCACGCCGCGCACGCTGTGCAAGCGGCTGGGGCTGCGCGTCCGTTGTTCCCCCACGAGAAGCGTGGTGTGGGCGTGAGCGCTCCGCTGAGCCTGGTCGAGCGGCGCCGGCGAGCAGCTGGCGGGTAATGGTAAGAGGCGTGTCCGTCGACGTCGGCCGCGTTGCCTGATGGAGATCAGCGCGGCCGCCGGAATGCCGCGTCTGCGGGGTGGATTATATCTTGACGTTTTGAGTAATGTTTTTTTAAGTGACAAGACGGCCGTTGGAACCTTGGGCCGGGGGAGTTCGAGGTTCTAATAGCCAGCCAGCGGGTCTGATCGACCGGCAGCCAGCTATCTCCAAGTAGCGTTGCGTATGAGTGGGGGCACGATGGTTGCGTGTGCGTTCGCGCGCGGTTGCGCGCGTGTGTTGGTTTGCGCGTTGGTGATGGGGGTGGCGGGCGCCGCCGCGCAAGAGACGGCGAAGCCTGATCCAGCAGCCGAGTCACCCGATGCGTCTGAAGCGTCAGGTGCGGTTGAAGCTGCCGACGGCGACAACAAGACGAAGAATTCGGCGGCACTGCCTGGACTCGTCGTCGAGACATCACCAAAGCCTGCGGAGAAGAAGGCGCCCAAGGAGACCAAGGGCAAGACCACGGCCGCTGCTCCAGCTTCGGCTGGAGAGGATACGCAGCATGAGGTCCCGGGCATCGTTTACGGCCAAGCGCTGAGCGACACCGGCATGACGACTTTCAACGCGGCGAATGTCCGGATGCGGACTGATGGCAGCGGGGATGCGAACACGTTCCTGCGCAACCTGCCGAACGTGCAGTATCAGGACGACACGGACGATGAGCCTGGCGCAACCGCCGGTAAATCGATCGATACCAAGCCGCTTCTGCTCTCAATTAGCGGTGGACGTACCTACGAGAACAATTTCATTCTCAACGGTGTTTCTATCAGCAACATTACTGGTCCGGTTGATTGGAGTGACAATCTTCCGGCAGATGATGCCTCAACACCTTCAGCAAACAACATCTACGGCCTTCATCCGCAGACCATCTATGTCCCGACGGAGTTCATTGGCCAAGCCACAATCGTAGACAGCAATGCCTCAGCCGAATACGGACAATTTCAGGGCGGTGTTGTCGTATATGATCTCGCGGCACCTCCGACAGATCGCTATCATGCAAGCGTCAGTGCGAGCCGTCATACCAGCGAGATGGTGAACTACATTCTCGCAACAGAGGATGGCCTCAATCCCGACAAGCGCCAAGCGCCGACGTTCGAGAAGAATAATCTTGCCGTCTCGGTAGGGGCGCCGATCACATCGGATTTTGCATTCATCGCTCAAGCAAGTCGCAAGCAGGCTGAAACGAGCAAGCAGAAAGTCTATTACATCAGCGACGACTGGGTGAACGAGAACTCAGACAACATTTTCCTGCGGTTTGCGGCAACGGCCCGTACCGACCTTGGCAAGTTGACGCTCGATGTGTCGCGCACCGACTACTTCCAGCATTGGGAGAACCCACACGGGCGTGACCTCTACATCGATACGCAGACGGAGAGCACGACCTCGCAGCTTAAGCTTGAGCGTGACTTAGCAGGCGTTCGCGTGGATTCTGTTGGGCTGGGCCGGGCGAAACTCGAGGCTCGCGCATTCTACAACACCAGTGAGACGCTCAATACATCGGGTGGGAACACCACCTACAACTGGCTGAACCAGCGTCGCAGAACATACAACGCTACAACGGGCACATGGAGCACTTGGTACGACACGACCCTCCACGACGATTGGTGCCGAGGCATGGATCTTACACAAGCTGATCAGAGCAGCGTTCAATTCTCTTGTAGAGAAGGAGGCTACGGCAACAAGCTTCAAGGGCAGACCGATTACGGCGTGCAGGCGAAGGTCGACGGCGATCTGTTGCTAGGGAGCTTCAAACTCGGCGCGGAACTCAAGCAATATGAGGGTCGGCGCGCCCGTCTTGAGGACTACTATTTCGTAGGTTCGATGGCAGTCGCAAGCTACCCGTCGTCGTATCAAACTAGCGGCGGCACGTCGCCCGTCGTGTCGGCGATCAATTGTGATCCCTCTGATACAATGTGCGATGCGGAGCAGTATGCTGGGCGCTACACGCTTTACGAAAAGTACGACGTGACCGCGAAGGTTGCCGCAGCTCACACGTTTGCCGAGATCGATCAGACTTGGGAATGGTTCAATGTTCGTGCTGGCGTGCGCATGGACTACGATGACTATTTTGAAAACGTCAATCTAGCTCCGCGCGTTGCAGGAACTATCACGCCGTTCGAGGGGCTAAGCTTTACGGGTGGCTATAACCGATACTATCTCGGCGAAACGCTTTACTACGCAATTCGCGATAAGCAATCGCGCGGCTATACGATAGTGCAGAAGCACGACGCGGATGGTGTGCCCTACATCTACGATAGTTACGCGAACGAGCTTATTCGATATCAGGCTGCGGGTCTCGATACGCCGTATGATGATGAGTACACGGGAGCCGTGCGCATCAAGGATCCCCTTCTGGGCGGACAGTTGCGCCTCAAATACCTTGAACGATACTCGCGCGATCAGTTCGAAAGTGACGACTGCGAATTGGCTGGGGTCAGTCAGTGCTATCGCTTGACGAACAATGCGTGGCGGAATTACCGGTCCGCTACCGCCGAGTATACGAAGGAGTGGCACCGGTTGAAGACGCCATTCTATCTAGATGCGGCGGCGATTACCGGCCAGGTCACGTGGTCTGAACAGACGGCTTCGCGCGGCACATACCTCGATGACGAGGACGATCCAACCATAAAGCCTATTTGGTACAACAAGGCGAGCTATTCGCGCGCCGGTTTCCAAGCCGTCACAGGCAACCTCGACATACCGGTGCGCATAGGCTCCACGCTGTCGACGGTCTGGTTCAACAACACCCTGGTGTTGAATTTTAGCGCTGGAGTGAACCTCGGCTATGAGGGTGTTTATGACACCACAGAGCAGTATGTCGACGAAGACGGGATCGACCATGATGTTTATGGCGACAAGAAGTTCGGGGCGACGTTGCTGCTCGATGCGTCTGGACAGATCAACATCACGGAGCAGGCCGCCATTGAGTTCCACGTCAACAACATCACCAATAGCAAAGGCAATGCGGTCGCTTCGGATGACTTCCCGTGGGTCCTTGGACGCAGCTACTACATCGGTTCGGCACTCAGGTTTTGATGGCGATTGGGCCTAGCTTTGGCAAATCGGCGGTGAGGGCGGGGGCTCTCGCCGCCGTTGCGGTTTGTGCCGTGGCCGTGGTCGGCTCGCTGGTGAGCGCAGATCGGCGGCAGCTTTCAGAATTGCCGACGCCGGGCGAGTTGAAGGAGCTGCGCAAACTCTATGCTGGCGCGCCGGCGACGTGGCCGCGGCCGCGACTGCTGCCTGGCGCCAAGTTCACCGAGATGGCACCGCTGCAGCTTCGTCCGCGTCCTGAGGGCAAGGAGCAACAGCTCGCGCAACTCGGTGGCGAACTCTTCAACGATCCACGCCTGTCTGCGTCGGGGCACTTCGCCTGCCAGAGCTGTCATAACCGGCGGCTCGGCTGGGGTGACGGATTGCCGACCTCGTTTGGACACGGGCGCGCAGAGGGACGCCGCAACGCGCCGTCACTTTTCACGGTCGGCTACAAGGATGCGCTGTTCTGGGATGGGCGCGCGGCGAGTTTGGAAGAGCAGGCGCTGGGGCCGCTCGGCGATGCGCGCGAGATGGCGAACGCGGAGATGGTGGGCGTCGCCCAGCGCGTTGCAGCCGTTGCAACCTATCGAGAGCGGTTCGGGGCGATCAATGGTCGTCCGGATGTGGAGCTGTCAGACGTCACCGCGGCGCTTGGGGCATTCCAACGAACACTCGAGCGGCAGACGCGCTTTGATCGCTTTGCTGCTGGCGATCAGAAGGCGCTCTCGGATGAAGAAGTCTTTGGGCTGCACCTGTTTCGCACCAAGGCGGGTTGCGCAAATTGCCATAGCGGGCCGCTGTTGAGCGATGGCAAGGTGCATAACATTGGCCTCAGCTTCTTTGGGCGGAAACTGGAGGATCTCGGGCGCTACGGTGTGACGGGCGATCCGGGTGACGCGGGAGGCTTCCGCACGCCGACGCTGCGGCATGTGTCGGTCACTGCTCCTTACATGCACAACGGTACGATGCCGAACCTCAAAGGTGTGGTCGGATTTTACGAAGGCGGCGGCGGCCTCGTGAAAGATGAGCACCGTGAGGGAGGCGACCGATTGGCGCTGTTCGAAGCGGCACGGCAGAAGTCACCGCAGATACGCCCGTTCAAACTGACGGCGCCGGAGCGGGCGGCACTCGTCGCGTTCCTCAACACGCTCTAGGCGAGAACCAGACCTCGTCGCGCTGCTCGATGTTCGATGCAGGACACAGGCGCAAGCCCTTCGGGCCGTTGCTCGGCAAACCGAGCATATCCTCTCGATGGAACGGTTGAGGCTTGGGCGTGATGCGATGCTTCTCGCGAGGAGCCTTGACGATCAGGCCCGGGGGCGCGGGGGTGTCCTGCGTAAAGTCATGCGGGGGCTGCTGGGCCCGCGTCGGGTTGCCCGCCGCTACAAGCGCGGCGAGCGAACACGCAGCAATGGTCATCATACGCTTCATGTCGGATACAACGCAGCAAACGCCTGTTGCGTTGCATCGGGCGGAGAGCCGTTATTCCTTGGGTTCGACGAGGCCGCGCACGGCGGTGCCGCTGGGTCCGATCTCGCGGATGGCTTGCTGGCAGCTCCAGCGTTGCGAAACCATGCAGTCCATGGGCGCGTTGGCGTGCTGGCAGCTCAGTGACTCCTGCCATGCCTTGAGGATCTTGCCTGCCTGGGCATCGAACTCCTCCAAGTCGGCACCCTGGTAGCGCCCCCGCAACTCGGCGACGCGCGGGGTAATGCGCAGGCTCTGGCAGACGAGCACGGCGCCTGCCGCCTCGCCGTAGCGAATGCCGGCATCCTTGGCGGAGAGCGCTTGTGTGTTTGTCGATATGAGGCGGAGTGGTCTTGCCTCCATCGCGCTTGTCATCGCGATGGAGAGGGCAAACGCCGCGCATAGGGCCGTCGAGGTCGAGTGCATGTGCTTCCTCGCTTCTTGTTGGCGAGGATATTAGAGACCGGCTTCTCAGCCGCACGCAATCGGCATTTAGTGTCGCTCCCCGAGGCAGCATCGCGCACTGGTCAGCGCCGGGCCCATGCCAAAGCCTGCTCCAGCCGGTCGTCGCCCCAGAACAGCTCACCGTCGCTGGTTATGAAGCTCGGCGCGCCGAAGATGCCGCGCTGCATTGCGATCTCGGTCTGGAGGCGTAGCGCCTGCTTGTTGGCGTTCGAGCATGCGGCGGCCGTCGCCTGCGCGGGATCGACGCCCAGCTCGGCGAGGATGCCAACGAGGACTTCAGGCTGGGAGATGTCCTCTCCGCGCTGGAACTGGGCTGCGAAGACGGACCGGGTGAAAGCTGGGCACCATCCGGCCGAGACGCCCAGAAGCGCAAGGCGCGCGGCGTTGAGGCCGTTCACGGGGAAGGTTGGCGGCATGCGGAATGGCAGTCCGCGAGCGGCGGCGATGCGCTCGATATCGCGGACCATGTAGCGGCCTTTGGCGGGGAAGAGGTTGAACGGCGAAGTGTCCCAGCCTTGCGATTTGAAGATCGGGCCGAGAAGGAAAGGGCGCCATTCGATCTCGACGCCCGCGGCTTGCGCCTGCTCCTCGATGCGCATCACAGTGAGGTAGGAGTACGTCGAGGCGAACTCATACCAGAATTCCAGCGTCGCCATTCCTGATTTCTCCCTCGATCCGCGCGCGCGCATGCGTTCTGCGCCGAGCTGCAGTGGGGCGAACCTTGCCGCCCGACCCCTTGGAAGCAATCGAGTTTTTCTCATCGCAACGATGACAAAACTCAACTGGCCAAATCCTCGCACTGCCCCCTCCTAATAGCGGCCATCGAAGAAGCGGTACGACAAAGGGAGGATTTATGAATCGCAGGGAAGTGGTGACGACGCTGGCGGCGCTGGCCGCTGCGGCTCCGTTGCTCGAGGTGGCGAGCGCTGCCAGCGCTACAGAAGCGCCGACGGCGGATGGCTGGGGCCTCTCGGGCAGCTATTTCGAGGCGTGCAGTTGCGAGACGGTGTGCCCGTGCATCTTCGAGAGTGCACCCAGCCACGGCGACTGCGACGTGCTTTATGCCTGGCGCATCGACAAGGGTTCGGACGGAGCTGTCAGCCTCGACGGGCTGAACGTGGCAATCGCGGCTCACACGGGCGGCCACATGCAAAAAGTGAAATGGCTCGCCGCGCTGTACATCGACGACCGCGCGACGGCCGAGCAGCATTCCGCGCTGGAGCGCATCTTCACCGGCAAG
Source organism: Hyphomicrobium sp. 1Nfss2.1 (assembly GCF_965243865.1). GTDB lineage: Bacteria > Pseudomonadota > Alphaproteobacteria > Rhizobiales > Hyphomicrobiaceae > Hyphomicrobium_A. Next base: position 425,371 of record NZ_OZ251603.1, on the reverse strand, counting down.
GCGGGTGGGCATCCGGCCGCGCTGGCGAGTTTCTTCGAGCGCTTTCTCGGCGTGAAGTCCGTGCCGATCGATTACCAGTTCGAAGGCCGCAAGCGCAGCGTCTTCATCCCGGGCGTGATGCGAGCCGCAGTCGAGGCAATCAAAGGGCAGGGCGGCGCGGAGACCACCGTCACGGCACAGCCTCTCGCATTGGCACCCGGCAATCCGCTGGTCGTGGCGCGCTCCGGTGAAGTGCTGTTGACGGACTACGACTGGAACTGGAAGTTCTCGGGGCGCGCTGGTGGTTATTCGCCATTCCAGTATCGGAGCGCGTGATGCACGCGCGCGTCGACAACGCTGCGAGGTTGGCCCCGTTCATCGCTGGCCTCGTGGCTCTTTCGATCTTTGCCTGGGCGGCGATGTTCTCGCTGCATCAGGCGGACGCCTCGCGCAGCGATGTCATACTGATCTGGGTAGCGATGACCGTCGGTATGATGACGCCGTCAGCGCTGCCGATGATCGCAACCTATGACCGCATCATCGAAAGCTTCGACCCGAGCGTGCGGCCAGGCGGGGCAGTTGGGGCATTCATTGCCGGCTACCTGCTCGTTTGGCTGGTGTTCGCGGTCATCGCGGCAGAGACGCAGATCGTGTTGCGCGATCATGCCCTCATCGGTGCACACATGGTGCTCGACGGGTCGCGCATCAGCGGGGTCTTTCTCGTCGTGGCCGGCCTTTACCAGCTCACGCCGATGAAGCACGTGTGCATCTCAAAGTGTCGCTCACCGCTTGGGTTTTTGTTGGCGAACTTCACACCTGGTTATCGCGGCGCGTTCCTGCTCGGCGTGCGGCACGGGGCTTTCTGCGTCGGCTGCTGCTGGCTGTTGATGCTGCTGGTGTGGATCGGAGGAATGTCAAATTTGATCTGGATGGCAGCGATCAGCCTGATCGTCATCGCCGAGAAGGTGGCCCCGCATGGCGACATGCTGGCCAAAGGTACCGGCGTCGTCCTCATCGCCTTCGGCGTAATGTGCTTTGCGGTTCCAGGGAGTGAGGCGTGGTTGTCGGATGAGGCGCTCGCCAGTATTTGTCGCGGCACAACCTGAGTGAGATGCAACTCGAGTAGCAGAACAGGCAGCATGATTCTCGACACCGCACAGCTTCGCAGTCTGGTCGCAATTGCCGAGACCGGCAGCTTCACGCGCGCGGCGGGTCATCTCAATCTCACGCAGTCGGCCATCAGCCTGCAGATCAAGCGGCTGGAGGAACAGGTCGGGCGCAAACTGATCGACCGCGATCCGCGCAAGCTGGCGCTGACTCAGGACGGAGAACTGCTGCTCGGTTACGCGCGCCGGATCCTCGCTCTGCACAAGGAAGCCGAAGGATTGCTCGGCCAAGCGGAGATGACCGGCCAGGTGCGGTTTGGTGCGCCGGAATATTTCGATGCGGCGGACCTGTCGATGCTGCTGGCGCACTTCCGTCGCCAGCATCCCAATGTGCAACTCGAGATCAACATCGGGCTCGGGCCGGACATGCGCCGCGAGTTCGAGGCCGGTCGGCTCGACGTTGCCGTCGTCAATACGGAACTCAGCGGAGCGTCGGGAACGTTGCTGGGGCGCGATGGGCGTGTGTGGGTTGCGGGCGTTGAGTTTCAGCGGCAGCCAGGTGAAGCCCTGCCGCTCGTGCTGTTCTCGCCGGGCTGCGACTGGCGGAGAATTGCGACGGAGGCGCTCGATCGCGCGGGCATCGCCTGGACGCTCGCTCTGTCGAGCAGCGGCGTGACCGGGCTCAACGCGGCGATCGCCGCAGGACTAGGCGTGTCGGTGGCACCCGCAAGCGGCATCGGCCCGGGGATACGTGAGGTGGGACGCGAGCTGGGGCTGCCGGAGCTGCCACCTTTCGAATATCGACTCGTGGAAAGCCGCGGCGCCCCGCCTCCGGCGCGACGCCTTGCGCAAGCCATCCGAGAGGTGTTTGGGCGAGAGGACGTCGACATCCGCTTCGGAGACGACTGAGGCGAGAACCGCCGCGCAACACGCCCACAGAAGAAATCCATGGGCAGCGATCAGTTGGTCCAGCCAATCTTGTCTTCGGGCTCGACTTGGGAGCAGATAACACCGAGTCGCAAAGGCAACTTGGGGGGGATGGCGTGCGGTTCTTTTTGCTTGGCCTATCGCTGCTGATGATCACCGCCGGTCCGCTTTCGGCGCGGGAATGCAAGTACCGCGAGCTGCAGGACAAGGCCGGTGAGAAGATGACCATCACCGCGAAGATCGATGAGATCGAGCCGGAAGAGGACGATCCGAAAGCTGCGTGGGTGACGCTGGACAACTCGGCAGCCGACCACTGCCTCACCTTCCTTACCGGAGTGCCCAAACCTGCCCTCGGCAAGTGCCGGGTGGGCCAGCAGATCACCGCCACAGGCAAGGTCTATGAACGCATGGACGCGTGGTGGGGGTTAGAAAAAGTAACTGGAATCTCCTGCAAATAGCGCTTTAGGCCGATGTCGATGCTGCACCGCACTTGCGCACAGAGGACGGGCATGCCATATGGCTGCTATCGCCCGGGCAGATCCGGACGACCATCGGCGCTCCAGCCGCGTGAACGGACAGCTCTTCTCGGCCGAGAGGCCATTTGCTGATCCTCCTGTTGAGCGCCTCTGATCTCCTTTTCCATTGATAGCCCAGGCCACGCGGGGCTCTCTCGAGCAACACCGCGTTGCGCGTTACGTCCGCACTGCGTGCGGGTGCGTTCGCGCTCGGCAAAACCTATGAAAGATATTCTTTTGACCGACACCACTTCGACGACTTTCACCGATCTCGGACTCGACGCCTCGCTACTGAAGGCGCTGACTTCAGAGGGCTACACAACTCCAACTCCTATTCAGGCGCAGGCCATTCCTGGCGTCATGGCTGGGCGCGACCTCATGGGTATCGCACAGACCGGCACCGGCAAGACGGCTGCGTTCGCGCTTCCGATCCTGCATCGCCTGTTGAGCGAGCCTCGCAAGCCGCTGCGCGCAGGCACGCGTGCGCTCATTCTGTCGCCGACGCGGGAGCTTGCCTCGCAGATCGCCGACAGCTTCCGCACCTATGGCAAGCACACCGGGCTCACCGTTGCTGTGATGTTCGGCGGCATGCCCATTCGTCCGCAGATCAATGCGGTGAAGAACGGCGTCGACATTCTCGTGGCGACCCCGGGTCGCCTGCTCGATCATATCGAGCAGCGCACGGTGAACCTTTCGGGCACCGAGGTCATCGTTCTCGACGAGGCCGACCAGATGCTCGACATGGGCTTCATCCAGCCGATCAGGAAGATTCTCGGCCAGCTCTCGCAGCGCCGCCAGAGCCTCTTCTTCTCGGCGACGATGCCGCGGGAGATCGGAGCGCTCGCTTCCGAGATGCTGCGGGATCCGCTTCGCGTGCAGGTGACTCCCGTTGCCAAGACGGCCGATCGCGTGCGCCAGAGCGTGATCCACGTCGAACAGCAGAAGAAGGCGTCATTGCTGGTCGAGCTGTTCTCCGATCCTGCATTGACGCGGACGCTCGTCTTCACGCGCACCAAGCGCGGTGCCGACAAGGTCGTCCGTCATCTGGAGGCCGCCGGCATCCTGGTCGCGGCGATCCACGGCAACAAGAGCCAGAGCCAGCGGGAGCGGGCTTTGCATCAGTTCCGCAACGGCCGCATCCGCGGCCTCATTGCGACTGACATCGCTGCACGCGGCATCGACATCGATGAGGTCTCGCACGTCATCAACTTCGAGCTGCCGAACATTCCGGAAAGCTACGTGCACCGCATCGGCCGCACGGCGCGCGCCGGAGCTGACGGCATTGCCATCTCGCTGTGCGCGGGCGATGAGCGCGCGTACCTGCGCGACATCGAGCGTATCACGCGCCAGTCGATTCCGGCTTCTGACCGCACAGGCGACATTTCGCTCGTCGCAGCGGCCGGCATTGGCGGCGGCGGCGAGCGCACGCAGCAGCATCGGCGCGGCGGACAGCGTCCGCAGGCGGCGAAGGCGAACGGCGGCGGTCATGGTCAGTCCAATGGACAGAGCCGCGGTCATCACGCCGGACGTCCGGCTCAGCTGGCGAAGGGCGAGCGGTCCGGCGACGGACACGCCCGCCCGCAGGGTCATGGCGCCGGTCGTCCCCAGCGCAATGGCGAACAGCATGCCGCAAAAAGGGGCAACCCGGGTGGCAAGCGCCAGCGCTTCGGCGGTGGCGGTGCCCGCGCTGCACGCTAAGGCCTGCACAATATCGAGGCTCACGTTGCGCAAGTGACGTGAGCCTTTCGCTTTTGCTTTGCGCTCATCGCTAACCGCGGCCACACTCCCCAGCAGGCAACTGGGGGAGACTGATGGCCGGCCAGCAACCGACGACCACCGAAGCGCAACCGTCACTGCACCGGGTCATGGGCCCGTGGCTGCTGCTGCTGTTCATCATCGGCGACATCCTGGGCACTGGGATCTATGCGCTAACCGGCAAGGTGGCGCAGCATGTCGGCGGCGCGGTGTGGGTGCCATTTCTCGTCGCGTTCTTGGTCGCCGCACTGACGGCATTCAGCTATCTCGAGCTGGTCACGAAGTATCCCAAGGCGGCCGGCGCAGCGCTCTACACGCATCGCGCGTTCGGCATCCACTTCGTCACGTTTCTTGTCGCATTCGCGGTGATGTGCTCGGGCATCACGTCGGCGTCGACGGCATCGCGCGCGTTTGCGGCGAACTTCTCGGATTCGCTGGGGCTCGGCTATGAGGAGTGGGGCGTGACGCTCGTCGGCCTCGCGTTCATGGCAGGGGTGGCGGCGATCAACTTGCGCGGCGTCGGCGAGAGCGTGAAGCTCAACGTGGTGCTGACGATGGTGGAGCTAACCGGTCTTCTGATCATCATCTGTATCGGGTTCTGGGCGATCGGCACGGGAACGGGCGACGTGTCACGCGCGCTGGATTTCAACAGCAGCGCGGATGGAAGCGCATTCTGGGCCGTCATCGCCGGCACCACGCTCGCCTTCTTCGCGATGGTCGGGTTCGAGGACTCGGTCAACATGGCGGAGGAAACGAAGGATCCGAGCCGCATCTTTCCCAAGGTGCTGCTGACCGGTTTAACGATCACCGGCGTCGTCTATGTGCTGGTGTCGATCTCGGCGATCGCGCTGGTGCCACCAGCGGAACTGGGGGAGGGCGAGACCCCGCTGCTGCAAGTGGTGCAGGCTGGCGCGCCGGGTTTCCCGCTCGGTGTATTCGGCTTCATCACCATGTTCGCGGTGGCCAACAGCGCGCTGATCAACATGCTGATGGCGAGCCGGCTGATCTACGGCATGAGCCGCGAGCACGTGCTGCCGTCAGTGTTCGGCAAGGTGCATGCAACACGACGCACGCCGTATATTGCGATTGCCTTCACGACGCTGCTGGCTTTCGCGCTGATCCTGTTCGTCGGCCAGGTGCCGGCGCTGGGGGGCACAACGGCGTTGCTTCTGCTCGCCGTGTTCACCATCGTCAACGTTGCGGTGCTCATCCTGCGCAAGGATGCGGTTGAGCATCAGCACTTCCGCACGCCGACGATCGTGCCGGTGTTGGGCGCGATCACGTGCGCGTTTCTCGTTGGTCCGTGGACCGGACGCGATACGCAGCAATACATTATTGCTGCCGCGCTGCTCGGATTGGGGATGTTGCTGTGGGCTGTGACGATGGCGATCAACCGCGCCACGGGCGTCAAGGTCGAGGCGCCGCGCTCGGAAGACTTCCATCCAGAAGAGAACTGAACCTTAAGCGCGTCGTCCGGCGGATCATCCGGAGCAGCGAAACGCTGCTCCGGTGAATTGCTCAGCAGGCGTGGTAGCGCATGCAGCGGCGATACTTCCAGCCGAAGCCCCAGCGATCGCGGCAGATCGCGTTCCAGCGCCAGCAGCGGCCCGGGGCCGTCTTGACTACGACGGACTGAGCGATCGGATCGGTGCTGCCGATGTGGCCGACAGGGTTCGCCGAAGCCGGCGCCATGAGTGCAGCGGCCGACAACGCGCATGCTGCACCAGCAAGCAAGAGTGCTCGAGACATGGGGGATGCTCCCGTTTGACAATTGATACGTGCGCCGCCCGTTGGTGCCGCGCACACGCGATTAGAAAGCGCCGTGTAGCTGAACGCTGGATGAATTCAAACGCGCATCACGGTCTTGCAACATATTGATACAGAACGCTGACCTGTGGTGCGGCGGGTTGGTTCTGTGCGGACCCTGGCGCTGGCCTTGTTGGCGCTAGCTTTTTTCTTTCGCTTTGGCTTCGTCCCACAGCGCGTCCATCTCTTGGAGGTTCGAGTGCGCGGGAGATGAGCCGCGTTGTTCGAGCTGCTGCTCGATGTAGGCGAAGCGGCGTGTGAACTTGTCGTTGGCAGCGCGCAGCGCGGTTTCAGGATCGATCTTCAGGTGCCGCGCGACGTTGGCGACGACAAACAGCAGATCGCCGAATTCTTCGACGACCGCCGGGTCATCAGTTGCGGGTCTGCCGCCATGCTTGTCGATCTCGGCGCGCAATTCGCCGATCTCCTCCTCGAGCTTGGCGAATACCGGCTCCAAGGAGGGCCAATCGAATCCGACCTTGGCGGCTTTGTTCTGCAACTTTATGGCGCGCGTCAGGGCCGGCAGTCCGATGGGAACGTCCGCGAGAACGCCGCGGTGAGCGTCGTTGCCTTTCTCGGCGGCTTTGACCTTGTCCCAGAAGCCGGGCGCTGCGCCGGCGGCGCGCTCTTCGGGTGTGCCGAAGACGTGTGGATGCCGGCGGATCATCTTCGACGTCACCGCTTCAACGACGTCACCGAAGGCGAATGCGTCCTGCTCCTCGGCCATGCGCGAATGGTAGACGACCTGCAGCAGCAGATCGCCGAGCTCGTCCTTGAGGTGAGGAAGATCTGCGCGCTGGATGGCGTCGGCCACCTCGTAGGCTTCCTCGATCGTGTAGGGCGCGATGGACGCGAAGTCCTGCTTCTGATCCCAGGGGCAGCCGGTTTCGGGATCGCGCAACGCTGCCATGATCTCGATGAGGCGGGAGATGTCTTTGGATGGCTTCATGCGCGGCAGCCTAATGGATGCCGCAAACAACTTCGAGTGCCAGCGGTGCGGCGATTGTCAGCGGCTCGCGGGGACCCAGGGTGTCGGTAGCAGCGTCACTACGGCAAGCGGGACGAGCCAGCCGAGCCAGGCGGCGCAGCCGTAAACCGGATCAAACGGCAGGTCGTAGCCGGTCGCCACGGTGGTGGTCAGCCGGACCCAGAGCGCGCCGGATGCGACGGCCGCCATCATCAGCATGAGGCGCGCGTGATCGCCGTAACGTCGACGCCGTATGGCGGCGATGCCGAGCGCGATGAGTGCTAGCCAGACGATGCCCTGGGCGAGGAAGCCCAAGCGCGCGGCGAGGACCGAGTGGCTGTAATATGCGACCGGCAGCGAGGTGATGGCGCCGAGCAGCACTAGAGCCGCAGCTGCATATCCGAGCGGGCGGTGCCAGGCGCGGGTTCGGCGCAGGGCGATGACGGCAGGTATGAGCAGCAGAGCCGCCCCCGAAGCCAGCATGTGCAGCTTGAATATGCCGGGGAGGCGCTCATCGACGAGGAACAGATTGTAGGGCAGCGGGATCGCGCCAATCCCCTGAGACATGGCGACGAGGCCTGTCGGCAGTGCGAGCAGCAACACGCCGCAAATGACCGCAAGGCCCGGAGCGCGCGCGGCAAGGAGACGTAATCCCGACTTAATGCCGCCGGGCAGAAGTGCTGTTGTGGCGTCGTTGGACATTGCGCACGTTACGAGGCTTCAGATGTTGAAAGTGATATTGAGCGGTCTTTGTGTTCTGGCAGCGGCGGCACCGCTCGCGGCGGCGGTCAGTCCGGCGAGCATCGCCGGGCGGTGGCAGGGCAAGAGCTGGGCGCAGCAAGAACAGGAAGGCGCACTTACGCTCGACATCGTCCGTTGCGGCGAAGGGTGGTGCGGGATCACGGTCGCCGCCGACAACTCTTGCGGCGCGACGGCTCTCAAGATCGGGGCCGGCAAGACGGAGCCCGATAGCGACTACATCGTGTTCGAGGGCTCGCTCCAGCTGGCGCCCAAAACCGAGCCGTACGTGGTGCAGGTTTCCATCTTCGAGCCTGACGCCGACGAGGGGCCGGGCAAGCCGCTGAAACTGCAGATCACTGGCGATACCGGCGGCCAGTTCCGTGCCTACCGTCGGTCGTTCCCGTACGAGGCGCAGCTGGTGCGCTTGCAGGATGCGCTGTGCCACGCCCCGCAGACGGTGTCGTCACTGCGCTAACCGTGACGCCAGTGTTGTTTCGGCCTGCAGCTCCGGACTACGATGGCGCGGGCACGAGACGAAGTCGGTCGGCCGATGCCGGCGACGTGGGGCGACATGGTCATTTTCCGCATTCTGGCGAACGCCATCATCATGGCTGGAGAGCTGGCAGCCGTGATTGCGGTGGCCGCGCTGGCTTTCTACCACCCCTTCATCTTTGCCGCTGTGACGGCGGGGCTAGCTTTCTTATTTGGCCTCAAGCTGGAGGTCGCGCGGCTGCGCTACGAGCTGCCGTTCTATTTCGGGGGGCTGGCGCGGACGGCTGGGTTGTTCACTGGCATTGTCGGCTTCGTCGAAGCAGCGTTCAAAGGGATCGTCGCTGGGTTTGCGGCGCTGTTCACGTTCTCGGGGACCAACACCGACAGGCTGTTCCTCGTCACCGTGGTGTTCGGCATTTGCGTTTACGCGGGCGCTGCCTTGCTACGCTACCTGTCGATCAAGTCGGAGGCGTTGCCGATGCGCTGGGGCTACTTCCGGCTGGCGCCGCTGTTGGGCCTCTTGTTTTCGATCGGGATGACGCTGCTGGCAGTCACTGGCCTGATGCCGCAATCGTCGGTGAGCGACATCGGCTGGAAGATCATCTTCGAGTTGCCCGAGCGTCCGTCGATCGAACAGGTGAGCGAGATCCTGTTCCAGGTTAAGCAGGCGTTCGACCACTTCGTGGTGACGATGCTGAGCCAGGTGGTCGACGAGGGCGCCGCGCGCGTCATCGCCGTGGTGCTGAGCGTCAACGTGCTGTCGGGGTTCGTCAGCGCGGTCTATGCGGCGATGATCTCGCAGGCCGTCCGGCGCGCGGAGGAGACGCTGCTCTAGCTCTTGGCGCGAGCAAGCGTCTGCCCATCCGTCATTCGCATAATATATATTATGGAAAATGTTAGGTTGTGACCGGCGGTTTATCAAGGTGTTAATCCGCCGGTCAATCAGGCCCTTGAGGGCCTACTTGTCGCCCTTCTCGTAGTTGTCGGCGATGAACCGATCGAGCAAGCGCACGCCCCAGCCGGCGCCCCAGCTCGGGCTGATCTCAGACTTGGGCGCGTCCATGGCCGTACCCGCGAGGTCAATGTGCGCCCAGGGGGTATCCTTGACGAAGTACTTGATGAACGCTGCCGCCGTGCACGAGCCGGCATACCGGCCGCCGATGTTCTTGATGTCGGCGTTCTTGGATTCGAGCATCTTGTCGTAGGCCTTGTCGAGCGGCATGCGCCAGAGCTTCTCCCCTGTCGCGGCCGAGGCGTCGAGCAGGTCGGTGGCGAGGCGGTCGTCGTTCGCGAAGATGCCGGCGTACTCTTTGCCGAGGGCGACCATGATGGCGCCCGTGAGCGTCGCGAGGTCGATGATGAGGCGCGGCTTGAAGCGCTCCTGCACGTAGGAGATGAGGTCGGCGAGGACCAAGCGGCCTTCGGCGTCAGTGTTGAGCACCTCGACCGTCTGTCCGGAGTGGGCGCGGACGATGTCACCGGGGCGCGTCGCAGTGCCGGACGGCATGTTCTCAACGAGGCCGATGATGCCGATGACGTTGGCGTTGGCCTTGCGCTCGGCGAGGGCCTGCATGGTGCCGACCACGGCGGCGGCGCCACCCATGTCGCCCTTCATGTCCTCCATGCCGGCGGCAGGCTTGATCGAGATGCCGCCAGTGTCGAAGACGACGCCCTTTCCGACGAGGACAACAGGCTTGCCGCGCTTCGACTTGGCGCCGTTCCACTGCATAATGGCAACGCGCGCGGGGCGTACGCTGCCCTGGGCCACGGCAAGCAGTGCGCCCATCTTCAGGTCGGCGAGTTGCATCTCGTCCAGGATCTCGACCTCGAGGCCGACTTCCTCCAGCGCCTTGACCCGATCTGCAAATTCAACCGGCCCGAGGGCATTGGCGGGCTCGTTGACGAGATCGCGGGCGGTGACGATTCCGTCGGCGAGCGCGGCGTAGCGCACATAGGCGGCCCGGGCCTTGTCGGGATCGGCGCAGTGGATGACCAGCTTCTTGAGGCCATCCGGCTCGGCCGTCTCGTCGTCGGATTTGGCGGGCTTGGTGAGGTACTTGCGGAATTCGTAGTGGCGCAGTGCGGCGCCAAAAGCGATCAGGGCTGCGAGCTGGGCGGGCTTGATGCCGCCTGTTTCAGGCGCCTCGGCGATGATGCTCGCGGTCTTGGTCTTGCGGGCGCTGATGGCTCCGGAGGCCGAGCCACCGAGCAGCACCCAGTCATTTTCCTTGAAATCGCTTCCCTTGCCGGAGCCCAAGAGAATGACGCGGTTGGCGTTTCCCAGGCGCGGCGGCGCCAGCACTTCGATCGTGGACTTCTTGCGGCCCTTGTAATGAGCTGCTTCCGCCGCCTTTGTGAGCGCCCCGCCCGACTTCTGATCGAGCTCACGCGCGCGAGACGCTAGGGCGACGTCGTCACCAGCGATGAGCAAGACGGTCGGCTCGAGGTCGGCGGAAAGCGGCTCAAACACGATTTCAGGGCGGCTGGTCATGATGGGGAGGCTCCAAAGAAGCTTGTTGGACTGGGTGGCTTTCCACCACGCGCGCAGTCAGAGGAACGGGGCCCTGCCGCGGATAGCAGAAGGCCCCAGCCGGTGCGGCGAAGCGGGAAAAATCCGGACGTTGAAGTTTGGTGCTAAATCGTGGGACCCGCGCTGGCAAGCCGGGGGCCCTTAAAGGGGCATCACGCTCACGTGTGAGAGCAACGTTCCCTTTGTGTTCGGGCGCGCTGCCGCTGGGGGTGAAGGCGAGTGCGGAACGCTGCGGGAAGATCGCCAGGCTCAGCGTGTCAAGCCACTGGGGAAAAGCCGAATTTCCGCCACTGTGGGATGGAACGAAGCGCTATTGGGACGGGCACGGGGGCGTCAGGGTGGCAGCCCCCCTTCCAGCACAACTTGGTCTTGCATGGGAATTTTCGAAAGGTACGTCTTTCGGCAGGCCGGTTCCGCGCTGCTCATCATCCTATTGTCGCTGTCGAGCATCGTGTGGGTGGCACTCGCCCTGCGCCAGCTCAACGTCGTGACCAGCCAGGGTCAGGACGTGTGGATGCTCATCAAGATGACCACCCTGGCGCTGCCGAACCTGATGGCGATCATCGCGCCCTTCTCGCTGCTGATTGCTGCGATTCATACGCTGAGCCGGCTAAATGGCGACAGCGAGCTGATCGTGCTCACAGCGTCCGGTGCTACCGTCTGGAAGGCCGCGAGGCCCTTGCTGCTCTTGGCTTTTTTCGTGGCGCTGGGTGTAGCATTCGTCAATCACCTAGCGATGCCGTGGAGCTTGAAGATGCTGCGCGAGTACATCGTGCAGGTGCGCGCCAACATTCTCACCCAGGTGATCCAGCCCGGGGCGTTCTCAAGCCCGGAGGAAGGGCTGACGTTTCATATCCGTGAGCGGTCACCAAGCGGCGAATTGCTGGGCCTCATCGTTCACGATACCCGCAACAAGGACCTCAACCAGTCGTACCTCGCTGAGCGCAGCGTGATCGTGCAGCGCCAGGCGTCGAACTTCATCGTGATGAGCAACGGGCACATCATCCGCCGCACGCCCAAGGACGAGCCGTCGCAGATCATCGCCTTCCAGCAGTACGCGGTCGACCTCGACCAGTTCGAAAAGAAGATGGACGACGACGACATCGAGGATCTGAAGCCACGTGAGCGCTACCTGAGCGAGCTCCTGTACCCTGAGCCGAGCAGTGGGAGTTTCCGCAAGGCACCCGGCAAGTTCCGGGGCGAGTTGCATGAGCGTTTCTCCAACCCGCTCTATCCGCTGGCCTTTGCTCTCATTGCTCTGGCGGCAGTTGGACAAGCCCATTCGACCCGCCAGAACCGCGGGCAGCAGGTCGCCGTGGCGTTCGTCCTGGCTGCTTCCTTGCGCCTCGGGGGGCTTGCCCTGAACAATGTCGTCGTGCTCAACGCCGCCGCAACGCCTCTGCTTTACGCGCTTCCGCTGGGGGCCATGCTGGGGGCGCTGCTGGTGATGGAGCGTGCGCGGCGGAAGCTTACCACTCCGCGGTTCCCGGGCATCATCTTCGATCCGATTGTCGAAGCCGTGAGCAAGCTGATGAGTTTTATGCCTGGACGGCGAGCGGCCGCTGGCGCTGCAGCGGGGCGGAGGTAAGCCGCCATGCTATTCGGACCGCGCACTCTGGGCTTCTACATCGGCAAGCGGTTCCTGCTGGCGATCTTTGCCGTCTTTATCCTGTGCTCGGTGCTGATCTTCCTGATCGATTTCGTAGAGTTGCTGCGTCAATCCGGCAAGTACGGCGAGGTTTCGGTGGTGACGCTGGCGTTTATCGCGCTGCTGCGGCTGCCCGCTTATGCCGAATTTCTCATTGCGTTTGCGGTGCTCGTCGGGTCGATCGCGGCTCTGCTGCAGCTCAGCCGCAAAAGCGAGCTGACCGTCATGCGGGCGGGCGGCATGTCGGTCTGGCAGTTCCTGCGGCCGGGCATCATCGTGGGATTCATGGTCGGGCTGCTGACGGCCATGGTGTTCAATCCGCTAGCGGCCGCCGGCCGAACCGCAGCCGAGAGCGTCTACGCCGAGGCCTTCGGCAAAGAGACCAATCTTCTTCGCTCGAAGTCGGGCGCCTCATGGCTCCGGCAGAATGGCACCGACGGCCAATCGGTGATCAACGCAGCCATCGCCACCAACCGGGGCCTGACCCTGCATGGCGTCTCAGTGTTCATCTTCGACAATGATGGGCGCTTCGTGGAGCGCGTCGACGGGAAGCGTGCGGACCTGCACGAGGGCTATTGGGAGGTCACGGAAGCGTGGGTCGTGCGCATCGGCCGGGAGCCGGAAAAGTTCGATACCTACCTAGTATCCACATACCTTACACCGGATCGCGTCGCAGATGCGCTGGGAACGATGTTTTCTGTTTCGTTCTGGGAACTGCCGGCCCTGATCGAAGTGGCTGAAAAGGCGAAGCTTTCCGCAAGCCGCCTGCGCATCCAGTATGAAACTTTGGTGTCAAGGCCTCTTCTGTGCGCAGCAATGGTCCTTTTGGCGGCCACTGTGTCGTTGCGGTCATTCCGCGGCGGAGGCATCCAGACTATGGTCATCACAGGACTGGTGGGGGGGTTTGGCTTCTTTCTACTTTCAGAAGTCTCCCGACAAGTCGGCGTGGCTGGGTTGACGTCCCCATGGGCGGCGATCTGGTTGCCCGTGGTCCTCGTGATGATGGTCTCGGCTACGGTACTGTTACACCAGGAGGATGGCTGAGTGATGCGTTTAACGCGGGCACCGCATGAGGGTTGCGGATCGTCACGCGTCACCTGCCGGCACCGGAAGGCTGCTGGCTGGGTGCGTATGGCCGTGCTCGCGGTGGCGCTCAGTGCCTCGCTAGCGCCGGTCTCTGACGCGTACGCTCAAGACCCCTCAACGCTGGCGCCAAGCGTCCAGCGACAAAGCTCGTTTCCGAAGCAGAGCCTTGTTGGGCCCTCGCGGAACATCGATAAGTCGCAGCCGCTGTACCTGCAGGGCGATGAGCTCGTGTACGACACCGGCGGCAACAAGGTGATCGCGCGCGGCAACGTCGAGATCTATTACAACAACTACATCCTCACTGCTGACCAAGTGGTTTACGACCAGTCGGCCAACACGCTGACGGCCGTCGGCAACGTGGTGCTGAAGGAGCCGAACGGAAACATCGTCCGCGCGGATCGCTACACGCTCACCGACGACTTCCGGGATGGCTTCGTCTCGCAGCTTTCCGTGGTCGCCAGTGACGACACGCGCATTGCAGCGGAATCCGCGCAGCGCCGCGCCGGCAACACCACCGTGTTCAAGAACGGTCGCTTTACGCCTTGTAAGACGAGCGATGGCATGCCGCCGCTGTGGTGCTTGAGCGCTGCAACGGTGATCCACGATCAGCAGGCCGCGACGATCACCTATCAGGATGCACGCTTCGAGCTGTTCGGCGTGCCGATCCTCTATACGCCCTATTTCGAGCACGCCGACCCGTCGGTGAAGCGCAAGTCGGGCTTCCTGATGCCGCAGCCGTCGATCTCCGACAACCTCGGCTATGCGACCACCATTCCTTACTATTTCGCGCTGGCGCCGAACTATGACTTCACCTTCTACCCGATGGTGAGCTCGCGGCAGGGCATCCTATGGCAGGGCGAGTGGCGCCACCGTACGGAGAACGGCCAGTATTACATCAAGGGCTCGGGCATAGATCAGGACTACGCCACCCTGCCCTCGTCGATCGAAAACCGCGAGCAGTACGACGGTTGGCGCGGCAGCCTCGATACCAAGGGCCTGTTCAACCTCGGGAGCTGGTGGAAGTTCGGCTGGGATGTGACGACGGAAACGGATGACGAATTCCGCCGTTTCTACAAGCTCGACAACATCCTGCTCACCGATCGTGTGAACAAGATCTTCTTCAACGGCTTGTCGGACCGCAACTTCTTCCAGCTCGCGGCGTACGAGTTCACGGATCTGGGCTACACCACAGCGGGAACGAGCGAGACCAAGCAGTACGCCTATCCGATCCTGGACTATAACTATGTGTTCGCGGACCCGGTCCTGGGTGGCGAGCTGTCTTGGACGACCAATGCGCTAGCCCTCTCCAGCAATCAGGATGCCACGAGCTTTGCGCCGTTTGCTGACACGAACCAGCAGATGAACCGCGTGGTTACCGAGGTGAATTGGCGTCGTCGCCTGACGGATCCAATCGGCATCACCTACACGCCGTTCGCGCAGTTGCGCGGTGACCTCTATCAGATCAGCAACTACGTCGATCCGTACGACATCTCGGCGCCGCTCGACAGCACGTCACTTGCACGCGGCCTGGCGGCTGGCGGCGTCACGGTTGCTTATCCATGGGTTGCTAATACTGCCGGCGGGTCACACGTGATCGAACCTATCGGCCAGATCATCGCCCGCCAGGCTTCGATCGATCAGAACGGTTTGCCGAACGAGGATGCGCAGAGCCTCGTGTTCGACGACACGAACCTGTTCGAGATGACGAAGTTCTCCGGCTATGACCGGATCGAGGTGGGCACACGCGCCAACGTCGGTCTGCAGTATACCTTCCAGTCCAATACTGGTGGCTATGCGCGCATCCTGGCCGGCGAAAGCTATCATCTTGCGGGTACGAACCCCTACGCCGACCCCGGTCTCGATGTAAATGGCAACCCGGTGTTCACGCCCTACAGCGGTCTGCAGAACGATCGCTCGGACTACGTGCTCGGCGCCTATTTCGCCCCGTGGAGCTTCATCAACCTGATCGCTCAGTCGCGCTTCGACCAGTCGAATTTCGCCCTCGCGCGGCTCGACACGGGTGGGCAGGTCAGCTTCGGGCCGCTGGCGGTAAACGCAGTCTATGCGTACCTGAACACCGATCCGACCAATGGTATCGATACGGCTCAGGAAGACATCTATGCAAGCTTGGGCCTGCGCCTCACCGATCGCTGGAGCGTCGCTGCTGCGATGCGCTATGACATCGACGCGGACGAACTGGCCTCAGACATGTTCCAGGTCCGCTACGCCGACGAGTGCTTCGTGCTTACCGCCACGTATACGGACAACTACTACGTCAACCCGAACCTGACCGACGGCCAGACGCTCATGCTTCGCTTCGAGCTGAAGCACCTCGGAGAGTTCGGCTATTCGACCAGCGCGCTGGACTTCAACTTCAGCGAACAGCAATCGGGCGCCACGTCCAACTAACGGCGCCCGCTTGATCCGGTGTGCGGTGGCTGCGGCTTAACGTTGATTGAGGCGACCCGGCGGCGATTGCCCAGCCGTCACGTGAGCGCCAAGGTTTGCGTCAATAAGAGGTCATATTACCGGACGCACGCTCATTGGGCTGCTGCGGCCGGGGCCCCAAGGATGCGAAAGACCGCAATATAAGATGTCCTGCACGATCAGACCTAAACGGCACTCGTACTCCCGTTCGGAGGCAGCCCGCGTGCGGCTGCTGCAGACGGCTGGCGCGCTCGTCTTTGCTGCCCTCCTGGCTCTGCCCTTTACCGCGGGCTCCAGCGCAGCGCAGAACAAGCGTGTTGCCGTGGCAAAGGCCGAGACGACGGCAGACCGGCCGATCCAGTCGATTGTCGCTCTCGTCAACGACGAGCCGATCACCGGCTACGAGGTCGAGCAGCGTGTGGCCCTCGCCATGCTCGGCGCTCCGGAAATGCAGCAGAAGCTGCAGGCCCGCCTCAAGTCCCCGAAGATGAACGATGAATTCAAGGCCTTCGCAATCAAGCGGCTGCAGGCCAATCCTCCGAAGTCGGAGGCCGAGCAGCAGTCGCGGGTAAAGCAGCTGCAGGGCGAGTTCGTTGCCAACATCAGGCGGCAGATCGAAAAGGACTTCGTGCCAACCGCGCGCAAGCAAGCCCTCGATGAGTTGATCGACGAGCGCTTGAAGTTGCAGGAGGCCAAGAAGTTGAGCGTCGTTGCGGCTGACGACGAAGTCGAACGCATCCTGGCGGGCATGGCCGAACGCAACAAAATGAACACGGCGCAGTTCGCAGAGCATCTGACGAAGATGGGCGCGAACATTACTGTGATGCGCGAGCGCATCCGCGCCTCGCTGTCATGGACGGATGTGATCCGCCGCAAGTTCGGTCACCAGATCTCTGTTGCCAACCGCGACGTCGACAAGATGGTGGCCTCGGTTCAGGGACAGGACGACGTCGAGTTGCGCATCCATCGCGTGCTACTCAACCTGCCCCCGACACCGGATCAGAAACGCCTCGCCCAGCGTCTCAGCGATGCGGAGAACCTGCGAGGCCGTTTCACCGGCTGCAAAGGCATGGAGCAGATGGCACGCGGCGTCCCCGGTGCCCGCTTCGACAACCTCGGTGACCGCCGCCCGAGCAGTCTGCCTGAGCCAACCCGCAGCCTGCTGCTTGCCGCCCACGACGATGAGCTGCTGCCGGCGACGATCGGCGAGAACGGCGTGGAGCTGTGGGCCGTATGTGGCCGCAAGATCGTCAAGGCCGCAGATGCGCAGCGCGAAACAGCGCAGAATGAACTCCGACAGAAGGAGTTCGAGATCATGTCGAAGAAGTATCTGAAGGACCTGCGTACGGACGCTCATATCGAGTACCGCTGATATGAGCGCAGCGAGCCACGCGCGGACCCGTCGCCCCCTTGCCGTCAGCATGGGCGACCCCGCCGGCATTGGTCCAGAGATTACGCTTCGCGCCTGGCTGCAGCGGCACGATTACGCTATCGCGCCATTCGTGCTGTTCGGCGACAAAGAGACTTTGGCGGAGCGCGCGCGGCGATTCAGCCTGAACGTTGCCATCCAGGCGGTCTCATCGCCCGCAGAGGCGATCGAAGCGTTCGGCTCGGCGCTGCCGGTGTTGCATACACCGCTTCAGGTGCCCTCGCGTGCCGGTGTCGGCGATGTGGCCAATCGGGCGGCGATCATCGGTGCGATCGATGCAGCGACGGCGGCGGTAGTGCAGGGAGCGGCTGCTGCGATAGTCACGAACCCGATCGCTAAGCACGTGGTGCTGGGTGAGGATTTCCCGTTCCCTGGGCACACTGAGTTTCTGGCAGCGCTCGCGGAGCGCCACTACGGTCGAAGCTATCGCCCGGTGATGATGCTTGCGGGCGGCGGACTGCGGGTGGTGCCGCTCACCGTGCACTGTGCTCTGGCGAGCGTTCCCAAAGCCATTACGCGTTCGCTGATCTTCGAGACAGTGCGCATCACCTATGCGGCGCTGAAACGGGATTTCGGTATTGCCGCGCCGCGCATCGCCGTCACCGGGCTCAATCCTCACGCGGGTGAGGAAGGCACCATGGGCCGCGAGGAGATCGAAACCATTGCTCCCGCCATCGCCGATCTGCGTGCGGAAGGGCTATCTGTCACCGGGCCGCATCCGGCCGACACGTTGTTCCACGCCGCGGCGCGTCGTGGTTATGACGCCGTCGTTGCGATGTACCACGACCAGGCGCTCATTCCGCTGAAGACGCTCGCGTTCGACGAAGGCGTCAACGTCACGCTGGGGCTGCCGTTCGTGCGGACGTCGCCCGACCATGGCACGGCCTTCGACATTGCCGCTGAGGGTCGTGCTTCACCGGCCAGCCTCATCGCGGCGCTGAAGCTTGCCGCCGAGATTGCAGCAGCGCGCGCGGCCTCGCCATGACATCGGGCGAGCGCGAGATCTCGGGCGCCAGTCCAGATGGGTTGCCGCCGCTGCGCGAGGTGATCCGCGCATTCGGGCTCGAGGCGAAAAAGAGCCTAGGGCAGAATTTCATTCTCGACCTCAATCTCACGCGGCGCATAGCGAGAGCGGCTGGCTCGCTCGCCGGGCGCACAGTCGTCGAGGTGGGACCAGGCCCGGGCGGGCTGACACGCGCTTTGCTGCTCGAGGGAGCCGAGCGCGTGGTTGCGGTCGAGCGCGATGAGCGCGCGCGCGGTCCACTAGAGATGATTGCCCAGCGCTATCCGGGACAGCTCGAGGTGCATTTCGGCGATGCGCTCGAGGCCGACTGGCCGAAGCTGGTTGGCGCTGCGCGCGGAAAGGCAGTGATCGTCGCCAACCTCCCCTATGGCGTAGCCACCCTGCTGCTGACGGGCTGGCTCGACAGCGAGCCATGGCCGCCGTGGTTCGATCGTATGGTGCTGATGTTTCAAAAAGAGGTGGCCGAACGCATCGTTGCTGCGCCGAACAGCAAGGCCTACGGGCGGCTGTCGGTGCTGTCGCAATGGCGCAGCGCGCCGCGCATCGTGTTCAATGTCCCGCGGGAAGCTTTCACGCCGGCGCCCAAGGTTGAATCGGCCGTTGTCGAGTTCATTCCGCACAAGGAGCCGAACCCGCCATGCACCCCGCGCGTCCTGGCTCAGGTGACGGCAGCGGCGTTCGGGCAGAGACGCAAGATGCTGCGGGCGAGCCTGAAGCAGCTGACGCCTGAGGCAGAGCAGTTGCTCGAAGCTGCCGGTATTGCGGGGAACCTGCGCGCCGAGGATCTCACGGTGAAAGACTTCGCCCGGATGGCGCTCGTATTCGAGCGCTCAGGCCTGGGGCGCCGTTGACGGCGGTGGTGTCGCCACCGGGACGTGCGCGCCGACCGGGGTTGCATCGCTGCCATTTTCGTCGTCGGTGTTGGGCTCGTTGGCGAACAGGCGCAGTGCTGCTGCCAGCATGAGTATCGATGCAGGCTTCACCAGCATCTGCCAGCTAAGAGTATTCCCGAGCTCGGCCCAATCGGTTGCGAAGTCGACGACGAGATAGACGAGGATGGCGCTAATCAGCGTCGTCTTCAATTCGTGCATGCCGGTGGGGCGCATCCAGGCGCGCAGCTTCTTGCGGTCATGGCGCGCGAGCTTGAAGACGAAGCCAAAGACGATCGCGTAGGTGAAGATGGCGAGCACGATGCCGAACAGGAAGATATCTGTGGCGCCCATTACTGCAGCAGTGATGAGCTTGTGATCGGCATGCCGGTAGAGGCCTTCGGCCGCTTCAAACGTCAGCGCCAAGCCCTGCCAGAACATGATGAGCGCGCCAACGAACGTTCCAAATGCAGCGGAGAGCAACACGAGGCGTAGAGACAACGCGATACGCAGCATGATCGGTTCCGGCGCGGCTTTCGGGGCAGCACCCCTAGCACGTATGCAGTTACGGAATTGCCCTCAGCCGGCTCGCTTGTTCGCACAGTCGTTTGGCGCCGGCCTCCCCTTGAAGCGATCGGTCAGCCAGAGGACCGCAGCGTACGCACTCTTCTCGGCGGCGTAGCTGTGTGACGCGTTCTTCAAAAGGCGCAATGTGACAGGCGTACCGCTCGCGCACATGGCCTTGGCGAAGTTCAAAGTGATCTGGGGCTTCACGGTCGTGTCGCCGGTGCCCTGGGCAATGAAGACGGGCACCTTGATCGGCACCGCGCCGGGGGAGTTCTGCTGCATCAGGTCGCGCCAGGCCGGTTGTTGGACCGGATCCGTTTTGAGGAATGCCTTCTTCAGCGGCTGCGCCAGCTTCAACAGTTTGAGCATCTGGGAGATGGACTGGATGCAACTCTCGGCGACCTTTTCGAACCGCGCCTCTGCCCCCTCCTCAAGCACGCTGTCGAGCGGCAAGTTGTATGTCCGCGACCAGGAGAGCAGGGCCATGGCGGTGAGACTGTCGCCCGCAATCGATCCCTTCTGCGCTTTGAACAGCTCGACAAGATCAGTGGCCGGGGCGGCCGTCGCCAGTGCGACAAGCTTCAGCTCGGGCGCGTAGGATGCGGCGATCTCGCCGGTGAACAGCGCGGCGTGACCGCCTTGTGAGTGCCCCCAGACGGCGAAGCGGTTGGTTGCGTGGGTGCCGTTGAGATTGCGTGCAGCCCGCACGGAATCGATGACAGAGCGTGCCTCGCTGAGACCGACGAGATAGGCGTGCACGCCAGGCGCGCCGAGGCCTTCATAGTCGGTCGCGACCACGACGTAGCCGCGGGACAGCATGTCCTCCAACCCGGCTATCGTACCAGAGAGATTGGGCAGCAGTGTCGGCGCACAACGGCCGGCCACGCCCGTGGTGTAGTGGGCCCAAGCGATGATGTTGCGCCCTTCCTTGGGCGCTGGGCCCGCCGGATAGATCACCGTGCCTGACACCGCAACCGGCTCACCCTTCACGTTGGTCGAGCGGTAGATGATGCGAAATGCCTTAGCGTTGGCCGGCGCGCCGCCAATTTGCGGATGGATATGGAACACGTGACCCGGCTTCGCCTTGCGCAGCTCGGCCTGAGAGATATCCAGCTGTGCATACCCAGGTGCCGCGCTGGCTGGCTTCAGCCCGAATGGCGAGAACCAGGCGAAGAGGAGTGCCAACGCTAGCGCGAGCAGGCGATCGAGGTGGACGCAAATGCCGAACTGCACCGGATTACCCCTGATTGTAGAAGCGACACTACAGCTCGCTGCGTATGCTGTTTTCCAGGCTGAGCGCCGGGCAAACTGCCAGGACGGTAAATGACAAAAGCACTTCGTGCATGACAGCACAGTGAACGCCGGGTCAGCGCTTACAGAGTGACGGTGCAGGCAGCCCCCGGAACCGGTCCGCGATCCAAGAAATGGCGTCATGTGCTCCATCGTACCCGGCGTAGGAATGGCTGACGCCGACGAGGTACTTCATGAGCACGGGTGTTCCGTTGCGGCAAAGGTGGTCGGCGAACCGGCGCGTGATCGCGGGATGCACGGTTTCATCCTCCGTGCCCTGGGCAATGAACACGGGAGCGCCGGCAGGCTTTTGCCCCGGAGAGTTCGCAAGCATGATCGCGCGCCAGGGCTCGGTCTTAGTGGGGTCGATCTTGAGGAAACGACGCTGCAGGGTGCGCGCCGACTGCTCCAGCTTCAGCATCTCGGAGATGGTCTGAATGCAACTCGTAGCGGCAGCTTCGTAGGCGCGATGTGCACCGGAGGCGAGCGCGGTCTGGGCCGGGGTGCCGTAGATCGTCGACCACGACAAGAGAGCCATAGCCGTCAGGCTGTTGCCCGAGATGGAGCCGCGGTCTGCCTTGAACAGATCGACGAGGTACGTCGCGGGTGCTGCTGCGGCAACGCCAACCAGCTTCAGTTCGGGCGCATAGCCGGCCGCCTCTTCCCCGGTGAACAGCGCAGCGTGGCCACCCTGCGAGTGTCCCCACACCGCGAAGCGGTTGCTGGCCTTTGCATCCGGCAGCAGCCGTGCGGCGCGGACTGAATCGAGCATGCTGCGGGCTTCGCTCACGCCGATGAGATAGGGGTGCATCCCCTCTGTGCCGAGGCCGTCGTAGTCGGTCGCGACGACGACGTATCCCTGGCGCAGCATTTCCTCCAGGCCCGCGATGGTGCCCGCAAGGTCAGGCAGCAGGGTCGGCGCACAGCGATCGACGACACCGGTCGTCGGGTGCGCCCACGCGACGACATCGCGCTTGCCGTGCGGCAGAGGTGTCAATGGAATGAACACCGCTCCGGAGACGGCGATCGGCTCACCATTGATCCCGGTCGAGCGATAGAGGATGCGATAGGCTTTTGCGTTTCCCGTCGAGCCGCCGAGCTGCGGCCATACGCGCAGGACCGTGCCGGGCTTGGCATTGGCGATCTCGCGCTTGCCCACGTCCCCCAGTCCCGGTTTGTCCTGGGCCGGCGCTGGGCCTGCAGGGAGAAGCGCCATCACTGCAGCGTACAGAAGGGCTGCGAGGGCACGCTTCATAGGTGGCTCTGCATTTCCCTGACGAACGCCGTGAGTCCATTGAGACGATCGCGACGGAGGCGCTCGGCCGCGAGGATGGCGGTCAGCCCTTCCATGGACGTCGGCAGGTCGCTATTGACGATAACGTAGTCGTACTCCGGCCAGTGACTGATCTCATCGGCGGCAGCATCCATGCGGCGGCGGACGACGTCGTCGGGATCTTGGGCGCGCGAGCGAAGGCGCTGCTCCAGCGAGTCGGCGGACGGCGGCAGAATGAACACACGCACGACATCATGCTTCATTTTCTCGGAGAGCTGCTGGGCGCCCTGCCAATCGATGTCGAAGAGGACATCTTGCCCGCGCTCGATGGCAGCTTCGACCGGAGTGCGCGGCGTGCCGTAGAGGTTGCCGAAAACCTGGGCCCATTCGATGAGCTCGTTTTCGTCTGCCATGCGTTTGAACGCGTCGGCCTCGATGAAGTTGTAGTCTCTTCCGTCTACCTCGCCGGGGCGCGGCTTGCGTGTCGTGACGGATACCGACATCGAAATATCGGGATCGGCGTCAATGAGACGGCGGGCGATGGTCGTCTTGCCCGCTCCCGAAGGAGAAGACAGCACGAGCAGCAGTCCGCGGCGCTTTATGGTCGGCGTGTCTCCCATCAGTATTCTCGTCGCGCCGAGCGCGCCGGCCCCTTTGTTGTTTATTCGATGTTCTGGACTTGCTCGCGAAGCTGGTCGATCACCTGCTTCAAAGCCAAGCCAGCCCGGGTAATGTCGATATCGCTCGCTTTTGAGCATAGCGTATTGGCTTCGCGGTTGAACTCCTGAGCAAGGAAATCGAGCTTGCGGCCGACAGCGCCGTCATCGGCCAGCAGCTCGCGCGCGGCGCCGATGTGCGAATCGAGACGCTGCAGCTCTTCGGCGACATCGGCGCGCGTTGCGAGCAGCACCGCCTCCTGATGCAAACGGCCGGGATCGAAGCTGCCGGCGCCAGCGTCGAGGATGCGGCGGACCTGCTCCTTGAGACGCTCCTCAATGGCTTGCGGCGTGCGCGCGGGCGAAGTGCGGACGACCTCTACGAGGCGCGCGATCTCGGTAAGCTGTTCGGCCAGTACCGATGCCAGCCTGTTGCCTTCCGCGGTACGCGCCGCGACGAGTGACGCAAGGCCGCTTTCAAGCGAGGCCAGCATCGCATCGGTGCGGGCGGCCTGTTGCTCGGTGTCGTCTTGCTGCTCGATGATGTCGAGAACGCCCTTGATCGCGATGAGCCCATCGACGCGCGGCGGAGCTGCGTCGGTCAGGTTGCGGATACGTTCAGCCGCCTGCATGACCTGCGCGAGAGCTGTCTCGTTGAGGCGGATCTCGGCGCCTGACCCCGCCCGGTCCAAAACGAGCGTGATGTTGACGCTGCCACGCGTCACGTGACGGGCGACGGCTTCGCGTACGCGAGGTTCCACGTATTCGAGCCCGGATGGGAAGCGCAGGCGCACATCGAGGCCGCGGCCATTGACGCTGCGGATCTCCCAATGCCAGCTCGCGCCATTGAGCGAGCCCTCGGCGCGGGCAAAGCCCGTCATGCTTCTTATCGTCATTGCGGCTCCGTTGGGCTCTGAGCGCCGGGAAGCCCAACGCGTGCCGAAATCTAGCCGCAGCCGGCGCGGTCAACAAGGCGCGGGCCGGCAGGAGTAACGCGTAATCGAGCGTTCAGGATCAGAGCTTCGGCTTGCGGACCGGTAAAGGCACGGCCGACGCAGCGGGCGCCGTCTTTGCGGCTGGAGCGGCGGCGGCGCCAGCGTTGATGACCGGAATGTCGTCAGCAGACGGCGGGCCGCCAGCCTGAGTTTCCTTCTTGCGCTCGCGCTCGACCTTGCGCCAGGTCGAGACGGCGGCGTTGTGCTCCTTCAAGGTGTCGGAGAAGGTGTGTCCGCCAGTGCCGTCGGCGACGAAGTAGAGATCTTTGGTGGCAGGCGGATTGAGGGTTGCCTCGATCGCCGAGCGGCCCGGGTTGCAGATCGGCGTCGGGGGCAGGCCGGGGATCTGATAGGTGTTGTGCGATGTCTTGGTGTCGAGGTCGGTGCGAGTGATGGAGCGACCGAGCGGGCCTTGGCCGCCGACGATGCCGTAGATCACGGTCGGATCGGACTGCAGGCGCATGCCCTTGCGCAGCCGGTTCATGAACACCGCAGCGACGCGTCCGCGCTCGTCAGCGCGCCCCGTCTCCTTCTCGACGATGGAGGCGAAGATGATGGCTTCCTCGGGCGTTGCAACGGGCAGGCTCGGCTGACGGCGTTCCCAGGCCGCGGCGAGGAAGCGCTGCATTTCGCCCTGCATGCGGTCGAGCAGCTCCTGCCGATCCATGCCCTTGGAGAAGCGGTAGGTATCGGGCAGCAGTGTTCCTTCGGGGGGTATATCTGTGATCTCCCCGGCGAGCTCCTCCTCCTGGCGCAAACGCTCGACGATCTGCATGCTCGTCAGGCCTTCGGGGATGGTGAGCTTTGAGAGCACGCCGCGGCCTTGCGTGAGCATGTCCATGATCTCGGCCATGCTGGCATTCTTCTTGATCTCGTAGTCGCCGGCCTTCAACTCCATCTGCTTGCGGCCCAACGAGGTGCGCAGCAGGTAGTTGGTGATGAAAGTCCAGCTGCTGCTGATCGCGCCTTCCCTCTCAAGGCGATTGGCGATCGCAAGCCGGCCCTCGCCTTTCGGCACGACGACAACGCGTGTGACCGCGAGGGGGCCGGGTTGCTCATACTGGTGATAGATCAGCGCCAGCACCGCGGCGGCGCCGAGCATGGCGAAGAGCGCCAGAGTGAAGAGCCCGGATAGAAAACGCATGAAGCCGGCACCACGCTTCGGCGCGTTGGGTGGCGGCGCTCCGCGCGGCGGCCCTGGGGGGCGCGAGGGCTCGAGCATCTCGGCAGGCGAGCGCGGGCGGATACTTCCCCGACGAAGCGGCGGTTCGTAGCGCGAAGGGGGAATAGTGCTCAATCTGCGCTCCCGTCGAAGCCGTTCCCAACCGGCATCGGAGTTAAATCCGCCCCGACCCTCGTTTGATGATCGAGAAATCCGCCAGCATTGTGGGGCGCGTCCCGAGCGGGATTGCAGCAATCCCAATCACGCAAACGGATCAGCGATTCCAGCGCCCCGCACATTCGAAGCCGGCTTTGCGCTCTTTGCAAGCTAAAGCAAGCTTCGATCAGGGACACTAGAGCCAATTATGGCAAAAGCGCGAACTCTATTCCGTGACAGGAATACGCGACCGGTGCCACGTGGCACCGGTGCCTCAGGCGACGCGCCGCAGAATCAGCGAGGCGTTGGTGCCACCGAAGCCGAACGAGTTCGACAGCACTGTGTTGACCTCGCGCTTCTTGGCCGTGTGGGGCACAAGGTCGATCACGGTCTCCACCTCGGGATTATCGAGGTTGAGCGTCGGCGGGACGATATTGTCGCGAATGGCGAGGATCGAGAAAATGGCCTCGATCGCGCCAGCCGCACCGAGCAGATGACCTGTGGCCGACTTGGTCGACGACATGGAAAGCTTGCCCGACGCGTTGCCGAACAGGCGCTCGACGGCGCCCAGCTCGATCGTGTCGGCCATGGTCGAGGTGCCATGCGCGTTGACGTAGTCGATATCGCTGACATCGATATCGGCACGCTTCAGCGCAGCGCGCATGCAGCGATACGCGCCATCACCGTCCTCGCTGGGCGCAGTGATGTGATAGGCGTCGCCCGACATGCCGTAGCCGATGACCTCAGCATAGATCTTCGCGCCGCGGGCTTTTGCATGCTCGTATTCTTCGAGCACGACGACACCCGAGCCCTCGCCCATGACGAAGCCATCGCGGTCCTTGTCATAGGGACGTGAGGCTATCTGCGGGCGATCGTTGAAGGCGGTGGCAAGTGCACGGCAGGCGGCGAAGCCGGCCATGGCGATGCGGCAGATCGGAGATTCCGTGCCGCCGGCCACCATGATATCGGCGTCGCCCAGCGCCACGATGCGGCTGGCATCGCCGATGGCATGCGCGCCGGTGGAGCAGGCTGTTACGACTGCGTGGTTCGGCCCCTTCAGCTTGTGCCGGATGGACACGTAGCCGGAGGCGAGATTGATCAGTCGGCCGGGAATGAAGAATGGGGAAACGCGACGCGGCCCCTTCTCCTTCAACAGGATCGACGTTTCGGCGATGCCTGGCAGGCCACCGATGCCCGATCCAATGAGCACGCCCGCGCGCTCCTGCTGCTCAGAGTTGCTCAGGTCGATGCCGCTATCGGCAATCGCCTGATCGGCGGCTGCCATCGCGTAGACGATGAAATCGTCGACCTTGCGCTGCTCCTTGGGCTCCATCCAATCGTCGGGATTGAACTTCCCCTCGGACTTGGAGCCGCGCGGAATGAAGCAAGCGATCTGGCAGGCAATGTCGTCGACTTCGAACTCCTCGATGCGGCGTGCGCCGTTGGCTCCGGCAAGCAATGCCTGCCAGGAAGCCTCGACGCCGCAACCGACCGGCGAGACGATTCCAAGACCTGTAATAACGACTCGGCGCATCCTGATCCTTCGAAGCAAGGCAAACTAACGGCGCCCCCAGCTTGCGAACCCATTGAGCATCGAAGGCAAGCTTCGAAGTCCGGTGTGCGCAAGCTTTGGGGAAGGCGCCGCTAAAAAGACCAGGCGACGTTTAGGCGGCGCTGGCGTTCTTCTCAAGAAACTTGACCGCGTCCCCAACGGTCAGAATGTGCTCGGCGGCATCGTCGGGAATTTCGCAACCGAATTCCTCCTCAAAGGCCATCACGAGCTCAACCGTATCCAGGCTGTCGGCGCCCAGGTCGTCGATGAAGCTGGCATTCTCGGTGACCTTGTCGGCCTCCACGCCCAGATGCTCCACGACGATCTTCTTCACGCGCTCAGCGACATCGCTCATAGTCTTCCCTCGCGTCCGTTTGCTTTTGGCAGTTCGTAAATTCGGTTGTTCTGGATTAGCCCGTACCTGGGTCATGACCACTTGCTTCTATAAAGAAGCGCGCGGCCGACCGGTATCAAAACGACGCGCTATTCCACTTTTTCGCACTCCGTGCGGCGGCCGAACATTGGCCCTTCGTTTACTCGCGCAGGAGAGGCGAGGGTCGAAAAACCGTTCGGCTCGTTAACACACTTCATTGGGCTTGGCCAGCGGTCGCAATGGCCTTTGGCTGAGGCATGTGATTTCTGATTTCGCCAGCGGGTCCAAGCAGTAGGCTCAACTGATGCACGTTTACCATGCGCCTTAGACCATGGCCATTCCGCCGTTAATGTGGAGGGTCTGCCCGGTGATGTATCCGGCCTCGTTACTGGCCAGATAAACGACGCCCGCCGCCACCTCTTCTGGCATGCCGAAGCGCTGGGCGGGAATCATCTTGGCGATTTCCTCGGTCTGTTTCTCGTTCAGTGCGGCCGTCATCGGCGTGGTGATGAAGCCCGGCGCAATACAGTTGGCGGTGATTCCGCGCGGGGCGACCTCGCGAGCGAGCGATTTGGTCATACCGATCATGCCGGCTTTCGATGCGGCATAGTTGCCCTGGCCGGGGTTTCCGAACACGCCCGACACCGAGGAAATGTTGATGATGCGCCCGAAATTCGGCTTGGCGCGGAGCATGGCGCGGGCGGCCGCGCGGCAAAGCATGAAGGTGGAAGTGAGGTTTACAGCGATCACCTCGTCCCACTGCTCGTCCTTCATCACCATGAAGAGGTTGTCGCGCGTGAGGCCGGCGTTGTTGACCAGGATGTCGAGGCGGCCGAGCTTGCCCACCGCCTGCTCGATCAGCTTGGACACTTCATCGCGCTTGCCCAGATCGCAGGGGATAACGTGGCCGCGGTCACCGAACTCCTTGGCCAGTTCCTCGAGCTTGTCCGGCTGGCGGGCCGACACCGCGACGGTGGCACCCTGCGCGTAAAGAGCGCGGGCGATGGCGCCTCCGATGCCACCGGTCGCGCCGGTGACGAGGGCGGTCTTGCCAGTCAAGTCGAACATCGTCTGGTCCTTCAGGAGTTGAGACGCGCGAGCGCGGCGTCGATGTCGGCGGGAGTGCCGACGCTCATGGCGTTGAGCGCAGGATCTATGCGCTTGGCGAGGCCGGCGAGAACCTTGCCCGAGCCGATCTCGTAGACGTCGGTGATGCCGTTGGCGGTCATGTAGGTAACACACTCGCGCCAGCGCACAGTGCCGGTCACCTGCTCCACGAGGCGCTTTTTGATTTCCTCAGGATCGCTGATCGCGGACGCAACCACGTTGGCGACGACGGGAACACTCGGGGCGTTGACCGTCACATTGGCGAGGGCCTCCCGCATGGCGTCGGCCGCAGGTTGCATCAGCGCGCAATGGAATGGGGCGGAGACTGGCAGCGGCACTGCGCGGCGCACGCCCAGGCCCTTGCCGATCTCGGGCACGCGGTCGATGGCGGTCTTGTCGCCCGACAGAACGACCTGGGTCGGCTCATTGTCGTTGGCGATCTGGCAGACGTCACCCTGTGCGGCAGCCTCGGCAACCTGGCGGGCAACGTCGATGCCGACGCCGAGTAGAGCCGTCATGGCGCCCTTGCCCACTGGGACGGCGGCCTGCATGGCCTGCCCGCGCAGCTTGAGGAGGCGGGCGGCATCGGCGAGCGAGAACGCGCCGGCGGCGGCGAGTGCGGAGTATTCACCAAGCGAATGTCCGGCGACGAACTTCACCTTCTCCTGCAGCTTGAAGCCGTGCTCGCGCTCCAGCACCCGCATTACTGCCATCGAGACGGCCATAAGCGCTGGCTGGGCGTTCTCGGTCAGGGTCAGCGTCTCCTTCGGGCCGTCCCACATGATCTGGGAGAGCTTTTGACCGAGGGCGTCGTCGACCTCATCGAAGACTTCGCGCGCCGAGGCGTAAGTCTGAGCGAGATCGCGGCCCATGCCGACGTCTTGGCTGCCTTGTCCGGGAAAAACGAATGCGATGGCCATGAAAGATGAGGCTTCTATGACGGTTGATGGCCGCAGAAACACGCCCCGCGTTGCGCTGTCAAGCGGGCCTATTGCGCACGGGTTGCTGCGCCTCAGGCCGGCCTTATCCACTGTAAGTAGCTGAAGCGCTGGAAAAATCCTCTGTCATGAAGTTGTGAGGCTGGCGTGGTTCCTCCGCCGACAAATGGTCAGGAGGTTTCAAATGCAGAGTTCGGCCTTCGATTCTGAGACCCTGTCGATCATGGGGCGCGCGCTCGAAGAGGCGTGGTCCGAGATCGAGAGCCGCAGCTGTGTGCGTGCCGATCCGGAAAAGGCCGGGATCCGGCGCGCCCTCGCCTTGCGTATTCTCGCCGCGGTGCGCGTCGGCCAGCGCGATCCTGAACGGCTGCGGATGGTTGCGCTGCACGTGGTGGAAGGGTGCCGCATCACGCGTGCCGATGGGCAGCCGTTAGCCTAGCGGACGCAGCTTGCGCGTCCCCGCCGCGCCGATGCGCTATGCTGACCGCGGTTTGCGGAGGATGCGACGTTGAGAACCACTATTGCAGCCGTCGCCTTGTCGATTTTAGGCGCACCCGCGCTCGGCCACGCTTGCGAGGGCGATGCTCGGTTGACATTGGACAAGCCAGCGACCCTGGAAGGCGTGCTCAAGAACGGTCAAGGGACGCACGAAGCACAAGGTGCGTTCAGCTACGTATATCTCGCGCTCGACAAGCCCGTGTGCGTCGACGCTCCTGTCGCGGGTGCGGCCGACGAAGATCCACAGGAGAACGTCGAAGCGCCGGTGGATCGGGTGCAGCTTGCGGGTGAAGCGGTGGGTGCCGAGCTGCCCATCGGCAAGCATGTCTCGGTCTCGGGGACGCTCTTTGCTGCACACACGATGTGGCACGTCGAGGATGTTCTCATCGACGCCAGCGAAGTGAGCCCGCGCTGATCAAATCGCGTGCTGCTACCTGCCGCTGGCTTTGCGGCGGACACTGCCCGCGCGTCTCGCGGGTGCGGCCATGGGCTTGTTGGCGCGGGCGACGCCGGCCCAGAAAGCGGCGTGCTGGTCGATGAGAACGTGCGCGGGCGACCACGCCATTGCAAGACCGACGAGTGCCGCCTGACGATCCATCAGCGAGCGGCGTAGCGGCTCTAGTGCCAGGAGGGGATTGGCAACCGCTGCTCCGGCTACCGGTCCGCGCCGCACCGTGTCGGTGATCGCCAAAGGTTGCGTCTTCGAACGGCGCCGTCTTTGCGGCTTGGCCGCTTTGCCGCCGGATTGATTGCGGGCTGCCGCCGGCCTGTTCGCGGCAGCGGTTACTCGGCGCTTCTTCGGGGGCATGCGAGACCTCCCCTCTGAGGGCTGAAAGCTCAATCTGGCTGAGCAATGGCAAGCATTACAAAGGTCTAATGCGTCGCCAAGGAACGCACGGCCCGAAGGTGGCGTTGCAACTGTCTTTAGCGGGAAAGCCCATGGCCAACGACAAGCAATGCCGGGCACTGTTAGCGATTGGTAAGCGTTTGCGCTCCGAGCTCGACCAGGCACCGAAAAAGCCGGCGCCCGACATAGACCGGGCGCTGCGGCGGTTGCTGGAGAGGGATATTGCCGAGCGATCTCGCCCCGGACGGCCTTGGTCGGGGCAGCAAAAATAATCGCAATGGCTGCGTCTACCGGCGCCGACTAGAACCGGTATCGAAGTCCAGCGCCGCCATGTATCCGCGTGTCGACACCTTCTTCGCCGGAGACGCCGTTAACGAACACGTCGAGCGTCGTGGCGGCGGTCAGCGCGTAGCCAACGCGGGCGCCGTATTCGGCCCAGACGATATCGTCGTCGATGATTGGGGTCAGCATTCCAACGCCGGCCACGTGTCGCGATCGCAACGAATGCGCGAATTTGCCCACCGTGGCGGCGGTTGGTGCGATAACTGGCAGTCTGCATGCTGATGGTCGGCCCGAGGGCGCCGTTCACCATGCGGCTTGCCGGATGGGAAAATTCGGCTATAAGGCACCCCTTGCTCGCTTCGGCTGGAGGCTGAACGGGGAGCCGCGCCAGAGGGAAACCTTGAAGCGGTGAGGCCTTAAGGGGCCTGGTTCCCGGTGTCTTCGCTCTCATGGGTGACCTGCTTGGGCCTTTTCCGGGTCCATAAGGGGCTTTGCGCCGGAGCGGCCAAACATAAGGAAAGGTCATAGCATGCCGCTTTATGAGCATGTCTTCCTGGCGCGCCAGGACGTCTCGAACACGCAGGTCGAGGCGCTCACCAAGGAATACACCGACGTTATCGAGCAGGGTGGCGGCAAGGTCACCAAGAACGAGTACTGGGGCGTGAAGTCGCTCGCGTACAAGATCAAGAAGAGCCGCAAAGCTCACTTCCAGTTGCTCAACCTCGACGCCCCGCCGGCCGCTGTGGCCGAGATGGAGCGCCGCATGAGCCTTTCTCCTGAGATTCTGCGCTTCCTCACCGTGAAGGTCGAGGAGCACGAGACCGAGCCATCCGTGATGATGCGCAAGGGCGACCGTGACGAGCGCGGCGATCGTGGTGATCGCGGCGGCTTCGGTGGCCGTGGTGGTTTCGGTGGTCGCGGCGGCGGTGGTGGCGGTGGCTTCCGCGGCGATCGCGATGGCGACCGTCGTCCTGGTGGCGGCGGCGGTGGTTTCCGCGGCGACCGCGAGGGTGGATCGACGTTCCGTGCCCGTCCCCCGCGCGATGGCGATCGTCCGCCGCGCGATGGCGATCGTCCCCCGCGCCCGCCGCGCGAAGGCAATGCCCCCACCACCGGCTCGGAGGAATAATCAATGGCTGAGATCGCATCCTCTGGCGCCGCTCCGCGCCGTCCGTTCCATCGTCGCCGCAAGACCTGCCCGTTCTCGGGTCAGCATGCGCCGAAGATCGACTACAAGGACGTGCGTCTGCTCGGTCGCTACGTGTCCGAGCGCGGCAAGATCGTTCCTTCGCGCATTACGGCTGTTTCGGCCAAGAAGCAGCGCGAGCTGTCTCGCGCCATCAAGCGCGCGCGCTTCCTCGGTCTGCTGCCGTACGTGCTGAAGTAAGACTTCGGGCGGGGCCAGCGCGGCCCCGCTCTCACGACAAGTAAGCGCGGGCCAATGGTGGCCGGCGCGAGGTTGGGACGAGGCGGGCGACCGTTCTCGTCTCTAACCGCGACGATCGCGGGACAGCTGCTCTGATGCAATATCGTCTGCTCATAGCCTTTGGCGCCGGACTCATCTCGGCTGTCGTGTTCGCCTCGGCGACCACGGGGCCGTTGCTGATGCGCATGGTGCTGTTCCTGCTGACCCCGCTGCCGCTGTTCCTGGCCGGCTTGGGTCTGGGCCCGCTCGCCGCCATCGGCGCCGGCATCGCGGGAGCAACGCTCGTCGTCATCGCTGGTACGCCGATCGGCGGACTCGTTTTCGCCGCCAGCCAAGCCGTGCCGGTGATCATTCTCACCTATCTTGCCTCGCTCAACCGCGAGGGCCCTGACGGCCAGGTCGAGTGGTATCCGGTCGGGCGACTGGTTTTTATAGCGGCGCTTCTTGCGGGCGGATTTGCTGCGCTGACGCTGCTGTTGCTTGGCGCCGACGCGGAGGCGCTGCGGACGGCGTTGCGCGAGATGCTGCAAGCGTTCGTCGACAACGAACTGCCGAAGATGCAGGACGCGCCGACGTTCGGGCCGGCCGATATCGACGAATTGACGTCGCTTGCGCTGGCCCTTTTGCCGGCTGCTTCTGCCATCTCCTCGATGAGCAGCCTCTTGTTCAATCTCTGGCTGGCGGGCCGCATCACCTTGGCGTCGGGACGTCTTCCGCGGCCATGGCCCGACATTCCGGCAATGGTCTATCCGCCGGTGACGCCGCTGCTGCTGGCTGGCGCGACGGCAGCTGGTTTTCTTGGCGGTTTGCCGGGCATGTTCGCGGCGGGCTTCGCCGGGCCGCTGTTCTTCGCCTACGTGCTGCTCGGCCTCGCGGTCGTTCATTACATCACGCGCGGACGGCCCTGGCGCGTGTTCGCGCTGTGGGCGCTCTACGGCGGCCTCTTCGTCATGAACACGGTCGCCTCGCTGGCGATCGCCCTGCTCGGTCTCGCGGAGGCCATCTGGCCGATGCGGAAACCGACACCACCACCGGGTGGCAAATCACCCCCCGATTAGCTGCCTTCCCAACTCGCATGCATCAGACACACGAATAGAAAGAACAAGGAGCATTTGAAATGCAGGTTATTCTGCTTCAGCGCATTGGCCGTCTTGGACAGATGGGCGACGTCGTCAACGTGAAGGACGGCTATGCCCGCAATTTCCTTTTGCCGCAGAAGAAGGCGCTGCGCGCGACGGAAGAGAACCGCAAGCACTTCGATTCGCAGCGCGCCCAGCTCGAAGCCAACAACCTCGAGCTGAAGAAGGAAGCCGAAGCCGTTGCCGAGAGGCTCAATGGCAAGATCTTCGTTGCCATCCGCTCTGCCGGCGACACCGGTCAGCTCTACGGCTCGGTTGCGACGCGCGACATCGCCGAGGCCGTCACGGCGGGAGGCTTCACCATCGACCGCCGCCAGGTCATCCTCGAGCGTCCGATTAAAACGCTGGGCGTGCATCCGGTGCGCGTTGCACTGCATCCGGAAGTAATTGTGTCGGTGATGCTGAACGTTGCCCGCTCTGAGGACGAGGCTGATCGCCAGGCCCGCGGCGAGGACGTCACCGTCGTCAAGGAAGAAAAGATCGAGCTCGAGACCTTCAATCCCGACGAAATGTTCGAGGAAGGCACTGAGCCCGCCGAGGGCGAATCGGCCAGCGAGTAGCGCGCGAAGCGATTCGCTTCAATGCAAACGAATTCCCGTCCCCATGTGCATAGTGGGGACGGGGTATTCGGGCCGCTCGACGATGGGCCGATTGAATCGGATACCGTCGAGCCATGGCAAACAACGCTCTCCAGATCTCCGACCGGCTCGCTTCACTCAGCAACGCCGGCGAAACCCTCCCCTTCCGTCAGGCCCCGCACAACCTGGAGGCGGAGCAGGCGCTGCTCGGCGCCATCCTGGTGAACAACGAGTCGATGGACCGCGTGTCGGGGTTCCTCGACCCGCAGCACTTCTATGATCCGCTGCACCAGCAGATCTTCGAAGTGGCAGCCAAGCTCATTCACGCGGGCAAGCAGGCGACGCCGATCACTCTGCGCACGTTCTTCGAGAACGCCGAGCCGATCTCGCCGACGCTGACCGTGCCGCAGTATCTCGGAACGCTGGCTGGCTCTGCGACCAGCATCATCAACGCGGAAGACTACGGCCGCACGATCTATGATCTCGCCACACGACGCGCGCTGATCATCATCGGCGAGGATCTCGTCAACAACGCCTATGACAGCCCGGTCGATCTGACCCCACGCCATCAGATCGAAGAGGCGGAAGGGCGTCTCTACGGTCTCGCCGAGCAGCGCAAATATGGCGCCGGCTTCCTCGGCTTTGGTGACGCTCTAACGACGGCCATCGAGATGGCCGCTGCGGCCTACGAGCGCGACGGACATCTGTCGGGCCTGTCGACCGGCCTTACGGACCTCGATTCCAAGATGGGCGGTTTGCAGTCGTCGGACCTCATTATCCTCGCCGGCCGTCCGTCGATGGGTAAGACCGCGCTTGCCACCAACCTCGCCTACAACATCGCCAAGGCCTACAAGGCCGAGCAGCAGCCGGACGGCTCTATGAAGACCATCGACGGCGCAGTCGTCGGTTTCTTCTCACTGGAAATGTCGGCCGAGCAGCTGGCAACGCGTATCCTGTCCGAGCAATCGGAGATCGGCTCGGAGAAGATCCGCCGCGGCATGATCACCGAGCAGGAGTTCCGCAAGCTCGTTGAAGTCTCGCAAGAGATGAGCCGGATTCCGCTGTACATCGACCAGACCGGCGGCATCTCCATCGCGCAGCTTGCCGCGCGTGCACGTAAGCTGAAGCGACAGAAGGGCCTCGGGCTGCTGGTCGTCGACTACTTGCAGCTGCTCAGCGGTTCTTCGAAGCGCAGCGACAACCGCGTGCAGGAAATCACCGAGATCACCACCGGCCTCAAGGCGCTGGCGAAGGAACTGGCGGTACCGATCATTGCGCTGTCGCAGCTCTCGCGTCAGGTGGAACAGCGCGAGGACAAGCGGCCTCAGCTTTCGGACTTGCGTGAGTCTGGCTCGATCGAGCAGGACGCCGACGTCGTCATGTTCGTGTTCCGCGAGGAATACTACGTGGAGCGTCTCAAGCCTTCCGAGGGCACGGCAGAGTTTGCCGAGTGGATGACCAAGATGCAGCAGGTTTCGGGCAAGGCCGAAGTCATCATCGGCAAGCAGCGCCATGGTCCCGTCGGCACTGTCGAACTGTCGTTCGAGAGCCATCTCACCCGCTTCGGCAACCTCGCGCGCGACTATCAGGCGGTGCAACACGGCGGCCACTAGGCCGGTCGCGCTGATGGCGCCGGGCGCGGACCCTGGATTCTGCGCTCGCCTTGGGTTGTAAGCGCCTCGTTTGCGGCCCGATTCGGGGCTACAAAGAGGGCTGGAACTTGGCTTTGCGAAGGAGGCGCCCCTTGACCGAGTTGGCAGCCCGCACGCACGACGTCGACGGCAGCGCGCACCAAACGGTGCGGCAGGTCGTCGAATGGGCCGCAGGCGCGGACATTCCTGCCGGGACGACAGGCATCGCAACTGTCGATCTTGGGCAAATCCGCGCCAACTGGCGCGCGCTCGCCAAGAGGGTTGCGCCGGCGGGGTGCGCCGCCGTCGTGAAGGCAGACGCCTATGGCCTGGGTGCAGCGCGGGTCATCCCCGCGCTCTATCAGGCGGGCTGCCGCAGCTTCTTCGTGGCGACGCTGGGCGAGGCCATTGCCGCGCGAGCGTCGGCACCGGGCGCCACGATCTACGTGCTCGACGGGATCCTTCCCGGTTCGGTTCCCGAGCTGGCCGCGGTCGGCGCGCGTCCGGTGATGACGAGCCTGGAAGAGGCGCAGGCGTGGTCAACTCTGGCCCAGGGCGACGCTCCTGCTCCGGCTGCCGCGCTGCATGTGGACACAGGCCTCAATCGGCTCGGCATGAGCGAAGCTGGCCTTGACGCTCTGCTCGCCGATAAGGACCTGCTGGACCGTCTCGACATTGCGCTGGTGATGAGCCACCTCGCGTGCGCCGACGATGCAAAGCATCCCATGAATGCCGAGCAACTCGCCACGTTCAAGACGCGTTGCGCCAGGTTGCCGAAGGCGCGCGCAAGTCTGGCCGCGTCCGACGGCTTGATGCTCGGCAAGGACTACCATTTCGACCTGGTTCGTCCCGGGTATGCGCTCTATGGCGGCCAAGCGACGCCACAGCGCATTTGCCCGGTCGGGCCGGTCGTGCGTGTTTCAGCGCGCATCCTCCAGGTGGAGGACGTGCAGGCTGGCGCGCGGATCGGCTACTCGGCGACTTACCGTGCCAAGGCACAGCGCCGCATCGTTACGATTGCCGCCGGTTACGCCGATGGAATCTTCCGTCACGCGAGCGCATCCGACGGCGAGCAGAACGGCATGGTTGCCATTCGCGGCCGGCTGGCTCCGGTCGTGGGGCGGGTGTCGATGGACCTGATCACCGTAGACATTACCGACCTCGGCGATCCAGCGCCCCAGCGCGGAGACTTCGTCGATCTAATCGGTCCCGATTTGCCGCTGGAGGCCGTGGGGCTGAACGCGCGCACCATCGGTTATGAAGTGTTGACGCGCATCGGCGCGCGCTTTCATCGCCACTACATCGACAGCGGCAACTGACAAACCATGGCGAAGCCCAGCAAGACCGTGTTTGTCTGCCAGAATTGCGGAGCGACCTCGCCGCGCTGGCAGGGCAAGTGCTCCTCATGCGGGGAATGGAACACCCTGATCGAGGAGACGGAGGCTGCGGCCCCGCCTGGCACCGGGCTTTCGCGCAAGACGAGCGGGCGCGTGATCGTGCTCGAAGGCCTCAAGGGCACGACGCAGGAAGCGCCGCGCTTTTCGACTGGAATCGCTGAGCTCGACCGTGTCACGGGCGGCGGTGTCGTTCCCGGGTCGGCGCTGCTGATCGGTGGCGAGCCCGGCATCGGCAAGTCTACCTTATTGCTTCAGCTTGCAGCGAGCTTGGCGCGCGCTGGGCGTCGGGCGGTGTATTTCTCGGGCGAGGAGGCGGCAGCACAGGTGCGCCTGCGCGCTGCGCGGCTGGGCTTGAGCGATGCGCCGGTCGCGCTCGCATGCGAGACCTCGCTTGCGCACATCCTGGCGACATTGGAAGCGGGTCCGCCGCCTGATCTCATCGTCGTCGATTCCATTCAGACGCTGTGGGCAGAGTCGATCGAAGCTGCGCCGGGGACGGTCAGCCAGGTGCGCGCCGCAGCGCAGGCGCTGATCCGTCACGCCAAGCATGTTGGCAGCGCGCTGCTGCTGGTGGGGCACGTCACCAAGGATGGCCAGATCGCCGGCCCTAAGGTGATCGAGCACATGGTCGACACCGTGTTGTACTTCGAAGGCGATCGGGGCCACACGTTCCGCATCCTGCGCACGGTCAAGAACCGCTTCGGCGCCACGGACGAAATCGGCGTGTTCGAGATGGCGGGCGAGGGCCTGCGCGAAGTGCGCAACCCATCCGAGTTGTTCCTGGGCGACCGAGAGTCTTCGAGCCCGGGGGCGGCGGTGTTTGCCGGTATGGAGGGCACACGCCCGATCCTGGTCGAGATCCAGGCGCTCGTGGCACCCTCCTCCCTTGGCACACCGCGCCGGGCCGTGGTCGGGTGGGACAGCAGCCGGCTCTCGATGCTGCTGGCTGTGCTTGAAGCGCGCGCGGGATTCTCGTTTGCCGGGCAGGACGTCTACCTGAACGTTGCCGGGGGCCTGAGGATCAACGAGCCGGCAGCAGACCTAGCCGCGGCGGCGGCGCTGGTCTCTTCCCTGTCCGGTGTGGCCATTCCGCGACATCGCGTCCACTTCGGGGAGGTCTCGCTGTCGGGGGCAATCAATGCCACGCCGCTGATGGGGCCACGACTTAAAGAGGCGCAGAAGCTTGGGTTTCGCGAAGCGGTTGTCCCAGCGCAAGGGGAACTGGAGACGGGCGGCCTGACGCTGAAGCCGAAACGCCTATCGCATTTGAGGGAGCTTGCCGATGGCTTGGCTCCGTGCGACTGACATGCAGCCGACGGCGGGTTTGCGACCGCCGCGCAACGGAGTTCATTAGACCATGCTGGGGCCCATCACCTATCTCGATGCCGCGCTGCTTGCCGTGTGCTTCATCTCCGGCCTGCTCGCCATGTACCGCGGGTTCGCGCGCGAGATGCTCTCCATCGTCTCCTGGGCGGTCGCGGCAGCGGCGGTGCTCTACTTCGTCATCTTCCATAAGCCGTTCGCGCAGGACATGGCGCAGCAGATGGGCACCAAGGTGCCGGTGGCGCAGATCGTGGTCGGCGCCGTCATCTTCCTGATTGTGCTCATTGTCGTGCACCTCATTACCGCGCGGCTTTCGGATGCGATCCTCGACAGCCGCGTGGGCATGATCGACCGGGTTCTGGGATTCCTGTTCGGCGTCGTGCGCGGTTTCATCCTCGTCGTCATCCCCTTCATGTTCTACGAGGCGTTCTTCCCTGACCCGAACACGCAGGTGCCGTGGGTGAAGGAATCGAAGACGCTGCCGTACATCAAGGGGGTGGGCGATTCGATCCGTTATGTGCTCGAGGCGTATATGCCGTCCTCGCTGACGGCCCCTCCGGGCGAGCAGCCACCGGACGAACAGCCGCCCCAGCCGCAACAACAAGGCGCACTGGAAAAGAGCTGGGGCGACGAATTAGCGCTTGAAGCGCCGATGATATATCATATTTCTGTCACGTGGATGGTGACCGCGAGCTGATCCCCGCGGGTACCGACAGCGTTAATGCGCGTTCACCAATTCGGGCAGCGGCACGACACCAGCGGGAGGTGGCGATGACTCAAGGGCTCGACGAGGTCGCAGAGCTTCAAGGCGAGAAGCTCCGCGGGCCGGGTTATCTTCGGTACGGCGACGACAGGCTCCGCGAGGAATGCGGGGTCTTCGGCATTTTTGGGCACCCTGAAGCGGCGGCCATTACCGCGCTGGGTCTGCACGCACTCCAGCATCGCGGCCAGGAAGCCTGCGGCATCGTTTCCTATGACGGCCAGCAGTTCCATTCCGAGCGCCGCATGGGGCTCGTCGGCGACAACTTCTCACGCGCTTCGGTTATCGACCGCCTCAAAGGCCATATTGCCATCGGTCACAACCGTTACTCGACCTGCGGCGATGCCGTGCTCCGCAACGTGCAGCCGCTGTTCGCCGACATCGATACCGGCGGCTTTGCCGTCGCCCACAACGGCAACCTCACCAATGCGCTGACGCTGCGCCAGGAACTGATCTCCACCGGCGCCATCTGTCAGTCGACCTCGGACACCGAGGTCATCCTCCATCTCCTTTCCCGCTCCACCAAGCGCCGCATCGTCGAGCGCTTCGTCGAAGCCATCCGTCAGATCGAAGGCGCCTACGCGCTGGTCGGCCTCACGAACGATATGATGATCGGCGCACGCGATCCGATCGGCATCCGCCCGCTGGTTCTGGGCAGACTTGGCTCCGCCTATGTGCTGGCCTCGGAGACCTGTGCGCTGGATATGGTCGGCGCCGAGTTCATTCGTGAGGTCGAGAACGGCGAAGTCGTCGTCATCACGCAGAGCGGTATCGAGAGCCATCGTCCGTTCCCGATGCGCCCTGCCCGCCCCTGCATCTTCGAGTACATCTATTTCGCCCGGCCAGACTCCGTCATCGCCGGGCGCACTGTTTATGACATCCGCAAGCAGATGGGCGTGCAGCTCGCGCACGAGGCTCCGGCGGATGTGGACGTCATCGTGCCGATCCCCGACTCGGGCGTGCCGGCGGCCATCGGCTTTGCCCAGGAGGCCGGCGTTCCGTTCGAGCTCGGCATCATCCGCAACCATTATGTCGGGCGCACGTTCATCGCGCCGGAGCAGCAGATCCGCACCCTCGGCGTGAAGCTGAAGCATTCTGCGAATGCCAGCGTCATTCGCGGCAAGCGCATCGTGCTGGTGGACGACAGCGTCGTGCGCGGCACCACGTCGAAGAAGATCGTGCAGCTGATGTATGAGGCGGGCGCGCGCGAGGTGCACATGCGCATTGCCTCGCCGCCGATCACGCACCCGGACTACTACGGCATCGACACGCCCGATAAGGTCGACTTGCTCGCGGCCAACAAGGACCTCGAAGGCATGCGCCAGTTCCTCGGCGCGGACAGCCTGGCATTCCTTTCGGTGGATGGCATCTATCGCGCGGTCGGCCTCGACGGCCGCGATGCGCGCGCGCCGCAGTTCACCGACCATTGCTTCACCGGCGAATATCCGACGCCGCTGACAGACCAGAGCGGACATGCCGTTCCGCGGCAGCTTTCGCTGCTCGCCGAGGTCGGGTAAGGCCTCGTTATCGACCGACCCCGGTAGGGGTTGCAACGCCCGCCCGCGGCCTATAGCTGTCGGCGGGCGTTGTCGTATGATGCCGAGCTGTGATGGCCATGAAGAACAATAAGCCCCTGAAAGATCGCCTGGCCCTCGTGACAGGCGCTTCGCGCGGGATTGGACGCGCGGTTGCCCTCGGCCTCGCTAAGGCGGGTGCGCATGTCGTCGTCGTTGCACGGACGGTCGGCGCGCTCGAAGAACTGGACGATGAGATCCGTGCGGCCGGCGGGTCGGCGACGCTGCTGCAGCTCGACATATCGAAGGGCGATAAGGTCGATCAGATCGGACCGACGCTATTTCAGCGTTGGGGCAAGCTCGACATCCTCGTCGCCAACGCGGGCATCCTGGGTCCGCTGTCGCCGCTGCCGCACGTCACCGAGGATGCGTGGAAGCAGGTGATCGACATCAACCTGTCGGCCAACTGGCGGCTGATCCGCACGCTCGACCCACTGCTGAAGCGGTCCGATGCGGGGCGCGCCGTGTTCGTCACGTCGGGCGCGGCCACGGGCAAGTATGCGTACTGGGGGCCTTACGCGGTGTCGAAGGCGGGGCTCGAATGTCTCGTCAAAACTTATGCGCACGAACTGGAGACGACCAACGTGCGCGTCAATCTGCTGAACCCCGGGCCGGTGCGCACGGGCATGCGTGCCAAGGCGTTCCCGGGTGAGGACCCGAATAAATTGCCGTCTCCGGAAGAGCTGGTGCCGCTGTTCCTGGAGCTGGTTTCGCCTGCATGTGATTTCTCAGCTCAAGTCGTGAACTTCGCCGACTGGAAGAAGCATCACGCCGACGCATAAATGCCGACAGCGGATACCTCTCATTGATGCGAAAGCGTCCCCTCACCCGAAGCTCATTTGCATTCGCTTCGGCCTCTCCCCACCGGGGAGAGGCTAAGTCATCGCAAACGACGAGACTTAACCTCTCCCGGATGGGAGAGGTCGGACGCGATCGATAGATCGAGTCCGGGTGAGGGATTGCTGGAAAAGTCTGAACGGCTTCAGTCGAAGGTGATGACCATGCCGTCGTAGGCGGGCTCGACACCTGCCGGTAGCTCGCGGCGCAGCGCCTCATAATCGAGGTCGGTCGTCATGTGGGTGAGGATCGTACGCTTCGGTTTCAGCCGCTCGACCCAGGCCAGTGCCTGCTTGACGCTGAAGTGGCTCGGGTGCGCGGTGAAGCGCAGGGCATCCACGATCCACACGTCGAGGCCTTCGAGCATCGGCACCGACGCATCGGGAATCGCACTCACGTCCGGCGAATAAGCGAAGTTGCCGACACGGAAGGCGAGCGAGCCGATGTCGCCGTGCACCTGCTGGATCGGCAGCGCTTCGATCACACCCGAAGGCCCTTCGACGGCAATCGGTGCCCCCGGCACGATCGGGTGCGCGATGAGGATCGGCGGATAGCTCGACGCTGGGGGCTTCTCAAAACAATAGCCGAAGCGATCGACGAGGCTCTTCCGCGTGACGTCATCCGCCCAGACATGGATGCGCCGCTTCATGGCGTAGGACACCATGCGCAGATCGTCGATGCCGTGGGTGTGGTCGGCATGGTCGTGCGTATAGAGCACGCCGTCGAGGGCTTCGCAGCGCACGCTCAAGAGCTGCTCGCGCACGTCGGGAGAAGAATCGATCAACACCGTGGTGTGGCGCTGCTTGCCGATACGCTCGATCAGCGCGCTGCAGCGCCAGCGCCGGTTCTTGGGGTTGGATGGATCGCACGCACCCCAGTTAGCACCGATGCGCGGAACGCCGCCCGATGAGCCACAGCCGAGAATGGTCGCGCGGTAGCTCATGCGGCAGAAGTCACGCCCAATGCTGGTCGCGTGGCTTTGCGGAATAGGCGGAAGAAGTTGTCGGTGGTCGCCTGCGCGAACGCTTCCGGGGTGATGCCCTTGACCTTGGCAAGCGCGGCAGCCGTGTGCGCCACGAAAGCGGGCTCATTCGTCTTGCCGCGATGGGGCTCGGGGGCGAGGAAAGGCGCGTCCGTCTCCACGAGCATCTGATCCAGCGGCACGGCGCGGGCGATGTCGCGCAAGGCGTCGTTCTTTTTGAACGTCACGACGCCAGTGAACGAAACGAAGAGGCCGAGTTCCGCGGCCCGGCGCGCCAGCTCGGGCCCGCCCGTATAGCAGTGCAGGATCGCCGGGAACGCGCCTTTCGCGTGCTCGTCCTCGATGATCGCCAGCGTGTCCTGGTCGGCATCGCGCGTGTGGATTTCGAGCGGCAAGCCGGTGCGGCGCGCGGCCTCGATGTGGGCGCGGAAACCTTCCTCCTGGGCTTGCGGCGAAGCCTTCTTGTGGAAGTAGTCGAGACCTGCCTCGCCAATGGCAACCACCTTCGGGTGCTCGGAGAGGCGCACGATCTCGTCGGCAGTGATGCCGCGCTCACCTTCCTCGCCGGCGTTGTCGGGATGGGTGCCGACCGAGCAATAGATGTTGTCGTGCGCCTCGCAAATTTCGAGCAGCGAAGGGAGCTGGCGAATGCGGGTCGAGA
Organism: Hyphomicrobium sp. 1Nfss2.1; assembly: GCF_965243865.1. Lineage (GTDB taxonomy): Bacteria > Pseudomonadota > Alphaproteobacteria > Rhizobiales > Hyphomicrobiaceae > Hyphomicrobium_A. Next base: position 382,066 of record NZ_OZ251603.1, on the reverse strand, counting down.
TCGTCACCATCGCTCCGACGCCCGCCGCCTTCGCGCGCGCCAGCAGCCCGTCGCGATCGGCGGCGAGCTGGGGGAAATCCAGATGGCAGTGGTGATCGACGAGCATCAGGCCTGGCCCTTCGGCTCCTTCTGCTTCTTGGGTTGTTTGTCCTTCTTCGGCTTGGGCTCGGGCTTGTCGCCGGCTTCGGCCTCTGGCGGAACGTAACGCGGGAACACACCGGACGGCTCGAGCAGCTCCGTGCCCGGCTTCAGGCGGCCCGCTTCGCCCAGCGCCTTGAATGTGTGTGCTTCCATCGGCTGGCCCAAGTACTGGAGCAGCTTGGTCGCAGCATGGGGCGTCACCGGCAGTGCCAGGATGGCAACCTGCCGCACGACCTCGGCCGTCACATAGAGGATCGTCTCCATGCGCTTGAAGTCGGTTTTCTTCTTGGCCCAGGGCTCCTCGGCTGCGAAGTAGCGGTTGGCATCGCCGACCACGGCCCATACAGCGTCGAGATACTTCGTCACCGCCTGCCGATCCATTGCCTCGCGCGTCTTGGCGTAGAGCGCGTCGGCCGCGGCGAGGATCGCCTTGTCGGCGTCGGTGAAGTCACCCGGATCTGGGACCTTCGCCTCGCAGTTCTTGTAGATCATCGACAGCGAGCGCTGGGCGAGATTGCCGATGTCATTGGCGAGGTCGGCGTTGATGCGGTTGGCGATCGCCTCGGGGCTGTAGTTGCCGTCTTGGCCGAAGTTGACCTCGCGCAGGAAGAAGTAGCGCACCTGCTCGACGCCGTAGGCGCGCACGAGGTCGAACGGATCGACGACGTTGCCGACCGACTTCGACATCTTCTCGCCCTTCGACAGCACGAAGCCGTGGCTAAAGACGCGCTTGGGCAGCTCGACGCCGGCCGACATCAGGAACGCCGGCCAATAGACGGCGTGGAAGCGCAGGATGTCCTTACCGATGACATGCACGTCGGCGGGCCAGTAGTGCCAGAGCGGGTCTTTCTCGTCGGGGAAGCCGACACCGGTAACGTAGTTGGTGAGCGCGTCGACCCAGACGTACATCACGTGGCGCGCGCCACTCCCGCCGTTACCACGGTCGTCGTCCGAATGCGGCACGGGAATGCCCCAATCGAGCGTGGTGCGCGAGATCGACAGATCCTCGAGCCCGCCGCGGACGAAGCTCGTCACCTCGTTGCGGCGCTCGGGCGGCAGGATGAAATCGGGGTTGGCGTCGTAGTGAGCGAGCAGCTTGTCCTGGTAGGCCGAAAGCCGGAAGAAGTAGGTCTCCTCCTCAGTCCACTCGACGGGCGTGCCTTGCGGTCCGCGGCGGACGCCATCCTCGCCGACAGTCGTCTCGCTCTCGTTGTAGAACGCCTCGTCGCGCACGGAGTACCAGCCAGCGTACGTCTTCAGGAAGATGTCGCCGTTCTTTTCCATGCGCCGCCAGATCTCCTCGACCGAGCGATAGTGGCGAGGCTCCGTGGTGCGGATGAAATCGTCATTCGACAGTTCGAGCACGCCGGCCATCTCGCGGAAGCGCTTGGCGTTGCGGTCGGCAAGCTCGCGCGGCGTCAGGCCTTCCTTGGCGGCCGTCTGCTTCATCTTCAAGCCGTGCTCGTCAGTGCCGGTGAGGAAGAAGACGTCCTTGCCGTCCAGGCGCTCGAAGCGCGCGATCGCGTCCGTGGCGATCGCCTCGTAGGCGTGGCCGATGTGCGGCTGGCCATTGGGATAGGAAATGGCCGTGGTGATGTAGAATTTCTGGCGCCCGCTCATGGACTTTTTGGTCCCTTGTCTCGAGATGCAGTTGTGAATGGAAACGGTGACCGGCCGAGCCGGTGCGTCCGCTTCACATTCGGGCGGGACACGGAAGGTCGGTGCTGGTCCGGCGCTGCGGGTGCATCTCTCAGTCGGGCCTTCGATCCTGTGCGGCGGCGCTCAATGCCGCGACGGTTTGAATGATAAGGCTTTTGCGGTCGAGGTTGAGCGCAAGCGTATCGGCCTTTTCGCGGGCTACTCTTTCCCACAGCGCAGCAAATGAGGCAAGTCGGCCCGTGCCGATCAGCTTGGCGGCCAAGCTCCGATCCTCGGGGCTTCCCTCCCCCGTCGCGGCGAGCCGTATCAGGTGCGCAAGGGTCGCCATAAGCAGCTCGAAGAATAGCTCGAATTTAGGCTGGGCGGCGGCGGGTTGTAGCTCGTCGGATAGGGCATGGACTGCTTTCCAGTCGACGCGTGGCAGCAAACCCAAGAGACGGTCGATCTGGGCCTGCAGCGCGAGGCCGCCGGTGCCGAACAAGCCCAGGAGGCGGGCGACGCTTCCCCCCGACAGCCGCTCGAGCGGCGCCCAGTCTGCGTCCGCTGGTGGGGGCATGTCTGCGGCACCTAAGGCCGCCGTTGCCGCGGCGCGCAGGTCTCCATCGGCCAGCGCCGGCATCGACAGCATACGACAGCGCGAGCGGATCGTCGGCACGAGGTCGCCAGGGGCCGGCGACACGAGCAGGAACACCGTGCGCTCCGGCGGCTCTTCGAGCGATTTCAGCAGCGCGTTGGCCGCGTTGACATTCAGCTCATTGGCATCGTCGACGATGACGACGCGCCATCCGTCACCCGCGGCGCGGTGGCCTAGAAACGTGCGCAGGCGGCGCACTTCATCGACGGGGATGCTGGAGGCAAACCGCTTGCCCTTGATGTCGTACGGGCGGCGAACGACAAGCAGTCCGGGATGCGACAGCGCCCGCACCTGGCGCGCGGCGATAGTTGCGTCATCGACTTTGAGGCTCTGCCCGGCGGGGTCTCGCTCGTGCGGCTGCGCAAGTGCGGCGCGCGCAAATCGATAAGCCAGCGTCGCCTTGCCGATGCCCTTCGGGCCGGCCAACAGCCATGCGTGATGCATGCGTCCGCTCGCCAGCGCTTCGGCGAGCGCGCGTTCGGCGTCGGTCTGACCGAAGAGGGCTCGCGTGTTGCGCGGATGGGGAAAATCGCCCAGCCGGTCGGCTTCGGGCAGCTCCTCGATCTCGGCGATGGCCGGTGCGCGCGCCATCAGCGGGCCGGTGCAAGCAAACGCGCTTCGACAGCACGCCAAACCGCAGCGAATACCGCGTCCGGCTCCTGCGTGGCGTCGATGAGCACGCAACGTTCGGGCTCCTGGGCGGCGATCTCGCGGAAGGCTTCGCGCAGCTTCCAGTGGAAGGCGAGATCACGCTTTTCGTAGGCGTCCGCCTCGGTGTCGGGATTGACCTTATCCACTCTGCGGCTGTGCGCGCGGCCAAGGCCCAACTCGGCTGGGATGTCGAGGATGAAGGTGAGGTCCGGAAACGTCGGGCTGACGACCATGTGGTTCAACACGTCGATGATTTCACCGGGAAGGCCGCCAGCCTCGCCCTGATAGACGCGCGTTGAATCGATGAAGCGGTCGCAGATGACCCACTGCCCTGCATTCAGAGCCGGGCGCACGGTGTTGTCGAGGTGATCCGCGCGAGCCGAATAGAACAGCAGTGCTTCCGACAGCGCGGAGTGCTGCGGCATGTTGGGATCGAGGATGACGGCGCGCAGGGCTTCGGCGAACGGGGAGCCACCCGGCTCGCGTGTGATCTCGGTGCTGATGCCGACGCGCGAGAGTTGGGCCGCGAGCAACCGCGCCTGGGTCGACTTGCCCGACCCCTCCCCGCCTTCAAACGTAATGAACCTGCCGAGCACTCTATGAAATCCCTAGCGGCCGAGCCGTTGGGCGTCGGTAACATGCCAACGGCGAGCGCGCTACAGCGGGACCCAGCTTAGCGCCAGATGCGCCAGGGAATCGAGACCGCGGCGCACGAGGCCGCCCGGCTCGACGTCCTGCGCGGCGTAGAGCGGCACCTCGTTGACCTGATTGGTCTGGCTGGTCACGCGCAGCGTGCCGACGCGGTCGCCCTTTTTCACCGGCGGCTTCAGCGGACCGTCGTAGATGATCTCAGCCTTGAGGCGGGGATTTTCCGGCACGCGCGGCAAGATAACCGAAATGGGGCCATCGCCCGTCAACGGAACGTAGAATTGCTCGCCGCCCCACACACGCGCACTGCCGACGGTTTCGCCGGCATCGAACAGCTTGAAGGGGGCAAAGCTGCGATACCCCCAATCGAGGAGCTTCTTGGCTTCGGAGGTGCGATCGGATTCGGTTGGAAGGCCCATGACCACGACGATCAGGCGCTTGCCGTTCTGCACCGCGGAGCCGACGAGATTGTAGCCAGACTCCTTGACGTAACCGGTCTTGAGGCCGTCGGCGCCGATGTCGAGCGGCAGCAACGGATTGCGGTTGTAGAACTTGTGCTTGCGATACTCGAACAGGCGCTGGGAGAAGATCGGATAGTACTCGGGGTATTCCTTGATCAGGTGATGCGCCAGCAGCGCGATCTCGCGCGCAGTCATCTGCTGGCCGGGATCATAAAGACCGCTGGGGTTGGCGAAGGTTGATTTGGTCAGGCCGAGACGGCGCGCCTCAGCCGTCATGCGCTCGGCGAATTTCGCCTCCGAGCCGCTGAGGCCTTCGGCGAGGCAGATTGCGGCGTCGTTGCCCGATTGAATGATGAGGCCCTTGATCAGGTCATCGATTGTCGCGTTGGTGTTGATCGGCACGAACATTGACGACGTGCGTGAGGGCGCGCCGCCCGTGCGCCAAGCGTGCTCGCTCATCGTAAATTCGTCGGTGAGCTTGAGCTTGCCCTCTTTGAGCGCCCGAAAGACGATCTCAGCGGTCATCAACTTCGACACAGACGCGGGCGCGAGAAGCTCGTCGGCGTTGTTCTGATAGAGGATGGCGCCAGTGTCGGCATCGAGAAGGACGGCCGCCTTCGCGCGCGTGTTGAAGCCCCCGCTCTGGGCGAAGGCCAATTGCGGCATAAGCGCGATGGCGAGCGCGACGAGAAGTGCAGCTGCCGCGGTGAGCGAACCGAGAGTGCTTCGATGGACGGAGGAGAGCATTGCGCCTTGGCACCTTGGGATGAAGCCGGACACCAACAGGGTAGATCGGACTATCAATTCAGTGCGCAGCCGATGTCAACGCTTGGAAGTCCCTCTTTCGCCAAGCGTTTCAGAGCTTGCGTCCGGTTCGAAGCCAGCAGCGGCGATTCGTGCCATGGCGGATGCGGCGCCAGCATCGTCATAGGGGCCGAGGCGCAAGCGAAAACCATCGGCTTCCGCCGCGCCGACAGGCTCGACGGCTGCGGGATCAGGTCCGGCCAGCATCCAGCGAAGCCGTTCGACCTCAGGTCGGGATCGAAACGTGCCGACGCGCAGATAGATCGCCGGTGGAGGGGATCCGAGCGCTGCCGGCGCGCTGGCCTTACCCGTCAGTCCGCGGCGATACTGGGCGACTGACCACGTAGGCTGCTGGCCTGGAGAGCGCAGCGATCCTGTCGATATGGCGGATGTTCCGGTTTGCACCGCAGCGTAGCGGTTGCCGGATTGAGATTGCGCAAGGAAACGGCGCTCGGCGCTGTCATCGCCGTTCAGCGGGGCGCGGCCGGCGTAGCGCACGCGTACGCGCGCCAGACCATGCTGATGGAAACCGAGCGTGCGGGCGGACTGATACGACAAGTCGATCAGCCGATCCTTGGCGTAGGGGCCGCGATCGTTGACGCGCACCAGGATGGTGCGGCCGTTCTGCAGGTTCGTAACATAGGCATAGGACGGCAGCGGCAGCGTCGGATGGCCCGCCGTCAGCGCGTACATATCGTAGACCTCGCCGTTGGCCGTGCGGCGTCCGTGAAATCCGGTGCCGTACCAGGAAGCGACGCCCGTGCGGTCGTAGTTCGGATCCTCGTGCGGGTGGTACCAGCGGCCGGCCACGCGGTAGGGGCGCCCAACCTTGTAGACACCACCACCTTTCGGGATGCGTCCACTGCTGGCCACGCGGGGGCTGGACGTGACGCCGAGGCTGCTGTCGAAGCCGCTTCCGCCCGAGCAGGCTGCGAGCAGCAACGGCAAAATTGGCAAGAATCCCAGCGCCAGGGCGCTCGGCCAGTTGCGCAGACGGAGGTTGCCAAAGGTTCTCTGAACGGCCCCGGGGGGCCGCTTCGATGCCGGATTTGCTTTTTGAACCAACATACGCAACTGATCCGCCGTTCAGGCACGCGCGGCCTGACGCCCCTAAGCGATGCACGCCGCGACGGGCGCCCGCATGGCGCGAGGATGGCAAATCACGTTTGAGTTTGGGTAAAAGCGAGGCCCAGCTTGAGCCGCGCGGCGGAGAGCTATAGGTTCCGCGCCTCGCGGGAGCGAAGATTGGAAGGGTGGCCGAGTGGTTTAAGGCAGCGGTCTTGAAAACCGCCGTGCGGGAAACCGTACCGTGGGTTCGAATCCCACCCCTTCCGCCAACGCACTGCTGCCCAGGAGTGCTCAGGGTAGCTCATCGTAGTCCAAACTGCTCGGTTCTACGCACACTTAGGCTGGAAATCACGTGTGCATGACTGCTCACGCGAGCTTGCCGAATCTCACTGCAGCGCACGAAAAAAGGGGGACGCAAAGGGGGACGGCGCACACGGCGTCGGCTGCAAAAGGGGGACGCGGGATGGCGAAGGCAAACCTGCTCACGGCCATGAGCGTGAAGCAAGCGCGCAAGCCTGGAGTCTACCGCGATGGGCAGGGCCTTCTGCTCCGCGTGTTCGAAGGCGGCGCCAAGCGCTGGGTCCTGCGGCTGACTGTGAATGGCCGCCGCCGCGACGTCGGGCTTGGATCCGCCGGGGATGTCTCCCTCGTCGAGGCACGCGATCGCGCAGCTGAGCTCCGGAAGGCCGCACGCGCCGGCAGGGATCCAGTAGCGGTGCAACGAGCCGCGCGCTCGACCGTGCCGACGTTCCGAGAGGCCGCGGAGCAGGAACACGAGCGGCGCTGCAAGTCCTGGCGCAACGGCAAACACCGCGACCAGTGGATCAACACGCTAAAGCAGCACGCCTTCCCTAAGATCGGCGATCTCCTGGTTTCGGACATTAACTCGGGCGACCTGCTCAACGTGTTGTCGCCGATCTGGCTGATCAAGGCGGAAACAGCGCGTCGCGTGCTCGGGCGTATTCGCGTCGTGCTGGAGCGGGCTCGAGTTGCAGGTCACCGTGACGGTATCAATCCCGCCGACGCGGTCCGCGCCGGCCTGCCTAAGCAACCGAAGCGGTCGAGCCACCATCCAGCAGTGCTCTACGCGGAGGTTCCTGGCTTGGTTCGACGCCTGCACGCCAGCAATGGGCGCGGAGAGGTTAGGCTGGCGCTTGAGTTCACGATCTTGACTGCCGCACGCACCAACGAAGTCCTGGGTGCGCGCTGGGACGAGATCGACATGCAGACCGCCACATGGACGATTCCCGCAGAGCGCATGAAGGCTGAGGAGCAGCACCGCGTGCCGCTCAGCGACCGGTGCCTCGAGATACTAAAGCTTGCACGCGCGCTGGCGCCAAGAAGCGAACTGGTGTTTCCGAGCCGCAAGTCACGCGGCGAACCGCTATCCAATATGGCCCTGCTCATGCACCTACGTCGCCTCGGCCGCGGTGAGACCGTGCATGGGTTCCGCAGTTCGTTCCGCGACTGGGCCGCGGAGGAGACTAACTTTCAGCCTCAGGTCTGCGAGGCCGCCCTCGCGCACCGAGTCGAGAACCCAGTCGAGGGCGCGTACAGACGTGGCGATCTATTCGCGAAGCGCAAAGAGCTGATGGCCGCGTGGGGCCAGTATGTTGCAGGGGCTTCGGCGCCGCAGCGCGAGCCTCATCATTACGACGAGCGGTTGTCTTCATTGCCGGTGCGCCCCTCGTGATCGCTATCCCGCAAGAGCAGCGCCAGCCGTGCATCTCGGGCTTCCGCCTCGCGCTCATGACGATCGAGCCAGTGCACCGCTGGGCGCGTTGACTTCCAGGACGGTGGGACTGGCACTGCGCGACGTTTGCGACTTGGCCTCATAGTGACCTCCATGCGTTGCATGTTCATGATGACGACCAGGACGTCAGCGCGACCTCCTGCTCAAAAAGAAGCCGGCGCTGGGGACAATCCCAACGCCGGCTAATCGGTGCTAGTAGATGCCTGTCGCTATGCAGACGTGAGCGACTTTCACCTGCCCTGCTTGCCGTGTGCGGGCGGGGGACTGTCCAGCGGCGGTGTTCGCTCACAGCGATATTAGGTCGCTCAAGCGCCGCGCATAGCTGGCTGCGGCACGGCCCCGACCAGTGCCATCTGCCGACGCGCCAGAGTCTCTCGGTACTCTCTGGCCTCAATGTCGCGAAAGAACGGGGCACTAGGTGCTAGCCGGCGGACGGCATCCTCCACTTCATCGAGCGAGGCGCGGAAGAATTCCTTGCGGAAGTTGCTCGCATTGATCCGGCGGTCATGAAACTCGGCATGCAGCGCGCGTTCCAGCGCTGGCGCCGCGTCGCTGTAGATGACCGCGTGCACGTCGAAGACGAATGGCACGCTGGCATCGCCCAACTCGTAGACACGATCCATCGGATCCAGGCGACGAGTCAGTCCGATCTTGACTACATCGCGACCGAATGATCCCACGTTGGATATGATATAAACGTAACCTGATGTTGTCCGCTCGGCCATCGCTTGGGCCCGCTCGACCCGGGCCTGGGCGGCGGCAAGCTTGTTCTCAAGAACCTCAATCTGGGCTCTGTATGCCTCCAGTTTGGGACCAACGACGCTCTCCGCTTCGGCACGAGCCTTTGTTAGGAGGTCGGAGTAATTCCTCTCGTTCTGCTCGGCATCCTCGAGATCGCGGAGAAGCCGCTGCTCCTCTCTGGCGAGGCGGGATTGCTCCGCTCGGTCCTCTTTTTCCTGTCTCAACTTTTCGCGGTACTCGTGCGTCAGGCGCAATTCGCGGAGCTTCGCAGCCAGGTAGTCGGACGAGATCATCACCTCGAGCGTGGCGTTGAGCTTGTCGATGCGGTCTTTCGCCGTGATGATCCGCTTCTCCATCGTCGCGGCGTTGTTCCATCGGACATTGGAGACGGCTGCATCGCACTCGCCGTTGAACGCCCGCAGCGTGAGCTTCGCGGCGCGATTCAGCATCGTCCGACCCTGCGCGGTGCTTCCGTTGACCGACCAACCCAACGGTGTCCGTACGGCCGTCTTATCATTGATCATCGATTTCTGACTGTCGCGAACGCTGAGGATCTGCGCTTTGTACTGCTCGCTATCCTGAAACTCGAAGTGAGGCGCGTAGAAGCCGGCGTCTGCTAGCTCCCTCCTCTCGTCGAAAATGGAAATCTCCTTGGCCACGGCGTCAAGATCGCTCGACTTTTGAGCTATTAGGCTATCGAGCGCGGCAACCTGGGATCGGTGCTGGGCTACCTGATCGGTCAGCGCGACAAGCTCGGCGCGTGCATTGCGTACTATTTCTGCGGCCAGCGCGTCGGCATCGACGACAGTGCGAAAGCGACCTTCGAGCGCAATACGCTGTCGGCGTTCACCCCACCACAGCAAGACAGCGGCCACGGTGGCGCTCCACGCCAAGGAGGCGGCAGCGATCAAGTAAAGTGCCTGCTCCTGAGATCCCACGTCAGCCCCTCCGTGTTACCGTGAAATTGAGCACTAGGCAGCGAGCGGTTCAAGTAGCACTGACCGGCGCGAACAGCTTAGGCACTGCTGTCTTGGCAACGAGCGTCGTCCTCATTCCTCGACGAGCCTAGACAGCTCAGGATCAACGAGCAAAAATGCTCCGTATAGTCATTAGGTGGATGTTACTCCGCGAATTGCCGAATTGATTGGGGGAGCAATGGGAACACTACGAGTGCTCATCGCCGTCGGCTTGCTGGTTCTTGTGGGGTTGCATTTGGCGCCCCCGCAGAACGCGGGTAGCGAGAATACGACTCACAATGCAGGCGCTACGCCTGCAGCAGCACCGGAGACTGTCGCGGCGATCCCAACCAAAGCGACTGTACGCGTCTCTGCCAACCAATTGTTCAATGCGTATGACGAGAACGAAGTTGCGACGGACGAGAAGCTTGCGGGAAAGCTGATCGTGATCAGCGGCAAGGTGCAGTCGGTCGACAAGAACGTGTGGGGGTCAATCTATGTCGGGTTGCGGACCCCAAACTAGTTTATGCCCGCCAATATGTTCGTCGAGTCATCGGAGAAAGCGAAGGTCGCCGGCCTTCGCCGGGGTCAGTCTGTCGAGTTCCAGTGCGAGAAGATGAGCCGTTGGGTGGGTTCACCCATGGGCGAAGGGTGCGTGCTGCTGAGTGGGAAATAGTGATATGCAGTCAATCGACGGCGACCTACCGCCTGAGGAGTTACTACCATGATGGGCAACAGAGGTGCGATCGGAGGCGATGAACACGATGCCTTTTCGCGTCGCGCTCGCCGCCTCCTCAAATGGCGTGCCGGGGAGCTGCGTAAGATCAAGCGCAAGTTCTCTAAGAGAACGCGGCGGCTGCGAAAACTGAGGCTTCGGCGCGAGGATGCCGGGGCCTAGAACTTGAAAGCCCTATCCCGGTTGCGAGCCGCTGCTCCTTGCTCCATCTGGACGCACCCTTGCAGGGTCAAGTAGCTACCTTTGCCGCCAAACCTAGCGACCTCATCGCAATACTCGCGAATGCGCGGCGAAAGCTCACTCCACTGGGTCTTCAGGGCGTCGTATGCCGACTGCTCCATGTCCATACAGCCGTCCCGCGTCAACTCCGAATATGAGCCGCCAAATCCGGCGACCTCATCGCAGTAAGAGCCAGGATCGTAGCGCGGAACTGCTTCGGCCGCATTCACTGGCTGCAGCAAAGGCGGCATCGTGGCTGCGCCCAAGGCCATAACGCTCCACGTGCTGAGGTGTCGTATCCACATGGGCGATCTCAGCTCTCTATCTCGATGATCTCTTTGCGGCCACGGGTAAAATAGGCCAGCAAGCCGAACACAACCGAGCCAACGGCCCAAACGACCATGACCATTATGATGCCGAGGCCGGCGCCAGCATTACAGCCGGACTGCTCGGCCTGAGAAGTGTACTGAGCGCAGTCAGTCGCGGACGCGCCTTTCAGCAGTGCCCAGACCATCAAGAGGTTCCAACCCCAAAAGATCAGCAAAAAGATCCACCCAAAGAACCCGCGCCGATAGCGCTCGATCATTTTCTTGGCCATGCTCCCCCCTTATGCAGATGCGGAGCACTTTGCCTCAGCTGCCGGCGTTGGCCAAGCCCAATGCCCGCCTCGGTTGACCTGGAACCGAGTTATCGCGGAGCTGTCGGGTGCAGCACATCGCGGGGGAGTGGGCCTAAACAACCGAACGCGACTCGGAGGAGAAGCGGTGTTTGACGACGACTTCGAATACGACGTGGCATTCAGCTTTGCAGCGGTTGATGAGGCTATAGCAACACAGCTCAACGACCTGCTATCTCCCAGGCTCAGGACCGACGTGCAGAACCTCGCCATGCTTGCCGAAAATCACGTAGACGCCGCGCTCGATCGGTGCGTCAATCGCCTTACGCGGGGGCGTAAACCGTATTCGTTGCGCGCTTAGCAGATCTTGGTACAGCGCCTGGACGCGCGGTTGCTCCTCTTTCACGGCGTTTCTCCATCGGGAACCGGCGGACGCTACCTGACCATCCCTGTTGTCTAGTTCGGTAACCGGTTGCCGAGCGGGCGCTTCCCCTAGATGTCGTAGAATTCGAAACACGCAGCGACTATCCGCAATCGCCACGAGTGTCCGCTCTCGGCGAGGTAGTCGTTGACACGGTTGCAAAAAGCTTCTGCTGCAGGGGCATTAGTTACGCCGGCGGTAGCGACCCTAATACCCAGTTGTTTGCCCACGAAGCGTCCTACTATTGTGAGGCGGGCAGAGTATTGGGGACTGCACGGGCCATCGCCGCCTCGACCATACTCAAACCCGCCGACGTCGAGAGGCCAGTCGTCATTTCCCTGACCAAGTGTGGCTTGGAAGACGGCAAACCCGCTTCTACCGCCGCGCCCACCTCGTCCATCGGCTTGCAGCCCCTCGCCACCCTGCCCGCCGACATATACGGAGCTGTCGCCCGTAACGACGGCATCGCCCCCGTCCCCGCCGGGGACAATTCCGCCCCTTCCGCCGGGGCCACCGATGGCTATGCTCTTGTCGCCCTGTACGCTTGCGTCACCACCGCCGCCACCCGGCTCGACAACTGACTCTCCAGCGTCTCCGCCGATCGCTTTACTATCATCTCCCTCGACAGTGGCGTCGCCGCCCTTACCCTTGCGATCCCGTTTAGCCATTGAAGTACACCGAAAGGTTCAGTCCGATGAGCAAATCCACAGTCTACGGAGTAACGGTTGAGGAGTGGAAAGCCGCTTACCAGCAAGGTATCGTTGAGTTCGCTGCCCTGAGATGGCTGCTGTATCGGGAAAGCGGCATCGTTCGTATCGCCTTCGGCCATAATGGGCCCCCGACAGACGAAGCGGGAAGTCGTGGCACGCCCGTCTTCACGCACGCATTGATTCTAACCGAGGAGGGCGCAGTCAACCTCGCAAACTCTATTCTCGCGGTCGTCGCGGATAAGAAGTAAGGCGTCAGCGTTTTACTGGCCCCTTTCCACCTTTTCCGCCGGTAGCGGTCGAACGGTTGCCGAGCACTTTCGCGTCACCGCCTCGTCCGCCGCTTCCTCCGACGCCTGCGTCACCTCCGGCGCCTCCCGATGCATGGCTGCGGTCGCCGGTAACGTCAGCTGCGCCGGCATCTCCACCGCGGATGCCGCCTACTTCGTGAGCTGCCGCATGTAGCGCCCAGACGATCAGACCGACCGCTAACACGATGAGACCGTATCTGGCCCACGTGGGTAGATCGACGCCTAGGGTCGGCAGCGCGAGTTCCAAGGTAAGCCAACCGAGGCCCGCTGCGAGTGCTCCCCAAAAAGCTGTGCGCAATGTTGACCTCCGCTGGCGTTCGGCGAGATCGCCGACGTGCTATTGTACATATTCAGTCGAGCGACGAAGAGGGCTGCCTCCAAGGCACTTGGCTACGCATTGCTGACTCAAATTTGACGATTGAAGCCTGTCACGCGTGTCTGGGCGGGGTTGATGGCCCGAATACAATAACGCAGCCAGCTAGTTCCTAGGCTCCCTGCAAGCGTGTTGGGTAGGAGCGGTTCCTCGCTGGCTACGCTGCAACGCGGCCGTGACACTCCATCAGAGGCTAATGGTAATGCTAATCGCCGAAGCGGGCAGCCCTAACACCGCAGCGAGGTCGGCTTTGCGCCGTTCAATCTCAAGCGTTGGGGACAGAGGGCGCTCCTGGGTCAACGCTTGCGTGTCAGGCTCGACCTCTCGACCATCCCAGCCAATTGGTTGATCGGTGACAAGAGTAGCGTGCGCGATCAAGCTACCTGCCGCCGCTGTCGTCCACTGCGGACGATGAATCTGGTCATCAACCGGCAAGTACAGGTAGCCCGTCTCTTTCCGCTTTGCCGCCAAAGCGTAGACCGTCTCCGCCATCTCGACGACCGTCGCGGAATCGATCTCGTAGATCGAAAGGCGGGTTGGAATATTAGGCCACTGGTCGAAGCTCGCGAAGAACACGACATCGACACGGTCGAGCAGGCCAAATTTGCCATGCCTATCCTTCGGTACGCTGAGCGTGCGATCGGCGGCGCTCTTGAACGCGGCGCGCAGGACCTTTCCGCCTCTCTTGATCGAGAATACGCGGCCAGCACCGGCATCCTCAATGATCTCGACGCCGGCTGAGGCAAGCAAGGCTAGCGCCTGGTTATGGAGCACCCGCTGCCGGTGCTTCATCACCTTCAGCTTCTCGCGCCGAGTAGCCCTCTCAGGCGGAAGGACTGTTCTGGGCAATCTGATCATTTGCGTCTCCTAACTGGCCGCTACTAGCTCTAACAGAGGCTAACAATAACCCGTGTTGTCATTGCAATCAACGCCTGTTCCTGCCAGTTAGCGCGCCAATAGGTTTGAGGTTAAGGGTAGCCTCTGCCAGCCCATTCCACGCCGATACCCGGGAAAAGCCATGGGGCGAGACGCCTGTCGTGCATCCATGGACGCAAGCCGTCCCGCTATGCGGGGCGGACGTCTGTTGGCGAGCACCTCGCGCCAACAGCTTCCCGAGCAGGAGCATGCTTTCACGGCTCGGACCGGGATGCTCTAACTCGCCAGATACTTTTGTGGTCCCCGAGAGGTTCGCTCGAGGCCGCAAAGATCGCCCCGGCGCGCATGCTTGAACGACTGACGTCTCTCGACTATCTGGGCGAGCAGTTTTGAAGGTCGCCCCGGGGCATGGAGATGTTGGCGACTTTGGCGGACACGCGCGCGTGTCATGGGGTCTAACGTCCGATTGACGCTCTCCACCGATTCCAGCGCTTGCGCTGAGCCCTGGCGATGGCTCGGCGGCCGACTTCTGTCTTCGGGCCGGTGCTCAAGCCACCGTGGTTCGGACAGCGCCCATTGGGGAGAGCTTTCCGAAGGCACGCGGTGCCGCGGCGCGTGCGGGCGCCGCAACAGTTCTTGAACATCATCGGAAAATCCCCTTGTCCAGTCGCAGGCCACTGGAGCTGTCGGGCCGCGCGTGAAGATAGCCGCTCGTCGTTGCGACGTTGGCGTGCCCCAGAGTGGTCTGCACCTCAGCAATAGTAGCACCGCGATCGAGTGCGTGACTGCCGTGGGCATGGCGAAGCCAGTGCGGTGACACGCCGGGGCTGACCCCTGCGCGCTTCGCAGCCCGTTTGATCATCGCGTGCACTGCTCGCTCCGTGAGAGCGCCGCCATGTCGTGCAGTGAACACCGCGTCGGTGGGACTGGAAGCTCCGCGCAGCTCGATGAGCGAACGACTGACGATTTCCGGTAGCAGCACTTGCCGCACCCGACCGCCCTTGCCAGTCACCGAGAGCTGCACGCCCTTATCGCGCGCAATGACGTCACGCCATCTGAGCGTGACGGCCTCCGACACACGAAGGCCGCCTGCATAAAGGGTCTCCACAAGAGCGCGATCCCGAGGTGACTTGCTCGCCGCTCTGATCAGCAGCTTCACATCGACCTCGGGGATGATGCGTTCGGCAAGTCGAGCGCTGGTCTGGTCGGGCCTGACCTTGATCGTCACGCCAGCGTTAAAAGGCGTGTACCCGAGCTTGTGGGCATAGCTGAGAAACGACTTCACCCTGAGAACGTACTGCCGGGCCGTCGAGTCCGATCGTCCCTCGGTTATCTTGATGAGCGCTTCCCGAACGTCTTCGACCGCCGCTTCTCGGAGGCCGACGGCGAGTGCTTCCAGGAAGCGCCGCGCCGTCGTCTCGAAGTTGCGGGCGCTGTGCGGAGAGCCGAGCGACTGCAACCAGGACTCCATGAGCGCGACGTCGCTCTTCGCGCGTGTGGCGACGAGTGCTGTCACGCGCGGCATCGTCATCACCGAATTCTCGTCCACGCTCCCCTCCAAAATTCGAGCATCTCTAGTGTTCTGATTATAATGGTAATCGGCACATTTATCGAGGACGTTGTTCGGCCGGGCTCGATTGCACGCGCCTCTCAGCTTTTCTCGCGATGACTTGCGCAGCGCCCGTGCGCGAGCGCCCTTCTATTGCACGGGTGTCCAGCTCTTGTAGGCGCGCCGCATCTCAGCTTGCGCAGCATCTTTTCCGCCAGACGCAGGGCCACATCCTCCTCCGTGCTCGCCTTCGGAAGTTGGCGGTGGCACTGCCGGTATGACCGGCTCATTTCCACGGTTTGCTGCCGGCATGCTTCTGCGTGCGTCGGCCGTTTCGGCCCCTTCATCGCTTCACCTTGAAGATGCCGCCGGCCACGCCGCCAAGAAGATGCTTGCGCTCGGCTGGGGTCGCCGCGGACAGCATTGTCGTCCAATCGGAGAGCGCGATTTCTGGCGCCCTCTTGGGATGCGGCAGTCGGAAGCCCGGATCGCTGCTCATCTGCGAGCGAAGCTTGGCGAGGTGGCGGCCGAAGTCCTTGAGCACCCAAGTTCCGCCGTCGTAGTCGTAAAGCGCGGCTTCCGCGCTGGGGAGTTTGGAAAGCGTATCAATGCGTGTACGTAGCGGTGTAGGCTTCTCGCTCATTGGTGCTGCCTCCATTTCATTTGCCGATGCTCAGCTCGCCGCGTGCAGCGGCGACGAGCAGGACGCGACGCTCAGTCGGTGTCGCTGCCGAGATTGTCTTCTTCCACTGATCCCCCGAGATGGCCGGCATCTTGCCGTCTTTGGCCGGAGGCAGGACTGTCAGGTTGAAGCCCGCATGAAGCGCTGCTTCGCGAAGCCGCGAGAGAACGACACCACCGGCATGAAGCCGGTAATTGTGATTCAGCGGCTCCCGGTCGTAGAGCTGCTGCTGTGATAGAGGGATCGTCTCAAGCGTCGAGACGCGCGCCGGGGGTACCCAGCGCGAATGCAGGTCGAATTTCACGGATGTTCCTTTCAGCTCGTGGGGATGTCGTTGCCGCCCGACATGGGTATCGTCCAAAGCGGCACTCCGCTCGGCTCAGGCTCGCCGGGTGACTTGTTGTCAAACTCGACCTTGCCGCCCGGCGTCTCGACGCGAAACTTCTTGGTGTTGATCAGCACCTCACCGTCCTTGACGGTGATGGACGTATCCCCGACGGACAGCTTGTATTGGCCGTCCTGGTCGTGGTTCTGCTTGTTCGAATTGGAGAACCCGCCCGGCGCACCCCAGCTCGAAACGCCGATGTTGCCCGAGGGCGAGATCATCATGATCTGCTCGCCGATCGAGGGCGGCGACCACTCCTTGATCTTGCCAGAGCGCGTCGACCAGCGAATCCAGGGAGTCTCGACGGGCGAGCCGTCCGGCTTCTTGGCGTAGATGGCCTTGATGCGGTAGTTCTTGTGGTCGACCTGAGAGACCTTGGCGAAGCGCACCACGTTGAAAAGGCGGCGCTGCGTGTCTTCTGTGTCCCGGATCGCATTGGCAATCTGGCGCTCGATCGCGCGGAAGCGCTCCTCCAGATGGCTCATGACTTGTCCTCATAGAATAGCTCGCTGAGCAGGTCGTCGAGGCGCAACAGATCCTCGAGGTCTAGCTCGTCGATGATCATTCGATCGACGTCCGTAAAATGCGCGTAGGCGCTCAGTCTGAGGTCTCGCCCACTGGGTGCTGAGATCGATTTCACGTGTTCGATTTCGGCGGACGTCGGTCTTCGAGCGATAAGCGCTTTGATGATGGAGCCGTCAGGCATGTGAACGGGGTGCCGGAGCTGCAGCTTAGACATGGCTACCTCTAGTTTCCGTCGCGGCCCATCGTGCTTCGAAGTGCACTACCGACAGCACTGCCGGCCGCTGCCCCGATAGCGCCGGCGTCGGCGTTCGTGACGGCATTGACGGTAACGTTGACGCTTGGCGGGGCCTGCTTGAAGATCACTTGCGGACCGTTGGCCTGCACGGTGATGCCTTTCGGGGAGGCTCCCTGGCCCTCTGAGGCCATCGAGCGAGCTTGCGCGTCACGGGCTCTGCCCTGCAGCACGGGTGGGATGCCAGCATCGCGATAGATCAGGCTCAGAGGCCGCAGGCCGCCAGGACCGACCTCATCAGCGGTCCTCGGCGCTCCATTGAGTCCAAGCAATCCTCGCGCCCTGTGCCACTGCTGGGCCATGTAGCCGTCGCGCGCACCGACGACGGCGGACTCCCACGCCTTCTCGGCGTTGCTCGCGCGAATGCCGCCAGCCCACTTGAAGAAGGCTTGCAGCGAGCGCGGCATCTCGGGCCAGATGATGTCGACCTTTAGCGGGTTCTTGAAGAGCGCAACAATGCGATCCCACTCGTTGAAGAGGAACGTCGCGCCTTCGATGGCGGCGCCCCAGAAGAGGGCGCTGCGCATGAACTTGAACGCTCGCGCGGCAAAGCCCGCGGCTACGCCTGCTCGCATAAGGCCACCGCTCATCCGGCCGAGTTCAACGGCAAGCCTCCCGAGACCGACGAACGCTCCGAACCCGAGTGCGACACCCAGCCGGGCCAATTGCAGAGGCAGCCGCACCAGCCAGGCGCCGAGCGCTGTAACTTCAGGCAAGAAGAACCCGAGCATGCGGATGGCCGCAACGCCGCCCAGGATTGCGCCGGCCCATTTTGTCACCGTAGGGTAGGCCTCGCGAAACCTGTTCAAGCTAGCCGTCATCCACACAGCAAAGTCGGCCATGTGATTGCTTACCGATATAACGGCCGGCGCGAGTGTGTCGCCGATTGCGCGCCCGATCAGCCAGAACGATTTGGCCAGCTTATTCCATCCGCCGGGCAGTCCCTTGAAGCGTTCAAGGTCGGCGGCCTCTAATGCGCCGGCGGAGTCCTTGAGTTCCCGGAGATAGCGGACAAATCGGTCGGGCTCGATGCCGGCGAGCATCTGCCAGAACTGGCCAGCGAGGACGTTCTTGCCGCTGAACAGCTCTTTGAGCCGCTTTGCGCCCTTCTCGGTCTGAGCCATCGCGTGGAGCGTCTGCTGCGACTTCTGGATGTCGAACGCGCCATCCGTGAAGAACTGGCTCGGCTTGAGGTTCGCGGCGCGCAGGCGCTTCTTGAAGCTCTCATCGGGAGCGTTGAATAGGCGTAGGCCGTACTTGGCCATGCCGCCGATCTGTGAGTCTTCGAGGGCCGGGGCTTCGTTTTTGATCAAACCGATCGCCGTGAGCATCTCGGCCATGTCAAACTTGTAGAGACCCTTATAGGCGGCGACGTTCTTGTAGGCCTCAATCGAGCCACCGGCTGTCGCCGCACCGAGCTTCTGCTGCATCGTAAGCATGTCAGAGAGCCGGTTGATGTCTGCGAGAGTGGCACCAGACTTCACGATCGCGGCTACAGACTCAGCAAATGCCGAAACGGTCATTCCCCCAGTGTCCACGTTCTTCAGCTTCGACGCAGCAATACTGACGTTTGCAGCTTGCGCCGCATCGCCCATGATTTGAGCGGCGTCGCCCGCAGCTCCCATCAACTCCGCGTACGCATCCCCCGATGCGAGCATCCGCCGCTCCAGTGTGGAGCGGATCGACATCATCTGCTCGGGCGTCACGGCGTCGACCAACGCGCGAAATTTGTTCTCCGCCTTGGCCGCGTCGAGCGCGGCAGTGAACGAGGCAGGAATCGTGAACCACGAGGCTAGACCGCCCCCGCCGCCGCTTCCCAGCATTCGGCCGGCGGCAGCGCCACTGGCGAAACCTGGCCCCCTCGCCTTTCCTGCCAGCGTGAGGGCCCGTATGTAGCGGTTCACGTGGACGGCTGCGTCGATTGCCGCCGCGCCGGCGCGCTTGAAGGATGTAACGACACCAGCAGAGCCAGACTGCATCTGCCGCGAGGCAGCGGTCACCTGCTGGGCGGTCTGCTTCCACGTACTGGCGACCCTGCGGGCCGGGCCCGTCATACGGTCGATCAGGTTCAAGACGATTGAGACGTTCATGTGGGGAACTCCAGACGCGCAAGCTCGCGCCCGCGCCTCGTGGCGCGCGCGGTGAGGACAAAGATGATTGGGGACCTACACCCGCCGCTGCCGGTGAACTCCAGGTGGAAGACCGGCAGCGGCGGGCTATGCGCGGGCGCCTGCAGCGCTCGCGTGTTCGGTAGTGGGGCGTGCTTGTGTTCGCGGCGCAGGTGTGGCGTAGCGATTCACAGCCGCTCCGCTTTTTTGTGCGCGGTCATCGAAGATCGCCACGTCGCACGTCGGGCGGTTCTGACGACAAGCAGCTCTCGGGCGAACCGATGGTTAGGCGTGTCCGGCATCAGGTAGCTTTTCGGGAAACCTCTCCCACAGATAACGAGCCGCGCTGCGCGCGTCCCTCTGCCGGTTGGCGTCCCAATTCTTGTACCGGTGTCGCTGTCGCCGCTGCCGCTCCATTTCTCGCGCTAGGAGCGTGGAACCGGGTGCGAAGTCGTGCCGCCACCACCCCGACGGCAAGCGTTTCCGCCCAGCTGAGAGCGATGCCACGTGCGAACTGATGTGAAGGCGCTTGTTGATGGTGGTCATGATCCTATTCCATGACTTCATCTTGGCTCCGGCTATACAGCCGCGGCGAGCCGCAGTCGCTGCCGTACGCGTCACCCGCGATCCGGGCAGCCACGAGCTTCAGCGAGTTGATCCAGCGGCCACCGGCAGTGCTGGCTGCGATAACTTCCATAATCCATGCTGCTGCTTCGTGTGCGTCCAGATTCCCGTTACTGCGAATGCAGAAGCCCAGAGCAGCCAGATGGCGGATCGTCCACAAACCGGCGGGCGTCAGTATCGCGCGGTGAACTCTGCCGGCCGCAGCCTCTTTGACCCTTTGTTTTAGCTGAACATTGGGGATCGCGGCTTCGATGTAGTCACCCGGGTCGTCAGCATCGAACCGAGCGTGGACATCATCGAACCGAGCGTAGAGGTCATCTAGGAGACGCGATTGCTCATCGCTCATCCCCCCGAGTAAGTGCTCATCACTGAACGCAAGACCGTAAAAATCGACGTCACGCACTGCGGCACTGTCCGCAGTGTAATTTTGTATTTCTCTTTCAGCTTCCCCTTCCTCGGCTGAGGAAGGGGGTGCCTTATCTTCAGCTGTGGTGCCTGGCTTCCAGTTAGTTTGTGTAGGGCGGTTTTTGGCCGACCGGTTTTTGGCCAACCGGTTTTTGGCCAATGTGCGACTTAACTCTTGGAATTTATTGGCGAATACGTCGGCGCCAGCTCGACCCACAAGAAGGAACTTGTGGGGTCCCTGCCGCAGTTCGATCAAGCGCGTCTCCGCAGCCTGATAGGCGAGTTTATGCGCGACCTTCCGGTTGGCGATCCCGATGCGGGGGCCAACATCCTGAGGCTGCTCCGCATTAGGACTGAGAAGGGTAGCGATGATGAACGCGAACACCTTGGACGGCAGCTCGAGAGCCCATACCGGCACCCGCACCTCGCTGCGGCCCTTCGGCAGAGGGTCTTCGACTGCAAAGCCGTTCTTGTAAGCCTGCCGACGGTTGCTGCGGAGCGGCTTAGCGCGTCGTTCGAGTTGAAGCAGCTTTTCGACCTCCCAGGTCGAGAAGCCGAACCTGCTCAACGCAGTCTGCATGCACGTCTCGTTGAGGGCGTAGCCGTCGGGATAGCCGCAATTCTCGAAGTGCTGCTTGACGAATGCCCACTTCGCCAAAAAAGCGCGAGCCTTCGAGCTTTCTGCTGACTTGTGTTTGGCCGTTGATCTGGTGTCGATCTTGGCTGCTGCGAAAACGCGGCCCAGTACCTCGGTCGCCACGCCGACCCATTGCTCGGCTTGCGCTCGGGCAGGCCTGTTCGTTGATGCGGCATTGCCGGTCGGCGTGCGGTGAATGTCTTCAAATAGGGGGCGCTTCTCGCCATGAATATTCATTTGCGCGAGCCATCCTCTAGCGTCATCGGCCGGTTGCCATGCGTGGTCCCGGCCAGTCTGTTTTCGTGATGTGCGTCGCCGCCACAAGCCAGGGTGTTCGCCAATCCACCAACACTTGCGAGCGCGGGCAGCGTGAGCACTCCTGAGCGCACGCTGCGCGAGGGGCTGTGGGTTAAGTTAGGTCTCTCAGCGCGATGAGCATGCCCCACGCACTCCGATCCTTGCTGTCACCCGACCCGATTCGCATTCTTCGGACGGACGGGAGCTACAAAGAGATCGGCGAGATCATCAGCGCTCAGAAAGGTCTGTGAGCCGAGCCGATAGCTCCTCACGGGAAGTAGTGTTGCCTTGTAGGGGCTAATGCCAAGGCTGCGTGCGGCCGACTTGATCGAGACAAGCCTCGGTAGTTCGAGAACAACGGTATCGTGCATCACGATGCTCCAAACGGTTTCGCGCCCGATGCGAATGCAGCGAGCGTTGATGATCTCGGTGATGAAGGGATAGATATGACAAAGCCGCCCACAGAGGCGGCTTAGGCGCAATTCAAGCGATATTGACTTGCTAGGTGATTTGGCCGGCCGCAGTCAAGCGCTAAAAATGCAAAATTCGCGACATTTGATGTCTGCGGGCGCAACTCAACCGATACCGATTTGGCTACGTGATTTGTCGATTTGGCGTCAAGCAAAAAAATGGAAATCGACCCCTTTCATCAAGGTGGCACCTGCGTGCCATGCAGCTTGGGGTGACTGCGCCCGCAACCGCACTGCTCGAAGCCCAGTTCGTAGACGTCCAGGTCGATCGTTTGCTTCAACCACAGCGACACCAGTCCACGATGGCACCACTCGGGCTTGTCGGGCGCCTCGTAGCACACCAGTACGGGCACCTTTCCATCGGCGATGTCCACGAGCTCGCGAACGACGCGCTCGGGGTCGAGGCGGTCGAGCATCTCTGCCTGAAAGCGCTTCTGGTACTCCTGCGGCGACACGCTGTTGAACCAGGACCCCGGCGCGAGCTTCATATACCTGCGATAACCCGCCGGCATGCCACGTGGCGTGCCGCGCGAGATGCCGACGCGCAGATGATCGGCAGGCAACTCCGTGAACCAACTCGAAGTGAAAATTCGGGGCTTACCGACCATCACGGGCGACCTGTGTGTTGCGTTGGGGGCGCAGCCTAAGCTGGCGAAGTAGACTATAAATCGCCGTGGAGCGCCGTGCGCTCCGAGCTGCCAAGCCTCACGAGGGCGCCGACCTCTATGGGGTCGGCGCCTTGCCGTTACTGCTGTTGTTTCTCAAGCGCATTCAGAGCACGGAGCAACTTGGCAAGGATCACTTCGTGCGCGTAGTCGGAGTTCTCGCTGAGACCTCCAGGACGGCCGAGATCCTCGAGTTCGACCACGATATCCTTCAGCGCGAAGACAGCGTCCATGGACCCATCGACCCGGACGCCTAGGCCGAGTTCCAGCATGTGGTCGTTATATGCTGCCACCTCAGCACTCGCTCTCTCGTAGGCCGGCGAGCCCACTGTAGCTCGGGCTTCGCGCCGGACAGCCTTGCGGTAGTCAGGAAGTAAGTCAGCGAATTCTCGCCGCAGTTCCTGCGCTTGCATGATGCACCTCACTCAATATTTCTGGTGCCAACATTATATCTTGTATACGCGCCTCGCGTCGAAAATAGCGCGGCGGCTGAGCGATTTCTGTGATTTATTGTAGCGCGTTTTATAGGAGGCCGATGATGCCTACGGGCAGACGACGCCAACGTCCACGCGGACGACCGAAGCTCGGCAAGCTCGCATTGCTTTCACCTGTGATGGTTCGCTTCCCGCGAGCGTTACTGAAGGAGATCGATGCGATGGCGGCGACAAGGCTAGACCGCCCTTCCCGCTCTGCTATCGTGCGAGAACTTATTGCGGAGGCGCTTGCCAAGCGAGCGACCAGGTCGCGCGGGAGGAAATGATGTGGTTGGCAGTGGCCGGTGCAGTCGTCATCGCCCTACTATCGTCCTGGACGTGGATGGAGCTACCCCCCAATGATTGGGTGATGCTCGCAGTTGTCGTCGTGGTCTTCGCGTTGGGTGGATGGCTGCAGTTTCGGGGCGAGCGTGATCAGGTGCAGGCTCAATCGTCTTTGCAGCGCATCCCCGGTGCCCCATCGCAGAGAATTGAGACCATCGCGTTCTTCGCGTCTGGGATGGTTCCCTACTTCGTCGGCTTAGCTGTTTGGGGCCTTACCAGCGACCTTCCGCTGATCGCAGCGTTGGCGGGTATCTCATCTTTCGTGGTTGGCTATGTCGCTTGGTTGCAGTGGTCCAGGAGGTGAACCTGGTCGCCAGCTAGGCGCAGCCCTATCGACCAGGACGCTCTGCAAAAAGCCCGTTTCCCGGTTTGTCCCGTGTGGTCGTCCTAGACATCCTCCCCTAGTGTAGTAACCCGCGGGCCGGGCCGTCCTGGTCTGATCATTTGCGTGACGGTCGGCGCTTCCCCCGGGGGAAGTTGGACCACCATGCGCTCGAACCGAGGGCTACATTCCTCTTCGCATGCCAGCAAGGCGACGGCGAGTGTGCTTGCTCTGCGGGCGAGGATCGCGCGGTGAGGGAACCGCAGAACGCATCGCAACCGGCAGGGTTTACGCCCGAACACAGGTCAGTTACTGAATATCTTCCAGTAATTGCGCGAGCCTTCGATGATATTGAAGCGGACTGCCCAACTTCACCTCAATCGCTGGCGCAAGGAGGCAAGGGTAGACAATATCCGTACCGGGAGAATCCGTCCTGGAACTCGGCGCAGGGCTTGGCTTCGTGTCCAGCTACATCCGGCTCAATACCGACGCGGGCCAGATCACGTGCGTCGAGGCCAATCCCGATCTTGTGCCCTACATCGAGGGGGTCCATCGATTGAATGGCATCAGCAATGCGACGGTCGTCAACGGCGTGGCCCAAGTCGCTGACCATCCGGAGAGCATCACATTCTATTGTCGAAAGGACTTCTGGGCCAGTTCTATGGAGCCAGCGGTCGTTTACGAGCGCGCCGTCGAGGTTCCGGTCCTCAACTTCACAAACCTGTTGGCCACCGCGCGACCCGACGTCCTGGTCATGGATATCGAAGGTGCGGAACTCGATCTGCTCGAGGCTGATGCACTGCCGCACGTGCGCGCTATCGTGCTCGAGGTCCATAAGGATGTTTATGGGCGGCGCGGCCTGGATCGGCTTTTTGAGCGCGCCAAACATTTAGGTTTCCATCGCGACCCGAACGGTACGGTGCGCGAAGTCCACACCCTGGTCCGCAGCTGATCGCGACCTTGCACCGAGCCCTTCCCGCGCGCAATTTCGGACGGATCGCGCACCATCGCCATCCACTTGCCGTGCATTGAGCTGTACGCAAGATTGAGCCTAAGCGGTTCAGGCTCGGAAACAGAAGCTACCTGAACCGTCTGCCACGCTCTTTCCCTCACGCTATGCGGCCGCTCGCGACCACTCCCGCCGCCCGGCAAGCCATTGGTGGAGATCGCTTTCGAGCCAGCCAACGCGTCGGGGCGACAGTGGGATGGGCGGGGGAAAGGTGCCTGCCGCCACGCCACGGTCAATAGTTGACCGCGACAGGTTGGTCAGTTCGATAACCTGCTTCCTCGAAAGAATTCTCATGTGATTGCTCCCTTGCTGCCGGGAACAACCTTGAGCGTTCGGGATGGTCGCATGCAAACGCATAAGGAGGCGAGAAGCGCCCTCACGTCGCGGAGGCTAGGCTACCACGTAGCCTAGCCTCCGCGAAACGTTATCAACAACTTTAGGCCTCATCAACAGCATGATGTGCGCGACACCGAATGACTGTTAAGCGCGATCAAGGATGAGCGAGAGGATCGTCATCATCAACCTTCACACCTTCGAATTACAAGCTACGCTGCTTGAGTGCGAACCACATCATTCTCACCCTCGATCCAGATTCGGAACCACATCTCCATAATCAAGAGTGGCCAAAGCCGAGTATGGTGCGGGTATCGGCCGGAACAATGCTCGTCGAGCATCGATTGGACTGCACTTCTATTGACGATACCTCGGCTTGAAGCGCGCGAAGAAAGCAGGAGATCGTAGGCCATCTCCCGTAGTTCACCGCGCAGCCAATGATCAACTGGACAACCGAAACCCATCTTGGGCCGGTAGAGGACGTCATTAGGCAAGTAAGGCTCCATGGCCTTCTTGAATATCGCCTTCGTTGTTCCGCCCGCCATTGTGACGTTTTCAGGCAATGTCAAAGCCCACTCTAGAAAAACGTGATCTAGCAGTGGAGACCGACTCTCTAGGGAGTGCGCCATGGTGGCAATGTCCACCTTGACCATGAGATCGTCCGGCAGATAAACGTGAATGTCGGCCCAATTCGCTCCCGACACCAGTGTCTCGCCTTCGTCGAGGTATGGTTCCAGGAGGTCTAACGCGGACTCGGCCAATTGGGCGCGCATTGCCTCGCCATAGCCTGCTGCCTTGTCCGCATCCGCAAAGGCCGAGATGGTGAAAGAGTAGCGATGCTGCCTGGCTTCGGCATCTGCTCGCAACAGGGAAGCGACCTTCCTCGCTCGATTTCCCACTCGCCCACGCAGCGGTAGAGCGTCAATTGCACCGGCTCCCAAGTAGCGGAACCACTTCGGTACGTGGTCTATTTTCGATACAGCCTGCATCGCGGTGTACCGGCCGTAGCCCATGAAACATTCGTCGCCGCCGTCACCGTTGAGCGCGACCGTCACGTGCTGCCGTGCCAATTCAGCGAGATAAAAGGTTGGTACTGCAGACGGATCCGCGAAGGGCTCGTTATAGTGATGAATTAGCTTCGGCAGGATTGCCACTGCGTCAGGGCGCACAACAAATTCGTGATGGTCAGTCCCGTATCGCTCCGCCACCATTCGTGCGAAGCGAGTTTCGTCGTAATCCTCGTTTTCGAACCCTATGGAGAACGTCTTCACGCGGCCCGTTCCATGATGGGCCATCATGGCAACAATGGCAGACGAATCGACCCCCCCCGACAAGAAGGCTCCGAGCGGCACATCCGAAGTAAGACGCAGCCGGACCGCCTCCGCCAAGCGGTTGGTCAACTCTTCGATCAGTTCTTGCGTGTTAACTGAGCCGTATCGCGGGCGGGGACCGGGCAGCTGCCAGTAGCGTTCTATGCTCGGGGGCGACAGTTGGCCATCGCTACCAACCTCCACTACCAATTTAGAACCCGCAGGCAGCTTCCGGATGCCCCTAAACGCCGTATCGGGCGCGGGGATATACTGATAGGTGAGAAACTTGTGCAGGGCTAAGTAGTCTGGTTCAGTGGCAAATCCAGGCCATGCGAGAATGGCTTTGATTTCTGAGCCAAAAATTAGGCCATCATCTGTAATCGCATAGTTGAGCGGTTTTTTACCCACGCGGTCGCGAGCCAAAAGCAGCCGCCTCTTCGAGCGATCCCAAATCGCGATTGCGAACATACCTCTCAGGTGATTGAGTACCTCATCGCCCCATACGCGGTAGCCGTGCAAAATCACCTCTGAGTCCGTATGACTGCGAAACACGCAGCCCCGGGCCTCAAGATCGGCACGGATCTCTCGAAAATTATATATCTCGCCATTGAACGTGAGCACAGTTTGCCCGTCGCTGGTCTCCATCGGCTGGTGCCCCGCGCTCGACAAGTCAATTATCGAGAGCCGGGCGAAGCCCAACGCGGCGCGCCCATCCGACCACGCACCTTCATCGTCAGGGCCACGGTGACGCAGCGTTGCAGTCATTTCCCTTACGCGCCGCTGAGCGGCTTCGCGTTCCATCACATGCCGCAGAAGAAAGCCTGAAAACCCGCACATTTTCACCCCTCGCGCGTGAACACGATCTGATGGCAGCCGTAGCCGTTATTGGCCACCAGCTTGTCGAGCTTAAAGCCGTCCGCCTCGTAGAAATTCACGAGCTGGTCGGACGTGGCGCATTCGTAAGGAAGACCGCCTATCCAGTCGACCATGTCATGCCAGCGACTCATGCCGCGGCTTTTCTTGTATTGGGACCAAAGCCGGAAATATCCGCCCGGATTGCCTTTCAAGAGGTTGTGCGCGAAATATCGAAACTCAATAGGCGCCCACACCGCGACGGCGTACGGGGTCTTTAGTGCATGCGGCAATCGGTTGTACCTAACCTTCTTGCGCATCCAATATTTGCTGATCTCTCCACAATCGTTGTAGATCGCAATGAAGAGCTTGCCGTCCGGTTTGGTGGGAATTTTAACGTTTTCGAGTGCCTGCCACATAGCCCCCGTGTGATGCAGCACACCCCAGGAATACACGATATCAAACGTTCCCAGCGATCGTAGAAACTCCGCATCGAGCACTGACCCCTGGATGACTCTCCAATCCGCGTCATCGGGGTAGTATCGGCGCTTTAGTTCCGCAGTGCACTCCACCGACTGCGTGTCAAAATCGAATGACAATACGCGCGCTCCAAGTCGGCGAGCGACTAAGCTAAACAGGCCGCTACCGCTTCCTATGTCGATGAACGTTCGCCCTTTTAAATCATCTACGCCAAGGTACTCTTTGAGAGAACTCTCGGCTTCCAGGATACGCTCATCGTTGAGCACCCGTAGAAATCGCTTCCAGTTGCCTCCAAACCGGAATCGCTTTCCAGAACGGACCTCTGAACTGTGGCTCTCTTTCAAATCTCTGTTCATGAAAGCTCACCGTCGGAACAGCTGGGTTTGCCCAAATCGTAGAGGTCAAGCGTGTCCCGGATCATTCGATCCATGCCGTAAGTCGATGAGACAAAGGCGGGTCCTTCAGTGCCTGCCCGACGTCGAAAGGTCTCGTCGGCAAGGACCTCGACGACAGCCGCCGATATACTGGCCTCGTCGTTAGATCGGACAACCTTACCCGTAACACCGTCGACGACTGCTTCGCCTGCGCCCCCGGCATTTGTAGTAACGACGGGGATTCCGAGCCACTGCGCCTCAAGAAGCACATTTGGTGTGCCCTCTCCGCGCGAAGTCAGAAGCAATAGGTCGCATGGTGCTAGAGCATCAGTTGAAGGGGAAACTACACCGCCGAAATGGACACGTGACCCCATGTCAAGATCTCGGACGATTTTTTCCATCTCTCCCCGCAATCCCCCCTGCCCATAAAGCACAAACTGAGCCTCAGGAATTGCAGTAGCGACGTGCTTTGCCGTCCTAAGCCACAGCGCTGGCTGCTTCTCTTCTTCGAAACGGAACATGCCGCCAATAAGGGGCACGCTGGGCGCGATCTTCAGCAGGGCTCTGATGGACAAGGCCTTTTGCCTAGAAGGGCGGCTCCCTTCCGAGAACTGCACACCGTTGCGCACCACCTTGATTCTATGATTGGGGAGCCCCAACCAAGCTGCATAGTCGTCGGCACCGGCTTGGCTGTTGTTGATTAAAGCTAATCGGCGCTCGCTCATCGCGGCGAGTGCGGTATACGCGGGATGAAAATAGTCTGCGTCTAACGTGAAATGCCTCGGACTGAGATTACGTCCGGAAACGATAATTCTCGGGACTCCCGCGAGCGCGGCTGCCAGCCCAGCCCGAACATTGCACCAGTCGAGCCACGCGTGGACGATCTCCGGGCGCAGGGTGCGAAACTCCCAATAGAGACGCAGCACATCGACCGCCAGCAGTGGATGAAGCTGGTTGAGCGCAGCTTGGACCTCCTCTGGCAAGGATGTCGCTTTATGACTTCTTCCCCTCCGGATTTCCCGAACAACTGCCCGGGACTGGCGGGCGAGAGGCAGATAGAAATCGTATCTCTGCTCACGACGGGGATGAAGCGACTCGCATAGGAGGGTCAAAGACTCAATGCCGGGAGTGTTTGATAGTCCCAGCAACGTGTTGGCGACTTGTCTCTCTGCTCCCCCGGGCTGCAGCGACCCGCACACCAGAACCACGCGGCCTGGAAAACATTTAGTGGGTTTGGGTGCCGCAGAAATAAATGGCGCGAAATGTGAGGGCGTAGGCGGTCCGATTGCCAGTGTCTTCAAGACATAAGCCTCTGACCTACGTCGCAGCGGCTGTGGCAATAGCGTTCGCCCCACGCGCCGAACGAACGGCTGGCGTGCCAGTTCCTGCAAAAGCGTCCTTGGCAGGTTAATCACGAACTCGCCCCTTTGGCTTTACAAGCTCCATTCGCCCCAGCGCAGTATCATCGCCATTCGATGGCCGACAAGCGCATTCCAGCTATTCTTCGGGGACTGGCCTTAAGAGCTACCGGATTCTGGCAAGCGGGGCCTGCGAGCAACAGCCGATCTATATCCGAGCAACCTCTAGGTTCGTTTGTGTTGAAAGACGGACCCGCATGCGGCGGGGAGTGTTGCCGGTGCGCTGCACCTTGTCTACTGAGAGGTCGCAAGTGGGCTACCAAGCATGCCTAGGACGATGGGGAGAGTTTCGTTGAACATCTGCATGGTTGGCGCCGGTTACGTCGGTCTCGTTTCCGCAGCCTGTTTTTCGGAGTTCGGTTGGACGGTCACTTGCGTCGACAAGGACCCGCAGCGCCTCGCCGAACTCAATGCCGGCAAATCGCCCATCTATGAGCCCGGCCTCGACGATCTGATGCAGCGGAACATGCAGGCCGGCCGCCTTGTGTTCTCCGACAACATCGGCGCCGCAGCCAAGGACGCCGACGTCATCCTGCTCGCGGTCGGCACGCCGATGCGCCGCGGCGATGGCTACGCCGACCTCTCTTATGTCTATGCCGCGGTCGATGAGATCGCCCCGCACCTCAACGGATTCACCGTCATCGTCACCAAGTCCACCGTGCCCGTCGGCACCAGCCGCGAGATCGAGAGTCGCCTGCGCTCAGCGCGCCCCGACGCCGAGTTTGCCATCTGCTCCAATCCTGAGTTCCTGCGTGAAGGCTCCGCCATCGGCGACTTCATGCATCCCGATCGTGTTCTCGTCGGCACCGACGATGACCGCGCCGAAGAGATCATGGCACGCCTCTATAAGCCGCTCGCTCTGCGCAGCGCGCCCGTCGTGTTCGTCGGCCGCGAGTCCGCCGAGCTGGCGAAGTACGCCGCCAACGCGTTCCTCGCGCTCAAGATCAGCTTCATCAACGAGGTGGCCGATCTGTGCGAGCAGGTTGGTGCCAACGTGCAGGAGGTCGCCTCGGCCATCGGCAAGGACCGCCGCATCGGCGACAAGTTTCTGCATCCCGGCCCTGGCTATGGCGGATCCTGCTTCCCCAAGGACGTCTCGGCGCTCATTCGCACCGCGCGCGAGCACAAGTCGCCCGTGTCGATCATCGAGCAGGTGCAGCGCGTCAACGACGAGCGCAAGATTTCCATGGCGCATCGCATTGAGGCCGCGGCTGGCGGCTCCGTGCGCGGCAAGACCATCGCCATCCTCGGCGTGACCTTCAAGCCCAACACCGACGACATGCGCGATGCGCCGAGCCTCGTGATCGTGCCGATGCTGCAGGAGCGCGGCGCCACCGTGCGCGTCGTCGATCCGCAGGGCCGCAAGCAGGCTGATCCGCTGCTCCCCGGCGTCGTCTGGTGCGATAACGCGCTTGAGGCGGCTGTCGGCGCCGATGTGCTCGTCACCGTAACCGAGTGGAACGAGTTCCGCGGCCTCGACCTCACCGCCGCCAAGGCGAAGATGCGCGGCGATGTGCTCGTCGATCTGCGCAACGTCTATTCGCCAGAGCTGGCTCACGCGGCGGGCTTGACCTATTCGGGAATTGGAACGACCGTGAGCGTCCCTCGCTGACGAAGAAGTGTGATGTTAAGCGCGCCGATAGACATACTCGCTGCATCCTGTCCCGAGCAGGCCGAGCCGCGTGTTCGCCGGCACTCTATTCTCACAGACGAAGCCTCGCTTGGTTAGGAAGGCATCGATCTGGTTCGAAGAAGCTGACTCATATGGATAGCCTCCCAACCAATCGTGCACGTCATTAGACCACCGCATACCGCGATGCTTGCCATATTCAGCAACATAGCGCGCTGGATTGCGACCTGTGGCGATCAGCGCTCCAACGTACGCCGATTTGTAGGCGCCTCGCATGCACGCAGCTAGCCAACCTGGCGCTTTGCTATAAAAGCGCTTTTCCCAAGTCCAGAACGTGCATGACGGCGTACGCTGATAAATCGCAATTACAAGGTGCCCCTCGGGGGCGACCAAAGTTGCGGCCCTCTCTATAGCATCCCACATCGCTCCAGTGTGATGCAGCACTCCCCACGAGTAGACGACATCGAAGGTACCATCACCTCCTGGCCCCATATCGAAAATTGAACGTCTTCCTACAGTCCAATCCGATTGGGGCGCATGCAGACGTAGCAAAGCCTCGGTTGTAGCAACCGAATTCTCATCAATGTCTACTGCCCGGAGCTTCGCCGCATTAAGCCGGATCGCCGCGAGGGCTGATAACCCCGAGCCGCAACCAATATCCAGAAAAGTCTTCCCTGCCAGGTCTCGACCAAGCAGCTTGCGCAGACACTGCTCCGCATTTGTGATCCGCGTGTCGTCGATGCAGCGGGCGAAATCAGCCCAGTTGGCGCCAAACTCGAAATGGGTCTCGCGCTGTCTTAAATCGGCCATGTCGGATACCCGCTGAATCTTAAGTTGGCTCACAAATTGCGAGGGCAAAGCACTTGATTTGAATGATTTTTCTAGATCTGCGAGGCAGGCCGCGCAAGTTGCAGTGGTGCTGTATCCCCAGCGATCGATCAGTCGCCGACGGCCGCGCTTTTGAAGATCTCATCATAACGATCGAGACTGGTTGCAAGCGAGTAGTTCGCTTCCACCCTCTCCCGCGCGCGAGCGCCCAACTGCTCCAATTGTTCTACCGGCATTGTCATCATGGATTGTATCGCTTCGGCAAGCGCGTACGGATCGTTCGGAGGCACAACGATCCCACTGTCGCCGACAAGCAGTGCACTATCTCCGACATCGGTAACAACACAAGGCACCCCCGACGCCATTGATTCGGCCACGATATTGGGGAGCCCTTCTCCATAGGCTGACGATGATACCACTAGATCGAAAGCGCGTATGACCTCACACATGTCCCCCCGCAAGCCCAGGACTAAAGCGGAGCGTTCGATGTCTGGCGGCAGTTCGAGTTGTTCCGTGCCCTGCCCCAGCAGAGCAAAGCGGAGCGATGGCCACCTCGGAACAAGCATACGTATGGCTGCTATGAAGGTGGGGAAATCCTTCTGGGGATCAACCCGCCCGGCACGAGCCACAACGAAATCCGAACTAGTCAATCCAAGCTCCGCGCGGACTTTGGCTCGGCCATTCTCATCCGGCGTCCATTCGGTAGTGTCGAAACCGTTTGGGAGATAAGCCCACTGCTTTGGGTCATAACCCAGTCGAATATGGTCGCGTTGACCTGCAATGCTGTTGACTGCAACCACCGTTGGCATGCGCGACAGTCGGGCCAACAGTGCCACGATGCGTCCCGTCATAGGGGGATGATCAGAGAACACAAATTCTGAGCAGCGCAGGTTCCAGATGATGCGACGAGTGCCGGCGAGCTTGGCTGCAAACGTTCCCACAAGATCGGCGTGATACAGCCAGGTCATTACCACCTCGGGTCGAATACGGCGGAGGAGATACACAAGCCGACAGAACTCGAAAATCGGCGGCCGGTTCGGCCGCATACCCAGCGTGTGAACAATGGCCCCTGCCGATCTCAGCGGGCCGCCATAGAAGCCTTCTCCGGAAAGCGAAATGACGATGTGGGCGCGACCATGTTTGGTCGCACTGCGCCTAACCAGTTGGTAGAGGACACGCTCGGCGCCGCCGGAACCAAGTCCCGTGATAATGTGAACGATCTTTGTCATTTCGCTGCTTTCACCCTCGTCGTTCCCTCAATCGCGACGGTGACGGGGGGCATACTACTCTTGAAGAGTGCGCCGGGCTTCCACTGCTACTCGCTTCCAATACCCAATGCCGTTGGGCAGCAGAAATTACTGGCAATACGGCAATAAGTTCGGTCGCCAGACTGCGACTTCGTCCAAACCGTTGGCTCGTGACCACTCGCGCATCTGCCGAGCAATCAAATCCTGCCGGGGAGTTATGCCACCCGCGAGCGATATTCGATCGAGCGCAATCGCGATAGGATTTCCGTCCGAAATTTCTCTAACCAGAAGCCGGGTGACCGACTCTTGGCACCGTTGCTCCACCAAGGTCGAAAGGGTGGAGAACTTGAGACAGATCCCGGCGTACTGCCTAAGGATGTCATCATCACAGTCAGTGACTTTCGGGTCACGGCCTTCATCAGCGGTCAACGACCGGGAGCCCAGCCGTCGAGCAATTTCGGGCACGACATCCCAAACAAGGCTACACGCGTGGCTCGCCCCTCGATTCGCGAACTTAAGTTGATCTGGCAGTTCCTCCCGGACTTGTCGAACCAAGCGCAGTAATTCTTCTGCAAGCCAGCGATCTGGCAAGTAGTAAATTCTCTCGATCTCTGCGCGAAGATCTTTGATTGTTCTGGTATCCAGGCGGTGCGGAAGCTCGGCCGAACCAAGGCGTAGCTCAGTCCGCTCCGGCAGCTTCTCTGAACCTACGCCTAAGGTGGGGCACAGCAGTGCCTCACTTTTGTCTAGCGGCGCGCAAGCGTCAACTTCTCAGGTGCTTAGAGTGAATTTCTCAAGGTTGTGCGACGCTCACAGCCCACCACCGCGAGCATGCGTGCTCTGGCCTCTGCTGCGGCTCTACAATGGGGATGGAATGAGGGACGAAAAGAAGCTGACATCACACAACGTATTGAAATAACGTACTCTAGATAAATGCGTTTGGCGGACACCCCTTCCGCCAGCACTCGGAGCATCAGGCCATCAGCTGCGTACAAGGGTATGGACTTCGCGCACCGTGCCGTTCGGGTCGCGATGGAAACCTAAATGTTTGGCGCGCTCAAAAAGCCGATCCAGGCCGCGCCGCCCATAAACATCCTTATGGACCTCGAGCACGATAGCGCGCACGTGCGGCAGTGCATCAGCCTCGAGCAGATCGAGTTCGGCACCTTCGATATCCATGACCAGGACGTCGGGTCGCGCGGTGGCCAATAGGTTTGTGAAGTTGAGGACCGGAACCTCGACGGCGCGCTCGTAAGCGACCGCTGGCTCCATAGAACTGGCCCAGAAGTCCTTTCGACAATAAAATGGGATGCTGGCCGGATAGTCGGCGACTTGGGCCACGCCGTTGACGACGGCCGCATTGCTGATGCCATTCAATCGATGAACGCCCTCGATGTAGGGCACGAGATCGGGATTGGCCTCGACGCACGTGATCTGGCCGGCGTCGGTGTTGAGTCGGATATAGCTGGACACAAAACCGAGCCCTGCGCCGAGTTCGAGGACGGATTCTCCCGGTTTCAGGACGCGGGCGCTCATGCGTGCCTCGCCCCATTCGTAACGGCCCTTCGCCAGGGTCCATTCCATGCCAGGCGAGATGATGCGGTTTGAGAGCGGGAGGCGGATGTTATCGACCTGTGCCTCTTTACGCCAGCGATTGAGGTGAAACTGGGCAGTCCTCTTCCATATCATCGTCTGCTCACGCAACTACTGAAAAAAAACATTCAGTAACCGAGATACTTCGGCCCGTAAACCCGAAATGACCCTCACCATTTGCCGATGGGTTTATCGAGCTACCCGGCCCCATGTCATCGGCGAGAATTCTCAGGGGTTGTCCGGGCTCAATGATGGGGCCATGCGGGCGTGACAAAGGTCAGCGCTGACCTTAGCTAAGCGAGCGTCAAGTCTCGCCAGTTCGAAAAATCGAAGGAAAAGCGATGTCGAATACCCCCCACACGCTGGCCGAAGAGTTCCCTGGGCAAGAGGATGCAATCCACAAGCTCAAGGTCAGCAGCGCGCACTTCGCGAAGCTCCTGCAGGAGTACGATGAGGTGAACGATCAGGTTCACTTGGCAGAGACGAATGTGAAGCCGATGGATCAGTTCGCGGAGGAGAGCCTTCGCAAGCGCCGCCTGCAGATCAAGGACGCCATCGCCGCTGCACTCGCTGCCGGCTGAAGCGAAGCTCAGTTGCCGCACATTGAAAGGCCGGGACGCCGAGCGCCCCGGCTTTTTTGTCGCCGAGCCAGATCAGGCCGCCTTGGAGCCAAGGCTGACGCGCTCTCCTTTGATGAAAGCGAGCAGATCAGCGTTGATTTCGTCCTTCAGCGTCGTGCACAGGCCGTGGGGGGCGCCCTTGTAGACTTTCAGCTCGGCACCCTTGATCAGCTTGCCCTGCTGCATCGCTGCGGCGGCGATCGGCACGATCTGGTCGTCGTCGCCCTGGATGATCAGGGTCGGAACATCGAACTTCTTGAGGTCCTCGGTCTGGTCGGTTTCGGAGAATGCCTTGATGCATTCGTATGCGGCAGGCAGCCCGGCAAGCATGCCCTGCAGCCAGAACGAGTCGCGCACGCCTTCGGACACTTTTGCTCCTGGGCGATTGTAGCCGTAGAACGCCATGCTGAGGTCCTTGAAGAACTGCGAGCGGTCGGCGTGCACGCCAGCGCGGATGTCGTCGAAGACCTTGATCGGCGTTCCTTCGGGATTGGCAGGCGTCTTGAGCATCAGCGGGGGAACAGAGGAGATCAGCACCGCCTTGGCGACGCGCTTCGTGCCGTGACGCGCAATGTAGCGGGCAACTTCGCCGCCGCCGGTCGAGTGTCCGATGTGGATCGCGTCCTTTAGATTCAGTTTTTCGACGAGCTCGGCAAGATCGTCGGCATAGGTGTTCATGTCGTTGCCGGTGAAGGGCTGGCCCGAGCGCCCGTGGCCGCGGCGATCATGAGCGACGCAGCGGTAGCCCTTCGATGCGAGGAAGAACATCTGATCTTCGAATGCATCAGACGAAAGCGGCCAACCGTGGCTGAACACCACCGGCTGTCCGGCGCCCCAATCCTTGTAGTAGATGTCGGTGCCGTCTCGGGTGGTAAACATCGGCATTGCGATCTCCTTCGCTGCGGCGGTGGGCTCTGTTGTCGGAAACAAATTACGAGCACCGAGAGCGCCCGATAACGGGCTGCTTGCCACCAGGGCCGTTGCGTAGGGTCGAACAATCTAGCGATCGAACAAGCGCGTTGCACTTGCCCTCAGGCCATAAAGGCGAGGCGCCAAAGCCGCCTGCTCCATGACTGAGCAACCGAACGCGAGAGCGCCCGCACGCTGATCTAAGGGGATGCATATTTTCAGGTGAATTGAGGAGGCGCGGTTGCATCATCAGCCCGGATCGATGCGCGGGCTGTGCATACGCCGCCTTAGAATCATGATGCCGAGCGGCGAGATTCGTCTCGCCGCTCGGCATCAAAACCATCGCGCGGATTAGAGTCCGAGATAGATGCCGAACCCAGGGCGACGATAGTAATGGCGGTGGTGACGGTGCCAACGATGTCCGCGGTAGTGGCGGTGGCGCCAGTGACGGCGATGATGGCGATAGCCCGCCTTCTCGACGTTGCTCTTCGTTACCTGCTTGGCATCGCTCACCTGCGGCAGTGCGCTTGCGCTTTGCGGCGCGGCAAACATCGCAGCGGCACCAATCCCGGCGGCAACAAGCATGGCTGTGATACGCATTGTTCTGTCCTCCTTATTATGGGGGATGAACGTTGCCGTCCGGCGAAAGTTCCCAATGGACTAAAGTTGCAAATACTGGGGCAGCTTGTCGCGCTGGCGCTCTTGTCGTCGTAATGGCAGCTGCGTCGCCTATCTCACCAGCGGCACTTTTCCTCTCAAGCCCGGAGCCACCCTATGTCGACACCCGACGCTGCGAAGTCAGGAACCTTCAAGATTGGCGGTGATCTCGCCGTGCACCGCCTCGGATTCGGCGCCATGCGCGTCGTCGGAAAGGGCATATGGGGAGACCCTGAAGATCGCGATGAAGCTCTGCGCACGCTGAAGCGCGTTCCTGAGCTCGGAATCAACCTGATCGACACCGCGGACAGCTACGGCCCGGAGGTCAGCGAGCGACTGATCCGCGAGGCGCTGTACCCGTACAAGGGGATCGTCATCGCAACGAAGGGCGGTTTGTTGCGCCCGGGACCCGACACATGGATCCCGTGCGGCAATCCCGACTACCTGCGCCAGCAGGTATTCATCAGTCTGCGGCGCCTCGGCGTGGAGCGCATCGATCTGTGGCAGCTCCACCGCGTCGATCCCAAAGTGCCGCGCGAAGAGCAGTTCGAGGCCATCGCCGCGATGCAAAAGGAAGGGCTTATCCGTCACGTCGGGCTGAGCGAAGTGGGCGTCGACGACATCACTGCGGCGCAGAAGCACTTCAAAGCGGCGAGCGTGCAGAACCTCTATAACCTCACCAATCGCGCCAGCGAGCCTGTTCTCGTCCACTGCGAAGCGAACGGCATCGGTTTCATTCCCTGGTTCCCGCTCGCCTCCGGAAACCTGGCCAAGGCGGGATCGCCTCTCGACGCCATTGCGCACCGTCATCAGGCCAGCCCGAGCCAGATCGCACTGGCGTGGCTGCTGAAGCGGAGCCCGGTGATGCTTCCCATTCCTGGCACGGGAAAGGTCAAGCACCTGGAGGAGAATGTCGCGGCAGTCGACATCCAGCTTTCCGATGAGGAGTTTGCGGAGTTGAGTGCTCTCGCGTAGCCTCGAATGCGAGGTCGCGCATGCGGCGTGACCGGGAGGCCGGCTCATGGGCCCTCTATTGCTGTTGCGATCCGCCGCGGTGTTGCTGCTCGCGCTCGTCGCGAGCGGTGCGGCGGCGCAATCGACGATGCCGCCCTCCTGCCGCGACGACGCGATGATCGTGTTCGACGCGTCGGGATCGATGTCGGGCACCGATTTCAACACGCCGCCAACCCCGCGCATCGACAAGGTACGGCAGGCACTCGCCAAGGTGCTCCCGCAGATCGCGGCGATGCGCAATCTGGGCCTGATTGATTACGGTCCCGGCCCTTCCAACCGCTGCGACAACATTGAGTTGCTGTTGCAGCCGGCGCCGCGGTCGGCTGATCGCATCATGGCGGCGCTGAGTAGGCTCAATCCGGCGGGGCGCAC
Organism: Hyphomicrobium sp. 1Nfss2.1; assembly: GCF_965243865.1. Classification (GTDB taxonomy): domain Bacteria; phylum Pseudomonadota; class Alphaproteobacteria; order Rhizobiales; family Hyphomicrobiaceae; genus Hyphomicrobium_A. Next base: position 343,866 of record NZ_OZ251603.1, on the reverse strand, counting down.
GCCGCTGACGGCCGCCGTACGCGAGGCGGCGCGCGTGCTGCGTTTTCCCGAGAAGCCGGGCGTCGTGGTGTTGCTTACGGACGGCGAGGAGACTTGCGGAGGCGACCCGTGCGCGATGGCCAAGGCCCTACGTGCCGAGGGGGAAAACCTCACCATTCACGTCATCGGCTACCGCATGCGCGAGCTGGCAACGACGAACGGGTACGTGCAATCGCGCTGCATGACGGACAGCACCGGCGGGCTCTATATCTCCGTGGAGACCAGCGAGCAGCTCGTCGAAGCACTGCAAAAGACGCTCGGGTGTCCGGCGGTGTCGGATGCTTCCCTGGGCCATACCGGCCGCTAACCGTAAGCCGGTTTGTGGTGGCGCGGCATCGCGCTTTCGTTCAAAACCCTGCCGATAATAGCGGCGGCACCCGGTGACCGTTCGCATTTAGGGCCAGTTCTATGGGAAAGCCACATGGGCAGCTTCGCGCAGCGGTTTTTGTTTGGGCTCATCGCGATGGCGATGCTGGGGACCACGTCGCTGCGCGCGGAGGAACGCCCCACTGACACGGACTGGCGCACGGGCGCCGCTGTTGCGCCCGGTGCCATGACCTGGATGAGCGACAACGTCGCCAACAAGAAGCAGCTCATCGACGAGTCTGCGAAAGCGCAGGGCAAGACCTGCACGGACAAATATGCGTTCCTCGCCTGGGCCATCGGCAATGGCGGCCCGCCCGTCATCATGGACAAGACGCGGGAAGGGTATGAGAAGGCTGGCTATTCCGTGCAGCAGAAGCCCGGCAGCATCGAAACCGAGCGCGTGTGGATCGTGCGCGATGCCTCACGCGAGGCCGTGATCCTTTGGGGCGCATTCGGCGGATCGACGATCTATCTGTCATGCATCACAGCGGGCGCACCGGCAGCCAGCCCCGACCAGCCGCTCTATATCGGCATGCTAGCCGCCCTCGGTCTGGCAGGCTTGCTGATCGGCTGGTGGGTGTTCCGGCGCATGCGCGCGCGCTCGCCAGACCGGCCGCCGCCAGCGTCGTGACGGCGAGCGCGACCGGCCGGGTACGAGACCGAGGCCCCGGTCAGCGTGAGGCGATGTGTTGGTGCAGCAGTGGTGCGAACACCATCCGCTCGACGCCGATGTATTCGGGAATTGCTGATCGGTCGGGGATCGCGATGCGCGCGCCGACAGATTGCGCGCTCACCGGCAGCGTCGGCACGGCGATGGCCGAGCTGAAGCCAACGGGCGACTGACAGACGAAGATGCCGAGGACGAGCGCGGCAACGAGCGCCATCTGTCTGAAGACCCTCGTGCGGGCTTCACGTTCGATGGTCTCGATGATGTAGACCTGCAGCGGCATGGCGAGGTCAGAGGCAGAGGGTCTCGAAGCGTGCGTCGGCGTAAAGGCCGACAACGCCCTGTTGGTTGCGTTCACGACGCAGTCTCCTGGATGCGGTACGAAAACCAGTGCCCTCAGGCAGACACATTACGCACCAATTTGGCGGCCTCATGACCGGTTGGTTAAGGGCTGAACTTTATTCGATGAGGGAGGTGACTGGCTCGGCGCCAGAAACGGACGCGCCTTCATTGTGAGCGAAGCGCCCGTGATTGCGGCTGCCGGCCACCGCGAGTGGCGCGCCGGGGTAACGACTGGTCAAATGGTGTTCGCGCTCCCACATTAAAGCGACTTCCCCAGAGAGGCGTGGAATGGGCGCAGCGGGCGTCGACAAGTGGCTCTACCCGACCGATCGCGGGCTCTATTGCGAGCCCGGCGGCTTCTTCATCGATCCATCGCGTGCGGTGGACCGAGCGATCATCACGCACGGGCATAGCGATCATGCCCGGTCAGGCCATGGCGCGGTTCTGGCGACGCGCGAGACCATTGAGATCATGAAGGTGCGCATGGGCCCGGAGTGCGCGGGAGTGCTGGAATCGCAAGCGCTCGGCGAGCAGCGCAGCCTTAACGGCGTCGGTATCAAGCTCATGCCCGCGGGGCACATCCTCGGCGCTGCACAAGTGGTGCTCGATTGGAACGGCCAGCGTGCGGTGATTTCCGGCGACTACAAGCGCGCACGCGATCCTACGTGTCCGACGTTCGAGGTGGTATCGTGCGATGTGTTCGTCACCGAGGCGACGTTTGCGCTGCCTGTGTTTCGCCACGAGCCTGCTGAGCAAGAAGTCGACCGCTTGCTCGCATCGATCAAGCGACAGCCCGAGCGCGCGCATCTCGTCGGCGCCTACGGTCTCGGTAAAACGCAGCGGGTTATCAAGCTGGCGCGCGAGGCCGGATACGATCAGCCGATCTACCTGCATGGCGCGCTGGAGGAGCTGTGTGCCCTCTATCAGCGACTTGGCGTCGATCTTGGTGATCTAAGACCCGCAACGACAGAGAAAAGCGGCGACTTTGCGGGTGCGCTGGTGCTGTGCCCGCTGTCGGCGCTCGATGACCGCTGGTCGCGTCGTTTTCCCGATCCGGTCACGGCGTTCGCGTCCGGCTGGATGCGCATCAAAGGCCGTATCCGGCAATCAGGTGTGGAGTTGCCACTCGTCATCTCCGATCATGCCGACTGGCCGGAACTTCTCGACACGATCATCGAGACGGGCGCTGAGGACGTGTGGGTGACGCACGGACGTGACGATGCCCTCGTTTATCAGCTCGGTCTGATGGGACGCAAAGCGCGCGCGCTGTCGCTGGTCGGCTTCGAGGACGAGGACGAATAGCCGTGCAGCGTTTCGCCAATCTTCTCGATTGCCTGACGACGACGCCGTCGCGGAACGGCAAGCTGGCGCTGCTGGTCGAGTATTTTCGCGCCGCGCCCGATCCCGACAGAGGATACGCGTTGGCGGCACTGACGGACGGGCTGTTCGCGCGCCTGCCCTTGCGGCGCGCGATTGCCGAGCTGATGACGGGCCGCATCGATCCGGTGCTGTATCAGATGTCGCGCGACTACGTCGGCGACACGGCGGAGACGGTGTCGCTGCTCTGGCCGGACAAACGCGCGACGCGGCCCTCCCCTACCCTCGCCGATATGGTGGCGGCGTTGGAGGTGGTTCCGGGCAATGCCGTTGCACCGGTGCTGGGCGATTTCCTCGATCGGTTGGACGTGCGCGGGCGCTGGGCGCTGCTGAAGCTGATTGGCGGCGCGCCGCGTGTCGGTGTCTCGGCACGGCTCGCGCGCACTGCGCTGGCGCAAATGAGCGGACATGATCTTTCCGAGATCGAAGAGATCTGGCATGCGCTGAAGCCCCCGTACGCAGAGCTGTTCGCATGGCTCGAGCATCGCTCGCCGCGGCCGGACGTTTCCGGCAAGCCGATTTTCCGTCCGCTCATGCTTGCCCATCCGATCGAGGAAGGCGACTGGGCCAACCTGTCTCCGAGCGACATCGTCGCCGAGTGGAAGTGGGATGGCGTTCGCGTGCAGATCGCGGCGGGCGGCGGGGACGTGCGCATCTTCTCGCGTTCCGGTGATGACATCTCGGGCAGCTTCCCCGAGGTGGTGGCGGCATTTCAGCCATATAATGCCGTCGTCGATGGCGAGCTGCTGGTGGCGCGCGATGGCGTGGTCGCGCCGTTCAACGATTTGCAGCAGCGTCTCAATCGCAAGACCGTGACGGCGAAAATGCTGCGCGAGCATCCGGCGTTCGTGCGCCTCTACGATATTCTCATCGACGATGGCGAGGACGTGCGCGCGCTTTCATTCGACGACCGGCGCGAACGTCTCGAAGCGTGGCATGAGCTTCATCGTCCGCGCGCCAGCGATGTCAGTGCCATCGTGCGGTTCGAGAGCTTCGCCGAACTCGATGCCTTGTGGAACGGAGCACGTGAGGCGGGCATCGAGGGGTTGATGCTGAAGCGGCGGGAGAGCCCGTATCTCTCCGGCCGGCCGAAAGGGCATTGGTGGAAGTGGAAGCGTGCCGCGCTCACCATCGATTGCGTGCTGATGTATGCGCAGCGCGGCTCTGGCAAGCGGTCGTCGTACTACTCAGACTATACGTTCGGCGTCTGGCGTGAGATTGCTGGCGAGAACGGCGAGATCGCGCGCGAGCTGGTGCCGGTAGGTAAGGCCTATTCAGGCTTCACCGACGAAGAGCTAGTGCGGCTCGACCGCTTCATCCGCAACCACACGACCGAGCAGTTCGGCCCGGTGCGCGCGGTGGAGCAAACCATGGTGCTGGAGATCGCGTTCGACGCCGTGTTTCCGTCGACGCGGCACAAATCCGGCCTCGCCATGCGCTTCCCGCGCGTGCATCGCATACGCTGGGACAAGCCGGCCAGCGAGGCGGACACGCTGGAGACAGTGCAGAAGCTGGTGGTGGCGCCGACTGATAATGCCGCCGATGCGGCCGGCGTTGCTGCCGCGTCGCGCTAACCGGCGCCGACGCTAGTAGCGCGCGCCATCGGGCAGCGTGCGGAATTCCGCCCATACCTTTTGCGCTTCCGGCTGCATGATCTGCTGTAGCACGACCTGACGCTGGCCGTAGGGGAGCAGGAGATCTCCGGCGATGTTTGCGTCATCGAAAAGGTCAGCGTAGTCAGGATAGCCGGCCGCGTAGAAGATTTTCGAGACGCGCGCCCAATAGGCGGTCGCGTAGCACATCGGGCATGGCTCGCAGCTCGAATAGATGATGGCCCCGTCGATGTGCGGGTTGCCGATCTTGCGGCAGGCCGCGCGTATTGCGTTGACCTCGGCATGCGCAGTCGGATCGCTGTCGCTCATGACGCTGTTGCCGGCGACGGCGAGCACCTTTCCATCAAGCACAACGACGGCGCCGAACGGGCCTCCCGACTTCGTCACGACGCCCGCCTCGCGCATGTGCTGCAGAGCGAGGCGCATGAACTCCTGATCCTGCGGCGTCATCGGATCCTTGGGTGAGATGAGGTTGCGATCACTTCCAGACATCGGTGCCTCCCGCGGCGATTACAGGGCGCACGGTAAGCAACTGGGCTCAATGTCCCTTAGCATGCGGGCGCTTTTGTGCCGCCTATGGCTTCCGACTGGTTTCGCGCAGCGTCACATTGGGATTGGTTGCCTGGGCCAACCCGGGTGATCAGGCGGAAGCTTCGATGATGGCGCCGGCCTGGCGCGCCTGGGCCAGCAGGCGCTCCTTCTTCTCGGCCGCGACCCTTACCCGGGCGCGCGTCTCGCCACTGTCGAGCGGCTCGCGCTCGATGACGTCGGCTTCCTCGTAGAGCCAGTTGACAAGGCGGCCGCCGTCCGCGGGGATCAGCATCTCAACAACGCTGTCGCTGCGCCCGAGACGCTTGTCGATCTCGTCGAGCAGTCTATCGATGCCCTCACCGGACACGGCGGATACCAGCACGGGACGGCGCTCGGCGAAGCGGGCAGCACTTGTCGCTTCTTCGCGGGTTATGGCGGAGAGAAGGTCGATCTTGTTCCACACTTCGAGAAGGGGTGCGTCGGCTGCCAGCGTGTCGATGCCAAGATCGGCTAGAACCTGCTCGACGTCGTGTGCCTGGCTGTCGGTCTCCTCGTGGGAGATATCGCGCACGTGCAGGATGAGGTCGGACTCGATCACCTCTTCGAGCGTGGCGCGGAAGGCGGCCACCAGCATCGTAGGAAGATCGGAGATGAAGCCTACCGTATCGGACAGGATGATGCGGCGGCCGCTCTTGAGGCGAACCTCGCGCATCGTCGGGTCGAGCGTGGCGAAGAGCTGGTGCTTGGCGAAAACATCAGCGCCGGTGATGCGGTTGAACAGGGTCGACTTGCCGGCGTTGGTGTAGCCGACAATGGCGACGACCGGATAAGGCACGCGGCGGCGTCCCTGCCGATGCAATTCGCGCGTGCGCACCACGACCTCGAGCTCCTTGCGGATGGCCATGATGCGCTCGTCGATCATACGGCGGTCTAGCTCGATCTGCGCTTCGCCCGGGCCGCCGAGGAAGCCGTAGCCGCCGCGCTGGCGCTCCAAGTGAGTCCATGTGCGGACGAGCCGGCTCTTCTGGTAGGAGAGGTGCGCAAGCTCTACCTGCAGGCGCCCTTCCTTGGTGCGCGCACGGCGGCCGAAGATTTCGAGGATGAGGCCGGTGCGGTCGAGCACCTTGGCGTTCCACGCGCGTTCGAGGTTGCGCTGCTGAATCGGCGAGACGGGATGGTCGATGACGACGAGTGCGATCTCGTGCGCGGCGATCATCGCCTTGAGGCTTTCGACCTTGCCGGTGCCGAACAGCGTGGCCGGGCGTGGCGCGGCCACGGGCACGAGCATGCTGTCGCGGACGTCGAGGTCTATCGCCTCGGCAAGTCCGATGGCTTCCTGAAGCCTATCATGGGGGGAATGCAGCGGTGCGGTGCGGCTCGGCGCTCCTACCTCAACGCGCGGAGGGCGGGTAGCGCGTTTGAAATCGGGCACAAGCACGAGAGTGCGCGCACCTATCGCGCGCGCCTCACCTTCGATCTGCTCTGCAATGTCTACGCGTTCGTCGATTGCCGTCGTCCGAGATTTTAGGCCTCGGTCGTTTCGGTCTCCATGAGGTGGACCGGTTGGCCGGGCATGATGGTCGATATCGCATGCTTATACACGAGCTGCGAGTGACCGTCCCGTCGCAGTAGCACGCAGAAATTGTCGAACCAGCTCACGATCCCCTGGAGCTTGACGCCGTTGATGAGAAAAATCGTCAGAGGCGTCTTGTTCTTGCGCACGTGGTTCAGGAACGTGTCCTGAAGATTCTGAACTCGATCTGCGCCCATTTTTGTTGTCCGCCTGTTCTTAGGTCTGCTGGGGTAGTGAGGCCGCTCCGGTGAGCGGCGCGCAGTGGCTGTGATATAATAACATTATGCCGCACTGCACACTAAAAGGTATACCAAGTTCGTCATCAAAGAGAAGCTGTCTCAAGCGCTCGAAATGGCGGCAAAATGGTGAAATTTCCGGCGTAGTTTACCTGCCACCGGCCCGGGTTTGCCGTCGCCCACAGAACGCCCATCGATGCGAACGACCGGCATCACCGTCTGGGTCGCAGAGGTGATGAAGGCCTCGCGGGCGGCATAGGCCTCGGAGAGCCGGAACGGTCGCTCGATAAGTTGCATCTTCTCCTCGGCAAGGACGTCAAGCAAGGTCGCGCGAGTGACGCCGGGGAGGATATCAAGCCCCAATTGCCGTGTGATGACGGCGCCGCCCTCGTCGATAATCCAGGCGTTGCTGGAGGCCCCCTCGGTGACGAAGCCCTCGGCGTCCACAAACCAGGCCTCACGAGCCCCGTCTTTGCGGGCCGCCTCCTTGGCGAGGCAGGCTGGCAGCAGCATTACCGTCTTGATGTCGCGCCGCTGCCAACGGATATCGGGCATTGATTTGACGGCTATTCCCGACAGGGCCTTGAAGTCGCGCTGCGCGGCCGAAATCGATTGCGCCAGGCAGACGAGGGTGGGGGGGACGTCGGGACCAGGGAACGCGAAGTCTCTGGGGGCGGCGCCACGGCTGACCTGGAGGTAGACGAGGCCATCGCGTACGCGGTTGCGGCGGATGACCTGGCGCATGACATGGCCCAGCGCGGCGGCGGTCATGGGGCGGCGGATCTGCAGCTCGGCCAGCGATCGTTCGAGGCGGGCCATGTGCCGCGCTTCGTCGATGAGGCTCCCGCCCCTCACCTCGCAAACCTCGTAGATGGCGTCGGCGAATTGGAAGCCGCGGTCTTCCACGTGAACGGCGGCGTCGGCATACGGCACGTAACGGCCGTTCACGTAGACGATGCGGGTCATGAGATATCCGTCGGTGCGTGAGGTCGTGAGATAGCAAGCTCGTCGATCGTTCGGGTCGCCATCGTCCGGCTTCGCAGGCTTACGACTTCACCGACGACTTCACCCACGTCAGGCCATCAGGCCTGACGCACTTCCATGCCGCGGTGCTCGGATGAGACACCGAGGGCCCGCAGCTTGCGATGCAGGGCCGAGCGCTCCATGCCGACGAATTCGGCCGTGCGCGAGATGTTGCCGCCGAAGCGGTTGATCTGGGCGAGCAGGTATTCGCGCTCGAAGATCTCGCGGGCTTCGCGCAGCGGCAGGCTCATCAGGTGCTCGGCGCCGCCATTGACGGGGAGCGGCACATTGGAGCCGATCTCCTCGGGTAGCATCTCCGCGGTGATGACGGTCGATGGATCGCCGCCGGCGAGGATCATCAGTCGCTCGATGTTGTTGCGCAGCTCGCGCACGTTGCCCGGCCAGTCGTGAGCTTGCAGGACGGCGATTGCGTCCTCGCCGATGCGGCGCGGGGCGAGGCCGGACGCGCTCGATAGCTGGCCGACGAAGAACTGGATCAGGTCAGGGATGTCCTCGCGGCGCTCGGCGAGGCTCGGGACGCGCAGCGGCACCACGTTGAGGCGGTGATAGAGGTCCTCGCGGAAGCGGCCCTCGGCAATCTCACGCTCCAGGTCTCGGCTGGTTGAGGAGATGATGCGAACATCGACCGCCACCTTCTGGCTACCGCCGATGCGCAGGAACTTTTGTTCGACGAGCACGCGCAGGATCTTGCCCTGGGTCTCGAGCGGCATGTCAGCGACCTCGTCGATGTAGAGGGTGCCGCCGTGCGCCTCTTCCAGCGCACCGACCTTGCGCGGGCCACCGCCAGTCCGATCCTCGGTGCCGAACAACTCCTCCTCGACGCGATCGGGCGCCATGGCGGCCGCGTTCAGCACAACGAACGGAGCCTCGGCGCGCGCGGACTTCATATGAATAACGCGTGCGGCCAGCTCTTTGCCGGCGCCGGATGCTCCGCGAATGAGAATGCGGCTGTTGGTCGGGGCGACGCGATCGAGCGCGTTCCTTAGCTGGTTGATCGCGGGTGACTTGCCGACCATGTCGGCGCTGAACGTCGAGCGTTCGCGCAGCTCTTTGACCTCGCGCTTCAACTGCGAGGCTTCGAGTGCGCGCAGCGTGACGAGGATCAGGCGGTCGGCCTTGAACGGCTTTTCGATGTAGTCGTAGGCGCCGCGCTTGATGGCGGTGACGGCGGTCTCGATGTTGCCGTGACCGGAGATGATGACCACGGGCAGGTCAGGATAGGTGCGCTTGATGTAGGAGAGCACCTCCAATCCATCGAGACGGCTGCCCTGCAGCCAGATGTCGAGAATGACGAGATGGGGGCGCCGCTCCTCGATGGCTTTCAGGGCTTCGTCGCTGTCGCGCGCGAGGCGTGCGCTGTGCCCCTCGTCCTCGAGAATGCCGGCAACGAGATCGCGGATGTCGGCCTCGTCGTCGACGATCAGGATATCTGCAGCCATCTTTCAAAACTCCTTCGGTCGATGTCGCGGGCCTAGTGGGCCGCAGCTTGTTCTGTTGAGGATGGGGGAGTGGCGGGGCGCGCGGGTCCGTGTCCAAAGACCAGCGGCAGCGTGATGCGGACGAGTGCGCCATGCGGGCGTCCGGGAGCCACGGGGGCGTCTTCAAGCGCGAGTGTGCCACCGTGCTGTTCGGTAATCTTCTGAACCATGGCAAGGCCGAGGCCGGTGCCCTTGTGGCCTTTGGTGGTGACATAAGGCTCAAGCAGGCGAGCGCGGTTCTGCTTGGGCAAGCCGATGCCGTTGTCGATGACTTCGATGGTAACGCGGTCGGACTGCGGCGTGATGATGGTTTCGATCCAGCCCTTCCACTTCGGGTCTTCCTGCTGGGCGGTTTCGCGTGCGGCTTCTACCGCCTCGCTGGCGTTCTTGACGAGGTTCGTGATGGCGCGGGTGATGAGGCGTCGGTCGATCGACATCAGCAGCGGTTTTTCGGGAATGCGCAAATCGTAGCTGATCTCTGGATGGCCTTCGCGGAACAGGACGACGGGCTCCTGCACCGCGTGGCGCAGGTCGCTCGACGCCATCTCTGGCTTGGGCATGCGCGCGAACTCGGCGAACTCGTCGACCATCGTCTTGAGGTCGGTGACCTGACGTTCGATCGTCATGGTGAGGCGGTCGAAGGTTTCGCGGTCGTGCGTGATGCTCTTGGCGTATTTGCGGCGCAGGCGCTCGGCTGAAAGCTGAATCGGCGTCAGCGGGTTCTTGATCTCGTGGGCGATGCGGCGGGCCACGTCCGCCCAGGCAGCCGTGCGCTGGGCCGAAACGAGGTCGGTCACGTCATCGAAGGTGACGACAGAGCCGACGTCGCCGCCACTGGCGCGTTCGCGCGTGACCATCACAGCGAACGTGCGCTCCTCGCCGCCGACGTCGAGCGTAATCTCTTCCTGCGAGCGCTGCTTCAGCGTGTGCTCATCGGCATGGTCAAGGACGCCGCTGAAGGCGGGGATTGCTTCGCGCAGCTTTTTGCCCACGAGGTCGGCATCCTCGATGCCGAGGAGCTTGGTGGCGGCGCGGCTGACGAGGGTGATGCGATCCTGGCTGTCGAGGCCGATGACGCCCGCCGAAACGCCCGACAGCACGGCCTCCATGAAGTGGCGGCGCTCCATCAACTGCTCGTTGGCGGTGACGAGCGCGTCGTGCTGATTTTTCAACTCGCGCGTCATGGTGTTGAAGGTCTGCGAAAGGCGCCGCAGATCGCCCTCACCGCGCTTCTCGGGCAGCTCGATATCGAGGTTGCCGGTCGAGACCTCCTGAGCCGCACCGATGAGACGACGGATGGGCGCAACGAAGCGTCCGGCGAACCATAGACCGACCCAGATGGCGGCGAGCACGGCCGTCATCGAGATCATCAGATACATGAGCCCGTGCGCCACCTTGAGCCCGCCGCGCGCTTTGCGCAGGCGGTTGAACTCGTCGACGTTCTGGGCAGTAAGGCGGAGATGCTCCGTCACCTGCGGGCTGACGCCACGGGCGACGTAAAGATACATGCCGGGGTAGCGCTCCAGTTTTGCGACAGCGCCGACGCGGTAATTGTGTGCGTTGGGCATCATCAAAGCCACCTGGCCGGCAGCGGCCTGGGCGAGCGCGCTTTGTGTCGGGCTGATGTAGGGCAGCCGATCGTCGGCGCTGGTTTCGACGACCGGCTGGCCCTCGCTATTGACGATGTAGGCCGCGGGCAAATCGCGCAGGCCCGCCTGGACCATCACGAGGCGTTGAAGGCGGATCGGGTCGCCAGCTATGGAGCCGGCGGCCATGTCGAGATCGCGCGCCATGTTGACGATGTCGGTGCGGATCACCTGACCGTGCTCGTCGAGGTAGGCGTTGGCGACGTCGCGCGATGACAGCACGATGGCGCGCGTAGACGTGGCGAACCAGCCGTCCAGCGAGCGGGCGAAGGTGACGGTCGCGCCGACCGCGAGCAGGATGGTCGGCAGTGCAGCGATGATCGAGAACAGACCGACGATGCGAATGTGCAGCCGGGCACCGGGCGTTCGTTTGCGCCATGCCCTGGCGAGCCCCAGCACCTGCCAGGTGAGGAGCGCGATCATCGCGACAATGAGGACGATGTTCAGGGCGAGCACGCCCAGCACCACCTCGTTTCGTGGCGGGATCGGCGTGAGACCAGTCAGGATGAGGTAGGTCGCGAACGCCGAGACGAGCGACAACAGGACTAGGACCAGTCCGATCCAAAAAGCGCGGTCGCTCGGATTGAGGGCGGAGGTCCCTTCTTCCAAGTTATGGCCTCGCTGCGGTGCGATGAGCACTGCCGGCATCGGGTCGCTTTCAGTCTTGGGCCCGGGGGAGGCCGGTTACGGAACTGCCGCCAGTTGCGGCGACCGGGATCAGAGCAACAGACTGTGACATTTTCGCGACGTGGCGAATTGGTAACGCCGGTCCTGACCGCGCGCAAGGGCGTGCGGGTAACGCTTTGGAATTTCAAGGGGACAATGGGCCGCGACTAACCCTGGGGCGTGCGGAAAACCCGAATGTCCAGCGCCCTTATTCTCGAACGCAGTGTGTTGCGGTTCAAACCCAACAACTCGGCTGCGCGGATCTGATTGCCGCGCGTTGCGGCAAGGGCGGCCGTGAGCAACGGGAGTTCGACCTGGCGGATGATACGGTCATAGAGGCCGGGAGGCGGCAGCTCTTTGCCGAAGCCGGAGAAGTAGCCGGCGAGATAGCGTTCGACCTGCTCACTCAGATCCTTCGAATCAGAGGAGCCGATGTCGGTCGACTTCTCCGGCATCGCTTCGGCCAGTTCCTGCTCAATGATCTGCGCCGTGAGCGTGTCCTGGGTATAGAGCGCGGCAAGCCGACGAACGAAGTTCTCCAATTCGCGCACGTTGCCGGGCCAGGGATGAGTCTTGAGGCGGTCGATGGCCGCGGCTTCGATCGATTTCTGACCGAGGCCTTCACGCGTGGCCTGACGCAAGAAGTGACGCACGAGATCGCCGACATCCTCCAGGCGCTCGCGCAGGGGTGGAATGCGGATCGGCACGACGTTGAGCCGATAGAAAAGGTCCTCGCGGAAGAGGCCCTGTGCGATCTGCGATTTGAGATCTCGGTGGGTGGCCGCAATGATGCGCACGTTGGTCTTGATCGGCGTGCGGCCGCCGACGGTGGTGTACTCACCCTCCTGCAGCACGCGCAGAAGACGCGTCTGGGCGTCGAGCGGCATGTCGCCGATTTCGTCGAGGAAAAGCGTGCCGCCCTCGGCTTGTTCGAAGCGGCCCTGCGTGCGCGTCTGTGCGCCAGTGAAAGCGCCCTTCTCGTGACCGAACAGCTCGCTCTCGACCAACTCGCGCGGGATAGCGGCCATGTTGATGGCAACGAATGGGCCTTGGCGGCGACGGCCGTAGTCGTGCAGCACGCGGGCGACCAGCTCCTTGCCGGTGCCGCTCTCGCCGTTGATCATGACGGTGAGATCGGTTTGCGTGAGGCGCGCAAGCACGCGGTAGATTTCCTGCATCGCCGACGAGCGGCCGATGAGCGGTAGCTCCTCGCTCTCGATCTCCTGCGTCGGGCGCTGCAGGCGACGGCCGGGTTGGGTCAGGGCGCGTCCGACGACGGCGACGACCTCGTTCAGATCGAATGGCTTGGGCAGATATTCGTAGGCGCCCTTCTCAGCGGCAGTAAGCGCCGTCATCAGCGTGTTCTGCGCGCTCATGACGATGATCGGCAGATCGGGCCGGATCTTCTTGATGCGCGGAATGAGATCGAAAGCGTTCTCGTCGGGCATGACGACGTCGGTGAGTACGACATCGCCCTCGCCCTGACTGACCCAGCGCCAGAGCGTGGTGGCGTTGCCGGTGGCGCGCGGAGCATATCCAGCTCGTGCAAGCGCCTGGTTCAACACCGTGCGGATTGCGGTGTCGTCGTCGGCGATAAGAACGGTACCACGGGCCATGGCCTACCTCGGGCTCGAGCGGGAGTTCGGAGTGAAGGGTTCCTGCATCGGGAGCAGGACCCGGAAGACGGTGCGCTTGGGCTCGCTGTCGAGCTCGATGATCCCCCCGTGATCGTTGATTATCTTGGCGACGAGTGCGAGCCCGAGGCCAGTGCCGTACGGCTTGGTTGTGACGAATGGATCGAACAAGTGTTCTTTGAGGTGCTCGGGGACGCCCGAGCCATTGTCCTCGATCTGAATCATCAGCGGCAGGCTGATGCGGGAGTCGGATCCCTGCACCGAGAGGCGCACGCCGGGACGGAACGAGGTCTGAATGACGATGCGCCCCTGCGCCTTGTTATCGCCGATGGCCTCGACCGCGTTCTTGACGAGATTGAGGATCGCCTGGACCAGCTTGTCGCGGTTGCCGGCGACTGGCGGCAGTGAGGGGTCGTAGTCCTCGATGAAGCGGATGCCGCGGCCGAAGCCGGACTCGCACAGCCGGCGCACGTGGTCGAGCACGTCGTGGATGTTGACGGGCTCCTTTTGCAACGGGCGCTCGTCGCCGAACACTTCCATGCGGTCGACGAGATTGCGGATGCGATCTGTCTCGGAGCAGATGAGCTGGGTTAGCGCGCGGTCGGCATCGGAGAGGTTCTGCTCGAGCAGCTGGGCAGCACCGCGGATACCCGACAGCGGATTTTTGATCTCGTGAGCCAGAACAGACGCCAGCCCGGAGACGGAGCGGGCGGCTGCGCGATGGGTGAGTTGGCGTTCGATCATCTGCGCCATGTTCCGCTGTTGCAGCATCAGGACGACATCGGTCGGATGCTCGGGCATCGGGCCGCCGTAGACATCGACGAGCTTGGGGCTCTGAAATTTCGGGCCGGAAACCTCGACGCCGTATTCGTTCACGGTGGCGCCAGAGACGCGCACCTGCTCGACGAGCGCGAGCAGTGGGCAGCCGAACGCCACGACCTCGTCCAGCTTGATGCGCTTCAGAAGCGCGATGCCGCTCGACAGGAAGGCTTCGGCAGCCGAGTTTGCGTAGATGATGCGATTATCGTCGCCGAGAACGAGAATCGGATGCGGCACGGCGGTGAGCAGCAGATCGTGCTCGACAGGCTTGCGGTTTGGCGGTGGCGAACGGGTAGCGGCGGCACTTCTCGTCACGCGGCAGCCTCCAGCGGTTCGTCGGCGTAGAAGGCGGCGAGGCCGCGCATGACACGCGAAGGATCGCTCTCAGTGCACAGCACGCGGCGCCACGATTTCACGATATCGACGGCGCGGCCGCTCTTCTCCAGATACCAGCCGATGTGCTTGCGGGCGATGCGCAGCCCGTGCTCGGCACCATAGTGAGAGAGCATGTCCTCGACGTGCGAACGGGCGATGACCGCCTGCTCGGGCAACGAGGGGGCGGATATAGGCGCGCCGGAAAGGTGTGCGGCGACACGGCCGGGCAGCCATGGCGCACCATAGGCGCCTCTGCCGATCATGACACCGGCAGCGCCTGAAGCCTTCAGGGCTGTGTCGGCATCCTCGGCGGAAGTGATGTCACCGTTGACGATGACGGGGATCGAAACTGCGCTGGCGACGTCCCGTACCGCGGTCCAATCGGCGTTGCCCTTGAAGAATTGGCAGCGGGTGCGTCCATGCACAGTGAGCATCTTGATGCCGGCGGCCTCGGCGCGGCGCGCCAGCTCGGGAGCGTTTCGGCTCTTGTCATCCCAGCCGAGCCGCATCTTCAGCGTGACAGGCACACGGACAGCAGCGACCACGGCTTCGATCAGCGATAGGGCGTGGTCGAGGTCGCGCATCAGGGCGCTGCCGGACAGCTTGCCCGTCACTTCGCGCGCCGGGCAGCCCATGTTAATGTCGATGATATCGGCGCCGAGGTCCTCGGCGATGCGGGCGCCCTCCGCCATCCAGCCGGCCTCGCGTCCCACCAGTTGGATTGCAAACGGGGCAAGCTCCCGGCCTTCGGCACGGCGCAGCACATCGGTGCGGCCACGCACAAATTCTTCGCTGGCGACCATCTCAGAGACGACCAGGCCAGCGCCTAGAGAATGAGCGAGGCGCCGGAACGGCAGGTCCGTGACGCCCGTCATGGGGGCGAGCAGGACCCGGTTCGGCACGGTGTGGCGACCAATTTCGAGGCCGCCGCTGATCGACGTCATGCCGGATGCTCAGGATTTAGGCATTGGTGATGTGTGCCCTTCATTTGTGCACAATAGGGTCTGAGTTTTTATTTCGCAAGCGCGAACAAGCCCATCCACAATTGCCCTGAAGTCCCGTTCTGGCTAAGCAGGCCGGGGCATTTATGGCAGGTGCGACAATGGCGACAGCGGCGGCAGTGATCGTGGCGGCAGGCCGCGGGACGCGTGCGCGCGGTGTGGGGGAGCCACCCAAGCAGTATCTGCCATTAGCTGGGCTCCCGGTACTGGCGCACTCTCTTCGCCTATTCGAGGGGCACCCCGAAGTAGCTCGCAGCGTGGTGGTCTACAATCCGGAAGATGCTCAACTTTATGATAAAGCGGCAGCATCCTTTAAGGCTGCGTTGCTTCCTCCGGTGGCCGGCGGGGCCACGCGGCAGGACTCGGTGCTTGCCGGGCTGGAAGCCTTCGCCGATGCGCCACCCGACTATGTCCTGATCCATGACGCGGCGCGGCCATTTCTAACCGGCGATCTCGTCAGCCGGCTGCTTTCTGCTCTCTCGGAGCACCCCGCCGCAATTGCCGCCGAACCGGTCAGCGACACACTGAAGCAGGCGGGCGCAGACGCAGTGATCACCCGCACCGTGGATCGCGCGGGGCTGTGGCGGGCGCAAACCCCGCAGGCATTCCGCTTCGGCGCGATCTTAAAGGCGCATCGTCGAGCAGCCACTGAGGGCCGCCACGATTTCACAGACGATGCGGGGCTCGCCGAATGGGCGGGACTGCCCGTGAAGCTCATCGCCAGCGGGGCACTCAACATGAAGCTAACAACCGCCGCCGACCTTGCGCTGGCAGAACGACTGATGGCGCCATCGAACTCCTTCGAGCCACGCAACGGGACTGGCTTCGACGTGCACAGGTTTGCGCCCGGCGATCACGTGTGGCTGTGCGGCGTGCAGATCCCGCATTCGCAGAAGCTCGAAGGACATTCCGACGCCGACGTCGGTTTGCATGCACTTACCGACGCGCTGCTCGGGGCTATCGGCGATGGCGACATCGGCCAGCACTTTCCTCCGAGCGACGAGCGCTGGCGCGGTGCGGCCTCGCACATTTTCCTGACCGATGCCGCCGCGCGCGTGCGCAAACTCGGCGGGCGGATCAGCAACGTCGACGTCACGTTCCTTTGCGAGGCACCGAAGATCGGGCCGCATCGCAATGCCATGCGTGCAGCGGTGGCCGGCATCCTCGACATCGACGTATCGCGCATAGGTATCAAAGCGACCACGATGGAGAAGCTTGGCTTTATCGGCCGCGGCGAAGGCATTGCGGCAATGGCGAGCGCAACGGTGCTGCTGCCACTCGGTCTGCCGTAGCCCCTGCGCGGCGTAAGTGCATTTGACCCCTGCGACAGAATCGCGGCATCAAGATTCAAGGTGGTTGTATGACCACGAGCCTTCGGGGGGCCGACATGAACCTGATGACCAACACGCTGGAGCGCAAGCCGGTCGAAACGGCGAGCATTTCTGATATCGCCGAAACCACCGCCAGCGCATGCCTTGCAACGCGCGTGCGTCAGCTTTCGCGCATCATTACGCGCGTTTACGACGATGCCATGCGCCCGCTTGGCATCACCACAAGCCAGTACACGCTATTAGCGCAACTCGCGCAGCGCGATGCGATCACGGCGGTCGAGATCGGCCACGAGCTCGACATCGAGAAGTCGACGCTGTCGCGCAACCTGAAGCGTCTGCTGGCGCTCGGGCACATCAACATGGATCCGCCGGCTGGCCGTCGTGGCCGCGGGCTGCATCTGACAGCGAAGGGTCAGGCCATCCTCAAGGATGCGTTCCCGATCTGGCAGGATGCGCAGAAGCGGGCATTCACGGTCATGGGCGCTGAGAGCCTCAGCACGCTTGACCACCTGCTGCATCAAGCCGAGAAGCTCGCTCCGGCCTGAAGCGCCTTTCGAGGCGTTTGACCTTACGGGCGCTCAGGGGACTATATTGAAGGGGGTGCTGGTGCACCCCCTTTCGCTTGTCCGATGATATACCCGTGCGAGGCGCATGAGCACGCTGTTCCCGCAAGACCTCTACGATGCCGCTAGAGCGCTGCTGAGCGAGTTGCAGCGCCATTCGCTGTTGGTTGTCACGGCTGAAAGCTGCACTGGCGGGCTCGTCTCGGGACTGCTTACGGAGGTGCCTGGTTCATCGGGCATGGTGGAGCGCGGGTTCGTCACCTACTCCAACACCGCTAAGAGCGACTTGCTGGGCGTTCCCCTCGAAACGATCGAGCGCCACGGCGCGGTCAGCGAGGAAGTGGCGCGCGCAATGGCCGATGGTGCGCTCGCTCGCTCGCCCGCGCACATTGCCCTATCGATCACCGGGATTGCCGGCCCTGACGGCGGTACGGCGGCAAAGCCAGTGGGCCTCGTTTATCTCGGGGTTGCCGCGCGCGGCGCGCCGACGCGGGTAATGGAATGCCGCTTCGGAGATATCGGACGACGGGAGATTCGCCTCTCCAGCGTGCGCGAAGGCATCGCGTTGATGGCAGGTGCGATCACACCGGGCATCCCGCATGGCTAGGCCGCTCGCATCGGCATCGGCCATAGCCGCCTGCCTGGTGCTGGCGATCGCCGCTGCATCGGCAGGCGATATCAGTGTGCGCGACCTCACGACCCAGCTTTACAACGCCGACCGGAGCCGACCACCGCAACTCGTCGGGCGTGACCTGCGCGAGATGGATTTGAGCGGGCTCGATTTCAAAGCGGCCAACTTGAGCAACAGCAATCTGTTCGGGGCGGACCTCAGCGGGGCGGATTTGTCGAACGCACAACTGAAGGGCTCGCGGCTCGATCGCGTGACGATCATCGGGGCGCGGTTCGATGGCGCCGATCTGTCGGACGCGAGCTTTCTGCGTCCGTCTACGTTTTCTACGCTGGCGGCACCGAGCAACGAGGCGGCGAGTTTCGTCGGCACCAAGCTGGCCCGGGCACGCCTTTTCGGGCGATTCAACCGCACGAGCTTTCGGGGCGCCGACCTCTCTGGGGCGACGCTGGCCCCGTTCAATCGCACCGGCTTCATCGAACACATCTGGCGCACGGAGCTGTCGGGGGCGGATCTGTCTGGTACCAACCTCAGCCGCGCCAACCTCACCTACGCGCTATTGTCGTTCGCCAATCTGCGCGGCGCAGATCTTTCCGGTGCGGTGCTGCGCAAGACGGACCTATCGCGGGCGGATCTGACTGGTGCGGATTTAACGGGTGTCGACCTCGCGGAGGCGGACCTTGACGGTGCGGTTCTCACCGGCGTGCGCGGACTTGAAACGGCGCTGGGGCTCGACAGTGCACGCAATGTCGACAAGGCGATCAGGTAAATGCGATCTGGCTGCCTATTCAGGCTGCCGGTGTGCCGGTCGGCTTGTTGCCGTAAAGCAGGCGCGCGCGGGCTTCGAAGGCATCGGTATATTTGCGCACGGCCTTGTCGAACACGGCGCCCATCAGCATCGAAAGCATCCGGGAAGCGAACGCATAGTCGATGTGGAATTGCACTTCGCAGCCGCCGGCCACATCGCGGAAACGCCAGCGGTTAGTGAGGCGCGCGAACGGGCCGTCAATCTTCTCGACGTCGATTTCGTGACGCTGCGGGCGCAAGGTAACGCGACTGGTGAAGGTTTCGCGGATGGCGTGGTACCCAACGCTCATGCTCGCGATGATGACTGAATGGGTGGTTCCATCCTCGCGCGACTTGATGGTGAGGGCCTCGCAGAGCGGGACGAATTCGGGATAGCGCTCGACGTCGGCAACCACGGCGAACATCTGATCGGCGGTGAATGGCACGCGGCGCGTCGTCTCGAAGGTGGGCAAGTTCGGGCTCCGTCCTGCCTCAAGCGTTGCGCGCGCGGCGCTGGGCCTGGAGCTTCGCGAAGTCCTCTCCTGCGTGGTAGGAGGACCGCGTGAAGGGGCTCGAGGCGACGAGCGCGAACCCCTTGGCGACGGCAATCTGGCGCAGTTGCTCGAATTCGGCCGGCGGCATGAAGCGCTTGACGGGCGCGTGCTTCGGGCTCGGCTGCAGGTATTGTCCGATGGTGAGGAAGTCGACGCCGGCGGAGCGCATATCGTCCATCACCTGCATGATCTCGGTGCGCTCTTCGCCCAGCCCGACCATGATGCCCGACTTGGTGAAGACGTTGGGGTCGATCTCCTTGGCGCGTTGAAGCAGGCGCAGCGAATGGAAGTAGCGCGCCCCAGGGCGGATCGACAGGTAGAGGCGCGGCACAGTTTCAAGGTTGTGATTGAAGACGTCGGGCCGTGCGGCCAGCACCGTCGCAAGCGCGTTGGGACGGCGCATGAAGTCGGGCGTCAGGACTTCGACGGTCGTGCCAGGGGACTGCTCGCGGAGTGCGTAAATCACGCGCGCGAAATGATCGGCCCCACCATCGGGCAGGTCATCACGGTCGACCGAGGTGACGACAATGTGCGTGAGACCAAGCTCGCTCGCCGCCTTGGCGACGCGGCTGGGCTCATCGGGATCGAGCGGGCGCGGGATACCTGTGCGCACATTGCAGAAGGCGCAGGCGCGCGTGCAGGTGTCGCCCATGATCATGAAGGTGGCGTGGTGCTTCGACCAGCATTCGCCGATGTTGGGACAGCCGGCCTCCTCACAGACCGTGTGAACGCCACTCTTGCGGACAACGCGTACCGTCTCGGCGAGACCCGGCCCGCTCGGCGCCCGCACTCTGATCCACGACGGCTTGGCCGGGCGCACTGCAGCGTCAGGCTGGTGTGGGGTTAGTTCGGTGGGCGGCGAGGTATCCAAGGGTACAATCCTGCCTGAGGTAGGGCGGTGCATTCTAGAGCACCGCTAGCCCCATGCAAATCTGAGCGATGAGCGGGCTTAGCGGCCGACAATGCGGCCGATAACGATGATGATCAATGCGCCGATGGTCGATACGGCGATGAGGTGCACCCAGGGCCAGTCATAGAGGAAAGGGAGCTTCAATAGTCCGGCTTGGACGAGAGCGCCGCCGACGAAGGCGCCGATAATGCCGATGAAGATGTCGCGGATGAACCCGCCACGCCCGCCCAGCAACATTGAGGCAATCCAGCCGGCCACCAAGCCATTCACCGCCATGACGATCCACGGCAAGTAGGTCGAGTAGTTTTCCATTGACTGTTTCCCCTGAGAATTCCCTTGGGCGCTTAAGCGATGACACGCGCCAATATGACGACAATGACGGCGCCGGCAGTTGCCGTCACCACTTCGGATAGAAACTTGTTGCCGATGCCGAGATCGATCTTCAGGGCGTCGAACAGATAGCCGCCGACAAATGCGCCGACGATGCCGGTGATGAGATAGCGCAGAATTCCGCCACCGCCGCCGATGAGAACCGAGGCAAGAAAGCCCGCGAGAATGCCGATGACCGCAAAGACGACGAGAGCACGGGTTTCCACGTTCATAAGCGATCTCCTCTGCGGCCGCTCAGCGGCTGGTTTTTGCGGCTGGCGGGATATGTATGGCGCGGCCCCACGCTGACAGTGCGCTTTCGCCCATCATCTCCGAAAGGGTCGGATGTGGGAAGACGGTGCGCATCAGGTCCTCCTCAGTCGCCTCGAGCTGCATGGCGATGACGAAGCCCTGGATCAGCTCGGTGACCTCAGCGCCAAGCATGTGTGCGCCGATCAGTTCGCCGGTCTTTGCGTCAAAGATCGTTTTCACAAGGCCGTCGCGCTCGCCGAGGGCCAGCGCTTTACCATTGGCGCGAAAGGGAAACCGCCCGACGCGGATATCGCGGCCGGCCTCTTTTGCACGCTGCTCGGTGAGGCCGACCGAAGCGATCTGCGGGCGCGAATAGGTGCAGCCGGGGATCCGCAGCTTGTCGAGTGCGTGAACGTCGAGCCCCTTGATCGCCTCGACACAGGCGACGCCCTCGTGCTCGGCCTTGTGGGCGAGCATCGGGGCGCCGGCTACATCGCCGATGGCGTAGATGCCAGCGACCGAAGTTCGGCCGAGCCCATCGGTAACGATGAGGCCTCTGTCGAGTTTCACACCCAGCGCATCCAGGCCGAGCCCGTCGGTGTTGCCGACGACGCCAACAGCCGAAATCATGCGTTCGGCCGTGATCTTCTCGCTTTTGCCATCCGATGTGACGACATCAGCCGTGATGGAATCCTTGCCGCGCTCAACGCTTGCAACCTTGGCGCCGGTGATGATGCGGATGCCTTCCTTCTCGAAGGCCTTGCGGGCGAGCGCGGCGATCTCTGCGTCCTCGACGGGAAGGATCTGCTCCAACAGCTCGACGACGGTCACCTCGCAGCCGAGCGCGCGATAGAAGGATGCGAACTCGATGCCGATGGCACCCGAGCCGGCGATCAGCAGCGAACGTGGCAGGGACGGCGGCAACATCGCCTCGAAGTAGGTCCAGATGCGTTCGCCGTCGGGCTCGAGGCCGGGCAGCGCGCGCGGACGCGCGCCTGTGGCAACGATGATGTGCGAAGCGGTGTAGCGCCCCGGCCCGCGGGCGTCTTTCGGCGGCTCGGGATTGGGGCGGCCCGTGTCGCGCGGTGCAGCGACGTCGATCCCGCCGCGGCCGCGCAGCTTTGCTTCCCCCCAGATCACGTCGACGCCGTTCTTCTTCAGCAGGAACCCGACGCCGGCGTTCAATTCGCGCGACACGGCGCGCGAACGGGCGACCATTGCGGCGATGTCGATCTGGGGTTTGCCCGCACGCACGCCGAAACTTTCGCCCTCGCCCACCAGATGCACAATCTCGGCGGAGCGCAGTAGCGCCTTCGTCGGGATACATCCCCAGTTGAGGCAGATGCCGCCGAGATGCGCGCGCTCGACCACGGCGGTGCGGAAGCCAAGCTGGGCGGCGCGAATGGCGGCAACGTATCCGCCAGGTCCAGCACCGATGACGATGACATCGTAGTCGCTGGCGCCCATCTTCCTGCTCCCTGTGCGAAGAGGCCCCGGTGTCACCCGACGCCGAGGCCTCTGCTAGCACGTTCGATTACCGGTTCGACACCCGCCACTACACGTGACAGCGCGCACCCAGGTACTTATCGAGCAATTGGTTGTAGAGGTCTGCTTTGGCCTTTTGGGCTGCAGGCAGCTTCTGGCCAGAGTTCTGGCGTTCGACGAGAGAGGGCACACCCTCTTTGTCGAGCTTATTGAGGTTGCCACGGATGCCCTGGCAGGTCTCACCGGCGCTCAGCGCCTGAGGACCGGGATCACCGCTACCGTTGCCGGTGTTGCCGGCACAGCCTGCCAGCATCACCGCAATAGTGATCGCCAATGCTCCGCCCGAAACGCGTACGCCCCGACCGCTACCTGTCACCGTGCCCTCCACTCGCCTTGGAAGCCAGGGCGTTTTTCACCACACGGTTTGTCCCGGCGCAACCCTTCTTGCAGGGATGTGCAGAAATCACTCAGGCGCCGCCGCATCTGGATGACACAGCGACGCCTGAAAGATGAGTGGACGCAAACCCTCTTATGGGTTCGGGATTGCCGGTGTGGTGGCGGCACTCGCCGTCGTCTCCTGCGGCGCCATGGCAGCGGCGACCGGCTTCTGAGTCGGAACGGGCGGCTTAGCCTTGCTGGCCGTCTTCGTGGTGCCTGCCGCGGCAACCGAGCCCGTCGTCACGGGATCGACGGGAGCGGTCGCGGCAATGCGCGGCGGATAGCTCGAGCACTTGCTCTGGAATTCGGTGTTCGCCTTGTTGAGCTCGTCCGCCTTGGCAAGGTCGCCCGACTTCAGCTTGTATTTCTTCGCGGCAGCCTTCGCCACCTTATCGGAGACGCCTTCGTTGTTCAGCGCTTCGATCTGTGACACCAGCGTGGCGCAAAGAGCCTGCTTGGACTTCTCAGCCTGCTCGGCTGCGGCCTGCTTCTGCGGGTCGATGGAGCCTGTGTTGAATGTGGAACCGAGGCTGCCTTCCGCGCAGCCTGCAAGCAGCAGACAACCAAAAGCGGCTGTTGCGATTATGGCGTTTGAGCGCGCCGTCATTGGGATTCACTCCAAGAGCTAGAGAGATCAGGTACGCCCACGCATGTGTCCCGCTTCTAGTCTCGCCCTGGGCCAACGGCAAGCAAGTGCCCTATTCTTATGCGGTCCGGGGCGGTTTGGGAGGTGCTTAGTTGGGGAAAGGTCGCAATGCGTGCCCGCTGCGCCACAGCGCAACGGCTTGGTAAACGCGTTTTTGGCAAAAGCCGATTCGCTAGAGTTTTGGCGACGTTCCGCTCAAACGAGCATGCGGACAGGGTCTTCGATGAAGGCCCGAAATGCGCCAAGCAGGGCAGCTCCAGTTGCCCCGTCGACCACACGGTGATCGCAAGAAAGTGTCACACTCATCACGGTGGCTGCTTCCAGCGTCTCACCGACGACCACCGGACGCTTCTCGGCCGCGCCCACGGCGAGGATCGTCGCGTGCGGTGGATTGATCACCGCGTCGAACGATTTGATGCCGTACATGCCGAGGTTGGAGATCGATGTCGTGCCGCCCTGGTACTCGTGCGGGGCGAGGCGGCGCTTACGAGCCCGGTCGGCCAGATCGCGCATCTCGTTGGAGATTTCTGAAAGCGATTTCATCTCGGCGTGGTGGATGACCGGAGTGAACAGGCCACCGTCGATGGCCACGGCGACGCCGACGTCCGAATATTTGTGCTGAAGCATGCCGGCCTCGGTCCACGTTGCATTGGCCGCCGGGACCTCTTGCAGTGCGAGCGCCATCGCCTTGATGATGAAGTCATTGACGGAGAGCTTGTAGGCGCGCGGACCTTCCGCGGGCGAGGCCGCGTTCATGCGTCCGCGGGCGCGCAGCAACTCGTCGATGCGGCAGTCCATCGACAGGTAGTAGTGGGGGATCGTCTGCTTGGCGACGGTGAGGCGCTCGGCGATGATGCGGCGCATCTTGTCGTGCGGAACGAGCTCGTAGCTACCCTTGTCGTAGAGGGCGAGGATCTTGTCGTCGGAAAGCGCGGCAGGCGTCGGCGGCGCGGTTGCGACCTCGCGGTGCGAAGCCTGAGGCGTCGCAGCGCGGTTGGCGCCGCCGTTCGCGATGGCAGCTTCGATATCACGCTTGATGATGCGTCCGTGCGGTCCGGTGCCGGCTAGCCTGTCGATTGCGAGACCGGCTTCGTGCGCCAGGCGTCTTGCCAGGGGTGAGATGCGAACGCGTTCTGCGGAGGCGACATTGGTGCTCATGCGGTACCTCCCGATGCGTGCTGCGCGGCTGCTTCCTTCGACCAGTCGTGCAGGAATGTCAGGTAGGAGAGCGCGCTGTAGACACCGATGCCGATGATCCAGCCGGTGACGACGCCCAACTCCTGTTGCGATAGGGGCAGGCCGCTCGATACAGGCATGGGATTGCGCAAACTGTCGACGGTCATGATCGGCTGCGGCAGGCGTCCCCATGCTTGCAGCAGTCCTTCCTGCATCGACTGGACGACGGCCGCGGTGCCACCGAGGAAGCTCAAACCGATGGTGAGCAGGCCGAAGGCCAGGAGCCGCAGGAACAATCCGGCGCGGCCGAGAAAAAAGAACAACGCGGCGATGTAGCCGGACACGATGGCAAAGAACAGCGATACGATGGTGAGAATGGTCTGCAGCGAGCCGAACAGGCCGTTCAACAGCTCCGCTTGTGTCATCGATACGTCGGTCATCTGATCCCGTCCGGTTACGACACGTACATGACCTGCTTCACCGCCGCGACGACCTGATCGACGGAGGGGAGCGCGAGTTTTTCGAGATTTGCCGCGTAGGGCATCGGAACGTCGGCGCCCGACACTTTCACCGGCGGGGCGTCAAGATCGTCGAAAGCGTGCATGGCGACCTGGGCGCAGATTTCCGAGCCTATGGAGCACACCGGCCAGGCTTCCTCGACCGTGACGAGGCGGTTCGTTTTCTTGACCGACGCGAGCACGGTCGGCATGTCGAGCGGGCGCAATGTGCGCAAGTCTATGACCTCGACGTCGATGCCTTCCTTGGCTAGGCGCTCCGCGGCTTCGAGCGCATAGACCATCCCGCGTGCGAATGAGACGACGGTTGCATCCTTGCCGGCGCGGGCGATCCGCGCCTTGCCGATGGGGATGAGGAAGTCGTCGCTCTTGGGTACGTCGCCGTGCGCGCCGTAGAGTATTTCGTTCTCGAGAACTACGACCGGATTGGGATCGCGGATCGCCGACTTCAAAAGTCCTTTGGCATCCGCCGGCGTCGATGGCGCGATCACCTTCAGACCCGGGACGTGCGCATACCAGGACGAATAGCACTGGCTGTGCTGGGCAGCGACGCGGGCAGCCGCCCCGTTGGGGCCGCGAAAAACAATCGGCACATGCACTGTGCCGCCCGACATGTAGTGCGTCTTGCCAGCCGAGTTGACGATCTGGTCGATGGCCTGCATCGCGAAGTTCCATGTCATGAACTCGACGATCGGCTTCAGGCCCGCGAACGCGGCGCCGACGCCAACGCCGGTGAAGCCCTGCTCAGTGATGGGCGTGTCGATGACGCGTTTGTCGCCAAATTCTTCCAGCAGCCCCTGGCTGATTTTGTAGGCGCCCTGGTACTGCGCGACCTCCTCGCCCATCAGGAACACGTCGGGATCGCGGCGCATCTCCTCGGCCATGGCATCGCGCAGCGCTTCGCGCATGGTCTGGTTGACCATCTCGGTACCGGGAGCGATCTCCGGTTCGGCTGACGGCGGTTCGTAGCTGATTGAGGTCTCATTAGCGGCGGCTGCAGGGACTGTCGGCGCAGCAGATGCTTGCTGTGGCGGCGGCGCTGACGTTGCGGGCTCCGGCGCCTTCTGGGCGCTCGGCTCGGGAGCGCTCTCGCCCTCACCTGCGATGATCGCAATCGGTGTGTTGACCTTGACGTTCTCGGTGCCGGCGGGAACCAGAATTTTCGCCAGCGTGCCTTCGTCGACGGCCTCGACCTCCATCGTCGCCTTGTCGGTCTCGATCTCAGCAATGACGTCGCCCGATTTGACGTCCTGGCCCTCCTTGACGAGCCATTTCGACAGTGTGCCCTCTTCCATCGTGGGCGACAGCGCAGGCATCAGGACTTCAGGCATGTGGCCTCCGCAGCGTCCGCCCTCGCAACTGTCATCCCGGGGCTTCTCCCCGGGATCCAAACAGCGGCATTCTCCACGCGGTGTAGAGTGTGAGCATCGTGCATAGTTATTGGGTCTATATCCTCGCGAGCAAACCGAGAGGCACGCTCTACATCGGTGTCACAAACGGGCTCATTCGACGCGTTGAAGAGCATCGCAGCGGCTCCATCCGCGGTTTCACCCAGCGATACCGTGTGAACCAATTGGTTTGGTTTCAAGAGTTCTGCCGGATCGACGAAGCCATCCAGCGCGAGAAGACCATGAAGGAATGGCCGCGCGACTGGAAGGTCAATTTGATTGAGCGTGAGAACCCGCATTGGCAGGACTTGTATCCTTCTTTGCCGGGCGTCGCGCCTGCCCGAAAACTTTGACATCGTGACACCTTGGATCCCGGGGACGAGCCCCGGGATGACATTTATCCGTCAAACCAGCACGTCGGTGGTGAGTTCGGAGGGAGCGGGCTCGGGATCTGACAGTGCAAACTCGGCAGCGGCATTCACCTCATCGCGCACCTTCTTGTCGATGGCCTTCAGCTCGTCCTCGGTGACGCCATCGCTGATTAGCAGCTTGCGCACGTGCTCGATGGCGTCGTGCGTTTCGCGCACCTGCTGCACTTCCTCGCGCGTGCGGTATTTAGCGGGGTCGGACATCGAGTGGCCGCGGTACCGGTACGTCATCATCTCGAGGATCATGGGGCCTTTGCCTGCGCGCGCGAAGGCAATGGCGCGCTCGCCCGCTGCCCGCACGGCTTCAACGTCCATGCCGTCGACGTGCTCGCCCGGAATGTTGAACGAGAGGCCTCGTTGGGAAAGGTTCGTCGTCGACGACGCCCTCTCGATCGAGGTGCCCATCGCGTACTTGTTGTTCTCGATGATGAAGATCACGGGGAGCTTCCAAAGCTCCGCCATGTTGAAAGCTTCGTAGACCTGCCCCTGATTGGCGGCGCCGTCGCCGAAGTATGTGAGGCAGACGCGATCGTCGCCGCGATACTTGTTGGCGAAAGCGAGACCGGCGCCGAGCGGCACAGTTGCGCCGACGATGCCGTGGCCGCCGTAGAAGCCTTTGTCGGGGGCGAACATGTGCATCGAGCCGCCCTTGCCTTTGGAGCAGCCGTCGCGCCGGCCCGTCAGCTCGGCCATGACGCTCTTGGCGTCCATGCCGGTTGCCAACGTATGACCGTGGTCGCGATACGCGGTGATGACCTGATCGCCCGGCTCCAGCGCCATCTGCATGCCAACGACGACCGCTTCCTGGCCAATGTAGAGATGGCAGAAACCGCCAATGTGGCCCATGCCGTAAAGCTGGCCGGCCTTTTCCTCAAAGCGGCGGATCAGCAGCATGCGCGTATAGGCGTCGAGGCGCTCGGCGCGCGTCATGCCGGCTGTGGGTTGTTTGTGGCCATTGCCGGAGGCGCGCTTGGCAGTCGATGCGGCGCGTTGCGGTTTTTCAGAAGCCATCGGGGAGCCCTGTTGCGCGGGGAGTGTGGCGTCGGCCCGCAGACTACTAGACGCCGCTGGCGAAGGCCAGAAGCGCGAGGCTCATCTGCATCATTCCATGCATGCAGATTTTGCATCCACGCATGCGTGACACGAAAGCCTGACGGCAGATTGGGAAACAGCACTGCGCTAAGGCTGTGTGACGACCTGATCGTCGGGGCGCACGAAGCCAAGCACCTCGCGGGCAATTTCTTCGACGAGATCGGGGTCTGGCTTTGGGGAAGAGAGAAGAGCGACGTCGCGCTCAAGCTTGGCGCGCACGGCCTCGAGGCTTTTGATCTCGAACTCTAATAGAGCTGATCTCTCGATCAGCTTGGATCTCGCCTCGAAGCCGTGCCTGCCATTGATTGCATGATGGACGAAGTAGGCCGTCAACCCCAGGCAGAGAAGCAACACCGTCGCCTGCCTTGGCCTCGAACGTCGATCATGTGTTTTTGGCTGACGCAGCACTTTGTGGGTTACGCTGCACAAATCTGTTGGACCACGCTGTTATCCCACGGGGTGCTTAACGGCGGGTAAAGCGGTGTGCGCCGGCGGCGCAAATGAAAACATCCCGGAGCGAGGCTCCGGGATGTTTGCGTCGTGCAGCGAACAGGGTGCGTGGCGTCAGCTGACAGCTGCACCGCGAATGACGCTCTTGCCGGCGTAGCTTGCAACGTCGCCCAGCTCACCTTCGATACGGATAAGCTGATTGTATTTTGCGAGACGATCGGAGCGGCAAAGCGAGCCGGTCTTGATCTGCCCGGCGTTGGTGGCAACGGCGAGGTCGGCAATCGTCGCGTCCTCGGTCTCGCCGGAGCGATGTGAGATGACGGCGGTATATGCCGCGCGCTGGGCCATCGACACGGCGTCGAGCGTTTCGGACAACGAGCCGATCTGGTTGACCTTGACGAGGATCGAGTTGCCGATGCCGCGCTTGATGCCCTCGGCGAGGCGCTCGGTGTTGGTGACGAAGAGGTCGTCGCCGACGAGCTGGCAGCGCTTGCCAATGGCTTCGGTGAGCGCCTTCCAGCCGTCCCAATCGTCCTCAGCCATGCCGTCCTCGATGGAGATGATCGGGAAGCGGTTGATGAGGTCTTCGAGGTATTTCACCATCGCCGCGGAATCGAGCGTCTTGCCCTCGCCTTCGAGGATGTACTTGCCGTCCTTGAAGTACTCGGTCGAAGCGCAGTCGAGCGCGAGCATGACGTCATCGCCCGGCTTGTAGCCGGCCTTCTCGATAGCCTTGATGATGTAGCCGAGCGCTTCGTCCGCAGATTTGAGATTCGGTGCGAAGCCGCCCTCATCGCCGACCGAGGTGGAGAGGCCGGCGTCCTTCAGCGACTTCTTGAGGACGTGGAAGATTTCCGCGCCCATGCGCACGGCGTCGGCGATCGAGTCGGCCGACACTGGCATGATCATGAATTCCTGGATGTCGATCGGGTTGTCGGCATGCGCGCCGCCGTTGACGATGTTCATCATGGGAACGGGCAGCACGTGAGCTGCGGCACCACCGAGATAGCGATAGAGCGGCAACCCCGAAGAGATCGCCGCGGCCTTTGCCGTTGCCAGCGAAACGCCGAGAATGGCATTGGCGCCGAGACGCGATTTGTTGCGCGTGCCATCGAGCTGGATCATGGCGGCGTCGACGCCGCGCTGATCCTCGGCGTCCATGCCGGCAATGGCGTCGAAGATTTCCGTGTTGACCGCCTCGACCGCCTTCTCCACGCCCTTGCCGAGATAGCGGCCATTGTCGCCGTCGCGCAGCTCCACTGCCTCGTGGGCACCCGTCGAGGCGCCGGACGGCACGGCGGCGCGACCGAGGGAGCCGTCCTCGAGCACCACATCGACCTCCACCGTCGGGTTGCCGCGGCTGTCGAGGATCTCGCGGCCGATGATGTCGATGATGGCGGTCATGTCGGTACCTTATGAGTTGCGAGCCGCGAACCGGCGTGGGAGGGTCCGGCGCCTTTTAGCCGCTCTTTAAGGATGCGCAAAGGGCCGAAAATCAGCCCGCCCGGAAGGGGAAACTGGCCCACCCCAAAGCACAAGGACACGAGCATGAGCGAGAGTGCAAAATATACGGGCGGATGCCACTGCGGCGCTGTGCGCTACGAGGTCGAGATGAGCCTTGATCCGGTCATCTCGTGCAACTGCTCCATCTGCCGCAAGCGGGGGGCGTTGCTCGCCTTCGCACCTGCGGAAAAGTTTACCCTGACAACCGGTGAGGACCGTCTCACCGACTATCTGTTCAATCATAAGGTGATCCATCACCTGTTCTGCGCGAGCTGCGGCGTCGGGTCGTTCGCGCGCGGGCGCCAGCCCGACGGCGCGGAGATGGTGGCGGTCAACGTGCGGTGCCTCGACGGGGTCGACCTTGATACGCTCGACGTTCGCAAGTTCGATGGGGCCGGTCTGTGAGGGAAGCGAAGATGGAGGATGGAGCGGCGCTGGTTCTGTTCTCGGGTGGGCAGGATTCGACGGTGTGCCTCGCCTGGGCGCTCGACCGGTATAGCCGCGTCGAGACGGTCGGCTTCAACTATGGGCAGCGCCACTCAGCCGAACTTGCCCAGCGTGACAAGCTGCGCGCCAGTTTGCGCGAGCTGAGGCCCACATGGGACGAACGGCTTGGCACCGATCACATGCTCGAGCTGCCGGAGCTAGGACGGCTGAGCGATACCGCGCTGACGCGGGATGCTGAAATCGAGATGACTGAAGCGGGGCTCCCCTCGACATTCGTGCCGGGGCGCAACTTGCTGTTCTTCGTCTACGCAGCCGCCCTGGCCTATCGGCGCGGGATGCGCACGCTGGTGGGCGGTATGTGCGAGACCGACTTCTCCGGCTATCCCGATTGCCGCAACGATACGTTGCAGACACTAGCCAAGGCGATCTCGCTCGGGACCGACGCCAGCTTCATCATCGAGACGCCGTTGATGTGGATCGACAAGGCGGCGACTTGGGCGCTGGCCGACCGACTCGGAGGCGACAGGCTGGTCGACCTCATCGTCGAGGAGAGCCACACCTGCTACCTCGGTGTCCGCTCGCGCCGGCATGAGTGGGGCTATGGATGCGGGCATTGTCCGGCTTGTGACCTCAGACGTAAGGGTTGGGAAATCTGGAAGCGCGAAACTGGCCTCGCCTGACGAGACAGGAATTTCAGTTGCCTTTTATTGATCGGTCCCCACCATGAATCATATCTGCCGCGCAGCCATTGGCCTGGCGCTTGCCACGCTCGCTATCCCCGCCTTCGCTGAGGATCATTCTCATGCTCATTGGGCTTACGAGGGGGCCGATGGTCCGGCACACTGGGGCTCGCTAAACAGCGACTTTGCGGTCTGCAGTAGGGGCATACAGCAGTCGCCGGTGAACCTTACCGACGCGCATAAGGGCCAAAACGAACCCCTGGCGCTGGACTGGAAGCCGTTTGCGCCGATGGTGCTGAACAACGGGCATACGATCCAGGCAGCTGCTGCGGAAGGGAATGTCACGAACTTCGACGGCAAGCCCTATGCTTTTCAGCAGGTGCACTTCCATCATCCAAGCGAGCACACCATCGACGGCAAGCACGCACCGATGGAGGCCCACTTCGTTCATAAGGGTGGCGACGGCAAGTTGCTGGTGCTCGGCGTGATGATCGAGGAAGGCGGAGCCAACGCGGAAATTGCCAAGCTGTGGGAGGTTGCGCCGCAGCAGCCCGGTGAGACGCCGTCGAAGGCGGACGTCGATTTCGCGAAGCTGGTGCCCAGCGCGTCGAAATTCTATCGCTACGCCGGATCGCTCACGACGCCGCCGTGCAGCGAGATCGTACAGTGGGTGGTATTCGCAGAGCCGATTACTGTGTCGAAAGAGCAGATTGAGGCATTCGCAAAGCTCTATCCGGACAACAGCCGACCGGTCCAGGCGCTGAACGAGCGGACAATCGTCTTCGGCCGCTGACGTGAAGCAGTGCCGGTGGCTGCTTCGAATGCAGCCACCACAGTTACTGCGGACAGGACTGGCCGGCCGATAGTTTCAAGTATCTGAAAAGTTCTTTTGGCAAATGCGCGTTAAACGCCGCATCAACCTGTCATTAGTGGGGGTCGCAACCTTGTGTATGCGTTCGCATATGTAGGGGCGCATATACTCTCGTCATACGACGACCGAGGAGAACCCCTGATGAGCACCATGACCAAAGCAGCGGAGCGCCGCAAGGCGCCGCTGCAGACCCCAAGCATCTATGACAGCAATGCAATTCGTGATTTGTCGGGCGCGCTCAACGCCCTGCTGGCCGACACGTTTGCGTTGTACCTGAAGACAAAGAACTTCCACTGGCACATGAGCGGACCACACTTCCGCGATTACCACCTGCTGCTCGACGAGCACGCAGACCAGATTTTCGCCATGACTGATCCACTGGCCGAGCGCGTGCGCAAGATCGGCGGCACGACGCTGCATTCCATTGGAGAGATTTCACGCCTGCAGCGCGTCGAGGACAACGATGCTCCGTTCGTCACGCCGCAGGACATGCTTGCCGAGCTGCGCGACGACAATAAAGACCTCGTCGGGCGGATGAAGGAAACGCACGATTTGTGCGACGAGAAGGGCGACGTCGCGACCGCCAGCCTTTTGGAAGTCTGGATGGACGAGGCGGAGCGTCGCGTATGGTTCCTCTATGAATCAACGCGCGAGAAGCACGCGCCCTGATGCATTGAAAAGGGCTGTGAGAGGCGGCGGAAATTCTGCCGCCTCGACGCATTTATGGATGGTCTCACGGCTTAACCGCAACCGGGAGCTGGGCGATGAGCGAAGTGAAAAAATCCGATCTTCCCAAGCGTCGCCTCGGGCGCACCGATATGGCGATCACGCCGGTCGGGCTGGGGGCGTGGGCCATCGGTGGCGGCGACTGGGCGGTCGGCTGGGGTGATCAGGACGACAGCAAATCAATCGCGGCCATTCGCCATGCGGTCGAACGGGGGATCAACTGGATCGACACCGCAGCGATCTATGGCCTGGGCCATTCGGAAGAAGTCGTGCGCGCCGCGCTGAAGGACATCCCGGCAAGCGAGCGACCGTTGATCTTCACGAAGTGTGGCTTGCGCTGGGCCGAGAACAACCACATGGCGCCGCCGCAAAATGTTGGCAAGCCCGAGAGCATCCGCGCCGAATGCGAAGCTTCGTTGAAGCGCCTGGGCGTCGAACGCGTCGATCTTTATCAGATGCACTGGCCCGCAAAGGACGGCACGCCGATCGCGGATTACTGGGGTGCGCTGCTCGACCTCAAGAGGCAAGGCAAGGTACGCGCTGTCGGCCTCTCCAATCACAACGTCGCTCAGCTCGAAGCGGCGGAGAAGATCGGCCATGTCGATACGCTGCAGCCGCCGTTCTCGGCGATCCGGCGTGAGTTTGCTGCCAACGAGCTGCCATGGTGCGTCGCGCATGACACCGGCGTCATCGTTTACAGCCCGATGCAGTCGGGGCTGCTGACGGGTGCCTTCACCGAAGAGCGGGCAAAGAAGCTTCCGGCCAACGATTGGCGCTCGCGCAATGCCGAGTTCACGGGCGACAAGGTCAAAGCGAATCTCGCCCTTGCCGCCACCATGAAGGCGGTGGGCGAGAGGCACGGGAGCGATGCAGCATCTGCGGCGATTGCCTGGACGCTCGCCTGGCCGGGCGTCAGCGGGGCGATCGTCGGCGCCCGCTCGCCGGAGCAGGTCGATGGCTGGATCGATGCTGCGAGGCTTGATCTGACCGAGGCGGACCTCAAGGAAATCGCGGCGACCATCGAGAAGACCGGCGCCGGGTCGGGGCCCACCCTGCCCTCCTGACCGATCTGCTGGGCCTGCTGCGCCTCCCGCTTGAATGGGCGGGCGGGGGCGATTACGGATGCCGGCATGTATGCGGTCAAAGAGATATTCTACACGCTGCAAGGGGAAGGCGCCCACGCTGGCCGCCCAGCCGTGTTTTGCCGCTTTGCCGGCTGCAATCTGTGGTCGGGCCGGGAGGCGGACCGCGCCAAGGCCACCTGTCAGTTCTGCGATACCGACTTTGTCGGGGTCGATGGCGAAGGGGGCGGACGCTTTGCCACCGGGGCCGATCTCGCGGCCGCCTGTGTTGTAGCGGCCGAGGGTTCGGGCTGCGACTTCGTGGTGCTGACGGGCGGCGAGCCGATGCTGCAGGTCGACGAGGACCTCATCGAGGCCCTGCACGAGAAGGGCTTTACCATCGCCATAGAGACCAACGGCACCCTGCCGGTGCCCCGCGCCATCGACTGGATCTGCGTCAGTCCCAAGGCTGGTGCTGACCTCAAACAATGCTCAGGCGACGAATTGAAGCTCGTTTTTCCGCAGGACGGGCTCGATCCGGATGGCTTCTCGGGGCTAGCGTTCACGCACCGCTTCCTGCAGCCGATGGACGGGCCGGACGCGGTGGTAAACACGAAGGCGGCCATAAGCTATTGCCGTGCCCATCCAGCCTGGCGTTTGTCGTTGCAGACGCACAAGCTGCTGGGCATTCCTTAAGGGGTTCTGGCCTTAAGGCGGCGCCTCTGGAATTGCAGCGGAAAATCCCTTAGAGAGCCCGCATGCGCATATACAAAGAGTTTCTATTCGAGGCCGCCCACTACTTGCCGAGTGCCCCTCCCGGGCATCCGAACTCGCGCATGCATGGGCATTCATTCCGTGCGCGCGTCTTCATCGACGGCGTTCCGGGCGACGACACCGGCTATGTGTTCCACTTCGACCAGTTGGCCGAGATGATGGCCGATGCCCAGGACGCGCTCGATCATCGGCTGCTGAACGAGATCGAGGGTCTGGAAGCGCCGACGCTGGAGCGCATCGCCATATGGCTGTGGAATCGGCTGCAGAACCGCGTGCCGGGCTTGGCGCAGATCGAGATATCGCGCGATAGCTGCCGTGAAGGGGCCATCTATTTCGGCCCGGCGCCATCGCTGGCGGCGGAGTGAGCGAATGGGCCAGAAGGACACCAGCGTTACCATCCTAGGGCAGGCCACCAAGCTGCCGCAGAGCCCCGAAGAGGCGGTGCTGGAGCGTGTGCCGAACCCGCATCCGGACGCGCAGTATCTCGCCCGCTTCACCGCTCCCGAGTTCACCTCGCTGTGCCCGGTGACGGGGCAGCCGGACTTTGCGCAACTCGTGATCGACTATGTGCCGCGGGAGTGGCTGGTGGAGTCGAAGTCGCTGAAGCTTTACCTCGGCGCCTTCCGCAATCATGGCGCCTTCCACGAGGACTGCACCATCGCCATCGCCAAGCGGCTCGTAAGCCTGCTCGATCCGCAATGGCTGCGCATCGGCGGCTACTGGTATCCGCGCGGGGGCATGCCGATCGACGTATTCTGGCAGACGGGACCAGTTCCAGCCGGCCTTTGGGCGCCGGACCAGGGCGTGCCGCCCTATCGCGGACGCGGCTGAAGTGGCATTGGCGACAGCGCGTGCACGCGGCCGTAAAGCTCGCTGATCAGCGCGCGGCGATCGTTGCGATGTTCCAAATCTTCGAACGGCACGACATCGCCAACGCGGGCGGTGAGGCGCGTGCCGACGGCGCGGCGAAACTCCCGTATCAGCAGCGATAGCCGCAGCGTCATCGAGATGCGCGATGCGAGGTGGAACAGCGGACTGCACTGCCCCTCGAAATAGACTGGAAGCACAGAGGCGCGGGCGCCTTGCACCAGGCGTGCGGTGAAGAGCTTCCATGGCAGCTCCTCTGCCCGTCCAAACGGCGCGCGCGCGGTGGCGACGCCGCCGGCCGGGAATACGACGATCGTGGTCCCCTCCCCCAGCAGCCGGATCGCCTCGCGGCGCGTTGCGAGGTTGCGGGCGATCGCTTCCTCGGTCTCGCGGAAGTCGATGGGGAGCGAATAGGGCTCGATCTCGGGCACCTTCAGCAGCTCGCGGTTGATCAACACCTTGAACGGGCGGCGAAGGTCTTCAGCCAGCGCCAAGGCTGCCAGGCCATCGACGATGCCGAAGGGGTGATTGGCGACGATCACCAAGGGATGCGTCTGATCGACTTCGATGGGCCATTGCCGCGCGATGATCCGGAGATCGATACCCAGCATATCCAGCATCGGGCGGATCACCTGGCTGCCGCCCCGGGAGAGTGTTTCCGTGCGCCAGCGCTGATAGATGGGAGCGAAGTAGTCGCGGCCGGCGACTCGCTCAAGAGTGCGGATTAGGCCCCGCTTCAGAGGGGGGTCGTCGGGATTGGCGTAAGAAAGCTCGGGAAATTGCAAGGCACATAGTCCGTGAGGGGCCGGGGGCGCAGATTGACGGGGCTTTCGGACAACTGTGTGAAAAGAATATGCCATGGGAAAGGGCCGGCGCGCGCCCTAACCGGCGCCATGCCGTACGCTGGCCAGAAAGGCGTGTCTCGGTTAGCGTGCCGGCCTTCGGAGGGGGAATGATTCGCTCAACGATATTGACGCTTGCCGCGGTCCTGTCGCTCCTCAGCGCCCGGACTGCCGACGCCGCCGCATCGCCGGTTGCCAGTCCGCCTATGGCCAGCGATCCGGCCCTCGCGCCGCCATTGGCGGCCCCCCTTGATACTAACCCGGTTGCGAGCGCGGTTCGCACGAAGCTGAACAGCCTGCCAGCCGAGGGCTCGGCGCAAGAGATCAAAGAGCGAGCCGTGCTCTCCGATTTTTATGCGGCGCGGCGCGATGCACCGATCTGGCTGAGCGAGGGAGGCCTCACCGAACGGGGGGCAGCGCTTGGCGCTGAGATTTTGAATGCCGCCGACTGGGGGCTCGATCCGAAGGACTTCGACCTGCCGATCATCCCGCCTGCCGCGCAGCTCTCGAGTGAGAAGATCGGCAAGGCGGATGTCGAGATCTCGCTCGCGCTTCTGAAGTATGCGCGCTATGCGCGCGGCGGGCGCATTACCGATCCCGCGATCCTGCTCAACTCCAACCTCGACCGTAAGCCGCAGCTGCGCGACCCGGAGGTGGTGTTCCGCGAGGCTGTCGGCTCGTCCGATCCAGCAGCCTATCTGCGTTCATTGCATCCGCAGCAGCCGCAGTTCGAGAAGCTGCGCCAAGTGTATCTCGCCAACAAGGACAAGCCGCTCGGCAAGAAGATCCAGGCCAACATGGAAGAATGGCGCTGGATGCCCGACGATCTGGGGCAGGTCCACATCCTCGCCAACGTGCCCGAATATTTCGTCTACCTCTACAAGGACGGCGTGCCGATCCACTCGGAGCGCATCGTCGTCGGCGAGACCGGCAAGCAGACCACGATCTTCACGCGCAATCTGAAGACCGTCGTGTTCAAGCCGATGTGGCGCGTGCCGGATTCGATCAAAGCGCACGAACTGGGTCCGAACCTGCGCCGCGGCGGAAGCATGTTCCGTCAGTACGATCTGGAATTGCAGACGAAGGACGGCCAGCCGCTCGATTACCGCAGCATCGATTGGAGCCGCGCCAATATCCTCGACTACGAGGTGGTTCAGCCGCCGGGGCGCAAGAACGTGATGGGCGTCGTCAAGTTCACGTTCCCGAGCCAGCACACGATCTTCATGCACGACACGATCGACAAGTGGATGTTCGGGCAGAAGGTGCGCACGCTGAGCCATGGTTGCCTGCGCTTGCGCAATCCGATGAAGATGGCCGAACTGGTGCTGCAGGAAGACCGGGGCTGGGATGCGGCCAAGGTCGATGCGACCATGGAGACGGGGCCGCGCAACAACGAGATCGTGCTCGAGAAGAGGATCCCGATGCACCTCGTCTACTTCACGGCGTGGGTGGACGATAACGGCAAACTGAAGACGTTCAACGACATCTACGGGCACGAGAAGCGGATCACGCAGGCGCTCGCCGGCGAGTGGGATAAGATCGACATCGGGCGCAACCACTTGGCGCCGGTGGCGGGTTCGGGTGCTGATGATCCGAGCAACTTCAACCCGGCGCCTGTCGCCCGCCAGCAGAAACGATCTAAGCAGCCGTCGACCATCATAGACATGGTCGGCAACGCGCTGGGCGGCGGGTTCTGAGTGTGGGATGGTCGATGGCATCGCAATCTCATGCCGCCAAACCTGATCCTGCACTTATCGGTCGGCCGCTGAAGCAGACGCTGATCTGGCCGTTGAACCTGGCGGCCATGCCACTACGCCGAGCGCGTGCGCTCACGGCTCATTCCCTGGGTGTGGTGGGCCATCACCGGACTGACCACAAAGCAAGCTTCGAAGGGTGGCACGTAAAAAGCCATCGACCCAAGCAATGCCTTCCTGGGGATCTTCGGTCATATTCGCCGCCGCAGGAACAGAACCGCCAGGAGCGCGACGTGGCAGAATGCTCTGACATTAAAGCGGCATTGCACGCCACCAAGTCACGGTCGCGGATTCTCGTCGGCTTGTGCGCCGCAGGCGTGTTGGCGGCATCGGCCTTTAGCAACGAGCTTCGTGCCAACATCTTCGGGACGGACGACCGCGTCATCGTCGAGGAGCGGGGCACGCCCTGGGATGCCATTGGCCAAGTCAATATCGGCGGCTACCGCTCGCTCGGACAATGCACTGGAACGCTCGTCGCACCCGACATCGTTATTACCGCCGCACACTGCGTGATCGATAGCTGGAAGGCGGCGCCTTATCCTCTTCACGACATCCATTTTCTCGCGGGTCTGCGCCGCGAAAGCTACCTCGGGCATGCAACGGCGAAATGCCTGCACTTCTTGCCCGGCTACCAGCTTCCCGAGAAGGCGCTCTCCGCGCGCGCCGCCAGTGAGTTCGCGTCGCTGCACCAGGAGGGCACCGACGTCGTCGCCATCGTGCTCACCGACAGGCTCGATGTCGCGACCGTGCCGCTTGCCAAATCTAGCGATGTCGCGCCTGGGACTTGGTTGACGTACGCTGGCTATCCCGCCGACAGGCGCTACATGCTTTCAGCGCACATGGGGTGTCGACTGCTCGGCGTCGAACAGGATCCACTGTTGTGGCTCCACGACTGCGACACCCAGCCGGCAAGCTCCGGCGGTCCGCTGCTGACAAAAGCCAATGGTGAATTCCAACTGGCCGCCGTCAATATCGGCTCAGGCAGCGAGGCCAACGTTGCGGTCCCCGTTGCGGGACATGCTGAACTGGCGCGCGACGACTCCTGCCCGCAATGACATGAAATTCAGCGATGGCCAAACGGCGGAAATGATGCGTGCGTTCGCTGTGGCGATGCTGATCGCTCTTGCCATCGCTGATGCCGATGCCGGGGAAGCGATTGCCGAACTGGGCGATGTACGCGTCACTTATGATGATGCGCGCTGGCGGACGGTGGAACGGCACGGCCGGATCGAATTTGCCCCACAGGGCGAGAATGCGCACCGCATGGATGGCGCCGTGTTGCGCGTCAGCGACGGCGACGGCGACAACGCTTGCTCCGACCTCGCGTTGCGGGCATTCGAAGTCGGCCACTACGATACGAATGGGCTTGCCCCGACGCCGGTAGTTGTGGGCGGGATTCCGGGACAGCGCTTCGAAGCTCACACTCGCTGCCGCAATGCGACGCCGCGGGGCGTCGCCATCTGCGTCAAGCATGGCGCCTATGCCTATCTGTTGCAGTCACTGAACAGCGGTTGCAGGGGGAACAACCTGTTCTCGGGCATCGATCCGCTGAATGAAATTGCCGCGCAGATCACGTTCACGCCAGCTTCGCGCTGATGTGGGGGCTGTGAGAGCCCCTGTCCAGCACCATATGTCGGTGAAGCCGGGATCGTCCTGGCTCGACCGGGCCGGCAGCTTCGACCCTATGCCGATCCGCGCCTGATGGTTGGGCCTTTTGAAAGGAACCCAAGTCATGGCTGCCCACTATGATGAAGCGCACCAACTCGTAATCTCCGCGGACGACGTCCGCAGCGGCGTCACCGGCCACAACGTCCGCTACGTGCTGGCGCTGAGCATGACTGGCGTGATCGCGGCATTTGCAGCGATTGCGATCTATTTCGGCTTCGACACGTTGAGTGCGCGGTTGTCGACAGCATTCGCCAGACATCCGCTGGAGATCGTGCAAAGCTTGGCGCCCTACGCGGCGATCCTGCTCGGCGGCACTCTCATCGGCGGTCTGGCGCTGGGGCTGTGGAATGTCATCGCTGGCCAGAGTGAGGACGGCGATGAGCGCTTCATGCGGGCGCGCGTCGCAACACAGTTCGCGCTGATCTGCATGATCATGGCGATGCTGTATTTGTCGACGCACTAGCGTGCGCTTGCGAGCAGTCGCGGCAGCGATTGTCATGCATATATCCCGGGGACTAGCCCCGGGATAAATGTCAGGCGGCCTTGGACCCAGCCTCCGCCGAACGCTGCTGGTCGGGCGGGGTGGCTTCGGCGCGCAGTGCGGCGATGGCCTCAGTGAGCGGCATGACCGTCTGGTCCGGCGAGCCGAGGCGTCGCATCGACACCTTGCCCTCTTCCGCTTCGCGCTTGCCGACGACGAGCATCACCGGAACCTTGGCCAGCGAGTGCTCGCGCACCTTGTAGTTGATCTTCTCGTTGCGAAGATCGACGTCGACCTTGAGGCCCGCGGCGCGAAGCTGCTCGGCCACTTGCAGTGCGTAATCATCTGCGTCCGAGACGATGGTCGCGACGACGACCTGCAGCGGCGAAAGCCACAGCGGGAAGTGCCCGGCGAAGTTCTCGATCAGGATGCCGGTGAAGCGTTCCAGCGAGCCGAACATGGCGCGGTGGATCATCACCGGCACTTTCTTCTCGGAGTTCTCGTCGATGTAGAACGCACCGAGACGGCCGGCCAGATTGAAGTCGACCTGCGTCGTGCCGCACTGCCATTCGCGACCGATGGCGTCCTTCAGCACGTACTCCAGCTTCGGTCCATAGAAGGCGCCCTCGCCCGGCTGCAGCGCGGTCTTCACGCGGCCGTTAGAGCGCTTCGTCACCTCGTCGAGCACGTCCTGCAGGGCCTTCTCGGCCTTGTCCCACAGCTCGTCGGCGCCGACGCGCTTTTCGGGGCGCGTCGACAGCTTGATGAAGATGTCCTCGAAGCCGAAGTCCTTGTAGATCGACAGCATCAGATCATTGATCTTGAGGCATTCCTCCATGATCTGATCTTCGGTGATGAAGATGTGCGCGTCGTCCTGCGTGAAATGGCGCACGCGCAGCATGCCATGCAGAGCGCCGGACGGCTCGTAGCGGTGCACCTTGCCGAACTCGGCGATTTTCAGCGGCAGGTCGCGATAGCTCTTGAGGCCGTGCTTGAAGATCTGCACGTGACCGGGGCAATTCATCGGCTTGCAGCAGAACACGCGCTCGTCGGGGAGCGTCGTCGTAAACATGTTCTCGCCGTAGTTCTCCCAGTGGCCCGACAGCTCCCAGAAGTGCTTCTCCATCATGTCGGGAGAGTTCACTTCCTGGTAGCCGGCAGCGTCGAGACGGCGGCGCATGTAGGCGATGAGCGTCTGGAACAGCGTCCAGCCTTTTGGGTGCCAGAAGACGGAGCCCGGCGCTTCCTCCTGGAAGTGGAACAGGTCCATCTCGCGCCCGAGCTTGCGATGGTCGCGCTTCTCGGCTTCTTCCAGACGATGCAGGTATTCCTTCAGCTCGTCCTCGGTGGCCCAGGCCGTGCCGTAGATGCGCTGAAGCATCGGGCGGTTGGCGTCACCGCGCCAATAGGCACCGGCGATCTTCTGCAGCTTGAACGCCTTGCCGACCTGTCCCGTCGAGGCCATGTGCGGCCCGCGGCAGAGGTCGAGCCATTCGCCCTGCTTGTAGATCTTGACGTCCTGGTCCTCAGGGATGGCGTCGACCAGCTCGACCTTGAAGTTCTCTCCCCTGTCGCGGAAGAACTCCTTGGCCTTGTTGCGGCTCCACACTTCCTTGGTGAACGGCGCGTTCTTGGCGATGATCTCGCCCATCTTCTTTTCGATCTTGGCGAGATCGTCGGGGTGGAACGGCTCCTGTTTGGCAAAGTCGTAGTAGAAGCCGTTCTCGATCACCGGGCCGATCGTGACCTGCGTGCCGGGCCACAGCGCCTGCACGGCCTCGGCCATGACGTGCGCGGAATCGTGCCGGATCAGCTCCAGGGCTTCGGGATCCGTGCGCGAGACGAACTTGATCGTCGCGTCCTCAGTGATCGGGTCGGCGAGGTCGGCCAGCGTGCCATTGAGGCTCACGGCGACGGTGCGCTTTGCGAGCGACGGCGAAATCGCCTTGGCGACGCTCATGCCGGACGTGCCGCGCTCAACCTTGCGCGTTGCTCCGTCTGGGAATGTCAGGGTGATCTGGGGCGCCGCAGATGAATTGGGCGCAGAATCGTGAGCCGTGTCGGCCATAGTCCTCTCCTCTCAATCGCTGCATACCAAGCAGGTAAGATGCGGAGGCTATGTGCGGCGCGGCGGAGGAGAAGTCAAGCGGAGAGGTTAACCCGACAATCCTCCCCAATCTGTCATCCCGGAAGCGGCGAGCACCGCGAGCCGCTCTCCGGGATCCAGCACAGAGCGTGTCGAAGACACCATGTTAGAGAGAGAGCCGTTGGCCGATCATTATGCTGGGTCCCGGGTCTTGCTTGCTGCGCGCGCTTCGCCCGGGATGACAGCCTATGGGCTACTTCTTCGGGAGTTCGAGGCCCATTTCACGGTAGCGCTCGGGGTCGTCCTGCCAGTTCTGGCGCACCTTGACGAACAGGAACAGGTGCACCGGGCGCTCGAGGATTTCGGTCAGCTCGCGGCGGCTATCCATCGACACCTGCTTGATGGTCGCCCCGCCTTTGCCGAGCATGATCGCCTTCTGACCTTCGCGCGCAACGAAGATGGTTTGCTCGATGCGCACCGAGCCGTCCTTGCGCTCGGTCCACATCGTTGTTTCGACGGTGGACGAGTACGGCACCTCATCGTGCAGGCGATGGAAGATCTTTTCGCGCGTGATTTCGGCTGCGAGCAGACGCATCGGCGCGTCGGTCAGATCATCGGCAGGGTAGTGCCAAGGACCTTGCGGAACGCGGGCGGCGAGATCCTGCTTCAGCGCATCGAGGCCATCACCCTCGGTGGCCGAGATCATGAAGATGCTTTCGAACGAAACGCGGGCCTGCAGCTCGCCGACGAGCGCCAGCAGCTTTGCCTTGTCGTCGAGTTTGTCGACCTTGTTCAGCGCGGCGATGCGCGGCAGCTTGATGTCTTTCAGCTTGTCGAGGATGCGGCCTACTTCCTCGTCGATGCCGCGCACGGCATCAATGACGAGCACGACGATATCGGCATCGCGCGCGCCGCCCCAGGCCGCTTCGACCATCGCCGTGTCGAGACGCTTCTTGGGCGCAAAGAGACCCGGCGTATCGACGAAGACGAGCTGGCTGTCGCCGACGTTGACGATGCCGCGCACGGGCACGCGAGTCGTCTGCACCTTGTGCGAGACGATCGACACCTTGGCGCCAACGAGCGCGTTGACGAGCGTCGACTTACCCGCATTGGGCGCGCCGATGACGGCGATGAAGCCACAGCGCTGGCGCTCGGGGTCGCTCAGGGCACTCTCCTGGTGAGGCTCATTCATGGACTTCGGCTCCGGCAACACCTTCGCGTTCAAGCAGGGTACGGGCGGCGGCCTGCTCGGCGGCGCGCTTCGACGTTCCCTCGCCGCGGGCCGGGGCGCAACCACTGATGCGCACTTCCGAGGTGAAACGCGGTGCATGATCGGGGCCCTTGCGGCTGACCTCGATATATTCGGGCAGAGCGAGCCCCTTGCCCTGGGCCCATTCCTGCAGCGCCGACTTGGCATCGGGGCCGGCGCTGGTCGAATGCTGATCGTCGTATTGGCTGTCCCAGAGATTGCGGACGACCGCGCGGGCCGCTTCGAACCCGCCATCGAGGAAGACGGCGCCGAGAATGGCCTCAATGGCGTCGGCGAGGATGGTGCCCTTGGCCCTGCCGCCGCTGCCGGCCTCGCTTTCCGACAGGATGAGGTGGGGGCCAATGCCGAGGGCGCGGGCGACCCGAGCGCAGGCCTCGCCGCGGACGAGACGATTGAAGCGGCGGGCCAGTTCGCCCTCGTTTGCCGAGGGAAAGCGCTCGATGAGTACCTGCGCGATCACCAGCCCCAGCACGCGGTCGCCGATGAACTCCAGGCGCTCATTGTCGGCGCGCTCGGTCTTGCCACCGCGCATGCTGGCGTGAGTCAGCGCGACCTCGATGAGCTGCTGGTCCTTGAAGCGGTGACCCAGCGCTTTCTCAAGCTCTTTGTATTTTCGCGGTCGCAGGATCACGAGCTGATTTTCAAATGCGGTTGCAGACGCCGAACGGTGTTGGCGCCTGCGTTGACGGGTTGGCCAAAACTAGCGGACCAGCTTGAAGAAACGGTTCCAGCGGATGTCGAAAGGCCAAGTCCAGGGACTCCACCAGCGGAACGCGTCTGGCTCATCGACGGCGGCGGAGAAGAAAATGATCTCGGCGCGGCCGATGAAGTTATCGAAGGGCACGTAACCCACACCCCAGGAGGCGCGGCTGTCGGTGGAATTGTCGCGGTTGTCGCCCATCATGAAGTAATGACCGGCGGGCACCTTATAGGGACCGACGTTGTCGAACGGGCCGTTCTGCTCGGCATCGAGAACGGTGTACTTTACGCCGTTGGGAAGCGTCTCCTCGTAGGCAGGAATGGGGCGCGGAGGGCCGCCGTCC
Source organism: Hyphomicrobium sp. 1Nfss2.1 (assembly GCF_965243865.1). Lineage (GTDB taxonomy): Bacteria > Pseudomonadota > Alphaproteobacteria > Rhizobiales > Hyphomicrobiaceae > Hyphomicrobium_A. The sequence continues at coordinate 299,375 of NZ_OZ251603.1, read as the reverse complement.
TCCTGAGTGACGAAATCACCGGTGCGCTTGCGCGGCACTTCCTTGCCGTTGATGAAAACAGCACCGCCGCGGACGTCGATCTGGTCGCCCGGAAGGCCGATCACGCGCTTGATGTAGTCGGTGGAGTTATCGCGCGGCAGCTTGAAGACGGCCACGTCACCGCGCTTTGGCTCTGCGCCGAAGATGCGGCCTTCGAACGGGATGATGTTGTAAAACGAGTAGCGGCTGTAGCCGTAGGAGAGCTTCGAGACGAAGAGATAATCGCCGATCAGCAGCGTCTCCTTCATCGAGCCGGAAGGAATGTTGAAGGGCTGGTAGAGGAAGGTGCGCACGACCATGGCAATGGCGAGCGCCTCGATGACGATGAGGAATGTCTCACCCCAGCCGCCTTTTCTTGTATTTGCCGATACGGCCATGCGTCACTCCCGTTGCGTCAGCCCTCGCCGTACGCCCGGGCCGCTATAGCCATTTTGCCGTCTTGGCGCAATTCGCGCCGTTGTATCAGCGCCGCTGCGCTGCAGTGCGCAAATACTGCGGCCGGTCAGCGCCTGTCACCTTTTTCGGGCAGCCCGGAGATAATGACGATTGCCGCGGCAAGCGGGAAATCGTCGGTCAAAGTCAGGTCGATGCGGGCTTCATAGCCTTCGGGGGTGAGCTCGGCGAGAACCTTCGCCGCCCCTCCCGTTAGCCGCAAGGTTGGGCGACCGGAAGGCAGGTTGACGACGCCCATGTCACGCCAGAAGACGCCATGCCGCAGGCCTGTACCCAGTGCCTTGGCGCAGGCCTCCTTGGCCGCGAAGCGCTTGGCGTAGGAGGCGGCGCGCTGTGCGCGGGCCTCAGATTTGCGACGTTCAACGTCAGTGAACACACGGGCAATGAAGCGTTCGCCGAAGCGCTCGAGCGTCTTCTCGATGCGGCGGATATCGATCAGGTCGTTGCCGACTCCGAGGATCACGCCGACCTCGCCTGCCGCGACTCGATGGCTGCCTCGCGGCGCGCTTCTTCCATCAGTGCGCGCATGCGCTCGATGGCACGTGCCAGGCCGCCAAAGATCGCCTCGCCGATGAGGAAGTGTCCGATATTGAGCTCGACGACCTGGGGCAGGCGTGCAATCGCGCCGACGGTGTTGAAGGTCAGGCCGTGGCCGGCGTGCACCTCGAGCCCGGCGGTGTCGGCGAGATCGGCTGCGACAGTGATGCGCTCCAGCTCACGGGCAATGCCCGCCGCGTTGCCTTCAAGGGCGCGCTCGCAATAGGCACCGGTGTGTAGCTCGACGATGTCGGCCCCGATGCGATGCGATGCCTCGATGACCGCCGGATCGGGTTCGACGAACAGCGATACGCGTACGCCCGCGTCCTTGAGGCTGCCCACGATGCGTTGCAGCCGCTCACCTCCGCCGATGACGTTGAGACCACCTTCGGTGGTGCGCTCTTCGCGGCGCTCGGGCACGAGGCAGCAGGCGTTGGGCACATGGCGCAGCGCGATGGCGAGCATCTCGTCGGTTGCGGCCATTTCGAGATTGAGCGGGCGCGTCAGCTCGCTTTTGAGGCGCGCAATATCGTCATCCGATATGTGGCGGCGATCTTCGCGCAGGTGGGCGGTAATCCCGTCGGCGCCTGCTTCCACAGCGATGTGAGCCGCGCGCAATGGGTCGGGGTGGCGTCCCCCGCGAGCGTTGCGGATGGTGGCAACGTGGTCAATGTTGACGCCCAGACGTAGGTAGGCAGGGTTCTGCATCTCGGTAGCCAAATGAACTCAAGCGAGGGGGCGGGTTATTCCGCTGCCGTCGGCGTCCGGTCCATAACCCGCGAGCGCCAGCCGCGAACGAGATTCCGAGAAATATAGTAGACGATCGCCGCGGTGAGCAGTCCGATCGGGATGCTGCCGGCGAGCATGGGCCATAGCAGCGGCCAGAACAGCGACACGGTGGCGTCGAGGAGCTGGGGCGAAGGGCTGAGCAGCGCCGACCAAAGCAGGTTGATGTTGCGCTCGACGGCGGCTGGGTCGAACGAGCCTTCGAGGCCGACCATCTGCAGCCCCATGAAGTAGGTCGACACCCAGATGAACGGCCAGCTTATGGGATTGCCGACAAAGGTGCCGACGATCGCCGCGGGAACGCTGGCGCGCAGCAGCAGTGCCATAATGATGGCCAAGAGCGTCTGCACCCCAAGGAGAGGGGTGATCGAGACGAAGGCGCCGAGAGCGCAGCCGAGGGCAATGTCGTGAGGGCTGGCGCGCAGATCTACGAGGCGGCCAGCGGCAGCGCGCAGTCCGGGCATCCAGCTGGCCAACCGGGACGCCAGCTTCTTTGCCGAGCTCGTCTGGGTGATCGAGCTGCACTGGGACTGCCTACGAGGGTCGAGCAACATACCCTTGAGAACTCCAAATTCCCCGTCGTGCCTGTTCGTTCCCCCGCGTGACAGATTCTCCTATCAATCGAATACTCGCTCAACCTTATTGACCACTGCTTTCTCGCGAAGGCCGGCGATGATGTGGTTCAAATGCACCAGGTCGAGCACCTCCAATTCGATGCGCATTTCGGTAAAATCGGAGGCGCGGCGCACCATGCGGACGTTGTCGATGTTACCGCCGCTCTCACCTATTACTTTGGCTATCTGCGCCAAAGTTCCAGGCTCGTTCAGGGCGGTCACGCTGATACGCGCCGGAAATCGCTGAGGATTATCCGGGTCGACGTCCCATGTGACGTCGATCCAGCCTTCGTGCTCGTACTCGCGCAGACGCGGCGAGTGTATCTGGAAGATGCGGATGCCCTCGCCCGGAATCATCACGCCGATAATGCGATCACCCGGGACCGCGCCCCCGGGCTCGAAGCTGACCGGTAGGTCACTGTTGATCCCGCGGATCGGCAGGCCGGCGGCCTTGACCCCCTCGGCTTCGGCACCGCGGAATTTGATGCTCATCACCCGGTCGAGGTTGAACCAGCCGTCCTGGCCCCGGGCGCGGCCGAAGCCGCGCGTGCGCCGATAGGCCGGCTGTTTCGGCGCATGGTCGAGTGCTTCAGGAATGGTTGCCTTGAGGACGTTCTCGATCGAGAGCTCGTTGCGGCCGACGGCGGCGAGCGCGTCCTCGAGGGATTTGTAGCCGACGCGCGGCAGGGCTTTCTTCAGTTTCTCGTCGTCCAGCTCCTCGCCGAAGCGCTCGAAGTACGAGGCGACGATGCGTCGGCCCAAGGTGGTGTACTGACGGCGGACGGCATCGCGCGCAGCGCGGCGGATGGCTGAGCGTGCGCGACCGGTGACGACGAGATTTTCCCAGGCGGCGGGGGGCGTGTGATTTTTCGCCGTCTCGATCTCGACCTCGTCGCCGTTGCGCAGCTTAGTGTCGATGGGGACATGGCGGCCGTTGACGAAGGCGCCGACCGCTGCGTTGCCGATATCGGTATGCACGGCGTATGCGAAATCGAGCGGCGTCGCGCCGTGGGGGAGCGCGATCAGGCGTCCCTTCGGCGTGAAACAGAACACCTGATCCTGGAACAGCTCGAGCTTGGTGTGCTCGAGGAACTCTTCCGAGTTGGAGCCCTCCAACAGCGTTTCGACCAGGCGACGCAGCCAAACGTAGGGTCCGCTTTCCTTCTCGTAGGTATCGGGCGAGTTGGTCGACGCGTGGCCGTTGAGGTTGCTTTCCTTGTAGAGCGCATGGGCGGCGACGCCGTACTCGGCGACGTCGTGCATGATGCGGGTTCTGATCTGTAGCTCGACGCGCTGGTGGCGTGGGCCGACAATGGTGGTGTGGATCGACTGATAATTGTTCTGCTTCGGCGTCGAGATGTAGTCCTTGAAGCGGCCGGGCACCGTGCGCCACGTGGTATGCGCGACGCCAAGCACGCGATAGCAATCGTCGATCGACTTGGTGACGACGCGGAAAGCGTAGATGTCGGAGAGCTGCTCCAGGCTGATCTGCTTGTTGGCCATCTTGCGCCAGATGGCGTAGGGCTTTTTCTCTCTCCCCTGCACCTCGGCATCGATGCCGACCTCGGCCAGTTTGGCAGCGAGCGCGGCGCGAATTTCCTCCACCAGCCCTTCGTTGGACTTTCTCAACTCGGCGAGCTTGGCGGTTACCGCCTTGTAGGCTTCGGGGTGCAGCCAGCGGAAGGCGTGATCTTCCAGCTCCTCGCGCAGCTTCTCCATGCCCATGCGCGCAGCCAGCGGCGCATAGATGTCGAGGGTTTCCTCGGAGATGCGCTTGCGTGACTCGGGCTTCATGTGCTCGAGCGTGCGCATGTTGTGCAGCCGGTCCGCTAGCTTCACCAGAAGGACGCGGATGTCGCTCGAGATGGCGACCAGCAGCTTGCGGAAGTTTTCGGCCTGCTCGGCCTTCTTAGACACGAGGTCGAGCCGGCGGATCTTGGTAAGTCCGTCGACGAGCTTGCCGATCTCTGGACCGAAGAGCTGGTCGATCTCGGCACGCGTGACGGGTGTGTCCTCGATCACGTCGTGCAGCAGCGCGGTGACGATGGTGGCGTCATCGAGCTTGAGGTCAGTGAGGATGGCGGCGACTTCGAGCGGGTGGGAAAAATAAGGATCACCCGAGGCGCGCTTCTGGTTGCCGTGCGCCTTCATCGCGTAGACGTAGGCGCGGTTAAGCAGCGCCTCGTCCGCTTTGGGATCGTAGCGTAGAACCCGTTCAACGAGCTCGTATTGCCGCATCATGGCCCGCCGCTCCTAGGCCGGCCGCTTCCTGGGAAGTCTGCTGAAGACACCGCCGTCCGGCGGTGCCTCAAGCTCAACGGCCGCGGTCGCGGTCACGCTCGCGGGGACCGCCATTGGGACCGCCGTTGGCGGACGGCTCGGTCGGCGTCATGCTCTCGAGGCCGCGCAGAAGCTGCTCCTCGGTCATCACGTCAACGACGCTGTCGCTCGACTGGTCGTCGCGGCCAAGAACAGGGGCGCGGCGGTCGGGCGGAAGGAGCGGAGCTGCAACAGCTTCCGGCTCGTCGACCTCGACATTCTTCTGAATGGAGTGGATCAGCGACTCGCGCATGTCCTCCGGCGGGATGGTCCGCTCGGCGATCTCGCGCAGGGCAATAACCGGGTTCTTGTCGGCGTTGACCGGCACAGTGACAGAGCTGCCATCGGCGATGGAGCGAGCGCGGTGCGCAGCAAGGAGAACCAGCTCGAAGCGGTTCGGGACCTTGTCAACGCAATCTTCGACAGTCACGCGTGCCATGAGAGCGACACCCCTTTGGGAAAAGGACGGATCAATTCGGGAATCAGGCTAGGGCCGTGACAATGCGGCCGACGGCACCGGCCGTCTCTAGTCGCATGAAAACCCGCGGGAAGCAAGTCGAGCAGGCAATTGTTCGCGTGCCAACCGCCGTGGGATGTGCTTAATCAGCCTGCTGACAGCCAACAATGCTTGCGTTCCAGGCGGCTCATTTTGCTGCCATCCGAACTTGAGCGTAAGTTGCTGCGTTATGTTAATTGTGGGGAGCGGGATCGCAGCTATACTTTGGTGTGCTTCACATTGTCGCTAAAAATTGAGCAGATCTAATGGTTTGCATGGCAGTGAAAATGGATAGAGTCGCATCGACCAGCCGGACGCTATCGCGCGGCGTGCCCCTCCAATCCTGAATACTGTGACGGCCATTTCTTGCCGACACGCGTGGCCCTAGGGTGAACGAATGCATTTCTATCAAACCGAACGCATAGCCCTCTTCGTCGATGGCGCTAATCTCTACGCCACAGCGAAATCATTAGGCTTCGACATCGATTACAAGCGGCTACTGGCCCTCTTCCGGCAAAAGGGGCAGCTTGTTCGGGCGCTCTACTACACGGCTCTTGCCGAGGATCAGGAGTATTCCTCGATCCGTCCCCTCATCGACTGGCTCGACTACAACGGCTTCACGATGGTCACGAAGCCGACGAAGGAGTTCACGGACGCCTCGGGTCGCCGGAAGATCAAAGGCAACATGGATATCGAGCTCACCGTCGATGCCATGCGCCTTGCACCGAACCTCGATCACATCGTGCTGTTCTCTGGCGATGGTGATTTCCGCAGCCTCGTCGCCGCACTTCAGCAGACAGGAAAGCGGGTTTCGGTCGTCTCGACGCTACAGACCCAGCCGCCCATGGTCGCTGATGAGTTGCGTCGCCAAGCAGACCAGTTCGTCGACCTTGCCGATCTCGAGCAGCTGATCTGCCGTGACCCTGCTACGCGCTCCGGGCGCGAAGGAGGCCGTTCGTTCGGCAGCGGCGGCACCCGAGGCGGCGCCGGATATTCCTCGCGGGAGGCGGCGGCGCCCTTCCAGGATAACGATGACCTCTCCGAAGAGGTCTGACGGGTATCCGGCCGATGGCCGTCACGGGGGCGAAGTACAGTCCGGAGGCACCTAGGCTTTGTGGGCTGTGCCCACGGCTGGTGCAATTCCGCGAACTGAACCAGCAAAAGTCGCCTGACTGGTTCAACGGCGCGGTGCCTTCTTTCGGAGATGAGCGCGGGCGCCTGCTCATTGTCGGGTTGGCGCCCGGATTGAATGGCGCCAACCGCACTGGGCGGCCTTTCACCGGCGACTATGCCGGCGACCTGCTCTACGCGACCTTGCTGAAGTTCGGCTTCGCCAAGGGGCGGTATGATGCGCGTCCAGATGACGGGCTGCAGCTCGTCGATTGCATCATCTCGAATTCGGTTCGGTGCGTGCCGCCGCAGAACAAGCCGACGCCGAGCGAAATCGCGACCTGCGGCGGCTACCTGCGCGCACGCGTCGAAGCTCTGCCAAACATCTCGGTGATGATCGCGTTGGGTCGCATCGCGCATGATGCGGCGCTGACAGCGCTGGGAGAGCGTAAGTCGCAGTTCCGCTTTTCGCACGGGGCTCATCATGTCCTGAGGGACGACCTCAGCCTCTTCGACAGCTTCCACTGCTCGCGCTACAACACCAATACACGTCGCCTCACACCAGAAATGTTCCATGCGGTATTCGCGAAGGCTCGGGCTGCGTTAGAGCTAGCCACTGTCACGCGCAAGAAGCGATAAACCACCGCACGCGCCGACGGGCTTCCGCCGTATCGACGGCGATGTTATCTGAGCTGTCGCTGGTTATTTGTCGCCCGCAGCAGGAGAATGGAAGATGGCGCTCGACATCGCTCCCGAAAAGGTGGCGCACGTCATTATCAAAGCCCGCGAATACGACGCGAAGGTCGGTGCGTGGGACGATTCTCCCGAGGACGGCGACGCCGAAGAGGATCCCAGCGCGATCCTCGAAGACTATGCCAACGATCCGACGCGCGCCGAGCTTGCCAGTTTCATCGAGCGGCTCAACTATGATGAGCAGGCGAACCTCGTCGCGCTGATGTGGGTTGGGCGCGGGACATACGAGAAGGAAGAGTTCGACGAAGCGGTCGACACGGCTCGGTCAGAGCGCATCAACGCAACCGCGAACTACCTGCTCGGAATTCCGCTTCTGGCAGACTATCTCGAAGAGGGCCTGGAGAAGCTGGGCTACTCAGTCGACGACGTCGAAAGCGATGTCCTCTGACTTGTTGGTGACGCGAGCTGAAGCAAGCGTTGTCTGCGGATAGGTTTCACCAGCCGATAGCCGCGCCTTGGGCGCGGGACCCCTTGGGTCCTTGCCGCCTGCGGCGGCGGTCTCTCTGAGGTGACGCGAGCTGAAGCAAGCGTTGTTCGCGGATAGGCTTCACAGCCGAAAGCCGCGCCTTGGGCGCGGGACCCCTTGGGTCCTTGCCGCCTGCGGCGGCGATCTCTCTGAGGTGACGCGAGCTGAAGCAAGCGTTGTCTGCGGCCACACTCGCGTGTCCTAAGACGAAGCGGCAGCGCGGCGCTTTTCATCGAGCCAATTGAGAACCTCGCGCGCATGCGCCGCTGGCGTCGAGACCGGGTAGAACGTGTGGCTGATGTGGCCGTCGCGGATCAGCATAGTCAGCCGCTTGAGATAGAGCGCCCCACCGGCTTCGAACACCGGCAGATTGAGCGCTTCTTTCAGCTCGAATCTTTCATCGCTCAGCAAGGGAAACGGCACAGCGAGACGCGTCGCCAGCTCGCGGTGATGATCGGAGGACTGCGTGGAGATACCGAACACCTCGATCCGCTGAGCGCGGAATTTCAGGTAATGGTCGCGGAAGCCTTCCGTTTCTGGCGTGGAGCCGTGGGCGCCGGGGATGCTATCCCAGCCAACCGGGTCATTGAATCCGGGGCGCCCTGTCCAGGGATAGACGTAGACAACCGCCACGCCGCGCCTGGCGCTGAGATTGACGGTGCCACCCCGGTTCGACGGGAGCGAGATGTCGGGCAGCACAGCGCCGGGTACCAAATGGCCCGCGGCGCCATCGTCTGGCAGCGCTGCCTCCTTGGTGTCGATGGTCGTCATCCCCTCTGCGCTCTCAACCAGCTCAAGACGTCTGCCGCGTTCCGATCGGGCGGGAACACCGGATAGAACACACGCGCAATTATGCCGGCCTCGAGGATCAGCGTCATGCGTTTCAGCAGTGTCCTGCCTTCGATCAGCATGACAGGAAGACGTAACGCGGTCGTGAGGCGCAGCGCCGCATCCGAAAGAAGCGGGAACGTCAGGTGAAGGCGGGACGCCGCCTCGCGCTGGTAGGCCGTGTCCTGTGTCGAGAGGCCGAAGACGGCGGAAGCGCCTGCCGCCAGAAGATCGCCATGGTGGTCGCGAAAGGCACAGCTTTGCGGCGTGCAGCCGCGCGCACCGGGGATCTCGTCCCAACCGGCAGGGAGCGGGGCGTCCGGGCGGCCGGTCATCGGATAGGCGAAAACCACGACGGGGCGCGAGGGTTCAGCTCGCGAGAGCCGGGCCAGCGAGACCTCTGTACCATCGGTGGCCGGCAGGGGTATGTCGGGGAGTTGGCAACCTGCGAGGTGACTGGCCGCCCCGTCGTCCTCGGGCACCGGCAGTCTCGACCAGTCGACGTCGGTCAGAGGCATTCCCTGCCCGCTTGCCATCAGCCCTTCTCGCGCATCAGACGCGCTTTTTCGCGGTTCCAGTCACGCTTTTTTGCCGTCTCGCGCTTGTCGTGCAGTTTCTTGCCCTGGGCCAAAGCGAGCTTCAGCTTGGCGATGCCGCGCTCGTTGAAATAGAGCTCGATCGGCACGATGGTCATGCCCTGGCGATCGATGGCAATGGCGAGCTTGTGGATCTCCTTGGCATGCAGCAACAGGCGACGCTTGCGGCGCGGCTCGTGCTGGAAGAAGCGTCCGGCGCCCTGGTATTCGGGGATGTAGGCGTTGATCAGCCAAAGGCCGCCCTCTTCGACGGAGGCATAGCTCTCGCCGATGTTCGACTGGCCACGGCGCAGCGACTTCACCTCCGTGCCGGTCAACTGCAGACCGGCCTCGTAGGTTTCGGTAAGGAAGAATTCGTGACGGGCCTGCCGGTTTTCAGCGACGATGCGGCGGCCGCCATCATTTTTGGCCGCCATGGCCTTTCAACTCCGGATCAGCGCGCGACTATTCGGCAGCGCGCGCTTGGGTGAGGCCGACGCGCGCCATGGCGGCGTCGACGATACGTTGAGAAGCTTGGCTGATCGGAACCAACGGCAAGCGCATCTCGGCTTCGCACAGCCCCAGAAGGGAAGCTGCATATTTCACAGGGCCGGGGTTCGCCTCGCAGAACATGGCATCGTGTAACGGCATCAGGCGATCCTGCAGCGCGAGAGCCATCTTATAGTCACCGGCGAGGCAGGCATTCTGGAAATCGGCGCATAGCCGCGGGGCGACGTTGGAAGCCACCGAGATGCAGCCATGGCCGCCGTGAGCCATGAAGCCGAGCGCGGTCGCGTCCTCACCCGAGAGAAGCTTGAACTCGGGGCCCATGGCGAGACGCTGCTGGGAGGCGCGTGCGAGGTTGGCGGTCGCGTCCTTGACGCCGATGACATTCTTCAGTTCGTAGCAGCGCGCCATGGTGTCGACATTCATGTCGACCACGGAGCGGCCCGGAATGTTGTAGATGACGATGGGAATATCAACGGCGTCATTGATCGCCTTGTAGTGCTGATAAAGCCCTTCCTGGGTCGGCTTGTTGTAATAGGGGGTCACGACCAGCACCGCGTCGGCGCCGACGTTGGCGGCGTGCTCGGTAAGCTCGATTGCCTCGGCAGTCGAATTGGAACCGGTGCCGGCCATGACTGGGACGCGGCCCTTGGCGGTCTCTACCGTCAGCTCGATGACACGCTTGTGCTCGTCATAGTCCAGCGTCGGGCTTTCGCCCGTCGTTCCGGCCGGAACCAATCCGTGCGTGCCCTCACTAATCTGCCACTCGATGAAGCGACGGAATGCTTCCTCGTCCAGCTTTCCGTTCTTGAACGGAGTGATCAGTGCGGTGAGCGATCCCTTGAACATGTGCCCATTACCCTTGAGCGTTCAGCTCTTCCTAACTTTGCCCGTGCGAGGGGTTTGAACGGGAAAAGTACCCTGGCGCCTTGCTGTCGCCGCATCGGGCGGCATGCTTCAGCGCCTTGTCCCTTACGGGGCTGCTTGATAGGTATATTCCGCGCTGTGATGGTGGAGTCGCGGCGCCCTGTCGAGCGGGACATTAGGACCTTGCTTTGCGCCCCGCAACCCGCCCGGGTCGGTGGCGACCGTGGAAGGACGGATCTTTGCCCGAGACGCAGCGCAGGCTATCCCGGTCACTCTCCAACGGGCCGCTTCTCGTCCTTGGCGCACGGAAGCCGATTCGCACTGCCGCCCGCCTGCCCGCGTATTCTATGAAGGTAGCGCTGCTCGCGGCTGCCGCCGCCTGCTCCAGCGGGGCTTGGGCAGATGGCGGCCGAGACAACGCGGGGGTCAACCTCGCTCAAGCACAGCTCGCGCAGGCGGCCGGCACAGCCATCAGGAAGCCCGCGGCCCGCGAGAGCGAGGCTGCGTATATGGCGCGAATGGACAAGGTCGTCGCGCCACTACTGAAATATCAGCTTTCTCAATCCGACACGGCCAAGTTCAAAGACGTCATCAAGGCGTTGCCGAAGGGCGACACCGCGACGGTCAAGGAAATCCAGGCCACGATCAGCGATCCGCTGGCCCGCAAGCTCGTCGAATGGCTCCGCCTGCGTCGCGGACAAGGGCATGCTGCCGACTATCTCAAATTCCTTGCCGAGAACCCGCAGTGGCCGAGCCGCGAAATCCTGCAGCGGCGGATGGAAGAGACACTATTCGAGGAGGGTGGCGACACTGATCTGATCGCCGCCTATTTCAAGGACGGCGCAGCGCGCAGCCCGGCCGGCATGGCCGTTCTCGCCTCAGTCCACCTGGCGCACGACGAGAAAGACAAGGCGAAAGAGCTGGCAGTCCAGATCTGGCGCGACGAGGACATGCCGGAAACCTTGGAGAAGGGCTTTCTCCAGCGCTTCGGCCCGATGCTGAGCGAAGCCGATCACAAGTGGCGGCTCGACCGGCTGCTGGTCGAGGATGTGCGTTACAAGGCCAACCGCGTGGAACGGGCTTCGCGGGCGAAACGCGTGATTGCCCTTTTGCCACCTGCAGAGCGCAAAACGGCGGAAGCACGCCTAGCCGTCTTCCTGCGTAAGGGTGGAGGCAACACCCTGACCGCGTCGTCGAAGGGCGGGACGAATTGGGGCACTGTCTTCCATAAGATCCAGAAGCACCGCCGCGCAGAGCGGTTGGAAGAGGCGGCCAAACTACTGCGCACAGCGCCGCGCGATCCCGCCGTTGTCGCCAATCTCGACGCGTGGTGGAAGGAGCGGCGCGGCCTCGCCTACATCGCGCTCAAGTCGAACAAACCGAAGCTGGCCTATGAGCTGGTCGAGGATGCCGGCCCCATCACCGTCAACGAGCTCAACGAGCAGAGCTTCATGGCGGGCTGGGTCGCGCTACGCTACCTGAAAGATGCCAAGAAGGCGGAAAAGCACTTCGCTACGCTGGTATCGAACGCCGACGGACCGCTGACGCGGGCGCGGGCAAACTACTGGATGGGGCGAACTGCCGAGGCACTCGGCGATCAGATTCGTGCACGGCTCAGCTACGAGCAGGCGGCCCAGTTCAAAGATACTTTCCACGGTTTGCTGGCGATCCAGAAGCTCTCCCCTGGGACGCGGGATTTGAGTTTCGAAGCGCCCGCTACGCCCACTCCCGAGCAAGCGAAGCGCTTTCTGGACAACGATGCGATAAAGGCTTTTGCGCTGGCGCAGCAAGTGGATCTCGGGCGGCACATCACGCGCGTTTTTCTGCTGAATGGCGCCAAGATCGAGAACGATGAGGCGTGGGCTGCGATGGCCGCCCATTTGGCGCGAGCGAGCGGCGATACTCAGACGAGCGTGCGAATCGGCAAGTCAGCCATCGCGGCGGGCCATGCGCTCTACTACTACAGCTATCCCGTGCACGCGTTGCCGAAGTATTCGCCGCTGCGCAAGCCGCCGGAGACGGCTTATCTGCTCGGACTGGCGCGGCAGGAAACCGAATTCAACAGTGATACGGTATCGGGTGCTGGCGCCCGCGGTATCCTTCAGGTGATGAAGATCACGGCCAATCACGTGTGCCGCGATTACAAGATCAAGTGCTCACACAGCCGGCTGCTGACAGACGCGTCGTATAATACAATGATCGCGTCTGCCTACGTTGGGGACCGCCTCGACGACTGGTCGGGCTCTTATGTCCTCGGCCTGCCCAGCTACAATGCCGGTCCCGGGCGCACCCGGCAGTGGGTCAAAGAGTTCGGCGATCCGCGCGAAGCGAATGTCGACCCGATCGACTGGATCGAGCGTATTCCGTTCGAGGAAACGCGTAGCTACGTCGCAAAGGTGCTGTCGAACATTCAGGTCTATCGTGCCCGGCTAGGAGAAAAATCGCCGTTGCGGCTCGATCAGGATCTCAACCGGGCGAGCACGGCAACCGGCGGGGAATCGGGCGGCGCGGTCAAGACAAACACGGCAGACTCACGCGATTGATAGCCGGCCATCAATTCGTGGCGGCGATATTGGGCTGGACGATGGGCCAGTTGAAGCGATGACGGCGGGCGGACCCTTCGAAGACATCTACTTCACATCGCGCGATGGCTTGCGGCTGCATGGCCGCTGCTATCACTCGAAAAGTGGCTCCGGGGCGCGTCCCGTACTGTGCCTTGCTGGTCTGACACGCAACGGGCGTGATTTTCACGACCTGGCGGTGGCGCTCAGTCAGCGGCCAAGCGGTTCGCGAACCGTCTATACGCTGGACTATCGCGGGCGCGGCCTGTCGGACTTCGACCCCAATTGGCAGAACTATTCGCTTAGCGTCGAGATGCTCGATGTCCTCGATTTCATCACCCTTACGGGGCTGCACGATGCGGCGCTCATCGGCACCTCGCGCGGTGGACTGATCACGATGCTGCTGGCAGCGGCGCGGCCCACCGCCATCGGCGCGGCGGTGCTCAACGACATCGGCCCGGTTATCGAGCACGACGGACTTGCGCGTATCAGCGGTTACGTCGGGCGCGTACCGCTGCCCTACTCCTGGCCCGACGCGGCGCGCATGACGCGCGAGCTCAACCGGCGGCAGTTTCCGGAGATCTCCGACCGCGTGTGGGAGGAGGTCGCCCGCCAGTGGTACAACGACAAGAATGGCAAGCCCGCGCCCGGCTATGACTCGAACCTCGGCAAGGCGCTTTCGGTGCTCGATGGTCCCCTACCCGCGCTGTGGCCGCAGTTCGAAGCGCTGAAGCGGGTGCCGTTGCTCATCGTGCGCGGCGAGAACTCCGATATCCTTACGGCGGCGACTGTGGATGAGATGCGTCGGCGCCATCCTGCGTCGGTAGCCGTGACCGTATCAGCTCAAGGGCATGCGCCGCTGCTGAAGGATGCTGCCTCGATCGAAGCGATCCGGCACTTCCTCACGGCCGCCGACGCGGGACGCCAACGTCCGGCAGTCGCCTCCGCTGCGGGCTAGGCCGGCCCCTCTCCAATCATCCTCATGGCTTGGGCAGGATCGATTTCGACTGCCCCGTGAGCCAGCTGACGAAGAGGCCTGCCCATTCGCGCACCGCCGTGTCGAGGCGGCGCAATCCTTCGGACGGTGAGTAGAAGGGCACGAAGACGTCGCCGCTCCCGGCCGTGCGATAATCGACGGGCCAGGCTTCGACGGGAAAGCCGGCCTTGCGAAAGAGCCCGATCGCGCGCGGCATGTGCCAGGCGGAGGTCACCAGCAGCCAGCGTTCGCCCGGTTTTGGATTGGCCAGCTGCTTGGCGTAGAGCGCATTCTCGTAGGTATTGCGGGCCTGCCGGTCGACCTGCAGGCGGTCCGGCTCAAGGCCAAGATCGTGCAAGAGGCTAGCGGCAGCGTCAGCCTCCACGGCCGGGCCGAGCACGATGTTGGTCGAGCCTCCGGTGAACACGACCTTCGCATTGGGAAAGCGATGCGCCAGAGCCATCGTCTCCGTCATGCGCTCGGCGGCCATGTTGAGGGCATGGACATGGCGCCCGTTGGCGACGCGCGCCTCCTCGGCCCCGCCGAGCACGATGATGCCGTCAATCGGGGCCCCCGATAGGTCAGCACGCGGAAAGCGATCCTCCAGCGGCAGGATCAGCCAGGTACTGAGGGGAAGAATGCCGCCGACCACAACCAGCAAGGCAGCGCCGATGAGGGCAGCCCGCGCAGTGCGCTGAAAGCGCGTCGCCAGCAGGATGACACCGCCGAGGAGAAGCACGATGACGAGCATGGATGGCTGAGCCAGCAGCCAGCCCAGTTTTGAGATGTAGAACAAAGCCTGTCGCCCCTCATCGTTGCATCGCCCACATTTGCGCTTCCGAAACCCTAGCCTCTCACTCTGGCGGTAATGGAGCGTTGCGGGAGATAGGCCGTGTTTTCGGGCACCAATGGGCAGGCTATGCGCGATATGGCGATGTGGACCAGCGAAGTGCTGGATATCACCGCCTTTGCCGTGATCCTCATTGCCGTCGCCGTTTCGACCGCCGTGTTCCTGGTGCGGGTCTCTCAATCTGGGTTTCTCGCCAATTACCGTGATTATCGCGCGAACCTTGGGCGAGGCATCCTCCTGGGCCTGGAAATCCTCATCGCGGCTGACATCCTGAAATCGGTGGTTGTCGATCCGACCATCGACGGCATCGCTGTGCTCGGCGGTATCGTCATCATCCGCACGTTCCTGTCGATTTCGCTCGACGTCGAGATCAACGGCCACTGGCCGTGGGAGACGACGCGGCTCGCCCGGGAGGCTGCGGCCGAACAAGAGGCTGGGCCGGCGTGACGCACCTGGACCACGACCAACCTCGCTGAACGGCGCTTGCCGGCGGGAAGGCACCTCGGACATGATTAGCGCGTGATCGCGCTGCCGGGGGGCTGCCATGATACTGCTGGGAATGATCGGCTACGTGCTGGCCCAATTCGCGGTTGGCGTCTGGGTTTCGCGAAGGGTCAACAGCGAGTCCGATTACATCCTGGCCGGACGACGGCTGGGACCGGTGCTGGTCGCCTTCTCGGTGTTCGCAACCTGGTTCGGCGCCGAGGCCATCGTCGCGACATCTGCCGAGGTGTTCGACAAGGGCATTTCCGGCGCGCTGGTCGACCCCCTCGCCTATGGCCTGGCGGTGATTGCGGCCGGCTTCCTCTATGCAGCGATGCTGTGGCGACAGGGCGTGACGACGTTTGCCGACGTCTTTCGCGCCCGCTTCTCGCCGTTCGTGGAGAAGCTCGTCGTGGTGGTGCTGCTGCCGGGGTCGGTGTTCTGGGCGGCGGCGCAGATCCGTGCCTTCGGGCAGGTCTTGAGTTCCACTTCCCACTTGTCGCTGAGCGATGCGATCATGCTGGCGGCTGTGCTGGTCGCCTCCTATTCCGTGATCGGCGGACTGCTGGCCGATGCCGTCACCGACTTCTTCCAGGGCGCCGCGGTCATCATCGGTCTCGTGGTGCTGACGATCGTCGTTTCGGTCGCTGCCGGCGGCATCGGGGCGGCTGTCGATGGAGCGCCGGCCGAGCACCTCGCCTTCTCGACCCAAGTACATGGCACGCCGCTCGAGGCATTCGAGGCTGTCGCCGTCGCTTTCTTCGGATCATTCGTGGCGATCGAGCTGATCTCGCGCTTTCTCGGTGCGCGGTCGGCGGCGGTGGCGCGCGGGGGCACGATGACCGGCGGCATCATGTACATCGCCATCGGTATCCTGCCGATCTTTCTCGGACTGGCCGCTGCGGGCCTGGTGCAATCGGATCCAGCGCTCAAGGCCAAGCTCGTCGATTCCGAGCAGGTGGTCGCGGTATTGTCCGAGCATTATCTGCCGCGGTGGCACTACGTCGTGTTTGGCGGCGCGCTGATCTCGGCGATCTTGTCGGTGGTGCATTCGGCCCTGCATGCGTCCGGCGCGCAGGTCTCGCACAACATCGTGGTGCACGTCATTCCTGGCCTTGGAACACGCGGTAAGCTGCGCGCGGCGCGCCTCAGCGTGGTGGCGCTCACCGGAGCGGCGTTCCTTCTGGCTCTCACGTCGGACCGCATCAAGGAACTGGTCGAGATCGCATCGGCATTCGGGAGCGCCGGCGTTTTCATCTCGGCGGCGTTCGGGCTGTTCACCCGGTTCGGTGGTCCGATCAGTGCGACCGCTTCGATCCTGCTTGGAACGGCGGTCTGGGCCGTCGGCCGCTTCGGCCTCGAATGGGAGGCGCCCTACATCGTCGCGCTTGCTGGCTCGGGCGCCGCCTATGTGATCATCGGCCTGTTCGAACGACAGCGCTCCGCTGCGGCTGTTACATCGGCAGCCGGCTAGCGACCCGCTCGCCGTCGGATCGTAAATGCCGATGGTGAAACTTGGGTGCCAGGGGCGGGAAGCCGGCCCCGAAAAGCAAACGGCCCCCAGATGGGGGCCGGCTGTTTCGTTCGTCCTGGTGCGGTCGAGAAGACTCGAACTTCCACGGGTTGCCCCGCTACCACCTCAAGGTAGTGCGTCTACCAATTCCGCCACGACCGCATGCCGGGAGAACGAGGACGCTCATATAGCCAAGTTGTGCCGCGGGAACAAGCGGGCCGCGGCCCTTAAAATTCGGGTCCTGCGGATAGGCGTGGCGGCATATCGCCCCGCAGCCTGCACTGGCTGTCCCATAGGCGCAGGCGGCTGGGCGTCTTAGACTGCCAACCATGGATTCTGGCGCTTTCAACGCAAGGCCGCTCCGCGCTGCAACCCCCGTCGAGTGGGCCAAAAGCGAGACGCTGGTCGATTATTCCGAGGCCGTCCGGGCGATGCAGGAGCGCGCGCGCGCGATTGCGGCTGGGGATGCGCCGGAGTTGATCTGGCTGCTGCAGCATCCGCCAGTCTACACGGCCGGCACCAGCGCCAGCGCGGACGAGCTGCTCGAGCCGGGGCGATTCCCCGTGATCGCGACGGGGCGTGGCGGACGGTATACCTATCACGGGCCAGGGCAGCGGATCGTGTACGTCATGCTCGACTTGAAGCGGCGCGGCGGGGATGTGCGCGCGTTCGTTTCCAGTCTCGAAGAGTGGCTGATCGGGGCGCTGGCCGAGCTTGGCGCGATTGGCGAGGTCAGGCCGGGCCGCGTGGGCGTCTGGGTGCAGCGTCCCGACAAGGGCGATGGCGTGGAAGACAAGATTGCCGCCATCGGATTGCGGGTCTCCAAGTGGGTGAGCCTGCACGGGCTCAGCCTCAACGTGGCGCCGGACCTTTCGCACTATGCCGGCATCGTGCCGTGCGGGATCACCCAGCATGGCGTCACGAGCCTCGCCGATCTCGGCCTGACGGATAATATCGAAGTTGTGGATAACGTGCTGCGGCTGCATTTCGAGCGCCGCTTCGGCGCCACTCGGAACGGCGCGGCACCTTTGAGCGCTTCAGCCGATGCCGGTTCGATGCGCTGAAACGCGAAAGCCCGGCCCTTAAGTTGGGCCGGGCTTCCACAGCGTGGCGTCGGTTGTCCGCCTCTACTTTGGGCTGGGCTCATGAGGCTGGTCCGCATCACCAGCCTGCGGCACCGCGGATGCGGGTGGCCCAGCGTAGTAGAGGTAGCCGCCTTCAATCGACACGACTTCCGAGCCCTTGAGCTCGTACTCGTCCTTTTGATTGCCGTTGAGGCGGATCACGCAGCCCTTGTTGCAGACTTCCTTGAGCGTCGCTAACGGCCGTAAAATATGGTCCGTTGCCGCATTTCCCTCGATAATGGTGACCTTCTGGTCAGTGTCATCTCGGTTCGTAATGGCAGAGGCGAACGCGTTTGGAGCAGTCAGGAAGGCTACGCAAAGAGATGCCGTAAGTGCCTTTAGGGTCGTCACGGCAGCCCCCGTGATCTCCTGGGGGAGATCGTTACTTCTTCTTCTTCTTGGCGGCGGCCGGCTTCTTTGCAGGAGCGGCCTTCTTCGCAGCGGGTTTCTTCGCTTTAGCAGCAGCCATGGTAGTGGTCCTTCCTCTGTGAACCCGGATGCGCGGAGTCGAATCGGATTCGATCCGGCCGGGACGAAGATCAATTTGGTGAGAATCAACCCCTTTCACAAACGGAATTTTCCGGTGATCACTATCGAAAATTTCGATAGATAGCTTTTGTCAGTGTTCAGTGCTTCGATGGGCCAATGGACGTCACGCTAGCGCGCACATTCCTGATGGTCGCCGAGATGGGCAGCTTCATCGATGCTGCCCGCAAGATGAACATCACGCAGTCCACCGTTTCGGCCCGCATCAAGGGCCTCGAGGAGATGCTCGGCAGGCCGTTGTTTGCGCGCTCCAAGTCTGGCGCCGAGCTCACGACCGCGGGGGAGCAGTTCCAGAAGCATGCCCTGGCCCTCGTGCGCGTGTGGCAGCGTGCCCAACTCGAAGTCGGCACCTCCGATCAACACAGCGACCATCTCGCGGTCGGTGCGCCGGGTGTTTTCTGGGATGGATTCTTGCTGCGATGGGTGTCGTGGCTGCGGTCAAGCATTCCCGGGATCGCCGTCTCGGCAACCAGCGGCCTATCGGTTCTGCTGACGCAGCGGTTGATTGAAGGCTCCCTCGATCTAGCCGTGATGTACCGGCCCATGCAGCCGCCGGGACTGATCATCGAGCATCTGTTCGATGAGGAGTTCATCCTGGTAACGAGCGCTCCAGCCGCGCAGCGGCGGACGTCGGCGGACTATGTATTCGTCGATTGGGGCCCCGATTTTCAGCAGGATCACGCGGCGGCCTACCCCGAGTTTACCAACCCGGGGCTCAGCCTCGACCTCGGGCCGGTGGTGCTCGACTTCCTGCTGGCCAACGAGTGCTCGGGCTATTTTCCCTCGCGACTCGTGCGCTCGCACATCGCGCGTGGACGTCTGCGGCAGCCGAAACGGGCGCGCAAGTTCGTCTATCCGGTCTACGTGGTCTATCCGGAGGCGCGCAACGAGGAGGCCTACGAGCCGATCCTCAAGGGACTGCGCCAGCATGCGGCGAAATACGCCCGCCCTGCCTGAGACGGTGAAGTCCTAGACGGTGGGCCGGACCTCGAAGCCGGCAAAGGCACCGACGCCCTCGCCTAGGATCTCGACGCGATCGACACGCGCGGCGGGCGGTCCGCTTCGGCAAAGTGCGAGTATTTCCTCGACCGCCGCATCTGGTCCTTGGAGCACCGCCTCGACGGAGCCATCGAGCCGGTTGCGCACCCAGCCACGAAGAGCGAGGCTCGCCGCGTTCCGCTCGACGAAGGCGCGGTAGCCGACGCCCTGCACCCGGCCTTCGACGCGGATGTGGACGGTGCGCGAGGCCGGATCAGGCATTGCTGTGCCTCCGCGAGGCGAGGATCAGTCCGCCTTTCGAGCGGTGACCTCGATCTCGATGAGCATCTTCTCGTCGACAAGGCCGGTCACCATCACGGTGCAGGCCGGCCGCACCTCGCCGAAGTACTTCTGCAGCACCGGCCAGATGGGCTCGAAATCCTCGCGCCGCGTCAGCAGGTAGTGCACGCGCACCACGTCGGCGAGCGAAGAGCCAGCCTTCTCGAGGGCTGCGGCGATGTTTTTGAAGCACTGGTCGGTCTGGGCGACGATGTCATCGGAGATGGTCATCGTTGCGTAATCGAAGCCGGTGGTCCCGGAAACGAACACCCACTTGCCGTCAACGACGGCGCGCGAGTAGCCGATCTTCTTCTCGAACTCGGAGCCCGAGGAAATGAGGTGGCGCTTGGACATCAGGCGAACTCGAGAATAACGGCGTCGACAGCGAGGCTGTCACCGGCCTTGGCGTTGATCTTGGTAACCTTCCCGTCGCGCTCGGCGCGAAGGATGTTCTCCATCTTCATGGCCTCGACGACGGCCAGTGCGTCGCCAGCCTGAACCTCCTGGCCCTCGGCAACATGGATCGCCTTGACGAGGCCCGGCATCGGGCAGAGCAGGAATTTCGAGGTATCGGCCGGCACCTTCTCGGGCATCTCGGCGACGAGAGCGGCCTCTCGCTCGGTGTAGACGTACACCGGCACCTGGATGCCGCGATAGGAGAGCTTCACACCATTGAGGATGGCGCGAACCTGAACGGCGACCTCGTCGTCACCGACCATACCTTTCCAGACCGGGTCGCCGGGGCGCCAGTCAGACTTCAAGACCAACGTGCCCCCGGATTCAGGGAAGTCCACACGATAGCCGCCATCGATCTCATCCACCTCGAGAGCGATATTGGCCTTTCCGACGTGGGCGATGCGGCGTCGTGCGAACTGCACCGGGCGACCCGTCATCTGCTGAGTGATCTCGCGGCGGCGAACGTTGTTCTGATAGTCGATCACTGCGGCCACGGCGGCGACGACGCGAAGCTCATCGCCCTCGGCTTCACGCGGAATGAAACCGTCAGGGAACTCTTCCTTGATGAAGCCCGTCGACAGCGCGCCCTTGCGCCAGCGCGGATGCTGCATGAGGGAGGTCAGGAACGGGATGTTGTGCTGGATGCCGTCGATATAGAAGCTATCGAGCGCCTCCGCCTGAGATTCAATGGCCTCGAGACGCGTCGGGGCGTGCGTCACCAGCTTGGCGATCATCGGGTCGTAGAACATCGAGATCTCGCCGCCCTCGAACACGCCCGTGTCGTTGCGGACGGTGACGCCGTCCTTGGTGCCCTCCTCGGGCGGGCGGTACTTCACCAGACGACCAATGGAGGGCAGGAAGTTGCGGAACGGATCCTCAGCATAAACGCGGCTCTCGACGGCCCATCCGTTCAGCTTCACATCCGACTGCTTGAACGGCAGCTTCTCGCCGGCGGCGGAGCGGATCATCAGCTCGACGAGATCGACGCCGGTGATCAGCTCGGTGACCGGGTGCTCAACCTGGAGGCGGGTGTTCATCTCCAGGAAGTAGAAGCTCTTGTCCTGACCGGCGACGAACTCGACGGTGCCGGCGCTGTCGTAGCCGACGGCCTTGGCGAGGGCGACCGCCTGCTCGCCCATGGCGCGGCGGGTCTTCTCGTCGAGGAGCGGTGACGGGGCTTCCTCGATGACCTTCTGGTTGCGGCGCTGAATCGAACACTCACGCTCGGCGAGGTAAATCACGTTGCCGTGCTTGTCGCCGATGAGCTGAATTTCGATGTGGCGCGGATCGACGATGAACTTCTCGATGAACATGCGATCATCGCCGAAGGAGGCCTTGGCCTCGGACTTCGCCAGCGGGAAGCCTTCTTCGACCTCCTTCCTGTTGTAGGCGATACGCATGCCCTTGCCGCCGCCACCGGCGGAGGCCTTCATCATCACGGGATAGCCAATCTCCTCGGCGATCTTCACCGCGTGCTTCTCGTCGGCGATCTCGCCCATGTAACCGGGGACGGTCGAGACCTTTGCCGCTGCGGCGGCCTTCTTGCTCTCGATCTTGTCGCCCATCGCGGCGATGGCATGGGGATTGGGACCGATGAAAACGATGCCCGCCTTCTCCAGCGCGATGGGGAATGACTCGCGCTCGGACAGGAAGCCGTAGCCCGGATGCACAGCCTCGGCGCCGGTCTGCTTGCAAGCTTCGACGATCTTGTCGATCAGCAGGTAGGATTGGGCTGCGGGGGGCGGTCCGAGATGGACGGCCTCGTCGGCCATTTCCACATGGAGCGCATCACGGTCGGCATCGGAATAGACGGCGACGGTCTTGATGCCCATCCTGCGCGCCGTCTTGATGACGCGGCAGGCAATCTCGCCACGGTTGGCGATCAGAATTTTCTTGAACATAACCCCTATTGGTCCACTGAGTGGGCCTGCCCGCAAGACGGGGCCGCAGCCGATTGCAGCTCTCGTTCTAGACGGCCATTTTAGTGTCGTAAACTGGCCAGCCCCGGCAAAAGCGCGCACTGGAGTAGTCGCGAACCGCGTTTACGATCCGCAACCACCGATTGCCCCGTCAAACGGGCTCAGGCTGCCTGCGCGAGGCGGGCGACGGTCGCCTGCAGGGCCGGGTGAATGTGCGGTGTTTCCCGCTCCAGATACGCCACCAGTGCCGCGTCATTGGGGCTGAGATGCCCGTCGCGGCCGATTCGCTGGGACAGCCAGCCAGCCTCGATGGGTTCGATCTCCTCGTTGGTGATGATCTCCACTCGCTGCTGCTCGAGGCGCGCCAGGGCTCGTTCCTCGGAGGACTGCTCGCGGTACGTGGGGCGAACTGCTTCCAGGCTCGAAGACACCATGGCGGAAAGCAGTGCCAGCGGAGAAAGCTCGCCCTTTGCTTCCATAAGCCAAGCGTCGCGGCGAAGGGCTTCCTCGCGCGTCGGGGCGGCGTGACCTGAAACCGCCATGACGACGTTGGTGACGGCCTTAACGTAGAGGTCGGTCCAGGCGGCGTTGGCGTCGGGATCGGCGATCGCCTCGTTGATATCGAAAAGCTCGTCGGCTTCAGCGCGCGTGATGGCGATGGGGCGGTCACCGCCGTAGGCGTAAAGAATGCGGCGGATCTGCTCGACGTCGCTTTCGCGGATAGTGCCGGGCTCTACGGTTGCACCAACACGAAGCGGCCCCTTGCCTTCGGCGATCGCGAGCTTGACCTGCTGGAGGGCTAGGCGCGCAAGACTGACGGGTGACCAGCGCGCCTTGTCGATGACGCGCACCAGGAGGTCGAAGTCGGTCCGGCGCGCAACGATGCCCTGGGGCGCGATGCGGCCGGTCAGCCGCTTGGCTTTCTCGGCAGTGAGGTAGCCTTCGGGCTCCATCTGCGCGACGAAATAGTCGGCGAGCGTATCGACGTAGAAGCCCGGCCAGCTGCTGTGCTGCTGCTGACAGGTCTCGTTGAGAGTGATGAGCGATTCCGCTTCGTCGGGGCAGATCACGTAGTCGGCGTGCAAAGCGCTCTTAAGGCGCAGCACATCGACGTCCTCGATCGCTCCCCGCTGCAACATTTCGGTAATCGATAGCGACTGCAACGCGCTCATCTCTCTCCGCCCCGCCAACATGAACTCGATGGCGGCAGAGTAGGTAAACGGACTTACCAATTGGCTAACGGCTGCTTCGCTACGGCGCATTCGTTCGTCCTTCGGCCGGGCAAAAAAGAAGGGCCGCTGTGGTGTGCGGCCCCGAAGTGAAGACGGGAGGGGTAGTGCCTTGCGCGACGTTGATCCGCCGCCTTACTTGCCGACGCGCGGCAGAAACCATGCCCGCTCACGGCTGTTGTACTTCTTCTCGGCGATGCTGGCGGACGCCTCGTTCTGCATGCTGCGGAGTTCGCGGCGCTCAGACTTCGTCAGGTAGCCCTTGTCGCGGTAGGCGTCTTCGGTCCGGGCGATGCGCTTTTGCTCAGCGCGCAACTTCAGGCCTTCGGTCCAAGTGATGGAGCCGGTCTGACGGCCCTGCTCGATGCGGTCGGCCTGCTGGGCCTGGCGGCGCGTGACGGTGTCAGCAGAGGCAACAGCGGTCGTAGCAACGAGAGCCGTAGCAGCAGCGAGAATGATCTTCTTCATGGTGTCCACCTTTTCGTTTTGTGCCGCCCCCCTTTGGTGCGGCGTGTTCGATGGGGTGGAGAATGGATTCTTCGCTTTGAACTCGTTCTGAATGGTGACTACAGGTGCCGTTCATCTTTGCGGGGAGCGCCGGGGTGCGATCCTGATCAGCAGCCGCGGCGTTTTTCGATCGCTTGGATTATGCGGATATTGGCGCGCTCGTAGTCATTGAGCGGCACCTCGTTTTGATCACCGTAGCGGCAGTTCACGTTGCCGAACTCCTCGATGCCGCGTTGCGTCGAAAAGCAGTAACCTCGCGCGGCAAAGATGCCATTGCGGACCGTCCAGAGCTGATCGCAGCCGAGCTTTTCTGCGTCGCGCTTATTGATGGTGCGGTCCTGAACGCAACCAACGACCTCGTAGCAAAGACGGGGCGGGTCATCACCGGCCAGCGCTGCTCCGGAGAGTACCAGCAGCCCGCCAGCCCATATCGTCCGCATGCGTTTACTCCCTGCGCTGACTTTACGCTAACTCTAGACTAGCGGGGAGCAGTCGCGCCAGTCGCAAGCCCCACGGTCGCGATGCAGGGATTGCGGCTGGCAGGGTGGCGGAAGGTAACTACTGCGCGGCGAGGTATTCCTGCCAGGTGATCAGGCCATCGCCATTGCTGTCGACTTTTGAGATGGCGCGGCTGTAAGCGTCGTTGGCCTTGATCTTAGCCGCACGGCCAATCTGCGCGGCGGCGTTTAGATCAATGAACGTCTTGAACTCGGCGGCACTGAGGGAGCCGCTGCCGCTGGTGTTGGCGGTCTTGAAGTTCTGCTCGGCCTGCTGCAGCGCCGCGGGTGCCAACTGAGCTTGGGCGCCTTCGCTGAAGGCGGTGAGAAGTAGCTCTCTCCTCCAAGGCGCATAACTGTAGCTTTTCACCCGGATCGCCGAGCGCCGTCCTGTCCGTCACCCAGGCGCCACAGCGGGGGTCAGAGGATGGATCTGACAACACCGCCGTCGACACGGAGTGCTGCGCCGCTGGTGGCAGATGCTTCCTTGGCGGCGACATAGACGACCATGTTGGCGACCTCATCGACAGTGGCGAAGCGGCCGATGAGTGAGGACGGCCGGTGCTGTTTGACGAACTCTGCAGCCATCTCATCGACGGTGCGTCCATCCTGCTTGGCCATGGCTGCAAGGAAGTCTTCAACGCCTTCGGAGCGCGTCGGGCCGGGCAGCACAGCGTTGACGGTAACGCCGGTTCCGGCTGCGAGCTCGGCAAGACCGCGCGAGACGGCGAGCTGGGCGGTCTTTGTGGTTCCGTAGTGCACCATCTCGGGCGGGATCTGCACGGCCGATTCCGATGAGATGAAAACAACGCGGCCCCAGCCTCGGTCGATCATGGCCGGCATCAACGCGCGCGAAAGGCGGATGCCCGACATGACGTTGACCTCGAAGAAGCGGGTCCATTCGGCATCGGGGATATCGAAGAAGGGCTTCGGTTCGAAGATGCCTGCGTTGTTGATGAGGATGTCGACGGTGCCGACCGCAGTGGCGAGGGCGTCGCAGCCGGCGGCGGTGCCGACATCGGCGGCGATGCCGCTGATCTTGGCGGCGGGCAGTTCCGCCGCGAGCTTGGCGACCGCGATGTCGACCTTCTCCTGCTTGCGGCCGTTGATGATCACCTCGGCACCTGAGGCCGCGAGACCCTTGGCGATGGCGCGGCCGATACCTTCGGTCGAGCCTGTGACGAGTGCCGTCTTGCCTGAAAGGTCGATGTTCATGGGAGCCACCAAGGGGCCACGGTGATGCCCTCAAGTTGGCACCCGCCCTCCCGATGTCAACACCCCTAACCCAACCTCATCCACTAACCCACTTGAGCCAGACTACCGACAAGCACGATGCAATCACCGAGATGAATCCGGCGGTATAGGCGCCAATAGACGTCTCAAAGAATGCCTCTTGAGCAATCGAAACGGGGGTCCGTTCATAGAATTCAGCCGTGACTGGCTTTGGCCCCGGTCCACTCGCCGCTCTCGGTTGAACCGGAAGTACGCGACCGTCATTGGGCCTCGGCGCAATGGCCGTCTCCAAAAGTGTCGGTTCCTTCTCCCAATACCAGAACCAACTAATTTGGGACTTCACGTCCGGGAAAGTCGAGCCATGAACCGGAGCCATGGTAAGTGCGGCCAGGCCAAAGAGAACAAGCGCGAGTGGCGCCGCAAGATGCCAACCCCACAAGCGCTTGGACGAAAAACGACGAAGCTGCACGGCCGCCCCTAAAATACCGAATGACCAGTTAGGAGACATTGCAGTAGTGGTCGCTCTAAGAGCGCCCACTACTGATGTGCACCTCAGAGCGGGATGTTGTCGTGCTTTTTCCAGGGGTTCTCGAGCGTCTTGTTGCGCAGCATGTTGAGAGCCCGGCAAACCCGGCGACGCGTGCCGTGCGGCAGGATCACCTCGTCGATGTAGCCGCGCTCGGCTGCGACGAACGGATTGGCGAAGCGCTTCTGGTACTCGTCGATGCGCGCCTTGATCTTGTCGGGGTCGGACAGCTCGGAGCGATAGAGGACCTCGACCGCACCCTTGGCACCCATGACGGCGATCTCGGCGGTCGGCCAGGCGTAGTTGATGTCGCCGCGGATGTGCTTGGAGCTCATGACGTCATAGGCGCCGCCGTAGGCCTTGCGCGTGATGACGGTGATCTTCGGCACGGTTGCCTCCGCATAGGCGTAGAGCAGCTTGGCGCCGTGCTTGATGAGGCCACCGTACTCCTGCGCGGTGCCCGGAAGGAAGCCGGGAACATCGACAAACGTAATGATCGGGATCTCGAAGCAGTCGAGGAAACGCACGAAGCGGGCCGCTTTGCGCGAGGCATCCGAATCGAGCACGCCGGCCAGTACCATCGGCTGGTTGGCGACGATGCCCACCGTGCGGCCTTCCATACGCGCGAAGCCCGTGAGGATGTTCTTGGCGTAGTTCTCCTGCACCTCGAAGAAATCCGCCTCGTCCACGACTTTGAGGATCAGCTCCTTCATGTCGTAGGGCTTGTTCGGATTGTCGGGGATCAGCGTATCGAGCGAATAGTCGAAGCGGTCGGGGCTGTCGGCGGTCGGCAGCGTCGGCACGCCCGACTTATTGTTCGACGGAAGGAAGTCCATCAAGCGGCGCATCTGCAGCAGCGCCTCGACGTCGTTCTCGTAGGCGCCGTCGGCGACCGACGACTTCGACGTGTGCACCTTGGCGCCGCCGAGTTCCTCGGCCGTCACGGTTTCGTTGGTGACGGTCTTCACGACGTCAGGGCCGGTGACGAACATGTAGCTCGTGTCCTTCACCATGAAGATGAAGTCGGTCATGGCCGGCGAGTAGACGTCGCCGCCAGCGCACGGGCCCATGATGACGGAAATCTGCGGGATGACGCCCGAGGCCATGACGTTGCGGGTGAACACCTCGCCGTAGCCGCCCAGCGCGTCGACGCCTTCCTGAATGCGGGCACCGCCGGCATCGAACAGACCGATGATCGGGGCGCGGTTTTTCAGCGCCATGTCCTGGATCTTGGTCATCTTGCGAGCATGGCTCTCTGACAGAGAGCCGCCCAGCACGGTGAAGTCCTTGGCAAAGACGTAGACGACACGGCCGTTGATGGTGCCCCAGCCAGTGACGACACCGTCGCCCGGTGTCTTGTTCTTCTCCATGCCGAATTCGGTGCAGCGGTGCTCAACGAAGGTGTCGAACTCTTCGAAGGAGTTCTCGTCCATCAGAAGCTCGATGCGTTCGCGAGCGGTCAGCTTGCCGCGCTTGTGCTGCGCGTCGATGCGGGCCTGGCCGCCGCCGAGACGTGCGTTTGAACGGCGCTTCTCGAGTTCTTCGATGATGTCCTTCATGATGGTCCCTCGTGCACACGCGTCGCCTTCGGACACGCCAACAGCGCTCATAGCATGCTGTTTCGGCGGTGCAAACGCAGGCGCGAGGGACCCTAGATGCGACGTTTCGGGCAGCGGCCACCCGCCATTAGGGTCAGCCCGCAAAGCGAGCCCGCAGGCACTGGCGCAGGAATCGGGCGGCAAACCAGATCTCGACCAGAGCGGCTACCAGGAACGGGATGCCAATGGCGGGCATGGCCCAGTCGACGAAGGCGGGAGAAGCGAGGCCGTAGTGACCGGCCAGCTGGACCATCGACCAGAGGCTGAGCAGCGCGATGATAACCATCGAGGTGCGCATGAAATTGGCGTGATCGCGCCAGAGGAACGCGTTGCGCGGGCTATTGCGCACCGAGGATCGCAGGTTGGCGAGGATGATCAACGGCATCGCGGTGGCGACGAAAAAGTTGAGGTAGAGATCATACGTTCCGAGGGGTTGCATAAGCTTATCCTTCTGGGATCTGGCGGTGCTGCGACGGCGAGAGGCGACAGGCGTTACGGTCGTCGGCCGGCCCACAGCAGGAAGGGCACCGCGGCGATGACGATTGCTAGGATGATGAGGTCGAATAGGCTGAGCATAGGCCGCTCCATCGGTTCTGGCTCTGTTTGGCCGTCACTCTAGGCGGGTCCGCAGGCCGCCGCTGTTACCTACGGAACTGGGCAGCCACGCGCGCGCATGCGTCCCGCAGCCAATTTTTTTGGGGTGACGCAAGCAGCGAGATGCTTGTTGTGCGGCGAGGGTCGCGCAAGGCGCCCTCGCCGCTGCGCGGCCAAGAGGTGTCCAAGCGGCGCCCCCCCCCACCGTCATCCCGGCGGAGGCCGGGACCCAGACACGTCTCGACAAGCGCGCCGGAAGAAGTGATCCGCGCCAGCCGCAAACGCCGCGCTGTCCTTCGCCAGAGGCGCGTGCTGCACTTGGCGCAGGCCCCGACTTTCGTCGGGGTGACATTGAATGTGCGTCACCGGAAATCCCGGCGCATCCCCTGAGAGGGGCAGCGTGAGGGTTGCTGCCTAACTCTGAAAGTTAACAGCTAGGCGGCTGCCAGGAGCCTGAAGAAGCGATCGGCGGAGAGCATCTCGCGGCGGCGGCGCTCGCGGCGCTCGGTGGCCTCGACGTCGACGCCCCAGCGCGCGATCTGCCAGTCCTCGTCGATGTGGGCGGCGTCCCAAGCCTCCTCAGCAGACAGGCGGTCCTTGGCGACGGCGAGCGCAAGGAATGCCGAGCCTGTGAGTGTGGTCATCACGTGCAGGGCAGCGAGCTGCATGGCGTCGTAGGGGGCAACAAGGTCCTCGATACGCTCAAGAGCGAAGCGGTTCTGCGTTACCGGCATCACGCCTTCGGCCAGAAGGAAGCGTGCACCCGATTGAGCCTCGATCCAGCTCAACAGGGGATCCCAGGTGCGGGCCTGCTGTTCGGCGAGGGTGGCGGGCGCCTCGGCGCGGTAGCAGAG
The DNA here is from genome assembly GCF_965243865.1 of Hyphomicrobium sp. 1Nfss2.1. Taxonomy (GTDB): domain Bacteria; phylum Pseudomonadota; class Alphaproteobacteria; order Rhizobiales; family Hyphomicrobiaceae; genus Hyphomicrobium_A. The sequence goes on along the minus strand of NZ_OZ251603.1, from coordinate 270,242 downwards.
CAGGTCGCTGCCGGCGTAACGGACGATGTCCGATGCGACTTCGCGCATGCTACCGGTGACGCCGTCGATGGAGGTGATGGCGAGCTTGGACAACGGCATCTTCGATGGGTCGATGTGCGCGTCCTGGGCTGCCCATTCGGCAGCGATCGCCTCGGCCAGCGCCCGGGTCGGGACGATGAGCAGTTGCTTCTTCGGTGTGCGCACGGCCCTGCCGTCGAGCAGGATCTGGAAGCCGCCGCCCGGTGCGTCGCCCACGGTCACGTCGGTATAGAAACGCTTGGGCAGCGGCGGCGTCAGTTGGTCCTTGGGAATGTTGGGGGCGGCGCGCTTTTCTTCCTCGCTCATGCTGCGTTCTCCCGCTGTGCGAAGAATGCATCGATCTCCTCTGCCAGCGTGTGGCTGAGCTCGACCACGGAATGGGCGCCGGCACGATGCAGGTCGGGAATTGAATGATAGCCCCAGCCGACGCCCAGCGCTCCGGTGCCGGCGGCGCGTGCCATGGCCATGTCAAAAGTTGTGTCACCCACCATCACGGTGCGTTCCGGATCGACGCCCGTTTCGGCCATGGCGGCGTGCAGCATCGATGGATGCGGCTTGGAGGGGTGATCGTCGGACGTCTGCACGGTGACGAAGCGCCCTGCCCAGCCCTCGCGCTCAAAGAGGCGGTCAACTCCCTTGCGCGACTTGCCGGTGGCGATGCCGAGCACGATGTCATCGCGGCGGCCGAAGGCTTCGATGGCGGTGGCGATGCCCTCGAACAGCGGCTCATGCAGTTCGGGCTCGCGGCGGATTTCGAAGAACGCCGATTTATAGCGCTCGACCATTTTGGCGCGCAGCTCCCCGTCGGCCTCGGGGGCCAGGGCCAGGATTGCTTCGGGTAGCGAAAGCCCGACAATGGAGAGCGTCGCGGCGCGCGGGGGCGGCGTCAGACCGAAGCCGGTGAAGGCGTAGTTCATCGCCTCGCAGATGCCATTCTGGCTATCGACCAGCGTTCCATCGCAATCGAGGACGATCAGCTTCATCACTTGTCCTCGTCGTAGCGATCGGCGTCGAGGCCAAGTATTTCCCAGGTCTTCAGCATGTGCTCGGGAAGCGGCGCGGTTACATCGATCTTGCCGCCGGTGAAGGGGTGCGGCAGCACAAGACGGCGGGCATGCAGGTGAAGTTTGTTGTCCATCTGCTCGGCGGGGAGGTTTTCATCGCCGCCGTATTTGTTGTCACCGCATATAGGGTGTCCGATGAGCGCCATGTGGGCGCGCAACTGATGCTGGCGGCCCGTCACCGGCTTCAGCGATACCCATGATGCCTTGTGCGCGAGGCGGTCGATGACGGAGTAGTGCGTCGTCGCGTGCATCGCTTCCTTCTGTTCGCCGGGGAGCGCTTTGCGCACGCGGTCGCCATCGGGGCCGGCGGCCTTTACCAGTGCCGCCTCGACCTTGCCCTGCGGCGGTTTCGGAACGCCCTTCACCAGAGCCCAATAGGTCTTGGCGGCGGATCGCGTCTGGAACACGCGGCCGAGCTTGGCGGCGGCGTCGCGATGCTTGGCGACGAGAAGGACGCCGGTCGTGTCGCGGTCGAGGCGATGGACAAGGCGCGGGCGCTCGCCGCCGAAGCGGTCGGCCATGCCTTCCAGCATGCCGTCGATGTGCTTCTTGGTGCCGGTGCCGCCCTGGACAGCGAGGCCGAACGGCTTGTTGAGCACAAGCACGTGGTCGTCCTCGAACAGGATCATCTTCTCGATGCGGTCGCGGTCGCCCTTTGAAACGCCCATTGCCGGCTTCACGCCGGTGGCGGTTGCGGCCTTGGGCGCGGCGCGCACGACGGCCGGAACGCGGATCTGGGCGCCGGCTTCGAGGCGCGCATTCGCTTCGGCGCGACGGCTGTTCACGCGCACCTGGCCGGTGCGCAGCAACTTCTGCAAGTAGGAGTAACCCACTTCGGGGAAGTGCACACGGAACCATCGATCGAGGCGCATGTCGGCCTCGCTCGCCTTCACTTCGATGGTTTCAACGCGATCGCTCATCAATGATCCTGTCCGGGCTGCCAGCCGCTTTTGTGCGATGGCCTAGGCGTAGCGGGCTCTGATGTCCAGCCTCACCGGCCCGAACCTAACCCGCGCGTCGCCCGGTGGCCCAGTCTGGAGACGGTCCGTCCCGCGCGGCGAGCATGCCCCAGCGATGGTTGACAGGATTTGACCAAGCCCGATGCAGCGCTGTTGCGCCGATGAAAACCCGGTTCTCGGCCGGTATCGGGTTCTCGCCGCTGGTTACGCGCGGCCGCTATGCCGCCGGCTTACTGGACCTGCCGGCACCGCCAACGATCCAGCCGAGAAGCCAGCCGACAAAAAGGCCGGTGACGATGGTGCCGATGAACGAGAGCATGTGCAGGTTCTCGGCATCGTCGGAGCTGTCGAACGAGCGATGTGCCACGATCCAATCGGCGACCGAGGAGCCGAGGAACACGGCGGCCAATCCGGCGCCGATGACCGCGAATACCATTGCAACAGTGTAGCGCATGGTTGTGCCCCCTGAGCGCGGTGCGCTCACTTCACTTCCCAGAACCAGATTTCGCCGGCGTTGGCGTAGTTGGAATAGTAGCCGAGCCAGGAGAACCACTCGAGCAGCCACTTCGCCGACGAGCGATAGCCGTTCCACACGTCGATATGGTCGCCGGTGGGACGGCCTTTGTCGGAGCTGCGCTTCCAATAGTCCTGGAAGTAGATGATGCCGGTGCGGCCGAAGAGCTGCGGGTAATAGTGCGAAGTCTCCGTGCCGGTGATCTTCTCGACACGGCCGATGCCGGGGATGTTCGCATGCGCGAGCGCGTTGGCGAGCTGATTGGCGTTGATGAAATGCATGTCGGAGCGCGGGTGCACGGCGCATGAGGCGCAGCCGCCGATCTGGCTGTCGGTGACGCCGGCACGGCGCAGCGCGACGCCCAGGCGGATCGCGCATTGATTGTGGAATACGGGAAAGCCCATCCCGACGTGCTGGCCTTCCATATTGGTGAGGTCGTGCGGCGCAATACACGGCGTCGTCACGGACTCATTGATCGGGTGTCCACGCCAGAGATCGATGAACCGGACCGTCATTGCATCCCCCGTCTACGCTCTGATCAGTATAGGTATGAACCGTGACGGGGTGAACTCACGAATTTTCGTTGTAACGCCGAAGTTTAGGCTTCGCGCTGCCACGCTCTCGCCGCCTTACGGCTTGCCTTGTTTGCGCTTGGCGCGCAGGTCGGCCCAATAGGTCAGGCGCTTCTTGATCTCTCGCTCGAACCCGCGCTCGGGCGGATCGTAGTACTGGGGGCGCTTGGCGAATTCCTCGGGGAAGTAGTCCTGCCCGGAGAAGGCATTCTCGGCGTCGTGGTCGTATTCGTAGCCGCCGCCGTAGCCCTCCTCCTCCATCAGCTTGGTGGGAGCGTTGAGGATGTGCTTGGGCGGCGCCAGCGAGCCATGCTCCTTGGCGGCGCGCATTGCAGCCTTGTAGGCGACGTAGACCGCATTCGATTTGGGCGCGGTGGCGAGGTAGACGGTCGCCTGCGCCAGAGCCAATTCGCCTTCGGGGCTACCGAGGAAGTCGAAGGTGTCCTTGGCGGCGAGCGCCTGCACGACGGCCTGCGGGTCGGCGAGGCCGATATCCTCGACGGCCATGCGCACGAGACGACGTGCCAGGAACAAGCGATCCTCTCCGCCATCGAGCATGCGGGCGAGATAGTAGAGCGCCGCGTCGGGATCGGAACCGCGCACCGACTTGTGGAGCGCGCTGATCAGGTTGTAGTGCCCCTCGCGCGATTTGTCGTAGAGCGGTGCGCGACGCTGCACCAGTTCGCTGAGCGCGTTGCGATCGAGCGGCGCCTGTCCTGGCGCTACGGCGGCGAAGACCTCGTCGGCGAGGTTGATCGAAGCACGGCCATCGCCGTCAGCCATGGCCATGAGCGCCTCGCGGGCGTCGTCGTCGAGCGGCAGCTTGCGCTTTTCTTCCTTCTCGGCGCGCTGCAGCAGATCCTCGATGGCTTCCGGGCCGAGGCGGTTGAACACCAGGACAGCGGCGCGGCTGAGCACGGCACTGTTGAGCTCAAACGATGGGTTCTCGGTGGTGGCACCGACGAGCGTGATGGTGCCGTCCTCCATGTGCGGGAGGAAGCTGTCCTGCTGTGCGCGGTTGAAGCGGTGAATCTCGTCGATGAACAGCAGCGTGCCTTTGCCAAGCTCGCGGCGCGACTTGGCGCGGTCGAAGGCTTTGCGCAGATCCTGCACGCCGGAGAAGATCGCCGAAAGCTGCTCGAACTCCAGTTGCGTCTCGTGTGCGAGCAGGCGCGCGACCGTGGTCTTGCCGGAGCCTGGCGGGCCCCAGAGGATGAGGCTCGGCAGGCGGCCGCTTTTCAGCATGCGCGTCAGGGTGCCGGTCGGGCCGACGAGGTGATCCTGGCCGACAACCTCGGAAAGTTTGGTCGGGCGCAGGCGATCGGGAAGCGGGCGCGGGGCGCCCTTCTCCAATCCGGCAGCTTCGAACAGCGTTGCCACGCGCGATCAGCCTGACATCTGCAGCTTCATGGTGCGTCCACCGCGCTTGATGGTGACGCTCCACAGACGCTGGGGTTTGCGGGTGATCTCGTCGAGCATGACGACATCAGTGATCTTGTCGGGACCGACCTGAAGGATGACGTCGCCGGGCTGGAAGTCGAGGCGCGCTGCAACGCCGCCAGAGCGCACGGCAACGATGACGACGCCGTCGGTCTCGTCGAGATTGAACTCGTCGGCAACGCTCGGGAGGATGTTCGACACGCGCGCTCCGTCGAAGGGATGATTGCCCGACAAATTGCGCACATCATCCTTTCCGGGCTTGGGGGCCGGCAGCAGCGGCAGGTCGACCTTGACGACGCGGCCGTTGCGGATGACCTCGAGGCGGCTGGTGTTGCCGATGCCGCGCGTCGTCAGGCGGTAGTGTACCGAGTGCGCATCGGCGACGTCGAAGCTGTCGACGGTGATAATGACGTCGCCGAGCAGGAGCCCAGCGCGTGCGGCCGGACTGTTGTTGGTGAGGCGCATGACGACCGCGCCCGAAACGCGGTCGAGCTTCAGCAACTGCGCCTTCTCGCGATCGACCGTTTCGAGCTGGGCGCCGAGCCAGGGCCGCTCGATCTTGCGTCCGGCAATGGCATTGTCGGCGACAAGACGCACGAGGTTCGACGGGATGGCGAAGCCGATGCCAACCGAGCCGCCGGACTGCGAGAAGATCATCGTGTTGATGCCGACAAGCTTGCCGTTCATGTCAACGAGAGCGCCGCCGGAGTTGCCGGGATTGATGGCAGCGTCGGTCTGCAGGAATACCTGCGTATCCGATTGCGCCATCTCGGTTCGTGCGAGAGCGGAGATGATGCCGCTTGTCACCGTCTGGCCGACGCCGAAGGGGTTGCCGATGGCGAGGACGACGTCGCCGACCTCCAGCTTGTCGCTATTGGCAAACTGAAGATAGGGGAAGTCGTTGCCGCCCTTCTCGATCTTGAGCACGGCAAGGTCGGTGCGTTCGTCCTGGGCGATGATGCGTGCGTCGTACTCACGCTTGTCGAACAGCGCCACGCGGATCTGCGTATCGGAGCCGCCTTTGATGACGTGGGTATTGGTGACGATGACGCCATCGGGGCTGATGATGACGCCCGAGCCGAGCGACTGCTGGATGCGCTCTTGCGGGAGGCCGAAGCCGCCGCGGCCACCGAAGAAGCGCTGGAAGAAGGGATCGTTAGCGAAGGGCGAGAGCGAGGTGCGCACGCGAGAGCGCACATAGACGTTCACCACTGCCGGGGTCGCCCGTTTGACGATCGGCGCGTAGGAGAACTGCAGCGCCTCGCTCGAGGGGGGCACCTGCCGGTCCAGCGCCTCGACTGCCGGGGCCGCGAAGGGGCCGACAACGGCGCCGAGACCGAGGAGGATGGCGAGAGCACGGAATTGGAAGCGTTTCGGCATAGTCATCCCTGGTCATGGTCCTTTGCACGGTTTGACGGTGCGGGTCCTCTTTTGTTCCAGAAGCTGAGGCCGCGGCTGACATAGCATAGCGCCGCGCTTCGTGGCGCTGACGTGACGACGCTGCCCGCAAAACGCCATAGGCCCCAGAATCGGCGTCAGATGACCTTCAGGGCCCGAAGGCTCGAGGCGGCGGCGGTGACCGCCTCCTGGGGCGAGCGGAACTTCTGGCCCAGGATTTCGCGCGCCTTGGTGTTCGAGACCTGTCGGGGGAAGCCCAGGTCCGGCAGCACAGCCCTCAGGCGATTATCGAATATGGCCAGGAGCCGCACCAGGAAATCGGGCATTTCCCCGCGCGGGACCTTCTTCGACAGATCTGGCAGCGCCTTGGCAACCATAGCCGCCACGTCGATGAGCCGAACGAAGCCGTTGGCGGTGATGAAGCGCTGGCCGGCCGCGCCTGGGGTGATCATGGCGAGGGCGTGGGTCGCCGCCACGTCGCGCACGTCGCTGACAGGGAAGGCAATCTTGGGTGCCAGCGGATAGGCGCCGGTGCCGATCAGGCGGATGACTTCGACCGAGGTCGAAAGGTCGGTGTCGGGAGCCGGGCCGAGAACGAAGGCGGGATTGATCGTCGCCAGCTCGGGCGCCCCCGGCGTCGAAGTCACGTAGTCCCATGCTGCGCGCTCGGCGAGCGTCTTGGAAATGGTGTAGGGCGAGATATCCGGGCGCTTTGGATTGGTCCAATCGGTTTCGTCGAACACATGCCCGCGCTCGGCTTCCGGCCAGGGCGTGGTTATGGCGACGATGGAGGACGTCTGCACCACGCGCTTGACGCCCGCCTTGGTCGCGGCTTTCAGCACCCGCAGCGTCCCCTCGCGCGCGGGCTGCACAAGCTCGTCGACGTGCTTCACGGGGCGGATCGGAAAGGGCGAGGCGACGTGCACGACGAAGGTGCAGCCGGCGATGGCATCGTCCCAATTGTCATCGCTGATAAGATCAGCGGGGACGAGCTTCACGTTATCGAGGGGGGCACCTGCGCTGGCGATGCCGCGCAACACCTCTTGCTCGCGCGCGAAATTGCGTATCGTGCCGCGCACCTCGTATCCCTGGCGGACGAGTTCGGCGATGACGTGCTTGGCGATGAAGCCGGAGGCGCCGGTGACCAGAACCTTCTGCGAAGACATATGCGATCCCTAGCTGAAGCCCATCGTCAGCGCACTGCCCTGTTCGGCCGGCGCCCGCCACCAATAATGGCCCCTTCGGGCCGCCGGAACTGTAATTGTGGGAACTGCGCTAATCCGTACGGGATGGGTTGCCATTATGGCGACATGGATCAGGTAAGCGACTGCCGGTAGGCACTGGGCGGCATGCCGGTCCATCGGCGGAAAGCGCGGGTGAAATGCGCTGCGTCGGAGTAGCCGAGCTCCAGGGCAATCTCAGTGATGGCGGTGCCATGATCGCCGAGGCGCACAATCGCCCGACGGCACAACGACTGCTCGACGAGTTCCCCGAACGAGGTGCCGTTGCGCTCGAGTAGCCTTTGCAGCGACCGGCGGCTCAGTCCCATCTTGGCGGAGACCCAATCGACGCGCGGATAGTCCTCGTGCAGGGCGAGGTCGACGACGGCGCCGATGGTGGCGAGGGCATCTCGTTCGGGCGGCAGCTCTGCCTCCGGTGCCCCCTCGCCTTCTGCACGGTTTACAGCCGTACGCGGGCAATCCAACAAGGCTGCGTTGAAGCTCACGGCGGTCACAGCATGGCCGTGCGAGATATTGCATCGGAAGACATCTTCCAGCGGAGCGCGCCTTTCGCTTTTCGCCAGAGCTGTGAAAACCGTGTTCGGATGCCAGCTGGCACCTGCGTAAGAGCGGATGACATCGATCATGTAGCTGATGCCCAACAGCTCGTTGTGATGTCGGCCCTCACATTCGGGCTCGACGAACTCGATGGACCACAGGGCTGATTCATCCGTTTGCGTGAAGCGCAGCACAGTTGCCGTTTGAAGCATGACGCCGATGCCGGCGTGAGCGCGCCTGATGGCCTCACGCAATGTCGGGCCGGCGCACGCCCATGCGCCGAAGCGGCTCAACTCGCGCGAGCGCACGACCTGACCCAGGCGGGCGCCGAAGAAGTCGTCGCCAGTTTCGCGGGCGGCGCGCTCGAGCAGGCGGAATTGCTCTCGCAGCGGAACGACCAGGTCGCGGTGCTCAAGAAGGGCAAAAGGCAGGTCCACGTCATTGAGGACGCGCGTGATCGAGCCGCCCTGCCTATCCATGAACTCGGCGATCGGTCCCAAAGCGCTGGCGCGGGTAACGCCGGATATACGGAGTGCCATGCGATAGACCCACAGCGGCCGCGACGGATGTGGCACAAAATGGCAAGCGAGAGCCGCGGCAACAATTCACGTTGGCGTCAGCGGGAGAGCAGCCCTTAAGGCCACTTGGGAGGCCGCGTAGGGCGGATGCGCCGGCAAGCCAACGCAGAAAGGCACCGAAATGACGACGACCCTTCCCTTCGATACGCGCAATGTGAGCTGGCATACCCTCGAAGGGTTCCCGCACATCGCCTATCACATCTGTGCCGTGGACGAGACGAAACGCATCGTCGACATCCTATTCAAGTTCGACGCGCACTCGAAGATCGCCACGCACCGGCACAAGTGCGACTACGTCACTGTCATCCTGCAGGGTGAGCTGCGCATCTATCGCGCGAACGGCGAATTGAAAGAGGTGCGGCCGGTGGGGAGCTATGTCGCAACTCCGGGCGACGGCGAGCCGCATACCGAGGGCGGCGGTGACCAGGACGTGATCGCGTTCTTCAGCAACCGGAACGTCGACAACCTCGTCTACGAGATCCTCGACGACAGCCTCAACGTCGTGGCGACTCTGGGCATGGCCGAGTTCAAAGCATTGCTCGAAGCGCAGGATGCGCAGGCCTCGGCGGCGTGAGGATTGCGCCAGCCAAGAGCCGCATCGTCTGAGCAATGAAAAAAGCCGGCGCGATTGGCGCCGGCTTTATTCGTGTGATGGTCGCGGTCCTCGCATCCCAGCCGGGATGCGGCGCGAAAGATCAGCCTTCAGACTGGGCGGCGGCGAGAGCAGCCTCGTGGCGCTCTTTGTCTTCCTTGCCCTTGATCGAGGTGTCGCGGTCAACCAGCTCGATGACGGCGCGCGGAGCGCTGTCGCCGTAGCGGAAGCCAGCCTTCACGACGCGCGTGTAGCCACCGGCGCGATCCTTGTAGCGCGGCCCGAGCACGTCGAAGAGCTTCTTGACCATGTCCTCGTCGCGCATGCGCGAGGCGGCCAGGCGGCGCGAGTTCAGGTCGCCGCGCTTGGCGAGCGTGATGTACTTGTCTATGACGCGCTTCAGGTCCTTCGCCTTCGGCAGCGTGGTGACGATCTGCTCGTGCTTGATGAGAGCGGCCGCCATGTTGGAGAACATGGCCTGGCGGTGGCCGACGTCGCGGCTGAAACGCCGCCCGAGCTTTTTGTGGCGCATTGTGTCTTTCCCTTACGTTGTGCAATGGGGGGTTCTTCGGCCCCTCCTTGATTGCCTTGGTCGTCAAAAATGAGCGTGGCGGCAGTTGACCTCTCAAGAGATCCTGCCGCCTACGCCCGGCTTAGTACTGATCCTCGAAGCGCTTGGCCAGCTCTTCGATGTTGTCCGGCGGCCAGTTCGGCACTTCCATGCCGAGGTGCAGACCCATGGAGGCCAGAACTTCCTTGATCTCGTTGAGCGACTTGCGGCCGAAGTTCGGCGTGCGCAGCATCTCGGCCTCGGTCTTCTGAATGAGGTCGCCGATGTAAACGATGTTGTCGTTCTTCAAGCAGTTGGCCGAGCGGACGGAAAGCTCGAGCTCGTCGACCTTCTTGAGGAGGGCGGCGTTGAATGCGAGCTCGGGGTGACGCGTCTCTTCGACGGCCTTCTTGGGCTCCTCGAAGTTGATGAAGACGGCGAGCTGGTCCTGCAAGATGCGTGCGGCAAGCGCGATCGCATCCTCGGGCTTCACCGAGCCATCCGTCTCGACGGTCATGGTCAGCTTGTCATAGTCGAGGATCTGGCCCTCGCGGGTGTTCTCGACCTTGTAGGAGACCTTCTTGACCGGGGTGTAGAGGCTGTCGACCGGGATCAGGCCGATGGGAGCGTCCTCCGGGCGGTTGCGATCGGCCGGGACGTAGCCCTTGCCCATGTCGGCCGTGAACTCCATGCGGATGGCTGCGCCCTGGTCAAGGGTGCAGATCACGTGCTCGGGGTTGAGGATCTCGACGTCGGGGCCGGCCTCGATGTCCTTGGCGCGGACGGGACCGCCGCCTTCCTTCTTGAGGACCATGCGCTTCACGCCTTCGGAGTGAATGCGCAGCGCGATCTCTTTGATGTTGAGGACGATGTTGGTGACATCCTCACGCACGGACGGGATCGAGGAGAACTCGTGCAGCACGCCGTCGATCTGGACGGTCTTGATGGCGGCGCCCTGCAGCGACGACAGCAGCACGCGGCGGAGCGCGTTACCGAGCGTCATGCCGAAGCCGCGCTCGAGCGGCTCGGCGACGACCGTCGCAACACGATTGCGATCACGGCCCGACGCTACATCGAGCTTGTTCGGCTTGATCAGATCCTGCCAGTTCTTCTGTAGAACGTTCACCACGGGGTGCCTCGCTACCTGGACGCCTGCGCCGGGGGTGGCAGGCGAATTGAATTCAGAATGCGACAGCGCACGCTTCGGAGCGGCGCACGGCGGGACGGAATCCTCGTCCCGCCGGAAGAGTGTTAGACGCGACGACGCTTGCGCGGGCGGCAACCGTTGTGCGGGATCGGCGTCACGTCGCGGATCGAGGTGATCTGGAAGCCTACCGACTGCAGCGCGCGGAGCGCCGACTCACGGCCGGAGCCGGGACCGCACACCTCGACCTCGAGGATCTTCATGCCGTGCTCCTGAGCCTTGCGGCCAGCATCCTCGGCAGCGACCTGGGCGGCGTACGGCGTCGACTTGCGCGAGCCTTTGAAGCCCTTGGTGCCCGACGAAGACCAGGCAATCGTGTTGCCCTGAGCATCGGTGATGGTGATCATGGTGTTGTTGAACGACGCGTTGACGTGCGCGACGCCCGAAGTGATGTTCTTCTTTTCGCGGCGACGCACCTTGGCGCGTCCTCCAGCAGCGGTTGTATCCTTGGCCATCCGTCGTCTCTCCAGAGGCCGCCGTGCGGCCCGTCATGCGAATTTCGTCAAAACCGAATAGGGACAGCCGAGGAGGCCGCCCCTGATGAACCGATTAGGCTTTCTTCTTGCCAGCGATCGGCTTGGCCGGACCCTTGCGGGTGCGCGCGTTGGTGTGCGTGCGCTGGCCGTGAACGGGCAGGCCCTTACGGTGACGCAGGCCGCGGTAGCAGCCGAGATCCATAAGGCGCTTGATGTTGGTGATGACCTCGCGGCGCAGGTCGCCTTCGACGAGATAATCGCGATCGATCGTCTCGCGAATCTGCAGCACTTCGGCGTCCGTCAGCTCGTTGACACGCCGCTCGGCAGGAATGCCGACCTTGGTGCAGATGTCGGTGGCGAACTTCTCACCAATGCCATGAATATACTGCAGCGCGATCACTACGCGCTTCTGCGTCGGAATGTTGACGCCTGCGATACGGGCCACACGTTTCTCCTGAGGTATCGATTGCCGCCGGCTTGAGGCTCGCCGCCCCCGACGCGGCAATCCCGCTGCTTTTAGTGGTTAGAGTTCATGCGCCAAAAACGCACCTCTCCAGCCCGACTGTTTCCAGTTCGGGCGGCTGCGAGCGTGCGTTAAGAACGCGGTGTTGTACCGAAGCACTACGTCTCCGTCAATTGGCCGATAATGGTTTTTTTAGGGTGCGACGCCGCTGTTCAGAACGTCGTCCAGTTGAGCTGCGACTTCCGGGATCGGGGCCATGCCATCGACACAGCTCAGTTTTCCCTTGGCGAAATAGTAACCAATCAGCGGCGCGGTCTCGCGATAGTACGCCATCAGCCGCTTCTTCAGGGCTTCGGCGTTATCATCGCTGCGCGGCACGCCGCCGGCGGCAATCGTCTCACGCGCCCGGTTCTCGATTCGGGCAGCGAGTGCGTTGTCATCCACCTTCAGCTCGATGACGGCATCGAGCTTCTTGCCTTGGAAGCCGAGCAGCTCATCGAGCGCGGCGGCCTGCTTCAGGGTGCGCGGGAAGCCGTCGAGAATGAAGCCGTTAACGCAGTCGGGTTCCTTGATCCGCTCGGCGATGATCTTGATCACCACCTCGTCGGGCACAAGGCCGCCAGCCTCCATGATGGCGCTGGCTTCAAGGCCCACAGGCGTACCGGCCTTCACCGCCGCCCGGAGCATATCGCCCGTTGAGAGCTGAACCAGCCCTCGCCGCTTTGCAAGATTCTCGGCTTGCGTTCCTTTGCCGGCTCCTGGTGGACCCAGCAGGATCAAGTTCATCTCCGCCCTCGCCCCGTCGCGCCTCTTAGCTTGGCCTTCTTGATAAGGCCTTCGTACTGGTGCGCGAGCAAATGGCTCTGCACCTGTGCCACGGTATCCATCGTGACGCTCACCGCGATGAGCAGCGAGGTGCCGCCAAAGTAGAACGGCACACCCGCGTAGGAAATGAGTATTTCAGGCAATACGCAGACCGCGGCGAGGTAGAGGGCGCCGACGACGGTAATGCGCGTCAAGACGTAGTCGATGTATTCGGCCGTCTTCTCACCAGGGCGGATGCCAGGCAGGAAGCCGCCGTACTTGCGCAGGTTGTCTGCGGTCTCCTTCGGATTGAAGACGACGGCGGTGTAGAAGAAGGCGAAGAAGATGATCAGCGCCACATAAAGAAGGATGTGGAGCGGCTGGCCGGTGCCGAGCGCTGCCGTAAGCTCGTTCAGCCAGCTCGGGCCCTGGCCCGCGGTGAACTGAGCGGCGGTGATCGGCAACAACAGCAGCGAGGAAGCGAAGATCGGCGGAATGACGCCCGCGGAGTTCAGCTTCAGCGGAAGGTGCGAGGAATCGCCCTGGAACATGCGATTTCCGACCTGTCGCTTAGGATACTGGATCAGAAGCCGGCGCTGTGCGCGCTCCATGTAAACGATGGCGGCTACGACGGCCAGCATCAGCGCAAGGAGAGCGAGCAGCAGGCCAACCGACAGCGAGCCCGTGCGGGCCAGCTCGAAGAGACCGACGAGCGCCACGGGCAATCCGGCGACGATACCTGCGAAGATGATCAGCGAGATGCCGTTGCCAACGCCGCGCTGCGTGATCTGCTCGCCGAGCCACATCAGGAACAGCGTTCCGCCAACCAGCGTTATGACGGTGGTGATGCGGAAGAACCAACCGGGCTCGATAACGACGGGGCCAGCAGCGCCGCTCGATCCCTCAAGGCCGATAGCGATGCCATAAGCCTGGAAGGCTGCGAGCACCACCGTGAGGTAGCGCGTGTACTGGTTGATCTGCTTGCGACCCTGCTCGCCTTCCTTTTTCAAGGCTTCGAGCTTGGGCGACATCGAACTCATGAGCTGCATGATGATCGATGCCGAGATGTACGGCATGATGTTGAGGGCGAAGATCGCCATACGCTCGACGGCGCCACCCGCGAACATGTTGAACATGCCGAGAATGCCGCCGGCGTTCGCGTGGAAGGTCTGCGCGAATGCCGTCGGATTGATGCCGGGCAGCGGAATGAATGTTCCGAAGCGGTAGACGATGAGCGCGCCGAGCGTGAAATAGATGCGGCGCTTAAGATCCTCGGCCTTGGCGAAAGCGCCAAAGTTGAGATTGGCGGCTAGCTGCTCGGCAGCGGATACCATTGTTCGTTCTCCCGACCTTCGCGCCCCTGGCAGTGGGCCGCCCTGTGGTTGTCCCCTCGCCTAAGATGGGAGCACGCCCCGGGTGCGACAACGCCGCCTGATATACTAGCGTCGGCGGCGAGCGCTGCCGACGCCTATCTGCGCCAAGGTTTATTCCTCGCCGGCTCCGGCAGGCTTCTTGGCGCCCGAAGCGCTCTTCTTGGCCGCCGTCTTCTTGCGCTTCGCCTCGTCCGCGGGAAGCACTTTCTTTTCGATCAGCGTGATCGTGCCGCCGGCCTTCTCGATAGCCGCGCGGGCGGTGGCCGAGGCATGATCGACGGTGAGGGCGACCTTTGCCGTGATCTCGCCGTCACCGAGGAGGCGCAGGCCATCCTTGGCGCGGCGGAGAATGCCAGCCTCGATCAGTGCCTCGAGGTTCACCGGCTTGCCGGCGTCAAGACGCTTATCAGCGATCGCCTGCTGCAGCGTGCCGACGTTGATCTCGTTGTAGTCCTTGCGGCGCCACTTGTTGAAGCCACGCTTCGGCAAGCGACGATGCAAAGGCATCTGGCCGCCTTCGAAGCCTCCGATGGCAACGCCGGTGCGAGCCGTCTGGCCCTTGCCACCGCGGCCACCCGTCTTGCCGACGCCGGAACCAATGCCGCGGCCGACGCGCAGGCGTTCCTTGCGCGAGCCGTGCTTGTCCTTGATCTCATTGAGCCGCATCGGACCCTAGCTCCTTCAGGATTTCTTGCCCGCCGGCGCATCTTCGATGATGCGCACGAGATGCGGAACCTTGTTGATCATGCCGCGGATTGCCGGAGTGTCCTCCAGCTCGCGCCGACGGTGCAGCTTGTCGAGGCCGAGGCCGCGCAGCGTCTGCGTCTGGATTTCCGGGCGACGGTTGGCGCTAGCGATCTGCTCGACGGTGATGGTCTTCTTAGCCATGGCTCTCGTTCCTTGCGTATGCCGCGCGTGAAGCTTTACGCCTCGGCGGCGGCCTCGCCAGCAGCCGATCCGTCACGGCGGCGCGAGACGATCTCGCTCACCTTCTTGTTGCGACGGGCGGCAACGGCACGCGGGTTCTCCTGATGCTTCAGGGCATCAAAAGTTGCACGCACCACGTTGTAGGGGTTGGTCGAGCCGAGCGACTTGGCGACGACGTCGTGCACGCCAAGCATCTCGAACACGGCGCGCATAGCACCACCGGCGATGATACCGGTACCGGCCGGGGCCGAGCGAACCACGACCTTACCAGAGCCGTGACGGCCCTCGCTGTCGTGATGCAGCGTGCGAGCATCGCGCAGCGGCACGCGCAGCAGCGAACGCTTCGCGGCCTCGGTGGCCTTGCGGATGGCTTCCGGCACCTCGCGGGCCTTGCCATGACCGAAGCCGACGCGACCCTTGAGGTCGCCCACGACCACGAGCGCGGCGAAGCCGAAACGCTTACCGCCCTTCACGACCTTGGCGACGCGGTTGATGTGAACGAGCTTCTCGGTGAACTCGCTATCGCGCTCTTCGCGATCGCGACCGCCGCGGTCTCTTCCTGGGGCACGTGCCACGATGCAATCCTCTTCGCTTAGAAGTTCAGGCCGCCTTCACGTGCGGCGTCGGCCAGCGCTTTCACGCGGCCATGATAGATGAAGCCGCCGCGATCGAAGACGACGTCCTTGACGCCGGCCTTGATGGCGCGCTCGGCAATGAGCTTACCAACGGCAGCCGCAGCCGCCTTGTCGGCGCCGGTCTTCAGCGACGACTTGAGATCCTTCTCAAGCGTCGATGCGGCGGCGAGCGTCTTGCCCTGGGCATCATCGATGACCTGGACATAGATGTTCTTCGAGGAACGATGCACCGACAAGCGCGGGCGTCCCGTCGAATTCGCCTTGAGCGTGCGACGGACGCGGGACTTGCGCCGATCAAAGAGTTTCGTGAGCGCGTTCATAGCCTGGCGTCCTTATTTCTTCTTGCCTTCCTTGCGGAAGATATATTCGCCCTGGTAGCGAATACCCTTGCCCTGGTAGGGCTCGGGCGGGCGAGAAGCGCGGATGTTGGCTGCCACCTGGCCGACGAGCTGGCGGTCGATGCCGGACACCGTGATGATTTCCTGCTTGGCGCCGGAAACCTTCACTTCCACGCCTGAGGGGATCTGGTGGACGACATCGTGGCTGAAGCCGATGTTGAGCTGCAGCTGATCCTTGCCCTTCATCGCGGCGCGGAAACCGACGCCCTGGATTTCCAGGGTGCGCGAGTAACCGTTGGTCACGCCACCGATCAAGTTGGAGATCATCGTGCGCGACATGCCCCACATGGAGCGTGCGAGCTTCGTCTCGTCGGTCGGCGTCACCTCGATGCCGGCGTCGGTCTTTTCGACCTTGATCTGGTCTGGAACCGTAAAGGCGAGCTCGCCCTTGGGCCCTTTGACCTTGACCTCTCGACCATTGACAGTCGCCGTCACATTGGACGGGACCGGGACTGGTTTTTTGCCGATACGTGACATTGTCGTTCCAAAGCCTTGAAGCGCGCCCGCTCACAGCGGGCCGCGGATTAGAAGATGCTGCAGAGAACCTCGCCACCGACGTTCTCTTCGCGCGCTTTCGAGTCCGACATCACGCCCTTGGGCGTGGAGAGGATCGCAACGCCGAGGCCGTTGGCGACAGTCGGGATGTCGCGCACCGGCGAATAGACGCGGCGGCCCGGCGTCGAAACGCGCTGGATCTCGCGGATAGCGGGTTGGCCGTTGTAGTACTTCAGCTCGATCTCGAAGACCGGCAGAGCACCCTTCTGCTCAACGCGCGAGTAGCCGCGGATATAGCCTTCCTCTTCGAGCACGTCGAGGACGCGCGCGCGGATGTTGGAAGCCGGGGTCACGACTTTCGGGCGGCGACGCATCTGCGCATTGCGGATGCGTGTGAGCATATCGCCCAGAGGATCGTTGATCGACATTGTGCAGTCCTCCCGCTTACCAGCTCGACTTGACCATGCCGGGGATCAGGCCCTGGCTCGCCAGGTCGCGCAGCTGGTTGCGGCACATCCTGAGCTTGCGGTAGTAGCCGCGCGCACGGCCGGTGAGTTCGCACCGGTTGCGAATGCGCGTGGGCGATGAGTTGCGCGGCATCTCGGCGAGCTTGATGCGCGCAGCGAAGCGCTCCTCAGCGGGACGCTTGAGGTCGTTCGCAATCGCCTTGAGGCGCTTGCGCTTCTCGGCCTTCTGGGCCGACAGGCGGCGGCGCCTGTTGTTCTTTTCTACCGAGCTCGTCTTAGCCATTTAAATTCCTCCAAAGGCCTTTCGGGTCAGCCCGAGGTCCTCTAGCTGCGAAACGGGAAGTTGAAGCCGCGAAGGAGCTCGCGAGCCTCGTCGTCGTTGGTTGCCGACGTGCAAACGATGATGTCCATACCCCAGATCTGGTCAACCTTGTCGTAGTCGATCTCGGGGAACACGATGTGCTCCTTCAGACCGCAGGCATAGTTGCCGCGACCATCGAAGCTCTTCGGGTTCAGACCGCGGAAGTCCTTCACGCGCGGCAGCGCGATGGTGACCAAGCGATCAAGGAACTCGTACATGCGGTCGCCGCGCAGCGTCACCTTGGCGCCGATCGGCATGCCTTCGCGCAACTTGTAGGTTGCGATGGCCTTGCGTGAGCGCGTCTGCACAGGGCGCTGACCGGAGATCAGGGCGAGGTCGCCCGCTGCGCTATCAACCTTCTTGCGGTCGTTGACGGCTTCGCCAACGCCCATGTTGAGAACGATCTTCTCGATCTTCGGCACCTGCATGACGTTCGCGTACTTGAACTTCTCTTGCAGGGCGTCGCGCACGACCTTCTCGTAGTGAGACTTCATGCGCGGCCTGTAGTCGGCAGGACGCGGCGCAGCAGGAGCGCGCGGCTCCTTGGAAGCTGCGGCCTTCTTGCCTACCTTTGCGGCCTTGGCCGGCGCGCCACCCTTGGGGGCACCTTGACCCTTTGCCGGTTTGTCTTTCTCAGCCATGACTTAGTGTCTCTCCGGAATGACTTCGCCCGAACGCTTGGCGAAGCGAACCTTCTTGCCGTCGTCAAGGAACTTGAAACCGATGCGGGTCGGCTTGCCGTCCTTGGGATCCTCGAGCGCCAGATTGGAAATGTGGATCGGCGCTTCCTTGGAAATGATGCCGCCTTCCTGCTGGGCAGTCTGGCGCTGGTGACGACGAACTACGTTGACGCCACGGACGACCGCCCGCTGCTCCTTGGGGAGCATCTCAACGACTTCGCCGTGCTTGCCCTTGTCGCGGCCGGCGATGACGATCACGTGATCGCCTTTCTTGATTTTCAACGAGGCCATTACAGCACCTCCGGCGCGAGCGAAACGATCTTCATGTGGTTTTTCGAGCGCAGCTCGCGGGTGACCGGCCCGAAGATACGAGTGCCGACCGGCTCGCCCTGTGCGTTGATCAGCACGGCGGCGTTGCGGTCGAAGCGGATCAGCGAGCCGTCCGGACGACGCACGCCTTTGGCGGTGCGCACGACGACGGCCTTCATCACCTGGCCCTTCTTAACGCGACCCTTCGGAATGGCTTCCTTGACCGAGACGACGATGATGTCGCCAACAGTCGCGTACTTGCGCTTCGAGCCACCCAGTACTTTGATGCACTGAACGCGGCGCGCGCCCGAATTGTCAGCGACGTCGAGATTGGTCTCCATCTGGATCATCGCGTCTTCCCTTTCCAACTACCGCCCGCGGGCGGCGCCTCATCTTTAAGCGGGCTTATCGCCCAAATTCATCAGCCAGCGTCGGTCAGAACGACCCAACGCTTGTTCTTCGAGATCGGCGCGCTCTCAACGATTTCGACGCGGTCGCCAACCTTGAAGGCGTTCGCTTCGTCATGAGCGTGATACTTTTTCGTGCGACGCACGGTCTTCTTGAACAGCGGGTGGGTGTAGCGGCGTTCGACCTCGACTACCACCGTCTTGTCGTTCTTGTCGGAGACGACCACGCCCTGCAGCACGCGTTTCGGCATCGTAATTACTCCTTGGCGCTCTTGGTGCCGCCGGCGCGCTTCTGGCGCGCAATGGTCAGCAAGCGGGCGATGTCACGGCGCACGGTGCGCACGCGCGAGGTGTTCTCAAGCTGGCCGGACGCCCGCTGAAAGCGCAGGTTGAACTGCTCCTTCTTGAGCTTCTGCAGCTGATCGTCGAGCTGATCGAGGGTCAAATCCCGAAACGCTTCCGCGCTCATCGCCTTAAATCCTTCGTCCTGTCTTTAGCCGACGCGCGTCACGATACGCGTCTTGATCGGCAGCTTGGCAGCGCCAAGCACGAGTGCCTCACGTGCAATCTGGTCGGGCACGCCATCGAGCTCGAACATGATGCGGCCCGGCTTGACGCGCGCGCACCAGTATTCGATCGAGCCCTTGCCGGACCCCATGCGAACTTCGGCCGGCTTCTTCGTCACCGGAACATCCGGGAAGATGCGGATCCAGACGCGGCCAGCACGCTTCATGTGACGCGTGATGGCGCGACGGGCGGCCTCGATCTGCCGGGCAGTGACGCGCTCGGGCTCAACGGCCTTGAGACCATGCGAGCCGAAGTTGAGCGCCGTGCCACCCTTGGCTTCGCCGTGGATGCGACCCTTAAAGGTCTTACGGAATTTCGTCTTTTTGGGCTGCAGCATAACTGTCTGTCCTTGTCAGCGTGCGAGACGCTGCTTCATGCCTTCTCTGCGCCTTCACCACCGCTCGTGGCCTCAGCGGCCGGAGCGGGAGGAGGTCCGCGACGGTCGCGGCGGTCGCCACGATCCCCGCGGTCACCACGGTCTTCACGGCGCGGGCGTCCGCCGCCACCGCTCTCCTGCAGCTCGGTGTTCTTCTTCTCCGAGGCCATGGGGTCATGCTCCATGATCTCGCCTTTGAAGATCCAAACCTTGATGCCGATGATGCCGTACGCGGTACGGGCAACACCGTAGCCGAAGTCGATGTCGGCGCGCAGCGTATGCAGCGGCACGCGGCCCTCGCGGTACCACTCGGTGCGGGCGATTTCAGCACCACCGAGACGGCCGGCGACGTTGATACGAATGCCGAGTGCACCGAGACGCAGAGCCGACTGCACCGCGCGCTTCATGGCGCGGCGGAAAGCGACGCGGCGCTCGAGCTGCTGAGCGATCGTTTCGGCGACCAGCGTGGCGTCGATTTCCGGCTTGCGGATCTCGACGATGTTGAGGTGCACCTCGCTATCGGTGAAGCGGGCAAGCTCGCTGCGCAGCTTCTCGATGTCGGCGCCCTTCTTGCCGATGAGAACGCCGGGGCGTGCAGTGTGAACGGTCACGCGGCACTTCTTGTGCGGACGCTCGATCACCACCTTGGCAATGCCGGCCTGGCGGCGCTGCTTCAGGATGTGCTCGCGCATGCGCATGTCTTCGTGCAGCAGGCGTCCGTACTCACCACGGCCAGCGAACCAACGGCTGTCCCAGGTGCGGTTGACGCCGACGCGCAAGCCGACCGGATTGACCTTCTGACCCATTATGCAGTCTCCTTGGCGGCCGAAGTCGCCTTGCCGCCCTTGGCGGACTTACCCTTAGATTTCTTCGCGCCCGCCTCGGCTTCCTCTTCCGCCTTCTGGCGGACGATGACGGTGAGCTGTGCGAACGGCTTCTCGATCGAGCTGGCACGGCCGCGGCCACGCGCTGCGAAGCGCTTCATGACCAGGTTCTTGCCGACGAAGGCCTCGGAGACGACCAGATCGTTGACGTCCAGCCCGTGATTGTTCTCAGCGTTGGCCACCGCAGACATGACGCACTTCTTGACGTCCTGCGCGATGCGCTTGCGCGAGAATTCGAGATCGGCCAGCGCCGTGTCGACCTTCTTGCCGCGGATAAGACCGGCAACCAGGTTCAGCTTGCGCGGAGAGACGCGCAAGTTCCTGGCCACAGCCTGTGCCTCAGCTTCGGAGAGCCTGCGCTCGTGTTTCGGCTTGCCCATTTACGTTCGCCTCAGCTCTTATCTGCCCTTGGTGGCTTTCTTGTCGCCGCCGTGTCCGGGGAACGAACGCGTCGGGGCGAACTCGCCAAACTTGTGGCCGATCATGTCCTCGGTCACAGCGACCGGGACGTGCTTGTGTCCATTGTGAACGCCGAACGTCAGGCCGACAAAGTGCGGCAGGATCGTCGAACGGCGGCTCCAGATCTTGATGATCTCGTTGCGTCCAGACGTGCGCACCTTCTCAGCCTTCTTGAGAAGATAGCCGTCGACGAACGGGCCTTTCCAAATTGAACGTGACATAACGTGTCTCCTCGTCGCCGCCGGTTACTTCTTCTTCTTCGCCTGACGGCCGCGGATGATGTACTTGTCGGTCGCCTTGTTCTTGCGGGTCTTGTAACCCTTGGTCGGCTTGCCCCAGGGCGTGGCCCAGTGCTTACCACCGTTGGTACGACCGCCGTTCGGGTGATCGATCGGGTTCATGGTGATCGAGCGGACCGTCGGACGGCGACCCTTCCAGCGCGTGCGGCCAGCCTTGCCGGTGACCTCGTTGGAGTGGTCGGGGTTCGAGACGGCGCCGATGGTGGCCATGCACTCGGCGCGGACGCGACGCGTCTCGCCAGAGTTGAGCTTCAGAACGGCCCAGCCACTGTCGCGGCCGACGAGCTGAACGAAGGAACCAGCGGAGCGGGCAATCTGGCCGCCGCGGCCGGGCTTCAGCTCGACGTTGTGAACGATGGTGCCGATCGGCATGGAGGCCAGCGGCATAGCGTTGCCGGGCTTCACGTCGACCTTTTCGCCGGCGACAACCTGATCGCCGACAGCGAGGCGCTGCGGAGCCAGGATGTAGGACAGCTTGCCGTCCTGATACTTGATCAGGGCGATAAAGGCCGTGCGGTTGGGATCGTACTCAATGCGCTCGACCTTGGCCGGCGTATCGAAGCGGCGGCGGCGGAAGTCGACGAGACGATAGGACTGCTTGTGTCCACCGCCGATGTGACGCGTGGTGATGCGCCCGTCGTTGTTGCGGCCACCCGACTTGGATTTGCCTTCGACCAACATCTTTACCGGCGCGCCCTTCCAGAGCTGCGAACGGTCGACCAGCACCAGATGGCGCAGGCCGGGAGAAGTCGGACGGAATGTCTTCAGTGCCATGGTCGTTTCCTCGGGTCCGTATCCTTAGAGGCCCGTTGCGATGTCGATGTGCTGGCCTTCGACAAGGGTCACGATCGCCTTTTTCGCGTCGCTCTGCAGCGCGCGGTGGCCCTTGAAAGTCTTCAGCTTGCCCTTGCGGACGAGCGTGTTGACAGCCTTCACCTTGACCTTGAACAGAGTCTCGATGGCCTCTTTGATCTCCTTCTTGGTCGCCTTGGGGGCGACGTTGAAGATCACCTGGTTAGCTTCCGAGACGAGCGTCGACTTTTCGGTGATGACCGGAGAGACGATGACGTCGTAAGCGGTACGCTTCTTCATCAGTTGCTCTCCCCGGCGCCAGCGCCGTTGGTTGCGCCCGCGAAACGCTCTTCGAGCGCGGCGATGGCGGCCTTGGTCAACACCAGCTTGCGGCGGCGCAGGATGTCGTAGACGTTGATGCCCTGAACCGGCAGCACATCGATGTTCGGCAGGTTGCGGGCAGCACGCACGAAGTCGGCCTGCAGCTCGGCGCCGTCGATGATGAGAACGTTGGTCCAGTCGAGCTTGGCGAACTGATCGCGCAGTGCGCTCGTCTTGCCGTCGTTCGATTCCGCCTTGTCCAGCACGATGACCTCACCGGCCTGGTGCTTTGCCGAGAGAGCGTGACGCAGCGCAAGCGCGCGCACCTTCTTCGGCAGCTCGATGGCATGATCGCGCGGCTTGGGGCCAAAGGCCTTGCCGCCACCACGCCACTGCGGGACCGACTTGTCGCCGTGACGGGCGCCGCCGGTACCCTTCTGCTTGTACATCTTCTTGCCCGTGACGTTCACTTCGGAACGGTCCTGGGCGTGGTGCGTGCCAGCGCGCCGCTTGGCGAGCTGGTAGCGCACCATGCGCTGGATCAGGTCGGGCCGCGGCTTGAGGCCGAAGATGGCCTCCGAGAGCTCGACCGTGCCAGCCTTCGAAGCCGCCAGCGTGGTGACATCAGCTTTCATCACCCTTACTCCTTCGCCACAGCGGCTTCAGCGGCAGCGCCGCGAGCCTTGAAGGCGCCAGGACGCGGGGCGTCCTTGTGCGGCTGCTTCAGGACAGCGTCGCGCACCAGCACCCAGCCCCCCTTGGAACCGGGGACGGCGCCGCGCACCATGACAAGACCACGATCGACATCCGTCTTGACGACGACGAGGTTCTGCGTGGTCACGCGCTCGGAACCCATGTGGCCGGCCATCTTCTTGCCCTTGAACACCTTGCCGGGGTCCTGGCGCTGACCGGTCGAACCGTGGCTGCGGTGGCTGAGCGACACGCCGTGCGTTGCGCGCAGACCGCCGAAGTTCCAGCGCTTCATAGCGCCCTGGAAACCCTTGCCCTGGTTGGTGCCCGTCACGTCGACGAACTGGCCGGGGACGAAGTGGTCGGCGGTGATCTCCGCACCCACCTCGATCAGGTTCTCGGGGGTGACCCGGAACTCGACCAGCTTGCGCTTAGGCTCGACCTGGGCGACGGCGAAGTTCTGCCGATCGGCCCTGGTGAGGCGCGAAGGCTTACGCTTGCCGGCGCCGAGCTGCAGCGCGGTGTAGCCGTTCTTGTCGTTGGTGCGGTGAGCGATGACCTGCACGTTTTCCAGCTTCAACACAGTCACCGGGATGTGCTCGCCGGCGTCTGTGAAGATGCGGGTCATGCCCACCTTCTGTGCAATTACCCCGGAACGCATGAGAGCATTCCTTCCTTCTTAAATCTCGGAGCCCTGGCGACCGCCGCCTGCCCCATTTGACCTTAGAGCTTGATCTCGACGTCAACGCCTGCGGCGAGGTCGAGCTTCATAAGAGCATCGACCGTCTGCGGCGTCGGATCGACGATGTCCAAAAGGCGCTTGTGGGTGCGCATTTCGAACTGGTCGCGGCTCTTCTTGTCGATGTGGGGAGAGCGGTTGACGGTGAACCGCTCGAACCGCGTCGGCAACGGAATAGGTCCGCGCACCTCAGCGCCGGTGCGCTTCGCCGTGTTGACGATCTCCCGCGTCGAGGCATCGAGGATTCGATGGTCGAATGCCTTGAGCCGGATGCGAATGTTCTGGCCGTTCATTTCCCGCACTCTTTCAAAAGGAAGAAGCGCCCGCCGGGCGGGCGCTTCCTCGCTTCATGCCCTTATTCAGTGATTTTGGCGACGACGCCGGCGCCGACCGTACGACCGCCTTCACGGATAGCGAAGCGGAGCTTCTCTTCCATGGCGATCGGGGTGATCAGCTCAACGTCCATCGTCACGTTGTCGCCCGGCATGACCATCTCGGTGCCCTCGGGAAGCGTGACAACACCGGTCACGTCCGTCGTGCGGAAATAGAACTGCGGGCGATAGTTAGTGAAGAACGGCGTGTGGCGGCCACCCTCTTCTTTGGTGAGGATGTAGGCCTCGGCCTTAAACTTCTTGTGCGGCTTCACGGAGCCGGGCTTGCACAGCACCTGGCCGCGCTCGACGGCTTCCTTGTCGATGCCGCGAAGGAGGCAGCCGACGTTGTCGCCAGCCTGGCCCTGATCGAGCAGCTTGCGGAACATCTCGACGCCGGTGACAGTCGACTTCTGCGTGTCCTTGATACCGACGATCTCGACTTCCTCGCCAACCTTAACGATGCCGCGCTCGATACGGCCGGTGACGACAGTGCCGCGACCCGAGATCGAGAACACGTCTTCGATCGGCATGAGGAACGGCTGGTCGATCGGACGCTCCGGCTGCGGAATATATTCGTCGACGGCGTCCATCAGCTTCATGATGGCTTCCTTGCCGAGCTCGGGCTTCTTGTCCTCGAGCGCCATCAGAGCCGAGCCCCTGACGATCGGGATGTCGTCGCCGGGGAACTGGTAGGACGACAGCAGCTCGCGGAGCTCCATCTCGACGAGATCGATCAGCTCAGGGTCGTCGACCATGTCGACCTTGTTGAGGAACACGACGAGAGCGGGAACGCCGACCTGACGGGCGAGAAGGATGTGCTCGCGGGTCTGCGGCATCGGGCCGTCAGCAGCCGAGCAAACGAGGATCGCGCCGTCCATCTGCGCAGCGCCGGTGATCATGTTCTTCACGTAGTCGGCGTGGCCTGGGCAGTCGACGTGCGCATAGTGACGCTTGTCGGTCTCGTACTCGACGTGCGCGGTCGAGATCGTGATTCCGCGCTCACGCTCCTCGGGAGCCTTGTCGATCTGGTCGTAAGCGAAGAACTGCGCCTTGCCCTGCTCGGCGAGGACCTTCGTGATCGCGGCGGTCAGAGACGTCTTGCCGTGATCGACGTGGCCGATCGTGCCGATGTTGCAGTGCGGCTTGGTCCGCTCAAATTTTGCCTTGGCCATAGTGGCTCTCCACTTCAGTTATCGGTCTCCTGGGAGACCGGGTCTTGGTTTACTGAACCCGCCGGAGCGGGTCCTATCCTGTTCTCGTTATCAGGCGTACTTGGCCTTCACCTCGTCCGCCACGTTACGCGGGACATCCGCGTAGTGCGCGAACTGCATGGTGTAGGAGGCACGCCCCTGGCTCATCGACCGCAGCTGGCTGACATAGCCAAACATGTTCGCGAGCGGCACGTAGGCCCGGATGACGGTGGCGTTACCACGCATCTCCTGGTTACGGATCTGACCGCGGCGGCTGTTGATGTCGCCGATGACGCTGCCGACGAAATCGCCCGGCGTCACCACCTCGACGTCCATCACCGGCTCCAGAAGCTTCACACCGGCCTTATCGAAACCTTCCCTCAGCGCCGAACGAGCGGCGATTTCGAAGGCGATGGCCGAAGAGTCGACCTCGTGGAACGCGCCGTCATACAGCGTGACCTTGGTGTCGACCACAGGGAAGCCGATGAGCACGCCCGAGTCCCAAACGGACTGGACGCCCTTCTCGACGCCGGGGATGTACTCCTTCGGCACCGTGCCGCCGACGATCTCGGAGGCAAACTCGTTGCCCTTGCCGGTCTCGTTCGGCTCGATGCGGAACTTGACGCGGGCGAACTGACCGGTGCCGCCCGTCTGCTTCTTGTGCGTGTAGTCGACCTCGGTCGGACGCACCAGCGTCTCGCGGTAGGCAACCTGCGGCGCGCCGACGTTGGCGTCGACACCGTAGGTGCGCCTCAGAATGTCGACCTTGATGTCGAGATGAAGCTCGCCCATGCCCTTGAGAATGGTCTCGCCCGACTCCTGATCGACGGAGACGCGGAACGAGGGATCCTCAAGCGCCATGGTGGAAAGCGCCATCGACATCTTTTCCTGATCGGCCTTCGTCTTCGGCTCGATCTTCATCTCGATGACGGGGTTCGGGAACTCCATCTTTTCGAGAAGAACCGGCTTGCTGGGATCGCAGAGCGTCTCGCCGGTGCGGGTGTCCTTGAGACCCGACAGAGCGACGATGTCGCCAGCGTAGGCCTCCTTGATCTCTTCGCGGTCAGCTGCGTGCATGAGATACATGCGGCCGACGCGCTCCTTCTTGTCGCGCGTGGTGTTTGCCAGCGCCATGCCGCTCTGGATCTTGCCAGAGTAGATGCGGCAGAAGGTGATCGAGCCGACGTGCTCGAAGCTCATGATCTTGAAGGCAAGGAGCGACAGCGGCTCTTCATCCGTCGGCCTGCGCAGCATGGGCTCGCTCGTGCGCGGATCGATACCCTTGAAGGCTTCACGATCGGCAGGCGAGGGCAGGAAGTCGACGACGGCGTCGAGCAGCGGCTGCACGCCCTTGTTCTTGAAGGCCGAGCCGCACATCATCGGGTAGAAGGCGGTGGTGATCGTCGCCTTGCGGATGAGCTTGCGCAGCGTATCCTCGTCGGGCTCCTTGCCCTCGAGGTAGCCTTCCATCGCAGCGTCGTCCATCTCGACGGCGGCTTCGATCATACCGGCGCGGAACTCAGCCGCGCGGTCCTTGAGGTCGTCAGGAATTTCCTTCACGACCATCTTGGCGTCTTTGCCGTCGCCTTCCCAGACGTAGGCCTTCATCGTGATGAGGTCGACAACGCCGGCGAAATCGCCTTCGGCGCCGATGGGAAGCTGGATCGGAACGGGACGCGCGCCGAGCTTCTCTTTGATGTCGTCGACGCACATGTAGAAGTCGGCGCCGGTCTTATCCATCTTGTTTGCGAAGATGATGCGCGGCACGCCGTACTTGTCGCCCTGGCGCCAGACGGTCTCGGTCTGCGGCTCGACGCCCTGGTTCGAGTCAAGAACGCAAACAGCGCCGTCGAGGACGCGCAGAGAACGCTCAACCTCGATGGTGAAGTCGACGTGGCCTGGGGTGTCGATGATGTTCAGACGGCGCATGCTGCCGTCGCGACCTTTCCAGAAGCAGGTCGTCGCAGCAGACGTAATGGTGATGCCACGCTCGGCTTCCTGGTCCATGAAATCCATGGTCGCAGCGCCGTCGTGCACTTCGCCGATCTTGTAGGACTTACCGGTGTAATAAAGAATACGCTCGGTCGTCGTCGTCTTGCCGGCATCAATGTGGGCCATGATGCCGAAGTTACGATAGTCCTTGATGTCGTAGTCGCGGGCCATTTTCTGTCAGCGCTCCGATCCGATCACCAGCGATAATGCGAGAAGGCGCGGTTCGCCTCTGCCATCTTGTGCGTGTCTTCGCGCTTCTTGACGGCCGTGCCACGGTTGTTTGCGGCATCCAGCAGCTCGCCAGAAAGACGATCAACCATCGTGTTCTCGTTACGTGCGCGGGCAGCCGTGATCAGCCAACGGATGGCAAGAGCCTGGCGGCGCTCCGGACGAACCTCGACGGGAACCTGGTAGGTGGCGCCACCGACGCGGCGCGAGCGGACTTCGACAGCCGGCATGACGTTGTCGAGGGCGGTGCGGAACAGCTGCACCGGATCGGACTTCGCCTTCTGCTCCATGCGCTCGAACGCGCCATAGACGATGCGCTCGGCAACAGACTTCTTGCCCTGCTCCATCACGGCGTTCATGAACTTGGAGATGACGACGTCTCCGAACTTCGGGTCCGGATTGACGACGCGCTTCTCAGCACTGTGACGACGGGACATTGCTTCTCAGCCCTTCGCTGCAATTCTCTTCGACGACTAGCGGGCCGACCCTTCGGCCCACGATACCCGCCAATGGCGGAGCAAATTGATTACTTCGGCCGCTTGGCGCCGTACTTGGAGCGACGCTGACGGCGAGCGGCAACGCCCTGCGTATCGAGCACACCGCGAACGATGTGGTAGCGGACGCCGGGAAGATCTTTGACGCGGCCGCCGCGAATGAGCACGACGGAGTGCTCCTGCAGGTTATGGCCCTCGCCAGGAATGTAGCCGATCACCTCGTAGCCGTTGGTGAGACGGATCTTGGCGACCTTACGAAGTGCCGAGTTCGGCTTCTTCGGCGTGGTGGTGTAGACGCGCGTGCAGACGCCACGCTTCTGCGGGCACGCCTCCATGTGGCGCGACTTCTCGCGGTACGTCTTCTGAGTCCGGGGCTTCCGGATCAACTGTTGTATCGTCGGCATGCGCCTCTTCCGTCCACGATCATTCGGCTGGCGAATGCGCCAAACCGAACCTGCCAAGCGCACACCTATCAAAGGTGCGTGCCCGGCACGAAAAAACCAGAGGATCATGCGTGCTCGGCGAGCGCCGCAGATCTTGGTCCGAATTTGTCCTCTGCTTTGCGACGATAGCGTTTAGGTCAAGGCGTCCAGTACGAAGGGACGCGGAATTGTCCTACCACCTACCGTGAGAGTGGGTGACCTATATACACGCTGCTGAATCCGGTCAACACCGCACAGAAAATTTTTTACTTCTGCGCGGCGCTCGCTGAGCGATGCGCATGGCAATTAACTCGGCCAACAAAAAAGCGCGGCCACCTTGCGGCAGCCGCGCTCGTTAACGATCGGCAAAAGGCCTTATTCCACGGCCTCCTCGGCGGGGCGGCGGCGGCGGCGCCCCGGTCCGGCACCGGGACCACCCAGCGCGTTGGCCGGGTCGCCCTTGGCCTGTTCGCGAGCGATGAGCTCGTCGCGCTTCTGGGCGATCTTGCGCAGACGGCGCAGTGCTCCGCCAGTGCCGGCCGGAATCAGGCGGCCAACGATGACGTTCTCCTTGAGGCCCTCGAGGGTATCGATCTTGCCGTTGACGGCGGCGTCGGTGAGGACGCGCGTCGTCTCCTGGAACGAAGCGGCCGAGATGAAGGAGCGAGTCTGCAGTGAAGCCTTGGTGATGCCAAGCAGCACCGGCGTGGCTATCGCCTGCTTCTTGCCGGCCTCAGCAGCCTTGGCGTTGATCTCGTCGAGTTCAACGCGGTCGAGCTGCTCGGACTTGATGAGACCCGTCTCGCCTGGATCGGAGACCTCAACCTTCTGCAGCATCTGGCGAACGATCACTTCGATGTGCTTGTCGTTGATGGTCACGCCCTGCAGACGGTAGACGTCCTGGATCTCGTTGATGAGGTAGTTTGCAAGCTCCTCAACGCCCTTGATCGCCAGGATGTCGTGCGGCGCAGGATGGCCGTCATAGACGAAGTCGCCACGCTCGATACGGTCGCCATGTTGCACCGCCAAGCTCTTGCCGCGCGGAATGAGATATTCCACCGGCTCGGCGGTCTCATCGTCCGGCTTGATGGTGATGCGCTGCTTGTTCTTGTAGTCCTTGCCGAACTCGATGGTGCCCGAGATCTCGGCAATGATGGCGTGGTCCTTGGGACGACGCGCTTCGAACAGCTCGGCAACGCGCGGCAGACCGCCGGTGATGTCACCGGAACGGGCCGACGCAGTCGGGATACGTGCAAGCACGTCGCCCGCCTTCACCTCTTGTCCGGGCTCCACCGACAGAATGGCGTCGGGGGCGAGCAGGTAACGAGCATCGCCACCGCGGGCCACCTTGATCGGCTTACCCTTGCTATCCTTGACGATGATAGCCGGCTTCAGGTCGGCCGAGCGCGGGGACGCACGCCAATCGACGATAACGCGATTGGTGGTGCCCTTCATCTCGTCCGTCTGCTCGCGCACCGAGGCGCCTTCGATGAGATCCTCGAAGTCCACCTTGCCTGTCACCTCGGTGAGGATCGGGCGGGTGTAGGCGTCCCACTGGGCAAGCTTGGTGCCGCGCTTGACTGCGTCGCCTTCCTTCACGTGCACGCGGGCGCCGTACGGCACCTTGAGCGTTGCCAGCTCCTTGCCGCCCTGGTCGACGATGGCGAGCGACATGGTGCGCGTCATCGCAACTTCGCGACCCTGGCTGTCCTTCACGATAGCCGGGTTCTTGATCTTCACCGTGCCGTTGAAGTTCGATTCGATGAAGGAGCTATCGACAAGGTTCGCGGTGCCGCCGATGTGGAACGTACGCATCGTGAGCTGCGTGCCCGGCTCACCGATCGACTGAGCGGCGATGACGCCGACAGCCTCGCCGATGTTGACGGGCGTGCCGCGTGCAAGGTCGCGACCATAGCACTTGCCGCAGACGCCTGTGACGGTATCGCAGGTCAGCACCGACCGGATCTTGACCTCCTGCACCTGCGCCTTCTCGATCGCCTCGGCATGACGCTCCTCGATCAGCTCACCGTTCTTGACGAGAACGTTGCTGGGATCGTTCGGATCGACGATGTCCTCGGCGGCCGTGCGGCCAAGCACACGCGCTGCCAGCGAGACGATGACCTGACCGGCATCGACCACTGCCTGCACGCTGATGCCGCGTTCGGTACCGCAATCCTCTTCTGAGATGATCGCGTCCTGGGCGACGTCGACGAGACGACGCGTCAGGTAGCCCGAGTTCGCCGTCTTCAAGGCGGTGTCGGCGAGGCCCTTACGAGCGCCGTGGGTCGAGTTGAAGTACTCGAGAACCGACAGACCTTCCTTGAAGTTGGAGATGATCGGCGTCTCGATGATCTCGCCCGACGGCTTGGTCATGAGACCGCGCATACCGGCGAGCTGCTTCATCTGGGCCGGCGAGCCGCGGGCACCAGAGTGGCTCATCATGTAGACCGAGTTGATCTGCTTCTCGCGACCGTTCTCGTCCTTCTCGACCGCAGAGATGCGCTCCATCATGTCCTTGGCGATCTGGTCTGTGCACTTCGACCAGGCGTCAACGACCTTGTTGTACTTCTCGAGCTGGGTGATGAGGCCATCGTTGTACTGCTGCTCGAACTCGCGCGCCATTTCCGTCGTCTGGGCGACGATCTTGGCCTTTGAGTCGGGGATGAGCATGTCGTCCTTGCCGAACGAGATGCCGGCCTTGAACGCGTGGCGGAACCCGAGTGCCATGATCTGGTCGCAGAAGATCACCGTCTCCTTCTGACCGCAGTTGCGGTAGACGGCGTCGATGAGACCGGAGATGGCCTTTTTGGTCAGCAGCTGGTTGACCAGGGTCGGCTTGATGCCCGGCTGCTTGGGCAGCAGCTCGGCGAGAATCATTCGGCCCGGGGTCGTATCCATGACCTCGGTGACGGGATTGCCTTCCTCGTCGAGCGAGGTAAAGCGGCCCTTCACCTTGGCGTGCAGGCTGAGCACGCCGGCTTCGAGCGCATGACGCGCTTCGGAGACGGAGCCGAGCAGCATGCCTTCACCCGGCTCGTGATCGCGGATGATCGACAGGTAGTAGAGGCCGAGCACGATGTCCTGCGAAGGCACGATGATCGGCGAGCCGTTGGCAGGATGCAGGATGTTGTTGGTCGACATCATCAGCACGCGTGCTTCGAGCTGGGCTTCCAGCGACAGCGGCACGTGCACAGCCATCTGGTCGCCGTCGAAGTCGGCGTTGAAGGCGGCGCAGACGAGCGGATGCAGCTGGATGGCCTTACCCTCGATGAGGGTCGGCTCGAACGCCTGAATGCCGAGGCGATGCAGCGTCGGGGCGCGGTTGAGCATCACGGGATGCTCGCGGATGACCTCATCGAGGATATCCCAGACCTCGCCCTTCTCCTTCTCGACCAGCTTCTTCGCCTGCTTCACGGTCGCTGCCTGGCCCTGGGCCTGCAGCTTGGCGTAGATGAACGGCTTGAACAGCTCGAGCGCCATCTTCTTCGGCAGGCCGCACTGATGCAGCTTCAGCTCAGGACCGACGACGATCACCGAACGGCCGGAGTAGTCGACGCGCTTGCCGAGCAGGTTCTGACGGAAGCGGCCCTGCTTGCCCTTGAGCATGTCGGCGAGCGACTTCAGCGGACGCTTGTTGGCGCCGGTGATGACGCGGCCGCGGCGGCCGTTGTCGAACAGAGCGTCGACGGCCTCCTGCAACATGCGCTTCTCGTTGCGGATGATGATGTCCGGCGCGCGCAGCTCCATCAGCCGCTTCAGACGATTGTTGCGGTTGATGACGCGGCGATAGAGGTCGTTCAAGTCGGACGTGGCGAAGCGGCCGCCGTCGAGCGGCACCAGCGGGCGAAGCTCGGGCGGGATCACCGGCACGACGGTGAGGATCATCCACTCGGGGCGGTTGCCCGACTCGATGAACGCCTCAATGACCTTCAGACGCTTGCCGAGCTTTTTCGGCTTGAGCTCGGTCGTCGCTTCGGCGATCTCCTGGCGCAGGTCGTCGCGAATCTTCGGCAGGTCCATGGCCGAGAGCATGTCGCGAATGGCTTCGGCGCCGATGCCAGCGGTGAAGCTGTCGGGGCCATGCTCGTCGAGCGCGCGGTTATAGTCCTCCTCCGAGAGAAGCTGTCTCTCCTTGAAGGCGGTGATGCCGGGCTCGATGACGATGTAGTTCTCGAAGTAGAGAACGCGTTCGAGATCCTTCAGCGGCATGTCGAGCAAAAGGCCGATGCGCGAAGGCAGCGACTTCAAGAACCAGATGTGCGCGACAGGGGCGGCAAGCTCGATGTGGCCCATGCGCTCGCGGCGCACCTTGGCGAGGGTCACCTCGACGCCGCACTTCTCGCAGATCAGGCCCTTGTACTTCATGCGCTTGTACTTGCCGCACAAGCACTCGTAGTCCTTGATCGGTCCGAAGATGCGCGCGCAGAACAGACCGTCACGTTCGGGCTTGAACGTGCGGTAGTTGATGGTCTCGGGCTTCTTAATCTCGCCGAACGACCAGGACAGAATATCGTCAGGACTCGCGATGGAGATCTTGATCTGATCGAAGGTCGGAAGCGGTGCTTGCGTCTTGAACAGGCTGGTAATCTCGTTCATCCGTCTCTCCTTCAGGGCGTGGCGGCCGTCGCCCCGGTTCAAGCTGCAAGGATCAGGTGGCGGTGATCCTCACGGAAAATGGGCCCATGGCGTCTTGAGCCCTCGTCTCGTTCGCGCGGGTTTCACGCGCGATGTCCGGGGCCATTGCCAGCCCCGGACGAAGTCTCGCTCTGCTATTCGGCGGCCGGAGGCAGCTGCGGCTGCTTCTCCGGCGGCTGCTCCTCTTCCTCGGGCGGCGGCAGGGCGCTGAACTCGGAGTTCTCGAGTTCCACGTTGAGGCCTAGCGCGCGCATCTCCTTGACGAGCACGTTGAAGCTTTCGGGGACGCCAGCCTCGAAGGTGTCGTCGCCGCGCACGATGGCCTCGTAGACCTTGGTGCGGCCGGCAACGTCATCCGACTTGACGGTGAGCATCTCCTGCAGCGTGTACGCGGCGCCGTAAGCTTCGAGTGCCCACACCTCCATTTCGCCGAAGCGCTGGCCACCGAACTGCGCCTTGCCACCGAGCGGCTGCTGGGTGACGAGCGAGTACGGGCCGATGGAACGGGCGTGGATCTTGTCGTCGACAAGGTGGTGCAGCTTCAGAACGTACTTGTAGCCGACCGTCACCTTGCGATCGAACGGCTCGCCGGTACGACCGTCGTAAAGACGGACCTGACCGGACGAATCGAAGCCCGCAAGTTTGAGCATGTCGACGATGTCAGCTTCCTTGGCGCCGTCGAAGACCGGCGTTGCGATCGGCACGCCCTTCGTCAGCTTCTCGGCGACCTCGACCAGTTCTTCGTCCTTCATCGAGGTCTTGAACTGGTCTGGGCCGTAGATCTCAGCCATGCGCTGACGCAGCACCTTGGCCTCGCCGCTCTCGTGCCACTGCTGGATGGCATCGTCGATGGCGCGGCCGAGACCGCGACACGCCCATCCAAGATGCGTCTCGAGAATCTGGCCGACGTTCATGCGCGAAGGCACGCCGAGCGGGTTGAGCACCACGTCGACGTGCGTGCCGTCCTCGAGGAACGGCATGTCCTCGCAGGGCACGATCATCGACACGACACCCTTGTTGCCGTGACGGCCGGCCATCTTGTCGCCCGGCTGGATCTTGCGCTTCACGGCTACGAAGACTTTGACCATCTTCATCACGCCGGGAGGCAGCTCATCGCCGCGCTGCAGCTTGTCGACCTTGTCGACGAAGCGACGCTCGAGGCTCTTCTTGGCTTCCTCGTACTGCTTGTTGATGGCTTCGATTTCGGCCTGGGCCTTCTCGTCCTTGAGGCCGAACTCCCACCAATGGCTACGCGGAACCTCGTCGAGGATTTCCTCGGTGATGGTCGTGCCCTTGGGCGCCGTCTTCGGACCCTTGGCCACTTCCTTGCCGAGAAGAGCTTCCTTCAGACGCGCATAGACGTTGCGATCGAGGATCTGCATCTCGTCGTCGCGGTCCTTGGCGAGACGCTCGATCTCCTCACGCTCGATCGCCATCGCACGCTCGTCTTTCTCGACGCCGTGGCGATTGAACACGCGCACCTCTACGACCGTGCCGGACACGCCCGGCGGCAGACGCAGGGACGTATCGCGGACGTCGGAAGCCTTCTCGCCGAAGATGGCGCGAAGCAGCTTCTCTTCCGGCGTCATCGGGCTCTCGCCCTTCGGCGTGATCTTGCCGACGAGGATGTCGCCCGGGTTCACCTCAGCGCCGATGTAGACGATGCCGGCTTCGTCGAGGTTCTTCAGCGCCTCTTCCGAAACGTTCGGAATGTCGCGCGTGATTTCCTCGGGCCCGAGCTTGGTGTCGCGGGCCATGACTTCGAACTCCTCGAGGTGAATCGAGGTGAAGACGTCATCGGAGACGACGCGCTCGGAGAGGAGGATCGAGTCCTCGAAGTTGTAGCCCATCCACGGCATGAACGCGACGAGCACGTTCTTGCCGAGCGCCAGATCGCCCAGATCGGTCGAGGGACCGTCGGCGATGATGTCGCCCGCCTTCACCGAATCGCCCACGTGCACCAGCGGACGCTGGTTGATGCAGGTGTTCTGGTTCGAGCGCTGGAACTTGCGCAGACGGTAGATGTCGACGCCCGGCTTCGAAGGATCGGTTTCTTCCGTCGCGCGAATAACGATACGCGTGGCGTCCACCTGATCGATCACGCCGGTGCGGCGTGCAGCGATGGCAGCGCCGGAATCGCGCGCAACCACCTCTTCCATGCCGGTGCCGACGAGCGGCGCCTCGGCACGGATCAGCGGCACGGCCTGACGCTGCATGTTCGAGCCCATGAGAGCGCGGTTGGCGTCATCGTTCTCAAGGAACGGAATGAGCGCGGCGGCGACCGACACGAGCTGCTTGGGCGACACGTCGATGTAGTCGACCTTCTCCTGCGGCACGAGGAGCACGTCGCCCTGGTAACGGCAGGTGATGAGATCGTCGGTGAGATTGCCCTTGGCGTCGACCTCGGCGTTGGCCTGGGCGACGTGGTGGCGCATCTCTTCCATGGCCGAGAGGTAGACGACCTCGTCGGTGAGCTTGCCGTTGACGACCTTGCGGTACGGGCTCTCGATGAAGCCGTACTTGTTGACGCGCGCAAACGTCGCCAGCGAGTTGATGAGGCCGATGTTCGGGCCTTCCGGCGTCTCAATCGGGCAGATGCGCCCGTAGTGCGTCGGATGCACGTCGCGCACCTCGAAGCCGGCGCGCTCGCGCGTCAGACCGCCCGGTCCAAGTGCCGACAGGCGGCGCTTGTGGGTGATCTCCGACAGCGGGTTGGTCTGGTCCATGAACTGGCTGAGCTGCGAAGACCCGAAGAACTCGCGCACGGCGGCAGCCGCCGGCTTGGCGTTGATCAGGTCCTGCGGCATCACCGTGTCGATATCGACCGACGACATACGCTCCTTGATCGCGCGCTCCATACGCAGGAGGCCGACGCGATACTGGTTCTCCATCAGCTCACCGACCGAGCGAACGCGGCGGTTGCCGAGATGGTCGATGTCGTCGATCTCGCCCTTGCCGTCGCGCAGGTCGACCAGCGTCTTGATGACCGCGAGGATGTCTTCGCGGCGCAGCACGCGCATGGTGTCGGGCGCATCGAGCTCGAGGCGCATGTTCATCTTCACGCGGCCGACGGCCGAGAGGTCATAGCGCTCGGGATCGAAGAAGAGCGAATGGAACAGGTTGGTCGCCGCCTCGATGGTCGGCGGCTCACCGGGCCGCATGACCCGGTAGATGTCCATCAACGCCTCGTCCTGGTTGGCGTTCTTGTCGATGTTGAGCGTGTTGCGGATGAACGGCCCGATGTTGACGTGGTCGATGTCGAGGATCGGGAATTCTTTGACCTTCTGATCCTTCAGCTCGGCCAGCAGCTCGGCATCGAGCTCATCGCCCGCTTCCGCGTAGATCGCACCCGTCTCCATGTCGACGACGTCGGCAGCGATGTAGCGGCCGGCGAGATCGTCGGAGGAAACGAGCACTTCCTTGAGGCCGCCTTCGGCAAGCTCACGCGCCTTGCGGGCGGTGATCTTTTCGCCGGCCTTGACCACTACCTCACCGGTCTTGGCATCGGCGAGATCGGCGGTCGGCGTCATGCCACGCATCTTCTCGGGCACGAACGGCATCTTCCAGCCGCGCTTCGATTCCTTGATCGTGATGTGGTTGTAGAAGAAGCTCAGGATCTCTTCGTCATTGAGGCCGAGCGCATACAGCAGCGTCGTCACCGGCAGTTTGCGGCGACGGTCGATGCGCACGTAGACGATGTCCTTGGCGTCGAACTCGAAGTCGAGCCAGGAACCGCGATAGGGGATGATGCGGGCTGCGAACAGCAGCTTGCCCGAGGCATGCGTGCGGCCGCGGTCGTGATCGAAGAACACGCCCGGAGAGCGATGCATCTGCGAGACGATGACGCGCTCGGTGCCGTTGATGACGAAGGTGCCGTTCGACGTCATGAGTGGCATGTCGCCCATATAGACGTCCTGCTCTTTGACGTCCTTGATCGACTTGGAGCCCGTCTCCTCGTTCACATCGAACACGATCAGGCGCAGCTTGACCTTCAGCGGCGCGGAGAAGGTCATATCGCGCTGCATGCACTCGTCGACGTCATACTTCGGCGGCTCGAACTCATAGCGCACGAACTCGAGCGTGGCGCGGCCGGAGAAGTCGGAAATCGGGAATACGGACTTGAACACCGCCTGCAGACCGTGATCGTCAGAACGGCCGCCGGGAGGCTCCTTGACCATCAGGAAGTCGTCATAAGAGCTCTTCTGAACCTCGATGAGGTTCGGCATCTCTGCAACTTCGCGAATGGATCCGAATTTCTTCCGGATGCGCTTGCGGCCGTTGAACGTCTCAGCCATTTTCGCTCCTTGTCATCCGCGCAGGTGACGGCCCGCGCTACTGCTGCCTTCGTGGCGAGGGCCGCCAACCCTCGCTTTAGCCTTGAAACGGCTCACCGGAAGGCCCGTTTAGGGGTTGTAGAACCCCTAAAAAGACCCTCCGGAGAGACGTTTGGTGCCCGCTCCTTTCGGGAACGGGCGAGGAAGGCGACCGGCACGGAATGCCGATCGCCCACCGCAATTACTTCACTTCGACCGTGGCGCCCTGGTCTTCCAGCTGCTTCTTCAGCTTGGCAGCCTCGTCCTTGGACACGCCTTCCTTGACGGCCTTGCCGCCGGCCTCGACGAGGTCCTTGGCTTCCTTGAGGCCAAGGCCCGTGATGGCGCGGACTTCCTTAATGACGTTGATCTTCTTTTCGCCACCGGCCTTCAGGATGACGGTGAACTCGGTCTGCTCCTCAGCCGGGGCTGCGGCAGCAGCGCCGGGAGCGGCGGCAACGGCGACGGCAGCAGCCGCCGACACGCCCCACTTCTCCTCGAGAAGCTTGGCAAGCTCAGCCGCCTCGAGGACGGTCAGGCTGGAAAGGTCGTCAACGATCTTCGACAGATCGGCCATGATGTAAGTTCCTTCGGTTTGAACCTAACGACTGATGCAGTTTTTCGAACTGCGCGCATTTGAAGTCGTGGCGCCTTGCGGCGCCGCCCTGCCTTAGGCAGCCT
Source organism: Hyphomicrobium sp. 1Nfss2.1 (assembly GCF_965243865.1). Classification (GTDB taxonomy): domain Bacteria; phylum Pseudomonadota; class Alphaproteobacteria; order Rhizobiales; family Hyphomicrobiaceae; genus Hyphomicrobium_A. The sequence goes on along the minus strand of NZ_OZ251603.1, from coordinate 232,303 downwards.
CGCTCTGCGATGCCTTCGCCTGAACGACGCGTGCGAGCTGTGCACCCGGCTCCATGATCGTGCGGGCGATCTTCGTCGCCGGCGCGTTGAGGAGACCGATTAGCGTTGCTCTCAGCTCGTCCAGAGACGGCAGTTCGGCGAGTGCCTTGATGCCGTTCGCGTCAAGAACCGTCGATCCCATCGCGCCACCGAGAATGACGAGCTTGTCATTCCCCTTAGCGTAAGCGACCGACGCCTTCGCCGCGGCGATCGGATCTTCCGAGTAGGCAACACATGTCTGCCCCTTGAAGAGATCCGTGATCGGCTCGTACGAAGTGTCCTTCAACGCGAGCTTTGCCAGCAGGTTCTTGGCCACCTTCACCTTACCGCCGGCCTCTTTGACCTTCTGGCGGTAGTCGGTGAGCTGAGCGACCGTCATGCCGGCATAGTGGGCAACAACGACCAACCCCGAGTCTTTCAACGCGGTGTTGAGCGAAGCTACGAGCTCACGTTTCGCGGCTCTATCCACCTGCTCACTCCAGTTTACAGAACAGCCTCATCGGACTGTTCCGCGGGTTGCACCTTGCCGCCGTGAGCGAGAAGTCCCGCCTTCGGGCGACGCCTTGTCTGTCCAACCGCGGCGCTCGCAGAGCGGCACGGTGCTGACCCAGGTTCAAACCGGCTCTTTGCTTCCTTGTGGAAAGCTCAATCCGGGTTCGCTCCTGTCTCATGCGGGCCCTTTTTCGAGGCTTAAGCTGTCATGGCCGAAGCCCTGACGGCACCCACAGTCTCGGACAGCTTCCGGAAGCAACAGCGCGAGGCCGCGCTTCCGGTCGTGATCGCCCGCCGCCCGTTGCCGGGCAGCGCGCGAATTCCTTCACGTCCCTCGTTAGCCGAGGGCCTGACCGCCGCCGAGGCTGGCGGTGTCGACCTTGAGGCCGGGCCCCATGGTCGAGCTGATCGAAACCTTCTTCACGTAAGTGCCCTTGGCGCCCGGCGGCTTCGCCTTCACCACGGCGTCGACAAACGCCTTGATGTTCTCGGCGAGCGCTGCGTCGGTGAAGCTAGCCTTGCCGACGCCGGCGTGGATGATGCCGGCCTTCTCGACGCGGAACTCAACCGAGCCGCCCTTGGCGCCTTGTACGGCGCTGGTGACGTCCATCGTCACCGTGCCAACGCGCGGATTCGGCATCAGACCGCGCGGGCCCAGCACCTTACCGAGGCGGCCGACGAGGCCCATCATGTCCGGTGTCGCGATGCAGCGATCGAAATTGATCGTGCCCTTGGACACCTGCTCGACGAGGTCCTCGGCGCCGACGACGTCAGCACCGGCAGCCTTCGCCTCTTCCGCCTTGGCGCCGCGTGCAAACACGGCAACGCGGGCCGTGCGGCCCGAGCCATTCGGCAGATTGCAGACGCCGCGGACGAGCTGGTCGGCGTGCTTGGGATCGACGCCGAGGTTCATGGCAACCTCGATCGTCTCGTCGAACTTGGTCTTGGAGCGCCCCTTGAGGATCTTCACCGCTTCCTCGACCGAATAGGCCTTGTCGCGATTGAGGTCCTTGAGGACGCCTGCCATGCGCTTGCCGCCGGCAAGACGCGTCTCTTTGATTGCTTCTGCGCTGAGCTTTGCCATTGGTCTTACTCCGTCACCTGCAGGCCCATCGAGCGGGCCGAGCCGGCGAGCGTGCGCGTCGCCTGTTCGATATCGTCCGTGTTCATGTCCTTCATCTTGACCTTCGCGATGTCGCGCAGCTGGTCCATGCTGACCTTGCCGACAACGTCGCGGCCGGGGTTCTTGGAGCCGGAGCCCGGCTTGCCCGTCGGCTTCATGCCGGCTGCCTTCTTGATGAGGAAGGTGGCCGGGGGCGTCTTCATCTCGAAGGTGAAGGAGCGGTCGGAAAAGACCGTGATCTTCACCGGGATGGGCGTGCCCTGTTCCAGGTCCTTGGTCTTGGCGTTGAACGACTTGCAGAACTCCATGATGTTCACGCCGCGCTGACCCAGCGCGGGGCCGATGGGCGGCGACGGATTGGCCGCCCCCGCCGGCACCTGCAAGTTGATGTAGCCGTCAATTTTCTTTGCCATGGTCTCCCCTTAGCACTTGACGGGAAGGGGCTTTCCTTCCCAGGGTTAGCGGTCCAACGGGCCCAGCAGGCCCTCCCGCGGTTTTACCGCAGGGAGGCCTCGTGAGAGGCTGTCCTGCGGCGTGGGCAGACAGGCGAGCTTGGGAACGCACCTGTCGAAAAACGGCAATAGCCCGGGGTTAGGCGGGCACTTTCTCCACTTGGCCGAACTCGAGTTCGACCGGCGTCGGGCGCCCGAAGATCGACACGGCAACCTTGAGCCGCGAACGCTCCTCGTCGACCTCTTCGACGTGGCCCTGGAAGGAGGCAAACGGACCGTCGGCGACTTTCACCTGCTCGCCCACCTCGAACGTGATCGAGGGCTTCGGCCGCTCCACACCTTCCTTGACCTGATGGAGGATGCGCATTGCTTCATCCTCCGAGATCGGCATCGGTTTATTTTCCGCGCCGAGAAACCCGGTGACCTTGGGCGTGTTCTTGATGAGAAGAAACGCCGGGTCAGTCATTTCCATCTTCACCAGCACGTAGCCAGGAAGAAACTTGCGTTCGGCCTGCACCTTGCGGCCGCGCTTCACCTCGACCACTTCCTCGGTCGGGACAAGCACTTCCTCAAAAAGCCCTTCGAGGCCGGCAGCCTTGGCGCGCTCCTTGATGGCGTCGGCCACTTTGCGCTCAAAGTTCGTGTACGCGTGCACGATGTACCAGCGCTTCGCCATTGCTGCTCTTTCACCGCGCGATTGCGCAACTTGGGTGGACACTAGTGTTTCAGCTCCGGCTCAGCGGCCCCCGCCCAGCACAAGGCGGACGAGATAACCGAGGGTTTGATCCGTGATGAGGAAGAACACCGATGCAAGGCTGACCATGATGATGACCATGAGGGTGGTGATCCACACCTCTTTCCAGGTCGGCCAAGTAACCTTGGAGACCTCCTGGCGAACCTCCTGAATAAACTCGACCGGGTTGTATTTGGCCATTAATCTGACTTTCCCGGGCGACATGCGACAACCTGACGCAGTTCGAGCGCCGGCTGTTGGCGCATCCGGCGCCCTCTGCACGGATGCGTCCATACGAATTTGGCAGGGGCGGAGGGTCTCGAACCCCCGACCTTCGGTTTTGGAGACCGACGCTCTACCAATTGAGCTACACCCCTATCGTCGCGGAAAAGCGTACGCCAGACCGCGGGGGCGGCATACTTAGCCGAACTTTTCCCCTTTGTCACTTGCTAGTGACGGAATTGTCGCGAGAGGCTCCCTTTTAAGGTGCCGGCTCGACGATCACCGCCGTCCCGTAAGCTAAAACCTCGGTCACCGCCGCGGCGATTTCGTTGGCATCATAACGCATTGCGAGGACGGCATTGGCCCCCATGGCCTCCGCCTGCGCGATGAGCTGCTCGAACGCCTCCTGGCGGGCCTGCTCGGCCAGCCTTGTATATAGTGTGATGTTGCCGCCGAACAAAATCTGGATCGACGCACCGATATTGCCGACCAGACTGCGGGATCGGACCGTCAGCCCGCGGGCGACGCCAAGGTGCTTCACCACCCGGTAGCCCGGCAGGTCGTTGGTTGTGACGATGAGCATTGGCCCCTCCCTCCTGGGACCGCCGCACGCGGCGGCGGCCAAGCCTCGATTTTGCGGTGTCAAAGCAAGCCTTCGATATCCTCGCGTAGCATGTCAGGCGTGACCGCCGAGGCGAAGCGATCGACCGCGTTGCCCTGACGATCGACGAGGAATTTGGCGAAGTTCCACTTGATTGGGGCGGCGGGTGGCTCGCTCGGCGCCTCATCCTTCAGCCAGACGAACAGCGGGCTGGCGTCCGGGCCGTTGACGTCCACCTTGGCGAACATCGGGAAGCTCACATCATAGGTGCGCTTGCAGAAGTCGACGATTTCGGCCTCGTTTCCGGGCTCCTGGGCACCGAACTGGTTGCACGGAAAGCCGAGCACCACGAGGCCACGGTCGTTCAGTTCGCGGTGGAGCGCCTCCAAACCCTCGTATTGGGGCGTGAAGCCGCATCGGCTGGCGGTGTTGACGATGAGGAGCACTTTGCCGCGGAAATCGGCGAGCGAAACCTCCTGCCCGTCAATACCGCGGACGGTGAAATCGTAGACGGTTGTCATTGAGATGCGTGTCCCTCGCGCTCGGAAGGGGGGACATTAGCCGCGCACACCGCGCATGGGGAGGCCAAATGCAGCACGTGACGCATGCGTAATCGGTAAGGGATTGGAGCGGGTGAAGGGAATCGAACCCTCGTATTCAGCTTGGAAGGCTGCTGCTCTACCATTGAGCTACACCCGCGCTGCCCTCTTCAATAGTGAGCGCCGCGGCGCAGTCAAGCACCTGGCCCTGCAATGATGTTCAGGCGCCTTCGCATGCTGCGGGCACGAGCACAGCGGCGCCGACGAGGTTACCCTTTCTGAGCACAGCGATGGCCTCGTTCGCTTCGTCGAGCGGATAGGTCGTCACGTGCGGCCGGATAGGAACGCGCGGCGCGAGCCTGAGGAACTCGATTGCATCCTGACGCGTCAGGTTGGCGACCGAGCGAACGATACGCTCCTCCCACAACAAGTCGTAGGAGAAGGCCGGGATCTCAGACATGTGGATCCCGCCGAGAACGAGCGTTCCGCCTTTCTCCAGCGCTTTGAGCGCGAGCGGTACGAGTGGGCCAACGGAAGCAAAGATGATTGCAGCGTCGAGTAGCTTGGGCGGCATTTCTTCTGATGATCCGGCCCACACAGCGCCGAGAGAGCGGGCAAGCTTCTGGGCTGCCGTATCACCGCTTCGCGTGAAGGCGTAGACCTGCTGACCGTGGTGCTTGGCAATCTGCGCAACGATATGCGCTGCAGCCCCGAAGCCGTAGATGCCGAGCCGCTTTGCGGTGCGCACGAGCTTCCAGCAGCGATAGCCGATGAGCCCAGCGCACATCAGCGGGGCAGCTTCCGCATCAGAATAGATTTTGGGGATGGGGAATGAATAGTGCGAATCGGCGGTGATGTATTCGGCATAGCCGCCATCGAGTGTGTATCCGGTGAATTTCGGCTTGTCGCACAGGTTCTCTCTACCAGACCGGCAGAAGTGGCAGCGCCCGCAGGTGAAGCCGAGCCAGGGCACGCCAACGCGCTCGCCGATCTTGAATCCGCGCGCTTCCGGACCCATCGCAACTACGCGGCCAACGACCTCGTGCCCGGGAATGACGCGGGCTTTTGGATGCTCCAACTCGCCGTCGATGACGTGCAGATCGGTGCGGCAGATGCCGCACGCTCCGACACGGATGAGAAGATTGCGACCGGTCGGCTTCCTTACGGGACGCTCGGTTGGATGAAGTGGCTGATGCGCGCCCGCAAACTCCATCGCATGCATGCGCTTGGGGATAGAATCCATCGCGATGTCCGACATTTACTGATGACGGCAAAACTAGAGCAGCTTCGCAAACGAGACGTCAAAGAGCGCGTTACTCTTTGGGCGTACGCAAGCTCATGATGTAGGCGACGAGGTTGTCGATATCATCGGGCGGGATGATGAAGTCGGGCATGTTGGGATGCGAAGTGCGCAACCACACGGAGAGGGCGCGCGGGCTCATGCCCTCCGAGTCGGCAACCTCCTGAAAGCTTGGCACTTCGGAGAAGAGCATGCTCTCATCTTTCTCGATGGCATGGCATTCGGTGCAGAATTTTTGCGCGTAGGCGTGCCCCTCCTCCTTGTTGCCAAGTTCGACAGCACCGGCCGGTATCACCAGCACCGAAAGGCAGAGGGCGAGGAGTCCCACGACGCGCTGCATTGATGTTTCTCCGCTCGGAATTTGCGAGCATGACTAGCCGGTGTTGCCGCACCCGACGATGACTTAAGTCAAACCCGCCGGGCGGTCCATTCGCATCGCAGGGTTCAAGAGGCGCTGCAGTTGCTTCTCCAGTTCGAGCATGAAGAACAGTATGCCGCCAGTTGCCAACGTGACTGCACCCTGAAGCAGCGTCAGCGGCTGCGTTTCAAAGATCTGGTTCATGGGGGGTAAATACGTCAGAGCCAATTGGAGAAGCAGCACCGCGCCGACGCCGATGAGCACAGCGGGAGTGCCGACGACGCCATGCCAAGTGAGCGATGGCGCGTGCAGGTAGCGGACGTTGAAAAGATAGGCGATGCCCATGGCAACGACGGCGTTGACGACCATGGTGCGTGCAGTTTCGACGTCGGCTCCGCTCTTGATCGCCCATTGGAAGACGCCGAATGCGCCGGCCGCCATCAGCGCCGATACGAGCAGGACGCGCCAAACGAGAAAGCGCGACAGCAGCACCTCGCCGGTGGCGCGCGGTCTCCGCAACATGATGTCGGGCTCAGCCGGTTCGAAAGAGAGGATGAGCCCCAAGATGCCGGCAGAGATGGTGTTCACCCACAGGATCTGCACCGGCGTGATGGGCAGGGTGAGGCCGAACAGGATCGCCAGCATGATGACGAACATCTGTCCGCAGCTCGTCGGTAACGTCCAGCCGATCACTTTGGCGAGGTTGTCGTAGACGGCACGTCCCTCCTTCACCGCGGCGACGATGGAGGCAAAGTTGTCGTCGAGCAGCACCATCTCTGCCGCTTCCTTGGCGGCCTCGGTGCCGTTGCGTCCCATGGCGACGCCGACGTCGGCGCGCTTCAATGCGGGAGCATCGTTGACGCCGTCTCCGGTCATGGCGACGACGTCACCGTCGCTCTGGAGTGCCTCCACGAGGCGCAGCTTGTGCTCTGGGGTGGTGCGGGCGAAGACGCTGGTTCTCTCGGCAAGCTGAGCGAGGGCGGCGTCATCCAGCGCTTCGAGTTCGTCGCCGGAGACGGGTGGCTGGCTGGTGTCGATGCCGAGCTGTCCGGCGATTGCCGCAGCGGTGATGAGATGATCCCCGGTGATCATCTTCACGGAGATGCCGGCGGTGCGGCACTCCGCAATGGCCGTCTTTGCTTCCTCGCGCGGCGGGTCGATGAGGCCGACCAGGCCTTCGAGGGAGAGCTGATCGATGTCTGCGAAGGCGATATGCTCGCGCGACGGCAGCTTCTTCGATGCAAGGGCGATGATGCGGAACCCAGATCGCGCCATCTGGTCGATGGCGGCAAGCCAGTAGGCGCGGTCGAGCGGCACCCGGCCGGACGCTTCAAGCTGGTGCGTGCACATCTCGATGATCTGCTCGGGCGCACCCTTTACGCACACGAAGGCCGAGCCATCATGGTCACGGTGCAGCGTCGCCATGTAGCGATACGCGGCATCGAAGGGGATTTCATCGAGGCGCGGAAACTCGGCGCGCATGCGCTCGCGCTCCTCGCCGGCCTTCGCCGCCACCACGAGCAGCGCGCCTTCGAGCGGGTCACCGTCAACGATCCACCCCTCGGACGTGTCGCGCACACTCGCCTCGTTGCAAAGGGCTGCGCTGCGCATGAGTGTCTGCAAGGGCTGGAACTTGCGCGCGTCGATCTCGACGCCGCCCTGATGGAATGCCCCGGCGGGCGCGTAGCCAACACCGGTGATGTCGAAGGTGCCGACGGCGGTGACGGCGCGCGTCACGGTCATCTCGTTCTTGGTCAGCGTCCCGGTCTTGTCGGAGCAGATCGTCGAGACGCAGCCCAGCGCTTCGATGGCCGGCAGGCGGCGCAGGATGGCATTGCGACGTGCCATGCGCTGAACGCCAATGGCCATGGTGATGGTGGTTACGGCCGGCAGGCCCTCGGGGATCGCGGCCACAGCCATTCCGACGACGATCATAAAGGCGTCGGAGACCGGATAGCCACCGATGCGCCACGCATAAAGGAATGTCAGCGCCGACAGCCCCAACACGACGGCCGTCGCCTGCTGCGCGAAGACGTTCATCTGGCGCACCAGCGGGGTCTGTAATTCCTCGACGCGCTCAAGCAATGCAGTGATCTGGCCGAGGCGCGAGCGGGCTCCGGTGGCCGTCACCAACGCTGTTGCCTGACCGGCGACGACGAGCGTTCCGGAGAAGGCTTGCGAGCCCTCGCCCGGATCGCCTGCGGGAACGGCGGACTTGGTGACCGCAACGGATTCACCGGTGAGGATCGATTCATCGATGCGCAGGTTGCGCTCTTTGACGATACGCGCGTCGGCGACGACGCGGTCGCCGGCTTCCAGAAGCAGGACGTCACCGGGCACGATATCAGCGGCTGGGATAGAGATGCGGCGACCGTCGCGACGGACGGTCGCTTGCGGGGCGAGCAAATTGCGGATGGCGTCCAGCGCCTTTTCGGCGCGGCCCTCCTGCACGATGCCCACCGCGGCATTGATTACAACGACGGCGAGAATGACCGCGGCGTCGACGAAGTGTCCCAGCGCGACGCTGATAGTCGCCGAGCCCAGCAGCACGTAGATCAGTGGATTGGTGATCTGCGCGATGATGCGCTTGAAAATTCCGTCCTTCCTGGGGCTCGGCAGGATGTTCGGTCCAAACGCCGCCAACGCAGTGGTCACCTCGGCGCTCGTCAGTCCGGCCGGCAAACCCTCAGTGACCTCGCCCGAAGCCTCGTGGTGATGGGGCAGTCTTGTCGTGTCGGCAGGCACGGGACCTCGGTGCTAGTGGGAATGCTCGGGATGGGTCGCCAGGAAGTGGCGCAGGGCCGCGAACAGCTCGCTGGCATGCTTGCGGTCGCCTCTTTGCAGCGCGGCGCGCATGTCCTCAACGATCATCCGGTGAATCGTGTCGGTGCCGCGCCGCTGCTTAAGCAGATGCTCGGCAAGCGCTGCGGCGGCAATCTCGGGAACGTGCTCGTGCTCGGCGATGGCCAGCACCTCGGCTTCCGACAGGCCGCACAAGGCGATGCAGTCTTCGAGCGTGATCATGGTTCAACTCCTTGTCAAACAAGTTGCCCCCCGACCCTGGCCCATCGAGCCAGACCTCTTCGACGCGAGCATTGAGCTGGCGCAAGGCGATGCTAGCACCAACCCGTGACCTGGACGGGAAAAACGTGGCCCAGGGGTCGATCAGTCGGCAGGAGCGAGCGGCAGTTTGACGTGGAAGACATCGGCGCCGTCGTCCAGCTCGGCCTTGAATCCCAGTTCGCGGCAGAGCTTCAGCATCGTCGTATTGGCGGCCAGTACGTCCCCATAGAGCTCGCTCAGCCCTTCAGCGCGGGCATAGGCGACGAGATGCTGCATGAGCCGATAGCCGAGACCTTTGCCTTTGATGTCCGAGCGCACGATGACGGCGAACTCGGCGCGGCGGCAGTCGGGGTCTGAAATCAAGCGGGCGACACCCAGGATGTCGTTGCCGGAAACGGCAGTGAACGCCATTTCGCGCGCGTAGTCGATCTGGGTCATGCGCGCGTAGAACCGCAAGGTGCGCTCGGGCGCTGCCGTGAAGAAGCGCATGCGCAAGTCTTCCGGCGTAATGAAGGTGAAGAACTTTTCGTATTGGGGCTCGTCGTCGGGGCGGATCGGCCGAAGCGTAATCTCGCCGATGCCTTCGATCTTCTCGGTGCGCTCCCATTGCACCGGATACGGGCGGACCGACAGCGGCTTACGTGGCTTTTCTGCCGGGTCGGCGATGGCAACGCGGGCGTCGAGAGCGATAACCCCGTTCTCGTCGGCGAGCAGCGGATTGATGTCGATCTCGCGGATTTCCTTGTGGCGGGCCACGAGATAGCTGAGGCGCACGAGGACCATGGCGATCGCCTCGATGTCGGCGGCGGGACGGTCGCGGTAGCCTTTGAGCAGCTTAAAGGCGCGCGTTTCGCGCATCATCTGGTAGGCGAGCTTCAGATCGAGCGGCGGCAATGCGTGAGATGTATCGGCCGTCACCTCGACGGCTGTTCCGCCGGCGCCAAACATCATCAGTGGGCCGACAGTGGCGTCCTCGCTGGCGCCGAGGATCAACTCGTGCGCGCCGTGGCGCTCGATCATCGCCTGGACGGTGAAGCCGCGAATGACGGCCTTGGGGCGCAGCTTGGCAATGTTGACGAGCATTTCCTCGGCTGCAACGCGCGCTTCGGTTGGTGTCGTCAGAGCCAGCCGTACGCCGCCGACGTCGGATTTGTGTGTGATGTCGTCGGAAAGGATCTTGATGACGCACGCGTGATGGAATTCGAGGATGTCGCGCGCTTTGCTTTCGACCTCGGCGGGGCTGGTTGCGATCTCCGTTGGAACGACGGGAATGCCGTAGCTGGCGAGCAGGTGCTTGGCCTCGATCTCCGACAGCGTATAGCGATGGGCGGCAAGCGCACCGTGCAAGATCTTGTCGGCCTCCGCCGCATTGAAGTTCAGGGCCTCGGGAGCGGACGGTGGAACCTGCATCAGCTCGTCTTGCGCGCGGCGATAGCGCACAAGTTGCATGAACCCCTCTACAGCGGCTTCGGGGGTTTCGAATGTCGGGATTCCAGCCTCGATGAAAAGATGGCGGCTGGCTTCAGCGGCACCATCGCCAAGCCAGTTGGTCAGCACGACCTTGCGGCGCTGCTTGGCTTTGGAGTCGGCAATCTCCCTGACGACGACTTCGGCTGCCGCCTCGCTAGAGGCCAGCGCAGTTGGGCAGTTCATGATCAGCAACGCGTCGGTTGCCCTGTCTTCCAGGAGGATGCGGGTGGCGTTGGCGTAGCGTTCTGGTGGGGCGTCGCCGATGATATCGACGGGGTTAGCGCCGGACCACGTCTTCGGTAGCGCCACATCGAGCTTGGCGATCGTCTCGGCGGGCAAATCGGTCAGTCGGCCACCGAGGTCGGCAAGCTCGTCTGCAGCCAGTACGCCTGCGCCGCCGCCGTTGGTGAGCATGGTGAGATGCTCGCCCGTCAGCGTCGGAGCAGCAGAGAGGATTTCGGCGGCATCGAACAACTGGCGCAATTCTTTGACGCGCAGCACGCCAGCGCGCCGAAACGCTGCATTATATGCAGCATCGGCGCCGGCCAGCGCACCGGTATGCGACATGGCCGCCTTGGCGGCTGTCGCGTTGCGTCCGGGCTTCAACACGATGACAGGCTTGGCACGGGAGGCGCGCCGCGCGGCGGAGACGAACTTGGCCGCGTTGGTCATCTGTTCCATGTAGATGAGGATGGCGCGGCTCGTGACATCACCCGCGAGGTAGTCGAGCAGGTCGCCGAAATCGACATCGGCCATATCGCCAAGCGAGAGGACCTGGGAAAAGCCGATGCCGCGCGACGCGGCCCAATCGATGACGGCCGTAATCAGCGCGCCCGACTGCGAAAGGAAAGCCAGATCACCGGCGAGCGGCATTCGGTGCGAGAAGCTCGCGTTGAGGCCGATGTGCGGAAGAATGAGGCCGAGACCATTCGGCCCCTGGATCCGCAAGCAATAGGGGCGCGCTGCATCGAGCGCCGCTTGGCGCAGCTCACGCGTCACACCTGCCGTGATGACGACGGCTGCACGGGCGCCTCGCGCGCCAGCCTCGGCAATGATCTTGGGCACCACGGTCGGCGGTGTCACGATGACGACGAGGTCCGGCGCCTCGGGCAGATCCGCCAGCGAGGGAAAGCATTGCTTGCCATCAATCTCGGAGTGCCGCGGATTGACGAACCAGATCGGGCCGGCGAAGCCGCTGCTGGTCAGATTGCGGGCGACGATCGAGCCGACGGTGTGCGGTTCCGGGCTCGCCCCTACCAGTGCGACCGAGCGGGGGGAGAGAAGCTTATCGAGGTTTCTGATGGTCACGGCACATGGGGGGTTATGGGCTCGGGCGGCGCGCCGTGCGCCACCCTCAGTCTTGTCATGAGGGCAAACGTGCCCGCATGGCATTGAGGGGCGTCAACTGTAGACACACCCTTAATGGGCCACTACCACCGCCTCGTGACGACCTCAGTCGTCGTGCTTCTTCACGAGAGACAAATCCACCGGATTATAGAAAAGCTCGAACTTCTTACCGTCCTTGTCCTTGGCGTAGACCTCATAGCACGAGCCTTCGACTTTCGACCGAGTGACGGTATAGCCGGCTGCGGTTGCCGTGGCCTCAGCCTCAGCCTGAGGCTTCCACTTGTCCTTAGGCTCCTTAGTGCAATCGTCGAATCCATGCGCGAAAGCGGGGCTGGCCACGGCCAGCGTCAGAATCGCGATGGCCGCCCGGGTCGCGTTCGTCTGAATCGTCATGAGTGTCCTCTTTCGGAGAAGTTCGAATGTGCACTGACCTGGAAATGGGGACGATAGTTTGACGGTCAAATGACAGGGTGAAACTATGTCACCTTCGGCCGCGACTTGACGAATGGCGCCGATGCGGGTCTGCTGAGCACGTGAACCGGATCGTGAGACAACTCCTGGTCGTCGTACTGTTCGCCGTCGCCATGCTGGGCGGGGGAGAGCTGCCGATCCTGCACGCGCCGCAGTTTGCCGAGGCGCACGCGTTCGTGCACCGGCATTTGGGCGACGCCAAACATCAGCATTCCGACGTGGGCGCATCGAAGGATGTCGGCACCGCTCACGATCATAGCGATAGCGATCGCCAGCCAGGGTCCGATCACGGTTGCACGCACGTTCACGCTCACTGCTGCTCTACAACGGCCATCATTATGGCGGTTGCAACCCCGCCGCCTGTTGTCCAGTTCAGCGGGCGATATCGCGAACTCAACCACGCAATCCCCTACGGCCAGCTTGCGCGGCCCCCGCTCCGCCCTCCCCGCGGCTTAGCCTGATCCGACGCGCGCCGCTTTGAGGTGCGCTTTGATGGATCGGCGCGATCTGTGCGCGGGCGAAGAGTCCCCCTCCTGATTTTTCGTCCTCGTAACGCCGACGGCTAGCGCTGGCGGCGCGCCGATCCCGATGCTTCTCTAGCTTCGGAACGGCTCTGATGACACGCTTTCTCGTTACCTCGCTCAGCTTGCTGCTCCTCGCCAGTGCTGCGTTTGCGCATGGCGGAGACGATCACGCACACGAAGACGCACCGCCAGCTGCCGCGCAGCATCAGCCGCAGGTGGAACTGAGCGGCGGCGGACTGGAGCTCGTCGGCACGGTCAGCGACCGCAAGCTGACGATCTATCTCGACAGCCAGGCGACCAACGAACCTGTCGCCGGTGCGACGATCGAGTTGAAAGCAGATGGCATCGCCGCTGGGACGGCGACGGGCATCGGCAATGGGATCTACTCGATCCCTGCACCGTGGGCCGACGAGCCGGGGCACAAGCCGCTGCGGTTCGTCATCACCTTGAACGGCGAGAAGACTGTGCTCGAGGGCGAGATGGATGTCGCCGCGAAGCAGGCACAAGCGACTGACGGGCGCGTTTCTCTGACCGCTTTAGTGGCATCTCCGGTTGTGTGGCTCGTGGCTGCTTTTTCGGCGGCAGCCGGCTTTGTGTTGGCATTTGCGTTCCGCCCGCTCCGGGTCCCTGCGTCATCAGCGGATGGCGCGCGCAGCGATCCTCCGCGTGCGTCGGGCACAGCCACGGCGGTTCTATTCGCACTGCTGACTACCACCATGCTGGTGACACAGACGGAGCCGACGCGCGCGCACGGTGGCGATGACCACGCCGACGAGGCACCTGCGGCGGCGGCTGGCGCACCCAATACGCCGCGACGCTTGCCGGATGGCGCCGTTCATCTCCCGAAGCCGAGCCAGCGGCTATTGCACGTGCGCACCATCGCCGCCGAACTGAAAAAGGCGCTTCCCAGTCGCGAGTTGATCGGCACTGTGGTTCCCGATCCTTCCTCGTTCGGGCAGGTGCAGGCGCCGATGGATGGGCGGATCGAGATCGCCGAACGCGGCATCTCCCATGTGGGCCAGAAGGTCACCGCGGGTGAGGTATTGGCCTACCTTTCTCCGAGCATTCCGATCGCCGACCTCGGCACAATGCAGCAGCTGCGTGCCGACGTTGCGGGCAAACTGCGGATCGCCGAGCAAAAGCTCGCCCGGTTGACGCGAATTTCCAGCGTCGTCGCCCAGCGCGAAATCGACGATACGCGCGCCGAACTGGAGGCGCTGCGCGAGCAGCAACGCGTGCTAGCGCAGAAGGATGTCGAGTTGATCCCGCTGAAGGCGCCGGTAGCCGGTGTGATTTCCGTCGCCAACGTGCGCGCTGGACAGGTGGTGACGACGCGCGACACGCTGTTCGAGATCGTTGATCCGCACCGGCTCTGGATCGAAGCCATCAGCGGTGCCGAGCACGCTGCTCCGCTCATTCACGGCGCCTACGCCAACGACCCGGACGGGCACTCGATCAGGCTTTCTTATATCGGACGCGCCCCAGCGCTGCGCCAGCAGACACAGCCACTGCAGTTCAAGGTCGAAGAGCGGCATGACGGGCTCGTCATCGGCTCAGCGGTGAAGGTGCTGGTTCAACAAGGCGAGACGGTCGACGGCATCGTGCTGCCCGATGCAGCCGTGGTGCGTGGACCGGATGGATTGCCAAGGGTGTGGGTGAAGGAGGGCCCGCAGCTGTTCCGACCGCAGCCGGTTCGCATTGCCCCCCTCGATGGCGACAACATTGTCGTGCTGGGCGGCATCGAAGCTGGAAGCCGTGTCGTCGTTGACGGCGCCGAGTTGCTCAACCAAGTGCGCTGAGGGCTCATCATGTTCGATTGGATCATCCGCTCCAGCCTGAAGCACCGCCTGTTCGTTCTCGTGGGCGCGCTTGCGTTGTCGCTCTATGGCCTGATGACGCTACGCGAGCTCCCAGTGGACGTCTTCCCCGACCTCAACCGTCCGACGGTGACGCTGATCTCTGAAGTCGAGGGTCTCGCGCCTGAGGAAGTCGAGCAGCTCGTCACCTATCCCATCGAGACGGCGATGAACGGAATGCCGGGCGTGGCGCGCGTGCGCTCCGTCTCGGGCGTGGGCCTTTCCATCGTGTATGTCGAGTTTGATTGGTCAGTTGACATCTACCGCGCGCGTCAGCAGATCGCGGAACGGCTGCAGCTCGTGCGCGAGCAACTGCCGCGCGGCGTCTCTGCGCAAATGGGTCCGATCTCGTCGGTGATGGGTGAGATCATGCTCATCGCCATGTCGAGCGAGACGGTGAGCCCGATGGAGCTGCGCGAGCTGGCTGACTTCACCGTACGCCCGCAGATCCTCACCGTTCCGGGCGTGGCGCAGGTGATCCCAATCGGCGGAGAGGTGCGTCAGTATCGCGTGATCCCCGATCCGCGACGGATGACCAGCCTCGACGTCAGCTTCGAGGCGATCGAAAAGGCGCTGAAGGAATTCGGGTCCAACACGGGTGGCGGGTTCGTCGACCTCAAGGCGCGCGAATTCCTGATCCGCAATATCGCGCGCACGACGCGCATCGAGGACTTGCGCAATCTTGTGGTGGCGTACCGCGATGGCCACGTCGTGGCGCTGCATCAGGTGGCGAATGTCGATTTCGCGGCGCGGACCAAGCGGGGCGATGCCGGTCATAACGGCAAGCCGGCGGTCATCCTCGCGGTGCAGAAGCAGCCGGGTGCGGACACGGTGCGCATCACCGAGCGCATCGAGGCCATGCTTCCGGAATTTCAGCGGGTGATGCCGGAAGGCGTGCGCGCGAGTGACATCCAGTTCAGGCAGGCGACGTTCATCGAGACGTCGATCTCGAACATGCTGCGGGTGCTGGTCGAGGCGCTCGTGTGCGTGGCGATTGTGCTGTTCCTGTTCTTGCTCAACTGGCAGACGACTTTCATCTCGCTGGTGGCCATCCCGCTATCGGTGCTGACCACGCTGATCGTGTTCCAGATCATGGGCATGTCCATCAACACCATGACGCTCGGAGGCATTGCCATTGCCATCGGTGCGCTGGTGGATGACGCCGTGGTGGACGTGGAGAACATTTTCCGGCGGCTTGGGCTGCACCGGGCGGCGGGTGGCAGCAACGACGAGCGGACGCTGATTGATGTGATCGCGTCTGCGGCCATGGAAGTGCGATCTGGCATTCTCTACGCGACTTTAGTGATCGTGCTGGTGTTCCTGCCGGTGTTCGCGCTTTCCGGCATCGAAGGGCGACTGTTTACGCCGCTCGGTGTCGCGTTCATCGTGTCGATCCTCGCCAGCCTCGTCGTATCGCTGACGGTGACGCCGGTGCTGAGCTACTGGCTGCTGCCACGGATGCGCTCGCTGTCGGAGCGTGATGGCGCGCTGGTGCGGGTGCTGAAGCGCTGGCAGGAAGCGGGCCTCAAATGGTGCTTTGCGAGGCCGGCGTTCGTACTCGGCGTGCCGCTGGTGGCGGTGTGCGCGGCGGCGGTGGCGGGTCTGGCGCTGCCACGCGCGTTTCTGCCGACGTTCAACGAGGGCACCGTGCTGGTCAGCGTCGTGCTGCAGCCGGGGATCAGCCTCGCCGAATCCGATCGCATCGGGCGCCTTGCCGAGAAGATCGTAGCTGAGGTTCCAGAGGTCCGCTCTGTCGGCCGGCGAACGGGACGCGCAGAGCTCGACGAGCATGCCGAGGGCGTGCACAACAGCGAGCTCGACATCGATCTTGGCAAATCGGAACGCAGCCGCGAGGAAGTGCTGGCTGATATCCGCAAACGGCTGTCGGTGCTGCCGGCGAGCATCACGGTCGGGCAGCCGATTGCGCATCGGCTCGACCACATGCTTTCGGGCGTCAGGGCGCAGATCGCGCTGAAGATATACGGTGACGACTATGACACCCTGCGCGGACTCGCTTCGACGCTGGAGCAGAAGTTCAAGACGATTCCTGGCGTTGTCGATCTGCAAACCGAGAAGCAGGTGCGCATTCCGCAGCTTCAGGTGCGCGTCGATTACGCGAAGGCGGCGCTCTATGGGCTCAATCCGAGCCAAGTGACGGAAGCACTCGGCGCTTTGTCGAACGGGCTGGTCGTGTCGCAGATCGTCGATCAATCGAAGCGCTTCGACGTGGTGATCCGTCTGGCGGACGCCGATCGCAGCACGCGTGCGCTCGGCGAAATGCTGATCGAGAGCCCGGCAGGGCGCATCCCGCTCGGCACCATTGCCGACGTGTTCGAGACGGATGGGCCGAACCAGATCCAGCGGGAAAACGGCAAGCGGCGTATCGCGGTGTTCGCCAATACCGACGGGTCGGACATGGCGCGGATTGTGTCTGACATCCGCAAAACGATCGATGAGACCCCGTTTCCGCAAGGGTATTTCGCCAGCCTCGAAGGGCAGTTCCAGGCACAAGAGGAAGCCTCCGCCTTGATCGGCGCGCTTTCGGCGGCGTCGCTGCTGCTCATCTTCGTGGTGCTCTACTCCCGCTACAGCTCCGCCAGGCTCGCGCTGATCATCATGGGCAACGTGCCGCTAGCGCTGATCGGAAGCGTGACAGCGCTATGGATTGCGGGGCAGCCGTTCTCGGTTGCCAGCGCAATCGGCTTCATCACGCTGGCGGGCATCGCGACGCGCAACGGCATTCTGAAGATCAGCCACTACATCAACCTGGTGCTGTTCGAGGGCGAGCGCTTCGGCACGCACATGGTGATCCGCGGCACGCTCGAGCGGTTGCGGCCGGTGCTGATGACGGCGCTGTCGGCGGGCATCGCACTAGTGCCGCTAATGATCGGAGCCGACGAGCCGGGCAAGGAGATCTTGAACCCGGTAGCGGTGACGATCTTCGGCGGGCTCATTTCGGCGACGCTGCTCGATGCTTTCCTGACGCCGACGCTATTCCTGCTGTTCGGGCGCAAGCCGCTAGAGCGGCTGCAGAGCCGGCATGACGGTGAGCACGCCGAGGCGCGGGAGGCTTATTGATCCGAGGCGGCTTCTTCGTGAGATTCAAAGGTGATGGCGGGAGGCTCGCCGGAGCCTTTCAAAGCCGGCCGGAAGCCCCTCACCCGGCCGCGATCTGTCGATCGCGCCCGACCTCTCCCTGAGGGAGAGGTTAAGTTGCCCATGGCTTAGCCTCTTCCCGCCGGGAAGAGGCCGGCGCGGCATGCCGTGCATGCGCGGCCGGTGAGGGGGCGTTTCCGTTAGCGAGGATCAGTCGCGGACGTCGCGGAGGACGCTGGCGAGCGTGCCTATCAATTCATCGATCTCGTTCTTTTCGATGATGAGCGGGGGTGCGAGCGCAATGACATCACCCGTTGCGCGCACGAGGATGCCGCGCTTGAACGCTTCGAGGAAGCGCGTGTGTGCGCGCCTGCCCGGAGCATCAGGCAGAGGTGTGAGTTCGATTGCGCCAATGAGACCGATGTTGCGCACATCTATGACGTGCGGGAGGCCCTCGAGCGAATGCACGGCTTCCCGCCAATAGGGTGCGAGTTCGGCAGCGCGGGTCAGCAAGCCGTCGCTTTGTAACAGGTCGATGGTTGCTATGGCGGCCGCGGACGCAAGCGGATGACCGGAATAGGTGTAGCCGTGCGCCAGCTCGATCGCCGCCTCCGGGCCGGTCATGAACGCGTCGTGGACCTTGGCCTTGACGAGCACGGCTCCCATTGGCACCGCACCGTTGGTGAGGCCCTTGGCTGTGGTGATAATATCCGGGCTGATGCCGAAGTAATCCGCTGCGAACGGCGTGCCCAGGCGGCCGAATGCGGTGATCACCTCGTCGAGTATCAGCAGGATGTCATGGCGTGCACAGATCGACGCCAGGCGCTGCAGGTAACCCTTGGGCGGGATGTAGACGCCGGCAGAGCAGGCAACTGGCTCGACGATCACCGCGGCGATGGTCGAGGCATCGTGCAGGGCAACGAGGCGCTCCAAATCGTCCGCCAACTCTTCGCCGTGCTCGGGCTGCCCGCGTGCGAATGCGTTGCGCGCGGGATCGTGCGTATGGCGGAGGTGGTCGACGCCGGCGACGATGGCGCCGAACATGCGGCGGTTGCCGGGGATGCCGCCGACCGCGGTACCGCCGAGGTTAGAGCCGTGGTAGCCGCGCTCGCGGCCGATCAGGCGAGTCTTGGCGCCGTTGCCACGTGCGCGATGATAGGCAATGGCGATCTTCAGCGCGGTGTCGACTGCTTCGGAGCCCGAGTTGGTGAAGAACACATGGTCGAACCCTGCCGGTGCGATGCCGGCGAGGCGGGCAGCGGCTTCGAACGCTTTGGTATGCCCCATTTGGAAAGTGCCGGCGAAGTCCAGTTCGCCAGCCTGCCGGCGGATCGCCTCGACAATCGGCTCGCGGCAATGGCCAGCGTTGACGCACCAGAGGCCCGATGTTCCGTCGAGCACCTTGCGGCCATCGTCCGTCACGAAGCGCATGCCCTTGGCGCCAACGAAAAGGCGCGGGGCGCGCTTGAAGTCGCGGTTGGCGGTGAAGGGCATCCAGAAGGCGCCGAGGTCGTTCGGTCTCGGCTCGCCAGCGTGAGGAACTTCGAACTTCGTTTCAGCCATTCGATCAATCTCTGAGGGGCACAGGTTGAGACGACGGTGGAGCGCTCGACACATGATCGTCACACAACCGGCCGCCAATCTGCCGCTTTTTAATCATACCCGATGTGTTGAGCGGGTTGTTTTTAGTGAGTCCGGCAGCGTCACAATGACAGTCGTCGTCGCGTTCGTAAGCCGAAAAGGCGGGGTTGGTAAGTCAACGCTTGCCCGAGCCCTTGCAACCGTTGCCGCACGGCGCGGCCTCATTACCACCCTGGCCGATCTCGATGCCACGCACCAGACGTCGACGCGATGGCAGCACTTGCGCGAGCGCGAGGGCGCCTACCCTCCCCTCGCCGTGCACCGGTATGGGAACGTCGATTCCGCCATCACGCGGGAGGGCGACTGCGATCTTCTGATTGTCGATGCGCCGAGCAATACGCCTGAGCTGACGGCCGAGGTTGCCAGCGTTGCCCACTTCACAGTGCAGCCCGCCGGGTCCTCGTTCGACGACCTGCAGCCGGCCATGGAGCTGTTCTACGAACTGCGCGCAGGCGGCGTGCCGAAATCGCGCCTACACATTGCGCTGTCGCGCTTGCTCGATCCCGCCGAGGAAGAGGCCGCGCGCGCTTACGTCGAAGTTGCCGATTTCAGTCTGCTGCCCGGCGCGGTGGTCGAACGGGCGCGCTACCGCGAGGCGCACAACCAAGGCCTCGCCTTCATCGAATGCGCAGGCGAGCCGCTGAACGGGTCCGCCGGCATCCTGTTGAGTGCCCTCCTGACGAAGATCATGCAGAAGCACCGGCTGCTGCACGAGGACAAGCTCGCGACGGCGCCCCCAGATCTTGCGACGGCGCAGTTTGCCCAGCGCCCCGTGCGCGGGCTGTCGAGCTACAGCAAAGCTGCTAGCTGATCGGCAGCACGTACACATTTATCCATTCGAGAATCGCAGCGGCGTTTCTGCGCGTTAGAGCGCGGATAGTTCGTGGCCTTACGCGCCGCGGCGGGTACCCACCAGTGTACGTCATCTGCAAACAAAAAAGCCGCCCCCAGCCTGGGGTGCTGGGGGCGGTTTGCAACGTGCGCTAGCACGCGGTCAGTAACGTTTAGAACTTGTACTTGAATCCGGTCCAGATGGTGCGGCCCAGGCCGGGCTTCATACCGTCCTCGCGGTCGGTGATGTAGAACTCGTCGAGCAGGTTGGTGCCGGACACGAACACGCTGGCGCCGGTGTCGCCGATGTCGAGGTTGAAGCGGGCCGACAAGAGCCACACGCTTGGTACCTGACCGCCTTCGCCAGCCTCCTCAAGTTCGCATTCGTGAGGATCACCCGCAGTTTCTGCTTCGCACTCGAGCTCCCAGCCAGCGCCGTACTGCGTGTTGGCTGCATCGGTGTAAAAGCTACCGCGATAGGTCCAGGTCGTACTCGCGCTCCAGCGCCAGCCAGTCGTGCCTTCGACGCCGAGGGTCAAAGCAGCCACGT
Organism: Hyphomicrobium sp. 1Nfss2.1; assembly: GCF_965243865.1. Taxonomy (GTDB): domain Bacteria; phylum Pseudomonadota; class Alphaproteobacteria; order Rhizobiales; family Hyphomicrobiaceae; genus Hyphomicrobium_A. The sequence continues at coordinate 211,595 of NZ_OZ251603.1, read as the reverse complement.
GCCACGGCACCTCGGGAACGCGGTTGCCGCTGTAGTCGTCACCATCAGCCGAAAACGCCTTGTCCATCACGCTGCGGGCATAAGTGTAGTTGGCCTCGGCAAAGAGGTTTAGCGGACCGCCGGTGAACGGCTGCGAGTTGAGGCGGCCGTATAGCTCGACGCCACTGATGGTGACTTCGGCGGCACGGCCGAACTCGCGGTCACCGGTTACCGATGAGAAGGACTCGCCGTACTGGAAGTCCGTAAACAGCTGGTAGAAGCCTGCAACCTCGAAATTGAACCCCTTCACGGCCGACGAGCGCAGACCGAGGTTGAAGTTGTCGCCGACCTCGTCAGGCGAAGGGAAGTTCTCGTTGCGGAGCACGTTGGTCGTGATGCCGCGGTGATAGCCGCCATAGACCGTGCTCCTGTAGAGGCCAGTATAGGCAAAGGCGATGCCCGGCAGCGCGTTGAAGCCCGAGGTGCTGTCCCGCGATGGATCGGGATCGAAATCAATACCGTCAATCTCGAGGCAGCCCTCATCGAGGCCGTTATCAGTGCAATCATCGTCCTCCGCACCGCCCGCCTCCCCTTCCTCGGCAGCGACGACGCGATTGGTGCGTTTGACGTCGTACCACTCGAAGCGGATGCCCGGGAGCACGTTGAAGTCCTTCGCTACGTAGATGTTCGATTGTAGGAAGGCCGAAGCCGTGTTGGCGCTGAGTGAGCGGTCGAAGAACGTCAGCGAGCCTTTGTCGCCGTCCTCCAGAATCTCGCCTCCTCGACCAAGGACATTCTTGTTGGTCATGTCCTGGTATTCGTACCGGATACCCGCCTGCAGGTCTTGCTTGAAGCCCAGAATGCTGCGGTTCGCCCACTCGCCGCGCACCTCGCTACCGAGGTGACGGAAGGTGCGCAGGCGGCCGAACATCGTGTCATCATCTAGGAAGATTTCGTTGCCATCCGCGACCGGCAGCTCATCGGCGTTGCCATCGGGATTGGCTTCCGGACTGATCAGCTGATAGCGGTCGCGGCGATGGTAACCGGCATAGACGCGGCTCGTCACTGTCGTGTCGTCATCGATATAAGCGTTGTGAACGATCTGGCCTCGCCAAACTTCGCCCGTGTAGGTGTTGTTTCCAGCGCCCGGCGCATAACAACTCTTGCAGCTGCCCAGCTGCCTGAACTGTTGCTCGGCCGAGCCAACAAAGCCCTGGGCAACGAGTTCAGCCTCAGCGTAGGCCGTATCTTCGTCAGCGGAGAAGTTGTCACCCAACTCGTACTCGCCGAGGAAATTCTGCTCGTCGTAGTTGTCCTTCTGCCGGGCGTGGATGACCGACACCACCACGTCCGAAGTGGATCCCTTGAACCCGAGAGCACCGTAAAAGTCGTGGATACGCAGGCGCTCGGTATCCCACGCGCCCTGCATGTCCGAGCCGGTATAGGAGGCGACAAGGCCGACGTTATCGACGCTTTGCCGTGTGTGCACATGCCAGCGATACGACTCCTCCGTCGAGTCGCCCTTGCAGCGCTCCTGATCGACGCCGTTGTCGTCCTCATATTCGTAGCAGCCGCCACGCATGCTGGTGAAACCGATGGCCGAGCTGACGACGGTCTCGTCGGGTCCGAATGGCGACAGATTGCGCGAGTTAATGACGCCGAAGTTGTTGTTGGGGCCGTGCGTGATGACGGTGCCGCGGATCACCTCGACGCTTTCGATGCGCTCCATTGGCGCCCAGTAGTGCACCGACGGGTCAAGCCACAGCGCGAGGTTGACCGTATGGCCATCCTCCATCACGAGCATCTTGCGGGACCGGCGTGGAGGCGAGCCGCGCATGCCGATGCCGCCGTGGTGCGCGTCGGCGTCGTCGTTGACGACGATGACGCCAGGAATGCGTGTCAGCGCCTCGTTCACGTTGCTCGGGTGACGCTCGGCGATATCTTTCGGCGTGATCTGCGATGCTGAACTCGAGTAGCCCTGAAGATTGGTCGGAACGAGCTGGCTCGGGTTGATGGGGGTCGTCGCGCTCTCATAAGCGCGGTCGGCGGCGCCACCAGCGGCGGGGGACCCGTAGACGGAATTGGGGTTGATGGCGGTGGGATTGGCCGCGGCGGCAGGCGGCTGAGGCGCGGGCGATACCGACTTCTTCTTAGCGGCGGACTTCTTCTTGGCTGCGGGTGCCGGAGTCGGTTGCTTTTGGATAACCTCGACCGGTGGAAGCTGCTCTCCGGCGGGTGCCGGCGTCGGTGCTTCTTGAGCGACTGCGGCCGTGGATAAAGCGGCAACGAGGGCTGCAACGGAGACAGACCCCACGCGGTACATACGCATTACTTTTTACTCCCCCCTGCCGTCGGCGCCTTGGCAGGCGCCGCCAGCTACGCGTTACTCGGGAGAAAAAAGGCGCTGTGCTTTTTGGCAAAAACTGCCGCGTTCTACTTCTCCCGTATGTCAATGAGTAATGGCGAGAGTGGCAGGTCGGAATTTCATAGATTGAGAAAAGCGCTTCCAAAAATAGGCGCGCCGGACACACGTTGAACGATTGTATGTGTCAACGAAGCAACAGTTGGCGAATGCTGCGCTCAGGCCCGCGTCAGCAGATTGTCTCGCATTTCCTTGCCATCTACTGCCGTTATCGGCAGCCATGCATCAAGCCGCAGACCGCCCGCCGAAGGGTTCGTCAGGTGCATCTCCCCGCCCGACGCCCATACGCGCTCGCTCATCCCTGCGATGCCATAGCTCGGCCTCGCATCGCTTGACAGCCCTCGCCCGTCGTCGACGACGGCGATATGGACGACAGGACCGCCGCGGCCTCGCACCGCGATGGGTGCCTCGCTGGATTGCGCCAGACGGATCGCGACATCGATGCGAGCAGCGTCTGCGTGGCGAAGCGCGTTCGTCAGACCCTCCTGTGCCAAGCGATAGATGGTCAGCGTGCTGGTCTCGTCGCCCACGGGCAGGTCTTCGTCAACGCTCAGCCGGATGGCAACATGCGGGTGGCTCTCGCGCAGCAGCGCCAGAAGCGACGTCAGCTTTGCCTTGAGCCCGTACTCCTCCAGGCCCATGGGCCGCAGCTTATGAAGCACATTGCGGTTCATGCGCTGGATCGTCTCGATATGCGTGACGAGCGTGTCGCAAGTCGCAAGCAGCTTTTGCTTGTCAGATAGGCCGCGCTTGATGTCTGCGCTTAGCGTGCTCACTGCTGCGCGGGCTGCGAATAAGTAGGGGCCAAACTCATCGTGCAACTCGTGCGCGAGGTCTTTGCGCTCTTCGTCCTGCACACGCACCAGCCGCTGTGCAAGGCGCTTGTTATCCGACACCGTTTCATCGAGGGTCGCTGCCAGGCGATTGAGCTTGCGGCAGATGCCTGCGATCTCGGGGGGGCCGCCTTCCGGGATCTTCACAGCGTAGCGCCCTTGCTCGAGCACCTGAAGAGCATTGCCGACGTCACCGATGGGCTTCAGCAGACGCGCGATGGTCAGGCTGATCAGCAGCGCCGCGGCTATCGCCAGCGCAGCCCCGCCCAAGGTGAAATTGATGATCGAGTCCCATATCTCGGCGGCCTCGTCGGCGAGCCGCGGAGCGATGACGAGGGTGCCGAAGTCCTTGCCATTCACGATGACCGGCACCTCCATGGCGGCGATGGGGCGGCCCATGTGGGCGAGCCAACGGGGCACGGCGGAGGCGCCCTGCCAGTCCAACTGCTCCGCCAGCAGTGCCTCGGGCACTGGCTCGTCACTACGGTAAATGTGGACGTGGCGAAGCTCTTTCAGGCCTCCCAGGAGCACTTTTAGCCGCGCGCCCGGGTCCTCGGTGCCCTGCAAGCTGGCGATCGTCGTCTCGACGAACTCCTTGGCCAGCCGCATCGTGCTTTCGCTTTCGGCCCTGATCCGCGGGCCGGCGCTGAGCACGAGCCCGGCCACGAGAAGCCCTAGTCCGAGCGCGGAGACGGCGACGATCAACGCGTTGAGACGGAAGCGAATGGACATACGTTGATCCTCGTCAGTCCCGTCAGGGCGTCAAGCAACTAGACTTCGAGTTCACGACTTCAAGCAAAAGTCATACCGGGCAGTTTGACGGTCCACTGTCCGGCCGCTATTCGTACGTTATACAATCACTTGGCATAAGCCGAGACGGACAACGTGAAAGTACTAATCGTCGACGATCACCCGATCGTGCTCTCCGGCTGCAGGGCCCTGCTGGCCGAGACCGATGACATGAGCATGCTGGAGGCGCGCAACGCAGCCACCGCGCATGAGCTGTTCGTCTCCCACAAGCCGGACGTATCCGTCATCGATATCAATCTGCCGGATGTGTCAGGGTTCGAGCTTGCCCGGCGCCTTCTGGTGCGGGAGCCGCGCGCGCGCATCATCATGTTCTCCATGAACGATGACCCGATGTTCGCTGCACAGGCGATCGAGGGCGGTGCGCATGGGTACATCAGCAAGAGCGATGACCCCAGCGCCTTTTTGACAGCGGTTCGCCAAGTCTATGCCGGCGGGCACTGGCTGCCGCAGGACATGGCACAGAAGATCGCCTTCTTGCGCAACGCGGGCGAACAGGTCGCGCTCAACTCGCGCGAACGCGAAGTGCTGCGGCTGCTGGCCAGGGGCAGGAGCATGTCGGAGATCGCGGCCCTCATCAACGTCTCCTACAAGACGGTGGCCACGACTTGCTCCGCGCTGCGCTCCAAGTTCAACGCTCGCACGCCGATGCAGTTGATCCGTATCGCGGTGGAGCAGAAGATCGTTGCCTCACCGCTGGGCTACCTTCTGTTCGCAGAGCTGCCTCTTTTTCTCTGATCGCTTGTCGCCGACGCCGCAGCATCCGACGATTGTGCGGTGATGCATTCGCGCGCTATCCTTTTCGAAGGGATATCGATGGCGGAGGGCCGTCATGTATCGGACAGCGTGGCGGCACACCGAATACCGGTTCGCGGACCTCAAGGAGGTCATGGCGAAGGCGACACCGCCGCGTTCGGGCGACGTGCTGGCCGGCGTCGCGGCGCGTAGTGCGGAAGAGAATGTCGCCGCCAAGATGGTGCTCGCGGATCTGCCGCTGAAGCGGTTTTTAGAAGAACTGCTGATCCCCTATGAAAACGATGATGTTACGCGGTTGATCGTCGATACGCACGATGAGCGTGCGTTCAGCCCGATCTCGCACATGACGGTCGGGGAATTCCGTGACTGGCTATTGTCGGAAGCAGCGACGACCGAGGCGCTGGCCGCGCTGGCGCCCGGGATCATGCCGGAGATGGTGGCCGCCACTGCCAAGATCATGCGCAACCAGGATCTTATCTTAGCGGCGCGCAAGGCCGAGGTCGTCACGCGGTTTCGCGATACCATTGGTCTCAAAGGGCGCATGTCGGTGCGCTTGCAACCGAACCACCCAACGGATGACAAACGCGGCATTGCCGCCTCCATCGTGGACGGGCTGATGCTCGGTTGCGGCGATGCCGTGATCGGCATCAATCCGGCCAGCGACAACGTGGCGGTGATCCTCGATCTGATCGCCATGCTCGACGACATCATTCAGCGGTTCGACATTCCGACGCAGAGCTGCGTGCTGACGCACGTGACGACGTCCATCGAGGCGATCTCGCGCGGAGCCCCGGTCGACCTAGTGTTCCAATCGATCGGAGGGACGCAGGCCGTCAACGCTTCGTTCGGCGTCACCCTGGCCATGCTGAAGGAAGGGCGTGAGGCGGCGCTGTCGCTCAATCGTGGCACCGTCGGCGACAACGTCATGTATTTCGAGACAGGGCAAGGCTCGGCGCTGTCGGCAGATGCGCATCACGGCGTCGACCAGCAGACGCTGGAAGCGCGCGCTTACGCGGTGGCCCGGACGTTCAAGCCACTGCTGGTCAATTCGGTCGTCGGCTTCATCGGGCCGGAATATCTCTACAACGGCAAGGAGATCATCCGCGCGGGGCTCGAAGACCATTTCTGCGGCAAGCTGATGGGGCTGCCGATGGGATGCGACGTCTGCTACACAAATCACGCCGAGGCCGACCAGGACGACATGGACGTGTTGCTGATGCTGCTGGGCGCGGCAGGCGTCACCTTCGTGATGGGTGTACCGGGTGCCGACGACATCATGCTGAACTACCAGTCGACCTCGTTCCATGACGCGCTCTATGTACGCGAGGCGTTGGGGCTGCGGCGCGCGCCCGAGTTCGAAGCTTGGCTCGAGCGCATCGGGCTGGCGGACGCTGACGGGCGGCTGCTGGCCGATCCCGCTCCGGAACTGCTCGAGCACATCAAGGGGATCGCCGCATGAGCAACGATGCGCCATGGCCCGAGTTGCGCCGCTTTACAGATGCGCGCATTGGCCTTGGGCGGGCTGGCTCGGCGCTACCGATCCGTGAGGTGCTGAGCTTTGCGATGGCACACGCACAAGCGCGCGATGCCGTCACGACGCCGATGGACTGGGCGCCGATTGCCGCCGAGGTTTCCGCGATGAAACTGGAGACGCTGCCGGTTGCGAGCGCCGCTACCGACCGCGACGTCTACCTGCGCCGGCCGGACCTCGGCCGCCGTCTCAGTCCGGCATCGCTGGAGTTGCTCGCGGGTAAGGCGACGGGCTCACATCCCGATCTTGTCATCGTCGTTGCGGATGGACTTTCGTCGACGGGCGTTGCTGCAAACGCGGGAGCACTGCTTGGCGCGCTGCTGCCGATGGCGAGGAAGAGCGGCTGGAGCGTCGGACCGGTGGTGCTGGCCAGTCAGGCGCGGGTGGCGCTCGGCGATGAGGCTGGCGAAATCCTCAACGCGCGCGCGGTTCTGGTGTTGATCGGTGAGCGTCCGGGCCTTTCATCGCCGGACAGCCTCGGGGCCTACCTCACCTTTTCACCGCGCGTCGGACGCAAGGACGGCGAGCGCAACTGCGTATCGAACATTCGTGCTGGCGGGCTCAGCGCAGCGGAAGGTGCTTTCAAGATTCATTGGCTGCTGCGCGAGGCGTTCCGGCGCGGGCTGACTGGGGTGACGCTCAAGGATGAGAGCGCGTTCCAGCTAGAAGGCATCCAGCAACCGGCGATCGAGCGCTAGCGGTCATTCCGCAACTGCCACCTCAACGGTAAAGCTGCCAATGCCCCGTGTATCGCTGATGCAATCATTTCCATACGAGTGAGGTCAGAAGGCGCGGCGCATGTCTCTCCCAAGCCTATACATGCGCGCGCTCGGCATGCTGAGGGCCGAGCGCGGCATTGCTCTCCTGCTGGCGACGGCATCGGTCGCCATCGGCCTAGTGCAACTGGCCGAGCCGGTGCTGTTCGGGCGTGTCGTAGACAGCCTTTCGAACGGGCAGGCGGCATTTACCTATATCGCACTGTGGGCGTTTCTCGGCCTGTTCGGCATCATCGCGGGCGCCGCCGTCGCCGTTTATGCCGACCGGCTGGCGCATCGCCGGCATCTGGCCGCGATGGCGGAAGCGTTCGAGCGGGCGATGACGTTGCCCGCCGGGTACCATGCCGAGCGCGGCTCGGGCGCCGTGGTCCGATCCATCCTGCAGGGAACAGACGCGCTGTTCTGGCTGTGGCTCGGCGCCATGCGCGAGCAGCTCACAGCCATTGCCGGCATCGTGCTGCTGGTTCCCACCGCGATCAGCATGGACGTGCGCATGGCGGCCATCCTCGCCTTGCTGGCGGTCGCCTACGTGGTGATGAACACGGTGGTGATCACCAAGACGCGTGCAGGGCAAGCCATTGTCGAGCGCTACAATTCCGCGGTGTTCGGACGCGTCGGCGACGTCATCTCCAACGTCACGGTCGTGCAGAGCTTCACGCGCCTGCAGGCCGAAGCGGATGCCATGCGCGGCGTGATGAGCGACCTTCTCGCCGCCCAGTATCCGGTGCTGACGTGGTGGGGCTTGCTGACGGTGCTGCAACGCTCGGCGGCAACGATCACCATGGTGGCCGTGCTGGCGACCGGTGCGGTGCTGGCCGGACGCGGTGAGTTGACAGTCGGTGAAATCGTGGCGTTCGTCGCGTTTGCCGGCCTTCTCATCGGTAAGCTCGATCAAGTGACGAACTTCGTCGTCGCGATTCATCGCCGCGCACCGGCGCTGCGCGGTTATTTCGAGTTGATCGATGCCGCGCAGGGTGTCGAAGAAAAGCCCGATGCGCAGCCCCTCCCCTCGGTCGGCGGCGACGTTCGCTATGAAGATGTCACTTTCCGCTTTGCGGGAACCGAGCAGGGCGTCTTCGATCTCAACTTTGGCGCGGCGCGAGGAGAAACAGTGGCTCTGGTCGGCGCGACAGGATCGGGCAAGACGACGACGCTGTCATTGCTGCAACGACTGCGTGCAGTGGACCGCGGACGCATTCTCATCGATGGTCACGACATCGCCGATGTGACGCTCGCTTCGCTGCGGGCGTCGATTGCGGTGGTGTTCCAGGAGGCGGGGCTGTTCAACCGTTCCATTGCCGAGAACATCGCCGTGGGCCGGCCGGGAGCCACGCTGCCGGAAATCGAGGAGGCCGCGCGGCTTGCAGAGGCGTACGACTTCGTCATGCGCAAGCCGGGCGGGTTCGACTTCGTCATCGGCGAGCGGGGGAATGCCCTCTCGGGGGGTGAGCGGCAACGCATCGCCATCGCTCGCGCCATTTTAAAGGATGCGCCGATCCTCATCCTCGACGAGGCAACGAGCGCGCTGGATGCCTCGACCGAAGCGCGTATCAAGCGGGCGCTCGACCGACTGCGCGAGGGGCGCACCACCTTCATCATCGCGCACCGGCTTTCAACGGTGGCCGATGCCGATGAAATCCTCGTCTTCGAGCAGGGCCGGATCGTGGAGCGCGGAAACTTCCATACGCTCGCCGCTGGCTCCGGGCCGTTCGCCCGCATGGTGGAGGAAGGCGGCTTCACGGTACCGCAGCGGGGCGACGACTGACCCCTTGTCAGCGGCCCGTCAGGAAGGCCCGCCTAGGCTCGCTGGCGGACGTAGACCCTTGCTATTTTTCGGTCCTCCGTCCTTAGATACGGGGCTTTACTAGAAAACGAGGCTGCCCTCGACGGCAGCCCGCAGTGAGCGTGGCATGAAGTTAATGCGTATGGGCCGCAGCCTGCTGCTGGCCCTGATCGGTGTCGCTTTGCTTGCCGGGCTCGCGGCGGTGGTCGTCGTCGGCTACGTCGAGGGTCGCGAGGAAGCTGCGCTCGAGGCCAAACGCGAGCAGCCGATCAAGCCGCCATTGCGGGTGACGATGCCCGAGCGCGGGCAACCGATCATCACTCTCGACGACGAAGCGCAACAGGCCATCGGACTGGAGCTCAAGAAACTCGAGCCGGCCAAGTACCAGGACCAGGTGCGCGCCTACGGCACCGTCCTCGATCTCACAGCGCTGACGACCCTCAACACCAACTACATTTCGGCCGTGTCGCAGCTCAACACGGCGCGGGCGCGGCTGGCGGCCTCCCTCCCCGCATTCGAGCGGGCGAAGGCGCTGTACGCCAAGAGTATCGGCAATCTCGTCCAGGTGCAGAGCAGCGAGGCAACACTGATCGCGGATCGCGCTGCGGTGGAGGCGGCTGAATCGCAGGTGCGGACTTTGCGGGCCACGGCCATGCAGGAGTGGGGCCCGGTCATTGGTAACGCCATGGTGGTCGATGGCGGCCTCATCACGCGGCTGATCGAGCGCGTGGAGTTCCTGTTGCAGATCACGCTACCGCCGGGGGTGCAGCTGGAGGACGTGCCGCCGAAGGCCGCGATCGAGGTCGTGGGCAAAACCCATCGCGCCGAGGCGCGCTACATCTCGCCGGGAACGCGCACCGACACGCGCATCCAGGGGGCAACGTACTTCTACGCCGCGCCGGCCAACAGTGGCGTGCTGCCGGGGATGAACGTGCGAGCATTTCTGGTCGACGGCAAGCCAGTGGATGGGATCATCGTCCCACCCTCGGCGATGGTGTGGTGGGCAGGGCGCGGGTGGGTCTATCGGCGCACCGGAGACGAGACGTTCTCGCGCCTCGAAATCCCGACCGACATGCCCGCTGAGAACAACGGCGGCTTCGTCGTTCCGACTGCCCTGCTCGCCGACACCGGCGACGTGGTGACGACGGGCGCGCAGATGCTCCTGTCGGAGGAGTTCCGTTCGCAGATCCAGATCGAGGGCGATGACGACTGATGACGCCCGGCCCCACATCCGCTGAGCAGCAGCGCGGGGTGCAAGCCGCGATCATACGCTTTGCGGTGCGTTTCCGCGGCATCGTCGTAGCGCTGGCCATCGTGCTGCTGGGCTATGGGATCGTGTCGCTGACACAGGCGAAATACGACGTCTTCCCCGAGTTCGCGCCGCCGCAAGTGGGCATCCAGGCCGAGGCACCCGGACTTACCGCCGAGCAGGTGGAGGTGCTCGTCACCCAACCGATCGAGAATGCGGTCAATGGTGTGCCGGGCATCCAATCGATGCGCTCGGTGTCGATTCAGGGTCTTTCCGTCATCACGGTTATCTTCGAGGCCAAGAGCGACATTTATCGCGACCGCCAGGTTGTATCGGAACGTCTGGCGGAGGCCGTCCGCGAGCTGCCGCAGAACATTCCGCAGCCGACGATCACGCCCCTCACCTCTTCGTCGAGCACGGTGCTGGTGCTGGGCCTCACCTCGAAGACGCGCTCGCTCATGGAGCTGCGGACGCTTGCCGACTGGACGCTGCGGCAGCGGCTGCTGGCGGTTCCGGGCGTGTCCAAGGTGGCCGTGTTCGGACGCGATGTGCGCTCGCTGCAGGTGCAGATCCGGCCGGATGACCTGCTGCGTTACAATCTATCGATCGACGACGTGCTGGATGCGGCACGTCGGGCCACGGCCATCACGGGCGCCGGCTTCATCGAGACGTCTAACCAGCGCGTTGTGTTCCAGTCGGAGGGTCAGTCGATCGATCCGAGCGAGCTGGCGCGCACGGTTGTGACAAGCGTCAATGGCGCCAGCGTGCTGTTGAAGGACGTTGCCGAAGTCACGGAAGCGCCGGAGCCGGCAATCGGCGGCGCAACGATCATGGGCGAGCCGGGCGTGGTGCTGCTGGTGTCCGGCCAGCTCGGCGCCAACACTGTCGACGTCACCGAGGGGGTGGAAAAGGCGCTTACGGCTTTGCGGCCGTCGATCGAGAAGGAAGGCGTGGAGCTGCGGACAGATCTGTTCCGCCCCGCGGCCTTCATCGCCATATCGACGCGCAACGTGATGCAATCGCTGGTACTGGGCGGCATCCTCGTCATCGTCGTGCTCTACCTGTTTCTCTACGACCTGCGCACGGCGACCATCTCGTCGGTCGCCATTCCGCTGTCGCTGCTTGCGGCCGTTGTCGTCCTCAACGCACTGGGCGCGACCCTCAACGCCATGACGTTGGGTGGCCTCGCCATTGCCATCGGTGAAGTGGTCGACGACGCGGTGATCGATGTGGAAAATATCGCGCGGCGGTTACGCGAGAACCGGCGCGGTGCCAACCCGCTGCCGATCGGCGACATCATCGTCAATGCCTCGCTGGAGGTGCGCGGATCGGTGGTCTACGCCACTTTCGCGGTCATCCTCGTGTTCCTGCCAGTGATCATGCTGCCGGGGCTCGCCGGGCGCTTCTTCGCGCCGCTGGGCCTTTCCTACGTGCTGGCGATCCTGGCCTCGCTCGCCGTGGCGATGATCGTCACGCCGGCGCTGTGCATGCTGTTTTTCCGCGACCGCGCCATGGCGAGCGATGAGCGCGCCTCGCACGATCCGCCGGTGACGCGCTGGCTGCGCCGGCATTACGACCGCATGCTGCGGGTTGTCATCGCGCGGCCGCGGACGACGCTCGCGGCGGCGTTCATTTTCACTCTGGCGGGCTGTGCGGCCATACCCCTGTTCGGCATCGGCTTCCTGCCGGAGTTGAAGGAAGGGCATTTCACACTGCACATGGCAGCGGTTCCCGGCACCTCGATTGCGGAATCGGAGCGCATGGGCAAGCGCGTCACCGAAGCGCTGCTGAAGCTGCCGTTCGTGCGCGTGGTTTCGCAACGCATCGGGCGCGCGGAGCAGGCGGACGATACCTGGGGCACGCATTACAGCGAGTTCGAGGTCGATCTGCAGCCGGGCTTGTCAGGCGAAGATTCGGAAGAAGCACAAACCGAGATGCGGCGCGTTCTCGCCGAGTTTCCCGGCGTGAACTTCGCGCTGAAGCCGTTTCTCACCGAGCGGGTGGAGGAATCGCTCTCGGGCTATACGGCGTCGGTGATCGTCAACATCTACGGCAACGACCTCAACGCGCTGGATGAGACTGCACAGCAGGTGGCGCAGGAACTGAACGGGATCGAAGGCGCGGCAGAGGTGCAATTGCAGTCGCCTCCAGGGTTGCCGCAGCTGACAATCCGCCCGCGCAAGGCCGATCTGGAACGCTGGGGCCTCGACACCGTCGATGTTCTCAACGCTGTGCGCACCGCATACCAGGGCGACGTCGTCGGCCAGACGTATGAAGGAAGCCGCGTGTTCAATGTGATCGCCATTCTCGACAAGAGAACGCGCGAGAACATCTCTCATGTCGCCGACCTGCCGCTGCGCACGCGTAACGGCAACTTCGTGCTGCTGAAGCAGATCGCGGACGTGTTCCAGCTCGCTGGCCGATATCAGGTCGATCACTTCGGCGGGCAGCGGCTGCAGGCGGTGACGTCGAACGTCATCGGGCGTGACGTTGGATCATTCGTCGACGAGGCCGAAGAGATCCTGGCGCGCAAGCTGAAGCTTCCGCCGGGCGTGCACATCGAATTTGCCGGATCGGCGCAGGCGCAGGCGCAGGCCCAGCGCGATCTGATCATGAATGCGCTGGTTGCTGGCATCGGTATTCTGGTGCTGCTGTCGGTGGTAACGGGCAGCACGCGCAACGTCATCCTGGTGCTCGCCAACATGCCGTTCGCGATGGTGGGGGGCGTGCTGGCGGTGCTGGCGACGGGTGGCGTGCTGACGATCGGCTCGATGGTCGGCTTCGTGACGCTGTTCGGCATCACGCTGCGCAACTCGATCATGATGATCTCGCACTACGAGCAGATGGTCTCGGTGGAGGGCGTCACCTGGGGGCGGGACGCGGCTATTGCCGGCGCGGCCGACCGTCTTGCCCCGATCCTGATGACGTCGATCGTGACGGCGCTCGGGCTGCTGCCTCTGGCCATCGGCATGAACGAGCCGGGGCGCGAGATCGAAGGACCGATGGCACTGGTGATCGTCGGCGGGCTCGCCAGCTCGATGGCGCTGAACTTGATGGTGCTGCCGACACTGGCGTTGCAGTTCGGGCGCTTCGGCGCGCGCGACAAGGCGTTCGCGCCGAAGCCGGAACATGCCAGCGCCGGCTGAACGGCGGCCGTTTACTCGGCCGCCATGCGCACGACGTGCGGCTTCTGGAACAATCGCTGCCGCACGAGATTGATGTGCAAGCGCAGGTGATAGAACTGGTCGGAGAACGCCAGCGGATAGCGGATTTTGCGCACGCCTGAATCGATGCGCTCGATCTCCGCCTGATGGGCCGCAAGGTCACCCTCGACCGGCTCGTCGAGCTGCTTCTCGAGCGCCTTGAGCTGGCGATACCAGTAAAGAAGCCGGCGGCGGACCGTCCAGTTGTAGACGCTCGGCAGCACGCGCAGGATCGGCAACAGGATCACCAGCGAGGGGATCAGCAGCAGCACCGTCTGGGCGCCGTGGTTGGAGATGAAGGCCGATACAGAGAACGGGAAGCCCGCCTCCTTCACGGCCGGCGCGATGGAGCGCAGCGCGACGGGCAACTCGCCCGACTTATAGACCTGACGCGTTTCTTCGGGGACGCGATACTCGGGATCGGAGATATGCGGGAAGGTTCCCGGTCGGTGGAACAGCACAGGGTCGCCGGCCTTATCGAAGCCCGAGCGCGGATTTTGCAGCACGGCGTAAGACAGCAGGCTGATCAGAGAAGGATCGAGATCGGCGCGCACGACAAGCGCGGTGCTGGTGGCCAGCAGCGTCACGTCTTCGGGCGGCGACAGCGGCTCGAATTCGACGGCGCCGCGGTTGAGCGTCACCTTGGTGAGCGCCGGGAAGCGATTGGCGTAGGCGTCGGCTTCTAGCGCAAAATTGAGCAGACGTATGCCTTGAACGTGCAGAAGGCTCTGGATGAGCGGCGTATCGGCCGGCTGCACGAGGAATGCCGCTTCGGCCTTGCCGGACAGAAGCTGGTTGCCGTCGGGCGCAATGTCCTCGGCGATCATCAGCGGGTTGTCTTTGCTGAACTCGATGGCGTTGGCGCGCAGAAGCTGGGCGGCGATGCGCCGGCCTCCGCTTTCCCGCGTGCCGGTGAGTACGGCCTTGCCCTTCAGATCGCGCAGGCTCTGGCCGGAGAAGTCGGAGCGAACGAAGACCCAGATCGGCTCATAGAAGAGGCGGCCCAGGGAGCGCAGCTTGCCAAGCTCCTTCTGCTGCCACTCCTGCGCCTTGGAGCGCGCCAGCCTGCCCTGCATGCTGCCGACGAGACCACCCTTGATGAAGGCGGCATCGAACTGCGGCGGGTCGGCGACAAGACCTTTGAGTGTCTGGAAGCCTTCGACGGCCGGACGGAGCTGCACATCGACGCCGTACGGCTCGAGCGCTTTCTCGTAGGCGGCAGCGAGCTCGCGGTAGTTTGCGACATCGCCGGTGGCGAGAACGATCTTGCCCTCGGCCCCGCGCTGACCGGTCGCCCAGTAGTAGCCAGCCGACAGCAGTGCAATTGCAGCAACGGCAATGAACGTGATTGCTTTGGGCAGGTTCATTGCGTCCTCCCTCACCCCAGGTCGCTTCGGACCAGCTTTAGCAGGCCGTGGGAGCGAAATGAGCACCACTGAGTGTCAAACCGGTGGCGGACGGGTTTTCGCGCAACACTGAGATCGCGCGCCGCCCTCGCCAATCGTACGGTTCGAGGGCAGCTTCGGTCCGTCCCTCGGCAATGCCGTCCGCTTTGATCGTCCGTCAAAAAGTGTGGAAAACCTTGTTCTGCATCAATGTCTTCGCCTCACAGCCCATCGCGAATGGGCAATCCGAAGCTGCGGCGAAAGTGTGGATTCGCCGGCGCGCCGGTTCGGTTACCATGTCGGAAGACATCCAGGCTCAAGGGGGTACTACCCATGCTGCAGAGATTGTTCGTCCCGGCCCTTGCCAGCGCGGTGGCCGCCGTCATCGCGATCAGCGGCAGCCCGATGGCGATACACTCCGCCCTCGCACACAGTGCGCACGAGGGTCACGGCGAGCACGCGGGGCATAACGCTCACGCTGGCCAAGATGCTTCGTTTGCGGCGGGTGAACCTGGCGCCGGCCACGAGGGCGCGCGGACGGTGGAAATCGTGATGCGCGACGACGACGGCGCCATGAGCTTCTCGCCAAACAGCCTCGAGGTGAAGAAAGGCGAGCAGGTGCGCTTCGTGCTGACAAACGCGGGTGCGGTCGATCACGAATTCCTCATCGACAGCGTCGCCAACAATGCTGCCCACAAAAATGCGATGGCCGCGAACCCCGATATGCAGCACGACGAGCCG
Organism: Hyphomicrobium sp. 1Nfss2.1; assembly: GCF_965243865.1. Taxonomy (GTDB): domain Bacteria; phylum Pseudomonadota; class Alphaproteobacteria; order Rhizobiales; family Hyphomicrobiaceae; genus Hyphomicrobium_A. Next base: position 196,130 of record NZ_OZ251603.1, on the reverse strand, counting down.
AACGGCCGCCGGCTGAAGCCGGGTGAGAAAACCGAACTCGTCTGGCGCTTCACCAAGCCCGGCACGTTCGAAATCGCGTGCCTCATTCCCGGCCACTACGAATCCGGGATGAAGGGCGAAGTCTCGGTGAAGTAGTCGAGGCGCTAGCGCCGGGGCTTCGGCGTCGTGGCGTCGCCGTATGCGTCAGTTTTGTGACAAGATCGCATCACGGCTCGGCGGATTTTATACTTTTCTCGTAAAGTTTCTTGTCCGGAGCGGATAGCCCCGCGAAGGTGCGCCCCCTGTAATGCGTAGTGGGGAGTGAGTTGAGTGGGGTTGTTGAAGCGTACGCTGAGGGTATCAGCGATTCTGGCCGCGTGCACCGCAGCATCAAAAGCACAAGAAGCTGAACCGGTCACGCCGCTGCCGCCGGTCACCGTAACGGCCACTGAGAAGGCCAAGCCGAAGAAGTCGTCATCCAAGAAAGCCGTGACTAAGGCGGTCGTCGCACAGCCCGGACCTGCTGCAGCGGCTGCCTCCACTGCCTTGCCGCAACTACCCGCGGGCACTGCATCCACGGATTCAGGCAACGCCGTTGGCGCCTCCGCGAAGAGCGGGCTCGCCGCGCGCGCAGCGGCTCCCAATGCCACCGTGGTCATGGAGGGCGCCCAGCTTCAGCAGTACAACCAGCTCAGCATCGGCGACGTGGTGCGCCGCCTGCCCGGTGTCACGTTCCCGGGCGTAAACCGCTCGCGCGACATCAAGCTGCGCGGCATTCCGAAGGAGTACACTCAGGTTCTGCTCGACGGGAGGCCACTGCTCGATGGCGACACCAGTCGCAACATCGAGGTGGATCGCATTCCTGCCTCGTTCATCGAGCGCATTGAGATTACCCGCACGCCGCTCGCCAGCATGGACTCGATGGGTGCCGCTGGCACGGTGAACATCATCACACGGCGCTCGTTTGGTGCATCGGGCGGCCAGTTGACGATGGGCGCGGGGCGCATGGAGGACAATGGCTCTCCGGGGGAGATCTCTGGGTGGCAAGGCGGCGAGACCGGCCCGCTGCGCTACTTCATCGGCGGCGGGTACCAGCGCCGGCTCGTGCAGGAAAGCGCCAACGAATTCACGTTCAAGGGCGACGGCTCGCCGGATGGCGGCGAGCTTGGACCGCAGCATCGCAAGTTCGACGAATATACGCTGCTGTCGCGTTTTGAGCTGGCTGTCGATCCGGCGAATACCGTTGTCGTTGCGCCGAGCTATCTGCGGACCACGGAGCGGCGCGATCAGAATGCGCTTCGACTTTCAGAGGATCAGACATACGTCGATCGCGACACGCATGAGATGCGCGAGCGCATTCGCGAGACATATGGCGCTAATGTCGAGTGGCAGCATGACTTCGGCTATGCCACCGCATCGCGCGTGTTCTTTGACTATCAGCGCGGCCGCGAGGATACGACACGCGACACATATCGCACGAGTTATAATGCCGACGGGTCCGTCAAGGGCACGCCTAACGTAAGACAGGCTTGGCGCTTCGTGCCGGTCGACTTGGAGCGCATCGCCGCCGGCACGGTTGTGTCAACGCGCGTAGGCGCCCACGCCCTCGAAGCCGGCTTTGGCTGGGCGCAGCGGTCGCATGACGAGAATGCCATTACAGTTGATGTCACCAGCGGCGCTGTGTCGACGGTCGACGAAAGGACGTACAAGGTCACAGAAACGATCTACCACGCCTACGTGAGCGACAGCTTCAAGGTGTTCGGCAGCGATTTGCTCACGCTCGGGCTGCGCCTAGAGCAAAGCGCGACGGAAACGCTCGACAACACGCGCACAAATTACGATACGGATTCGACAGACTTCAACCCGTCGATCAACTATCGCTTATCTGCTGCGCAGAATCTCGACTTCCGCGTCGGCGTGGCGCGCACCTTGCGCCGACCTAATCTGGGCGACCTGACACCGACGATTACCGATGGCTCGGGCACGCTCTCTGACCCCTACGAGCGCGGTGATCCCAACACGACTCCGGAGAAGATCTGGGGGCTCGACGTTGGCACCGATTACTATCTGTTCAACGGAACGGGAATCCTTGCCGCGAACTTCTTTGCGCGTTCGTTGCAGGACAAAATCGAGACCACCCTCGCAGAGGATGCTGGCGACTGGGTGCGCACATTCCGCAACGCGGGCGATGGCAAGCTTTATGGCGTCGAGCTTGAAGGCCGCATCCCACTTGCGTTCATGGGAGTGCCGGACCTGACACTGTGGGGTAACGCTACGGCGATGAAGTCCGAGCTGACCGATGCGTTGACGGGACAGAAGCGCCGCTTCGACGAGCAGCCGGACTTCGTCACCAACATCGGCTTCGATTATTACGTGGCGATGTGGGATACCACGTTCGGCCTCGGCTACAATCGAACTTACGCGTACGATCAGGACATCCTGCTGGAAGACGGCACGAGCCAGTATTCCGAGTTTTCGGCCCTCGATCGTCTCGATGCTTCCGTACGTATCGCTCTCGCCGAGAAGGCGGTGCTGACGCTTTCGGCAAGCAACCTGCTGCGGGCGAAGGACGAGCGCACGCTGATCACGCGCGATGCCAGCGGCGACATCGATAGCCGAACGGTGAGCATCGAGCCCTCGCCGATCGTCTACTACGCCCGACTATCACAAGGCTGGTGAAGCAGCGGCGGGGAGCGGGCGCAATGCCCACTCCCCGTCTTTGTTGCAGCTGCGTGGCGCTACTTCTTGCTGCGCGGGTCATCTTCCGGATTGATGTAGATGAGGTCGAACGGGCCGACTGCGGCGACTTGGATGATCGTTTCCTTGTCGGTCGTCCACACGTAGTGCGCATGGTTGGCCGGCAGCGCCAGCATACCGCCGGCGTCGAGCATCTTGCCTTTGGTGAGATCGGCCTTCTTGCCCATGCCGCTTCCCATTGAGCCGCTGAGCACCGTCACCGTCTCGAAGCCCGGATGCGTGTGCGGCGGGACAAGATAGTTGGGCGGGAACTTCAGCCTCAGAATGAAAAGGCCCGGTTTCGTCGGATCGCCGTGCAGGAGTGCGGTCTGCGCGCCCTTCGGGAATGCCGGGTCATCGCGGAAGACGATCTCGGCGGGTGCTAATTCCTTGGCGCCGTCTGCCTCGCTGGCGTCGTGCGCGAAGCCGGTGCCCGCTACCGCCATCATGGCTGCTGCGACGAGCATCTTTCTCATGTTTCCTCCTTGGACTGCTTGTTGATCGGGTTGCATCTCGGCCTGGACGGTATCGGCTGCCGGCGTGGTGCAGTTCGCTTCATCCTTTCGGAGGGTGGCGAGCAGTGCCGCGATCTCCTCGGAGCGCCGCTGCTGCACGCCGCTCGACGCGTAGAGCTGATGGCCAATCGCCAGACACGCGAGCGAGCCTGCCGTGGCGACGACCAGCGCGAGACCAAGGGCATCCTTCCAGGCAACCGCGTTGCCGTGGCGGACTGCGCACGTCCCTTGCTTCGACCTTCTGGCCTTCGATTGCTGCATCCTGCCGCCATCCTCCGCCTTGCCGCGCGCAGGATCGGCCGCCTTTGTCCGGGTGCCCACGGAGATTGCCACGACGGGCCTTGGGCAAATTTCCTGAGAAATGGCCTCACCCCTTCACAGGGTCGGCGGCTGTCCATAGCCTCTCGGATCTGGGTTCCGAGCGAGGTTGTCCCATGGATCTCAAATGGCTGCTGGTGCGCAGGATCACCTTGGTGGCGCTGCTGTGTTTCACTGCGGGTGCCGCGTTGGCGCTCTACCAGACGGCGCTCAGCGCGAAGCACCAGAATGACGAGCTCGCCGAGCTGATCAGTCGGCAACTCAACCTGCAGCTTTCACGCATCAAGCGTGCGACCGACATCCACGAGCGCTTTCCCGACTGGGACCTCGTTGCCGGCCTGTCGTTGCAGCCCGGGCAATGCGTCGAGCTGCGCGGTGCGACGGCGCCTCAGCAACTGCGTCGATCTAGCTGCGCGGGGATCGACACAGGCGCTCTCAGGGCGCCACAGTGGTTCCGATGGATCTACGGTTCTCTGACGGACGGGAGGCAGACTGCCACCCGGCCCATCTTCTTTCATGACGTCGTTCACGCCACGGTGGTCGTCGAATACGACCTGCTCGCCACCGCCGAGCGGGCATGGGCATCAATCTCGCCGCTGTTAGGATTTTCCGCTGCGCTCGTCGCGGTTCTGTGCCTTGTCACCTATTTCGTGATCAATCGTGCGCTTGCGCCTACGCGGCAGATTCTCGACGGCTTGAACGACCTGGCGAAAGGGAACCTCGATCATCGTTTGCCTTCCTTCAAGTTGACCGAGCTCAATCGGATCAGCGAAGTGTTCAATGGGCTTTCCGAGGACCTCGGCAAAGCGACGGCGGAGCGCGCCGAGCTCGCACGACGGCTGGTCGACACGCAGGAACAGGAACGCCGCCACATAGCGCGGGAGCTGCATGACGAGATCGCGCAGAAGCTGAGTGCTCTCAATGCGAATGCAGCGTGCCTGCGGACGCGTGCCCAGCGCGAGGCCCCCGCATTCGTCGACGATGCATCGCAGCTCGAGAAGATGGCAACCGGCTTGATGGTGACGCTGCGGCGGACGCTCACGTATCTTAGACCGCAGGAAATCGACGATCTCGGCCTCGTCCAAAGCCTCGAGGCACTTGTTGCCCAGCACAACGAAGGCGCTCATGGGCAGACACGCTACTCCATGGAGACAGCGGGTGGCATGGAAGGACTGCAGGCGGAGACCAGCGCCCACGTCTATCGCATCGTGCAGGAGGCGCTGACGAACGCATCGAAGCATGCCAACGCGCGCAACGTGAAGGTGTTGCTGCGGCAGGGGAAGGAGAACGATCGGGATATGATCCGCCTCTCCGTCATCGACGACGGACAGGGACCGCCCTCGGGTGACAAGCCAACGCCGCCATCGGGTGCTGGGCTCATCGGCATGCGAGAGCGCGTCATCGCCCTCAGCGGAAGGATTTCTGCCGGCAGCCTGCCGGGTGGCGGCTTCGGGCTCGATGTTGAATTTCCTTATTTGCAGCGAGGCGCATGATGGGAGCGGCCATTCGCGTTCTGCTTGTCGATGATCACGCCATCGTCCGGCAGGGCTATCGGCGACTGATCGAAATGCATGACGATATCGAGGTTGTTGCGGAGGCAGAGGACGCGCGCAGCGGCTATCAGGCCTTCAAGGACGCGCAGCCCGATGTGGTCGTCGTCGACATCTCGATGCCCGGGCGCGGCGGCATCGATCTCGTCCGGCAGATCCGCCAGCGCGATTCTGCTGCGCGCATCCTGATTTTCACCATGCACGCCAGCGCGACCTATGCGCAGCAGGCGTTCCGGGCCGGCGCACGCGGGTATGTTACCAAGAGCAGCCCGCCCGATATTCTCGTCAGCGCCATCCGCAGCGTCTACGCCGGGCGCCCAGCGCTGTGCGCAGAGATCAACGACATCGTGGCGACCAGTCGGCTGTGCAATGACGTGTCGGCGGTCGATGAGCTTTCGCCACGTGAGTTCGAAATCCTGCGCATGATCCTCGACGCGAAGTCGACGGATGAGATCGCGTCGGCGTTCAACCTTAGTCCGAAGACGGTGGCGAACTATCACTACGAGATCAAATCGAAGCTTGGCGTGCGCTCCGATATCGAGCTCGTGTACCTATGCATGCGGCAGGGCCTGGTCGCTCCCGTAGTGGCGCCTGGGTTGGTTTAGGGTCGCAGGGCAGAGCCGATCTCTATCGCGCTAGCGTGGTCCTTTGGCGGTCTTCTCGCGCTCCTCGGCCGCGACACGGATGATCGTGTCGCGGAGCCAGATGTGCGCGGGATCGCTGTCATAGGAAGCGTGCCACAGCAGCGATGTCGTCAACTGCGGAAGCTCGATGGGCGGCGGGCTGAGACTGAGATCCATCTGCGCGGCGAAGTAGCGGGCCAACCTCGCGTGCATCGTCGTTATGACCGCCGCACCGGCGACAAGAAAGGGCACGGCGACGAAACGCGGCGTCACGAGTGCGATCTTGCGGCTGAGGCCGAGCTGTTCGAGAGCATCATCCACGACGCCGCGCTCGCCGCGGCGCAAGCTGGTGAGCACGTGCGGCAGGCGGACATAATCCTCCAGCGACATCGGCGGCGTCACCGGCACCTTTCGCGCGTTGTACATGACGAGGTAGCTGTCGGTCGCCAGCACGCGGCGCTTGTGATGCACCTGCCCGCCGGGAAATGCTCCGACGCCAATGCCGAGATCGAGGCGATCGGCGTCGAGATCGTCGAGCAGCCCTTTGCCCTCGGCGGCATAGAAGCGGAACCGGATGCCAGGGGCGTGCTCACACACGTATGCGAGCAGTGCCGGCCCAATGAGGACTTCGGTACTGTCGGGCAGGCCTATGCGAAATACGCGCTCGGCTGTGGCCGGATCGAATGCCTGCTCGCGAGAGACCAGTGTCTCGATCTGCCCGAGTGCAACACGCACGGGATCGGCCAGCGCCATGGCGCGAGGGGTCGGCTGCATTCCGGCCGGTCCGCGCGTCATCAGCTCGTCGCCGAACAGCTCGCGAAGGCGCGCGAGGTTGTGGCTCATGGCCGACTGGCCGATGCCGATGCGCGCGGCCGCCTTGGTGACGCTGCGCTCGGCAAGCAGCGCATCAAGGGCGACCAGCAGATTGAGGTCGACCCGGGCTAAATTGATGTGATCGATGGGCATTATCAATCCAATCTATTGGACTAATACCACCCTGCGTATCATCTTCCCTGTCAACAGACCAGCACATCGGTGCCTGGCCTTCACATCAGCAATTGGAGGCTGTCATGAGCATTCGGAAAATCGCCCTCACCGCCGCGGCCATTGCAGTGGCTTCGATTGGTTCGGCGAGCATGGGGTCCGCTTTGGCCGGTGGCCCGCGCGCCCAGTCGATCAATCTTGGGGCCATCAACGGGGTCGCCTACTACACCGAGGAAGCGGGCCGCTTCCGTGTTGTCGCTACGCTTTCCCAGCAGGAGGGTCTGCCTATCCGTGTGGAGACCCTGCTCTCCCCTGGGCAGTCCGTCGTCCTCTCCACCGCAAAAGGCCAAGCTGGATTGGAGAGCGTCGAACTCAGCCGCGAGGACAACAAACTCAAAGTCCGCCCTGTAGCGGCGACGAACTAATCCCTTCCCTAGGCCGGCCACGGCCGACAACTGGACCCGGGGCGAAAGCTCCGGGTCTTTTTGTTTTTCGGAGCACAGATTCGTCCTCCGCGCGGACGTTCGCGCGCGAGTGGGACGACGCAACAGCGGCATTCAGGTTGGAAGCGAAGGATATGGTGGAGGGGGCTGGATTCGAACCAGCGTAGGCGAAGCCAACGGATTTACAGTCCGTCCCCTTTAGCCACTCGGGCACCCCTCCTCACACCATCCATTAAGGCGCCTTGGCACCTAAATGAAATCGCCCCGCGCTAGGGGCGGCGGGGCGGAGGCGTTTATCCGCAGCAGGCCCTTGGATGTCAAATGGAAAAGCGGCAGGATACGCCTCCCTGCCACGAGCTGAATGATGAAGCCCACATCCCCCCGCGAAAAATACGGCCAACGCCCGCGCAAAAGCGGTCCGCGCGGGCCCCAGCGCCATCGATCCGCCGACCACGGTCCCAAGGGCGCGCCCGACGGCCACGTGCAGCTTTATGGCGTGCACGCGGTCGAGGCCGCGCTCAGGAACCCTGGACGATCGATTCTCCGGCTGATGATGACGGAGAACGCCGAGAATCGGCTGTCGGATGCCGTAGCGGCCAGGCACGTCGCGCCGGAGCGCGTCAGTCCGCGCGATCTCGACCGGCTCCTAGGTGCCGATACCGTGCATCAAGGCGTGATGCTCGAGACCGAACCGCTGGAAGAGCCTGACGTGTTCGAGCTCGTAGCGCGGGCCGATGCCGGTCCCCTCGTCGTCCTCGACCAAGTGACGGACCCGCACAACGTGGGCGCCATTCTGCGCTCGGCCGCGGTGTTTGGCGCAGCGGGCCTCATCATGACGCGACGGCACAGCGCGCCGCTCGATGGCACGCTGGCCAAGTCGGCCTCGGGCGCACTTGAGCTGGTGCCGGTGGCATTGGTGCAGAATCTTTCGCGTACGATCGCCGAATTGAAGGAGCACGGCACTACTGTACTGGGCCTCGAAGGCTCATCTGAACACGCGCTCGAAACTGAGCCGCTGACTGGCCGGCTGGCGCTGGTGTTCGGTGCGGAAGGAAAGGGCTTGCGAGAGCTGACGCGGGAGAGCTGTGACCGGCTGGTGCGCATTTCGACCAGCGGGCCAATCGGCAGCCTCAACGTATCGAACGCGGCGGCGATCAGTCTGCATCACGCCGCATTCAAGCGAACGCATCACGCACAGTAGAATTGGGCGGCGGCCGGGCGTACCCGGCCACCAGTCGCGATCTACTTGATGGGGCCTTCCGCGCAGCAGCCGGGAGGTGGAGCTGCCACTGGGTATGCGACCGCAACCGGCGCAACGCGCGCACGGCGCGGTTGCCAGAAGCGGCGGGCATATTGGCCATAGGGACGGTAGTAGCGGTCATAATAGCCGCGCGCCATGTAGGGATAGGCGCCCGGATAGGGAACGAGCGTCGCCCAATAGTAGACGTTGGAATAGCGCGGGTAGTAGATGAAGTGGCTGACAGGTGCTGGCCCGCAGGCCACTCCCCTGGGAGCCCGGCACCACTGTGCCTCGGCAGGCGCCGCTCCAGCGAGGCCGATGGTGCCGGCGATGCCGATGACGGCGAGCAATGAACCAAAACGCATGCGCAAACCCTCGACTTGATGAACTCGACGCAACTGCCGTCACCATGTCAGGATATGGATAATGAAGGCCTAATCGACGCACCGTGGCGGGGCAACTGGCGCATTGGCACTCCTGGCCGACGCGCTGTATAAGGCAGCCGCGTACCCTCTCGGGCCGCGAGCCGGCTTAGCTCAGTTGGTAGAGCACCTGATTTGTAATCAGGGGGTCGGGGGTTCAAATCCCTCAGCCGGCACCACGACTTAGGCGCACCAGCTAATATTTTAGATTAAGCTCGGGTAACGCCACGGGTAACATAGTGAGTCACTGGAGGGTGGCAGTGGAGCACTCCAAGCAGCGATTGAGTTCTGCTGAACTAACCGCGGAACTGGCGCGACGAGCCGTAATTGACCCCGCGCTGATTTCAGTTGGGACATCTCGGGGCGGGCGGTCAAATTGGCATGCCTTCGCCGCACAAGAGATGGATGCGGAGACCAAGAGAACACGCTTCATTCCTGCCTACTACTCTATGCTCGGATTATTCGAACTCGATGACGAGATAGACTAGTTGCCAACTCCCCGGCCGATACGCAGGCCGGGGATAGCTCGTCAGGCGCTCGCTATAGGCGGCTTCCCATACTTCTTGAACACGAGATTGATTGCCTCGCTCATGAGCGCCTGCTGGGTCATGCCCTGCTCGACCGCCAGCGCCTTAAGTTCTTTCACGACTAGAGCGTCCTGCCAGAATGCGAGTTGCTTCCGCCCCTTGCGTGACGGCTGCTGTGTGCTCTCACGATGACCACGCGTCGGAACTGGCTCGCGCTTCGTGGCGCCCCATCGACCGACCGCGTTGAGCAACCCGCCGCGCTCCGGGGCCGCGTCCTTTGTCTTCCTCATTTCGACTTCCTCCGGCGCTTGCTCGTGTTCTCATCCAGCCAGGCGTACAGCTCGCGAATCTCGTCAGCGGCCTTCCCCTTCGCCTGCACCTCAATGACGGCCCTGCCCTTGTTCGATGCGGCAGCGAACGCCGGCCGGTTGTAGATAACCACTGGGCAGTCTGTGAGCTTCAAGGTCTTGAGCACAGCGCGGGCCTCACCGACTGTTGCAGCAGCCCCGCTCTCATTGACGGCGTTGATCACGGCGACGGCCTTAGGCAACTTGCCTGCCTTGCCGAGCAGAGCGACCGTCTCTTTCAGGCTCGCCAGATTGAAGAGGTCGGGCCGCGTCGGGCAGATCAGCACATCAGCCGCCTTGAGCGCGGCAAGCGTCGCCTCGTCCAGCTCGCCCGCAGTGTCGACAATGGCGAGAGTGGCGCCGTTCTCGTCTGCGGCCTCCAATACCTTCCCCAAGTGTTGAGGCAGCGTGTCGGTGACGGCCGGCTGGTCGTTCCCGCGCACGTCGTGCCAGAGGACGGCACTGCGCTGCGGGTCGAGGTCAACAATGAGTACGATTTCACCCGCTTGCTCGCCGGCAACAGCGAGGTTCGTGGCCAGCGTTGACTTTCCGCTGCCCCCCTTTTGTTGCACCAGCGCCCACGTCCTCACGGAAGCCTCCTGTGTTGATCGCAACACATCGTGATCTGACTTGTTGTCTAACTGACTGTCTAACTTGTTGACTAACTAACTGTCAAGACTCATGTTGGAGAACAGCAGCGTTTGCGGTCGTTTTGTCGGTTCTAACTGTCCTACTGACCATCCTATCAGGGTGTCTAACTGTCTTAGGGGGCTCCATGACCGTCTTGCGGGTCATCTTCAGAATTGCCGTGATCGGATGCGTGGTGGCGTCAGCAACCTTTGCATTTGAGTTCGGATGGACACGCGGCGCGAGCGAGGTTCACTCGTGGACCTATGCCCTCGCCGCTGTGGCGCTCGATGTTCTGAAATCGTCGCTTCCAATCCTCGCTGCGGTCGCATGGGCGGGTCGAGAGTGGGCACGGGCGACGGCAGCGTGGCTCGTGTTCGGCGTGCTCACCTGTCTAAGTTTGTGGTGCGCCTATGGCATCACAGCAACCCAGCTTGCCGAGCGCGTTACGGCCCAAGTTGTAGCGCGTGACAACGAGGCCGATAAGAAGGACGCTCTTGATCGTGCCCAGCGCGCGCGCGCAGAAGTCGGCGCATTCACGGTGACGACGGCGGCCATGGTCAAAGCTGCTGACGATGCAGTGACCGCCGCAGCGGCCCAGGCCGATGCGGAGTGCGGAAAGCGTGGGAACAACTGCCGCGCCCGTGAAGCCGACGAGCGTGCCGCTCGCGCGACGTTGCTCAAGGCGCAGACGGACCAGGCGGCTACCGAACGTGCAACCGTGCTCGATGCCAAGGTGGCGGCGGCTGAGAAGGCTCTCGCGTCCGTCGACAAAAAGGCCGCAGCAACGCGAGCTGATCCACAATCGGCATCGATGGCCAAGGCTACGGGCTACGACGAAGAACTAATCGCCGCGATCAGTCACGCCGTACTCGCCATCGCTATCGAGCTTGGCTCAGGCGTGGGGCTCTGGCTCGTATTCGGGCATGGCACCACTGCTCGCCACCGCGAGACGGCCTCCCGTGGCGCTGCGGAGCCCATGCAGGCCATGACCGTCATTGAAGAGCCAGCCGACCAGGTTGCGCAGTTTTTCGCTGAAGCCGTGCGCCCAGCGCTTGGGCAGCGGGTTGCCGCGGCTACGTTACTGGCAGCCTATGAGGTTTGGTCCGAGCGGCGCGGATTCGATCCGGTGAATGGCACGATGTTCGGCCGCTTGGCGCAGTGGCGGCGTGATCGCATCGGCGGACGTGTCTGGTATCTCGATGCCGCTCTCTCGGATGCTTACGCCAACACCGTACCGGCACCGCGTCTTATCGTCGACAATGCGCGCAAATTGCCGAGGCTGGGGCACATGGCAAAGACGATCTAGCTCCGCGGCTATCGTGTTGGGTATAGCTCGGGCTTCGCGTTGATCATCGCCGTGGCAATCGCGGACCCGGCCCAGCGCTGAGAACATCCACAGGACACTTGGGGCTAACTACTTTCTTGCACATGCGGAGATTGCACCAGCGCGAGAATCAGCAACGCTAGCGCGACCACATTCTTCGGGAGGCACTCAGATGAATGCGCTAGATTACGGTTGGTTGGCCGCAGTCTGCATTGCGCTTTTCGTTGGAGCACTCGTCGGTCAATATTCACAGCCGTTCCCGGCACCTGCTAAACCCCCACCAGAAGACGCAGCCCGCGCGGCGGGAAAACAAGCTGGTGAAGCGCTTGTCAAACTCGCCGCCGCTTTTGCAGCAACGGGGAGCATCGACGACCACGAACCCGAGGGTTCGCCAAAGCCTACGATCTTGCAACCCACTATTTCCGGCAAGCGCTACATAGAGCGCAATTGGCAAGCCGGTATCTATGACGATGCGATTGCGTTCGATATCACTTGGGGCACTCAGAAATTGCCCAAACCGACGAGAGCCGTGAAGGGCATACTGGTGTTTGCTGACATCTTCGGAGCCGCACAGTGCCGAGTTCGCATCACGATCAATGATAGCTTGAAGCCTGGAACTGTGCATCGGCAGACAGGCATGAGTTTGGACTACAATCAGTTCAACGAACAACATCGATGGATGCGCACGACTGACACCAAGGACATGAGCTTCCGCTTCGAGCCAACAGAAGTGCTCTACTCAGATGGCACGACCGAGAGATTCTAGGGCTGGAGGCGGAACGAGCGCTGTGGCCAGAACTTTCAGCGCTAAGGCACGCCACGATCTACCGACACTTGTCTGTCGTGACATCGGAAAAATCATCACTAGGTGGGCATACGTCGAGCATTACCTACAGGGCATCGTTTACATGCTGGTTGGGGTTAACGCCTCTGTAGGTCGCTTAGCCGTCCGCGAGCCGCGTGCGCGCGACAGGTTTGAATTGGTCCTCGACCTTATTGCCGTGAACCACCTGGAGTTACCGTCGATGGACTACAAGATGTTGCGCGAGGCCATAGAAGACGCCGAAGACATCCGGAACGTTCTTGCTCATTGTGCCTGGCTTTGGCTCGACGATGAGCAGGCATGGGCCGTCCAGATTGCTCGCGGAAGCTGGAGCAACGTACCAAGGTCGGACAGAGCCCGGCGGAGCAAGCGCATCTTCCCGGAAGGCCAACTGCTACGCGCGCAAACCTTGAAGTCGTACGTCAAGGGCATTGATGGGATCATTGGTCATCTGCGCCAGTTGCAGTCGGCGGTTGAGAACCAGTTGTTAGCCCGCCACAACAGTTAGCGTCGGTCCCAATCGTCGTAACTCATCGCTTGCCCCTCGCCTTCGCGTTGCGCGCAATATAGTCCCGCAATGCGATTTCCACCATTGAACTGAACGACCGGCTATCCGCGCTTGCCATTTTCTCGATGGCCTCGCTAACTTCCGATGGCAGACGAAGTGAGTGCTGACGGTCTTTTTTCTGCATGCGCGAATTGTAATACAATGTAGTTGACGAGGCAAGGGATGTCGTGTATTACAATGGGTTACTTGCGCAATGCGAGTGACCCCCGCGGGTGCTGGTACACCGCGCGAGGGTCTAGCCCCAAGCAGGAGATAGAGTCCATGCCCGAGACTGTTCGGAAATCTACCACACTCGCGCCGACTAGGCGTGATGCGCTGGTAGGAGCCATCGCCTTCCCTGCCGCAGTAATCGCGACCAAGGCAGTTGCATCTCCGCCCGTCGAGCTGTCACCCGAGTTCAATCAACTCCGCAGCCTCGCAATGGAGCTTGGTCAGGTCGATGCCCTTCGAGATGCCATCGACGAAAAACGCGAGCCCCTGAGTGCCAAGGCTGGCGATGTGCTGATCGCTGACCTTTCCCGCCGCATCGACGCCTTGGTGCGTCGCATCCACTCCAAGCCGATCACAACAATTAGCGATGTGCTCGACCGCGCCGCCGTCGTGCTGTTCTGGTCTGGCAAGGGGCAGATGCCGGGCGCGTGGCGCGCCCCTGAAGCGTCGCTGCTCGACTACGACCGCCCGTTTCAACCGGACCCTGACGTAGTGGCAGCCCATCAACTTGCTGCCGCTGTTTTCGCTCTCGCCCATCGGGGAGGCGTCAATGTCTGAGCATGCCCCAAAACCAACGATGGCCGAACTGGTGACGGCACTGGACGATGCTCAGGAGGCATACCTTATCGCCGCCGCGGCTGAGGAAGGCTACGCGCTGAGCGCTCACGTGAGTGAGCTTGGTGATCTCCGCGACCGTGCTCTCGTCGCGCTGGTTCTCAACAGGCCGGCGACATTAGAGGACGGTGAGCGCAAAAAGCAGTTCCTCGAAAAATTCGACCTGCACGGGGATGACCTCTTTTCGCGCCTCATCCTTGAAGCGCTCTGCCAACCACTTTCGATGGAGGCGGCCAATGTCTGAAGTTCATGACGTTCCAGCCGGGGACGCACCCAACATCAGCAAACGGCTCAGCGACATGATGGCCGCGTGCGCTGCGCTCAAAGTCTTTGCGGCGGCGGCGCATGAAGGCATTGAAGTAGATGCCTCCGCGCTAGCCTTCGTGCACGATCAGGTCATCGACGGGCTGCGAGCTGTGGATGCCGCGTTGTCCGGGGGGAATGCGTGGGCACTTCCAGCACCGACCGTCGAGGGAGACGCTTTTCATGCTTGAGCCTTCAATAGGCATCTAACACGGACGAGGGGCGGCCTACGGGCCGTCCGTCGCTGCTATGATTGGTTTCGTTCTCGATGAGACCGGAGCGCCGATTCCGCGCTCTTGGCCGGAGCAATACCGTGCGGCGGAAGTAGATGGGTCAGCGATGATGGCCTGCGTGGGCGGTAAATCGGCCGTTGAATACGGCTTGCCGCGCGTTACCAACTCTTGACTAGCTGGCGGAGTTGCATCGGAATCTGGTTGGCGATTCGACGAGGCTATTGCGGCCCTCCAACCTCAATAGCCTCCCCACAACGGCTTGGCGTGGGAGTCGAATCGGCAGCACGAGCGATTTTTGCTCTTCAAGTTTGCGTGGTCAAGGCCGAGCCTCACAAACTTAGGAGCCAACCATGGCCGACACTGTTGATTGGCCCGGCCTCTCGGGCACCCGATATCGCTACTGGTTTCTTGCTACTCCGAGTGTTGCGTCGTCGATTCACTCCGTAGGCGGAAATTATGCATTCGTGACCCAGCTCCCGAATGGCAATTTTTATCCGCTCTACTTCGGAAAAGCCGACGACCTCAGCGCGCGCATACCTAACCATGAGCGGTGGGCCGAGGCGGTCCAGCGTGGAGCTACTTTTGTTATGGCGCACTCCACGCCAGCCGGAGATGCCGCCCGGTGCGCTGAGGAGCGCGACCTAATCCAGAGGTGGAACCCGGTGTTGAACGTCCAGCACCGGACGGTTCTAGGTTAGGATTTCGGGAGTCTTCATCGGACGAAGAGGTGGCGGGCGCCATTGGCACGCCCGCCATTTTTGCGATCACCGCAGCGTTTTCCCTAGCTATGATGTCAGCCGATGTCAGAGCCATGTGTCCCTCTCGATGTCCAACGGACTACCCTCGCCCTGGTTCCCCCAACGAAGGGTTTATGGGCAGTCACCGGGCCGCCCTTACCATTTGGCTACGCCCTATACGGTTCGGGGCTAACCGGCTGCCAGGGGGCAACAAGCGCTGGTCGTGCGCTGGCGCGTTCGCTAAGGTGGCATCTGCAAGCGCTTACGGGTACGCGAGATGCAAGACACGCTCTATCTGGGCTTCCTGGCCGTCATGTTCGTGGCCGTAGTCGGGTTCGCTATGCTGGCGTTCCGGCCAGCGCCCGAGTTCTGGAATCGCTGGTGGGCGTGGCGCCCTGTCGAAGTCAGCGGGCAGCGGCGTCTCTTCACGCACGTGATGCGGCGGAAGATCGGCGACGCGTGGGAATATCGCGACCTCACGCCCGATGAGCTGCGCGAGCGCGACGATGACCGCGCCGACTATCAGACTTGGTAGATGCTAAACGGCCTGGGGACGCCGGTTGAGCCAATCCCTGAGCATCACACGCGCCGGGTCTTCAAGGCGGCTGTAAGAAAGAACGGCGACGGCGAACGTGATCCCGACTGCGGTCGGCACATAGAGCCATGGCGTCAGCTTGGCCTCGATCGGTCTTAGGGCGTAGATGACCGGGAAATGCACGAGGTAGAGCGAGTACGACAACACGCCCAGCCTATACACAGGCTTTGCCGATAGCGCCCGAGCCGCGAAACTGTCGCCATTCATGAGCGCAATCAGCATGGGCGCAAACAGCGGGAGCGCGGCCCACGGCGGCAGTACACCAGCGAGCGTCAAACCGATGAGTGACAAAACGAGCAACACGAACGCATCGGCATGACGTTGCAGCGCAGCCGCGAGGTGATCCCGATTGGCGTACGCAATGTACGCCAGCCAGCCGGCCGCAAACATTGTTGCTCCCCGCGCGACCGGCGACCAGAAGGCCGTTGCAGGCAGCGCATCGTGCGGCAGTGCCCAGCTCGATACTGCCGCCGTGAACCACCAGTATCCGACCACCGCCCCAGCGGCGCCGACCGCCAGCATCAACGCATGCCGGACAGCCGGGCTGAAAGCAGCGGTGCGAGCACTCAAGACGAAGACGACCGGGAAAATGGCGAGGTAGCAGAACGCCTCCACCGACACCGACCATGCAGCCGCGTCCCAATGCACTCCCCGGCCGATCAACGGCCAGGCATTGATCATCAACAGTTGCCCGACGAAGTCCTGGCCGATCTGCGGATACGTAGCAAAGCCGCCGAACACAATCGCGCTGATGACGGCTGTGGCCAGGAGGGTAGCAGCGTATAGAGGATAAATTCGCGCGAACCGCGCGACATAGAATTTGCGCACCGGGAATGCCGCCCCGGTGCCAGCTGCGTAGGTGAGACAGAGGACAAAGCTGCTCAGGCAGAAGAACAGGTCAACCGCCTGATTGTGGTAGGCAAAGGCTTTCAGCACCGGCAGCCTGTCGCCGTTAATGTGCGCGACCATCACGATGGCAGCCGCGACCCCGCGGATGCCGGTCAGTTGCTTGATTTCGCCGGATTGCACAGTGCCCCCGCACCTATCGCCCACCCTTGGGTACACCCAATGTCGGCATTTTTCCACAGTCCCGCCCGCAGCGGGGCAGACTAGCTGTATGGACTCGGCTGTGGCGTAAAGTTAGCCGTCCAGCGCGGGGTACCAACGGATAGACGGCACTCATCAATCCAGCCGTTGAGGTAATGATTATTGTTGCCAGTGCTTCCTATGCGATACGCCGCCGTGCTCGTGTGGATCGTCGCACTGATTGTCTGGTTGGACCCGACCTGAGTTCCATCAACAAAGAACCGACCAGTCGTGCCGCTACGCGTTATCACTACGTGATACCAGACGCCTGTCGATGGGGTCCAATTCACTACAACGCTTGAGGTAGCGGTCCCATTCGTCGACCAGTAGAAAACAATCTGCCGCGTGCCCGAGCTGTTGGATACGCCGAAGAAATGCCCGTTCTGCCCAGATACGTCCCATCCACTACTCATGAAACACATGAATGTGCCGGACCCTGGAAGCCCGTTGAACATAACGCGGCACTCTATGGCGAAGTCAGCGGAGCCGATCCCATGACCCGGGGAGGAAGCCGTATAGACGGCATCGCCCGAACCATCGAGCAAAAGAGAAGAGCCGCCGAATACGGATTGCGCCGTATCGAGTTGGGCGTTGCCTTCAAAGGTGAACGACGACCCTGTGACAATCTCTGTCGCGGACGTCGCGCCATCGGCGCCATCAAAGTGGGCCAACAGCTTGGTATATGAGTCGAGCCCGCCGCCTGGCCACAGCCCTGCACGCTTTGCCCGACACACTTCGTCCATTGTCCAAATGCCGGGAACCGATACCCCAGCAGTGGGTGCGTTCTGAATCCCGATAAAGCCGCCGTTGCCGTCCGCCATCAGCTGATTTCCTCATACGAGGCGACGACAGAAAGATCGTCTGCGGCACTGGCAGTCGCAGCAACCGACATATCCTCTTCAAGATAGAACGGTGCGTTTTTCGACACGACCACGAGCGACGCTTGTGCGGGAACTTGGATAGACTTGCACAGCAGCACGGGGGTTCCGCCTAGATCGTCCTGCGGGTAGATGCCTACCGTTATCCCCGCGGTATTCGACCCGTCGATATTGGCGACGATAAGAGAGTTGACCTTCAGAACTTTTCCGCTACCGGCCGGGTTGTTCAGCACCGACGTTGCGCTTGTAGACGACAGTGAAACTCTGCTCGTCTTGCCGACGATAGACGCAACATTGACGATGTTGGGGGCTGCCATTTAACCTCTCCCTATCCGAATACGATGGCCATAGCGGCGGCAATGCCAGTTCCGCCAGACGGTCCCTCTGGGCCTGTTGGTCCCTGATCGCCCTGCTCGCCCTGTATTCCCTGCTCTCCCCGCTCAGAGATGAGCTGCCAGTAATCTTCCCAGCCCGGGTCTACTCCAGGCTCTATTCCCGAGTGCGGCTGGATCGAGAAGTATGACGCACCGTCGTGAGAGACGATGACGTTCTGTTCGTATTCTGTCGGGGGACTTCCACCAGACCAGGTTCCGCCAGTAACAAATGGTGGGGTATCACTCTCTGCACCAAGACCGATTGCGACATACCGCCAGACGCGAGAGAACGCACCCTTAGTTGCCGTGATCTTGTAGGCTCCTCCTGCCACATGAAACGCGGCGAGGCTCTCACCACTCGCTAGCGCGAATGGATTTGCGAGAGGCGTGGTGCCGTCGCGGTCAGAGTACAGCCGCGCAAGCGGAAACCCTGCCTGCTCTCGCTGCACCCGGATTTGTGGAGCATCGACGATATTTCCGCGGTCGTCTGTTATCGTCGCCTGCCAACGTGCGTAAGGCATCGCATTTTCCAGTGTGTTTCAAAACGCGATACCGGGTTTCCATGCGCTCGCGCGCGGTGTGATCGTTAGTTGGGCTTTTCGCCGAGTGTGCTTGGCTTGGCCGCCTTGCGCGCGTTATCCATTTGCACGAGCCGGTCGGCCAGCTGCCGCGCCAGCGCCGCTTTCTCGACAGCTATGTCGGCCTGCCGCTGACCTTCGGCGAGAGACTTCGATTTAGGGATACGCGCTTGCGCCCCTCGGGCTACGCGGAGCGCAATATCAATCTGCCGCAGAATGCGAACCTGCTCGCGAATGAATGGATCAGCGATGCGCTGACGGCCGGTTGGACCCAATGCGCGAAGCGCGGTCGCGGCCATGCGTGCCAGTTGTTCGATGTCCTGTGATGACACGGCGCTCAGTCCCTCTGGATAATGAGCTGCCCGCCGTCGAGCTGGTATTCGCGAAGCTGCTCAACGAGGCTTTCAACGGTTTCGCGGTTGAAGGTGTCGCCTTCGACCTTGATGTAGACGGAGGTGCTTTGCGCTTCGCTCGATGACGACGTGTCCGACGTGGCGGAAGAAACTGCCGCAGTCCCGCCCGATCCAATGGAGGACGAACCTCCAGAGCTGCCCTGCGACGTGCTGCGGATTTTCGCAACCTGAGCAAAGCCGGTAGCCGCCACGAGTGAGGCCTGAGCCCAATTCAGCGGAAACGGCAATTCAAACGCCTTCGTGATGCCGACAAGCGTGTTGATGATCGCGCTCGCTGCGGCGGCAGCCTTGTTGTCCTCGAAGATTGTCGTTAGCGCGGTCCCCGCGTTGCTCGCCAAGTCTAGCCACGCGTCACCCTCTTGCTTTTTGGTTTGCAGCGTGAGGCGGGCGCCCTGTTGCTGCGTGATCGCTAGGCTCTGTACGGCTGCCTCGATGGCCGCGTAGCGCTCTTCATAGGGCGTTGTGTCGATGCTCAGGGTGGTACTCAGCTCGTCACGGATGAACGCGTGATACGTCGCCATGTTCTCCGCGGACCTCTTTAGCTCCGCGTTGATGTCCGCCAGTGATTGCATTACAGGCGCCTGCCCCGCCGTGATCTTGGTTTGCCATTCCCCGAGTGCGACGTTGCTGGCCTCAAGAGAGGCAGTCACACCGTCCACGCCGCGTGAGATTGCATCCATGGCCGCCCGTGCGCCTTCCGTCGCGTCGGCATATGAGCTGTTGTCCATGGAAAACAGGGACCAAAAGCCGCCCTCCTGAAGCTCCTTATTCAGGGCTTCAAACGCTCGATTAAGAGCCGGGACTAGCACGCCAGCAAGCGCAAGCGCGGCGCCCTCAGCATAGCCTTTGAGCTTGTCGATCTCGTCGTTGAGTTGGCTCGCCTGTTTGGCCGTGTCAGTCGAGATGATTAGGCCCATTCGTTCGGCCTCGCGCGTCAGAGCAGCGAGGCCAATGCGCCCGTTGTTTAGGAACGGAATAAGGTCTGCGCCTGACTTTCCGAAAAGCGCTTGCGCTAGCGCGGCCTTCGTGGCGCCATCCTGATATCCTGAGAAGCGGTCGGCCACGTCTTCGATGATGTCGCCCTGTGACCGCAGATTGCCATTTGCATCGACAGCTGAGACGCCCATTGCATTCAGAGCGCGTTGCGCATCGTTGATCGTTCCAGACGCAATTTCGCCTAGCGACCGATTGAGTTTGGTGATGCCCGAGGCGAGGCCTTCCAGGTCAGTGCCCGACAACTTCGCGGCATACGACCATGCGGAGAGTTGTTCGGCGCTGATGCCGAGTGACTGGCTGAGATCGTCGATGCGGTCAGCTAGATTGATGACGTGCTTGACGGCAGCTCCGATTGCAGCTGGCCCAAGCGCTAGGGCCAACGTAGACGCAAGCCCCTTCATCGTCGCCGACAGCTGCGCGCCGAAGCGATCAAAGGAACGCTGAATCTGGTTGAGCTGCGCCTGAATGCTAGCGACGTTTGCCGCCACATCTATGCGTATCGCGCCGACTGCGTCAGCCATCACGGCTTCTCCGTACGGAAAATGTTTTTTCTACGCGTTTATGACTTTGAGCATTCAACGCCGGTCAGGACGCGGACTTATAATTGACTGAACTCCCCGCCCCGGAGGGTGGGCATCCGGTTACGCGTACGCGCACGCCGTTCTGACGCCATTGCTCAATCTCTGATGTGATCGTGGCTGCCGTGTCGTCTTCAACGATGTACGCCAGGATCGGCACGGGCGCGGCGTCGTTGGCATCGTCTGAGAATGCGGTCATGTCCCAACCGGCGCTGATGATGCGAAACGCGTGGGTGTCAATGATCACGAGCGCGGGCATCACGCGGCCTCCTGGTTGAGCTGCCACCACTGCCGCGCAGCCTCGATCATGCGTCGGGTGTTCCCCCGTCGTGATGGGTCGGCCTCAATGCGTCGGATGCATTCGGCTAGAGGCGTGGCGATCACCACGACTTCGGCACCAAGCATCCTAGACCAGTGGGCGCGCTCGGCGGGGTCATCGGCGCAGATCACAAACCATGCGCGTTCGTGCGTGTGATCCGAGGCCAGTGCGTCGAGGCGGGCGTTACGTTCGTATAGGGCGGGCTCGATCCACTCACCGCCGTTGGCGTGGTGCTCGGGTCGGCCAGATAGCTCGGCAAGAATTGTATCGAGGCAGATCACAACGTCTCGGTCAGTCGCGTGCTGGCGAACGTAGGTGGATTTCCCGGCGCCTGGTGGTCCGCAGACGATGGTGCAGGGGATGCGCGACGGCTTCAGATGGCGAGGAAGTCGGCGCTGCTCTGCTTGCGCGGACAGCTTCGGCTTGCGCCATGGGTGCGTCGGGTCAACCGGTCGGCCGCTTGCATCGCTTCCATGCGCATAGCCGCGCTTTTCCATTCGCTGCTTCGTCGCGTTGTGGTGCGTGACGCATAGCGATTGCCAATTCGTTTCATCCCAGAACAGCACCTGGTCGCCATGGTGCGGCTCGATGTGATCGACGACCGTGGCCGCAGTTACAACGTCGCTCGCGGCGCACATCCTGCACAGTGGTTCCCGCGCCAGGTGGCGAAGGCGCGCGCGTTGCCACCGGCCGCCGTAACCTTTCTCGGCGGTCGTGCGCTTGTCTGTTCTATCGTGGTGCGGTCTCTGCATCAGGTTAGCAGCACCTGATAGCGTTCGATTTTCTTGTTTATGGCGTCGATCTGCGCCCGAAGCTGCGTGCGCTCCGCCTTCAGCTCGTCGATCTTGTACTTCGCCGTCGTCCTCTGGCGGACACGGGCCGCCTTGGTGTGGCTTGCCATCATCGACTTGATGACGCGAACGGCTCTTTCGTTGTCACGCATTGTGTGCGTCCTTTCCGTCTCGGCCACGGCGCACCGCAAGACGCCAAGCGCTGGTGTCGTCCCCGGGCTTCGTTGTCGTTGGCTTTTTGGCAATCCAGTACGAGCCCTTGCACGTCACGCCGTCGCCGGGCTCGTAAAGCTGGTTCGGCTTGTGGACGCCGCGGTCCAGCACAATGGGGAAGGTGACGCTTTTCGATTTGAACCGGTCGCCTCGCACGAAGGCCAGCGTAATAGTGCGCTCGCCATCGAACTCGATGTTCATGTCGTCGAAGCCGAGCCCGTCGTCACCGTCGCGGCCTGGAGGGCCTTGGATAGTTTGCCCGTCGCGCCCGTCGCGCCCATCCTTCGGCACCGGCAATCCCTTGATCGCCGTCGCAACCTGAGAAGTTACTTGCTCGTGTACACAGCGGAGCACATCGTTTAGGTCGGCGTCTTTTCCGTCGCGACCTGGTGCGCCGTCTTCGCCGCGTGGCCCGCGCTCTGGTTGTCGCGCCTCAAGATCGGCAATGCGATCACCCAGCGCGCTAAGCTTCTTGCCGAGCGCAGAAACGTTCCGGTCAACGTATTCGCGGGCTTTGCGCCAACCGGCTTCAAGTGCCTTCGTTGTGTCGAGCATCGTCAATGTACCGTCGATGAATCTGGGAAGATGTCGTCAAGGCGACGCTGCAATTCGCGCTCCGACTCAGCCGTGTTGTCATTGGTAGGTGCGGGTGCGTTCGCGAACGGATCGTCTTTCGCGTCGCGCTTTGCGAGAGCCTGGAGGCTAAAGTTCTGCTGCTGAAGATATGCGGAGCTGCCGCCTTCGATTGGGCCGTGGCCGAGCTTGGCGCGCGCCTCGTTCGGGGTGAGAATTCCGCGTGCAACGCCTTCGCCTGCTGTTTTGACTAGGGTCGCGGTGTCCATTCGCAACAGGTCGTCCAGGTCGAACATGACGCCGAGCTTGCCGTTGCCTTCGTCCAGCAATCCAAGGCCATCATCAAGCGCGGCTTCGATCTGCTCGACGTGTTGTTGGAGGCACTGTGAGTAATACTGCTGCGTCAGCGCCTCAACGTTGTTCGTCGCGGGAACAGCCGCCGCGTTGATCATGTAAGCAGGAACGCCGAACACACCGGCAATCGCGGTGCTACCCCAGCCGAGTTGTTCGACCAGCTGTGCATCGACGGCGGATAGGGCCATCTGCGCATAGGTCAGCCCATCGCCTAGGACAGCAACCTTGCCCGCGTTCTTGCCGGTGAAGTTCTCATCCCAGTAGGCTTTCATTCGGTCGGCGGTGTCCTGAGCAATCGCACCAGGTGCTGTCAGCACACCACCGGGGCGGGCGCCATTTGCAAACAGGTGAGCGCTGTTGTTCTCGATGCGCGTTCCCGTCATCGCCGTGACTGCTGCGGCGTAGATTGGGCTCAACCCGACAAGCGGATGATAGAGACAGTTCCAGCGGTCGTGGATGATCTCGTCGGCGGGCACGACCAACCGAGTTGCGGTCAACCCAACGATGTTGTCGCGCTGGATTTCGTAGAACACCTCGCCTTCGTCGGTAATAAGCGGGATCGTCCGCAAGGGGTCGAGCACGTGTAGGCTGATAACGCGCTCGTCACGGTCGCGCTTTTTCAAAATGTAGGCGTTGCCGTGAACTAGCTTGCTGGTCATCCAGTTCTCGAAAAACTGGATGCGGTTCTGAAACTGATTGGGACGCCGAAGGAGCCGATCTCGCTGGCGGTCCTCGGTCGCGTGCCAGACGCCATCGGCACCGCGACGGACAAGGTTGACACCCATCTTCGCCACGTCGGCCGCGATGATCTGCACACACCGGAAAACAACCCAATGCCTGAGGGTGTCGTCGAGATTCGTTTCGACGCCCTGTTGCCAGGCGCCGGGATAAAATTCTCGGACAATGTTCTGCCAGCCACCGCGGGAATCAGCTGGGGACAGCGCCTTCTCTTGCGTCGCTCGGCTGTTCGTTCTGCGGATCGGGGCTAGGCCGCGACCAACGGCTTGCATAAATGGGCTTGCGCTATGCATGGGTCACGGCTCCCCGCCCGACGATTGCGGCGTAGACAATGGCGAGCGCACCCGCACAGATCAGCGCCGGTCCCGGGCCGAACATCAAACCAACGCCAGCGGACGTGAGGGCCTGACCGCAAAGGGCAAAGCCGATGACGAGCCGATCTAGCATTCAAACCCCCGCGTGTTGCCCGTTTGTTCCATAAACCGTGACATTTCAAAGCCTTGCAGGATGGGCGCGAGCTGCGGGCTATTAGATATCCCCCGAAGACCGACGCTCGATATAGGAAATGGCCAACGCATCCACCGCTTACGATGGTATCTTAATACGCCATGCGAGCGGCGAAATCTGTCCGACCCCGGACAATTCGTGCTTGGCCATCTGTTCGCGCGACCAGCCGTCGATTATTCTGGCGAGTTGGGCGCCGATGACTTCTCGGCCAACGCTGTCAACGAGCCAGTCCTTATCGGCAGCGCCAACGCTCATGCCGTCGTCCAACGGCAGTTGGCCGGTGATCGCTAAGGCTTTCGCCAGCAAGTCCCCCGAAACGACAACCGGCACCCAAAGCTGATGGCGGGATGCACGTTCTCGCTGCCGACGCTTTTCTTGCGTCGCGCGCTTCGGCTTTCCTCGGGTCTGGTTCCTGCGCTTGGCGGGCTGGGCCTTGCTCATCGGTCGGCGGGCGGCTCCCCAGTAGGGACGGGACGCAGGTAGGCATCTGCCGGCCGTGCTGTTGGACGCTTGCGGGATACCTTCGTCGCGCGTCCCCGTCGCAGGGGCGATAGCCCAAGCTCCGCTTCAAGAGCGCGGATGCTCTCGTCGGCTTGGCGCATTGCGGACCAGTTGGGGTTCCAGACGCCGACGTGGGCCTTGCGGCTTGCCGGAGGTAGCACCGCGCCATGCGCAGCGACGTGACGGGATGCGCGTTCGAACACGACGCGAAACCCAATCAGCCGCCCAATCGCGTCGCCGTTGATGGCTGCCAGCGTTTGCGCCGCCTGCATTTCGCGGATGACGTTGCGCCACTCGCGCCGAGCAAACGTGCGATCCGCCGCGTCATTGAAAATCATTTCCCACACCGGCTCTGCCGGTTCCGAAAAGTCCAAGAGATGCAGCCCGTGTTGCATGTGCCTCATGATCCCCCGGTTCAGGAATTGCTCGCGATGCGTTTGCTTGACGGGCACAGTTCAGGAGGCAAGCTCACTTTGAGCGAAAAACTCCCCCCCAGGCTCAGAGCATCACCCATGTCTCGGAGAGGTCGGCGACCCCGCGCTGTCCCCAGCGCCGACCGTCTGGCCGCACGACCCGCTGCCTCCACATCCCTCGCAGTGCTCGTCGCACCGCAACGAGTTGGCTCTCGCTGGGCGCCGACACGCCGTACACTTCAGTCGCTATGTCGCGCGTGCTCGGAGACGGATGCGGCGGGAGCCAATAGTCGCTGTCATCTCTCGGCGTGAACGCTTTCTCGGAGGCGGCATTTGCGTCGGCATGCCGTTGCAGCATGTCGAGCACAGCTCGCTGCGTTTTCCCTAGGCCTCGGCTCATCGTCATCATCTCTCTAAGTGTTCTGGTTTCTCGAGGACGCAGGCGATACGTGTTCTGTTTTAGTGATCGACCCCTCAATCGGAACGCTTACTCAGGCTGTGCACCGTGATCCTGGCTCTCTCCTTCAAAATCGAATGAGGTCGTCGTCCAACGGGCGCTGCGAGTTGCGCTTTGCTACGTCGCTGACTGATGATGATGGCTTGTCTCGACGCGGGGGTAGCTTGCTGCGGCCGATGTTGCCGAGCCGCTCGCACTTCCATGCCGCGACGCTTAGGCCGGAGCGCTCTTTGCCTTCACGGTCGGTCCAGATGTTCAGCTTGATGGTGCCTTCGACATAGACGCGATCACCCTTTCCGAGCCTGTCGCTCAACTCCTCGGCCGCGCTGCCGAAGCACGCGACTTGGACCCATTGAGTTGCCTCGTCCTGGCCGGCTGCCACGTTGAACCGCAGCCATGGCTTGCCCGCTTGGCTCGTGCGCTTCTCTGGCTCCGTACCGACTCGACCAGTGAAGGCCGCTTCGATGCCGTTCATGATGGTGTTTCCTTTCTTCGCTGCTGGAGGCGGACACCGGGACACTCCCCCCTAAGGGGATGTCCGTGTCCGTCCGCGGACGTGTCCGGCTATTGTCCGGCATTTGTCCGCGTGTCCGCCCTTGCTGAAAACGACTAGAAACGCTGGGTATTTTCGCCGTTCTGGCCCGGTTCCGAAAAGTGTCCGGGCATCCAAACCTTGCCGTCGAATGAGGCGATCAAACCGCGGGCGGACAGATCGCTTTTTGTCCGCCTGAACGTGCGCTTTTCCGTCTCCTCGGAGCCTTCCTCTGACAGCATCACGCGGCTGCACGCTTCGCGCCAATGCTCGATGGACACGAGCTTTGTGCCGTCCTTGATCCTGTCGTGCCCTCTCGAAGTGCTGAATCGCCCATCGATAATCAGGTGCTCAAGTTCGTTCAGCGCCTTTCCCGATGCGGTGTGAGGCTTCGGGCGCTCCGGCTTCTTCGGACCCCTCGGGGTGGTGAGTTCCTTCAAGACGCAACTCGTGATCGTCCGCCCCTTGTTGTTGGTGCCTAGCTGGACCTTTTCCAACGTGAAGGAGGCGACGGGGCCCTCATCCCCGTCCTTTGACTTCTGGATAACTAAGTCGCGGACAGTTGAGCCGTCTTCGCGATCAATGCGGAGCACCTCATCACAGCCCGCGAATAGTGCCGAAGCTCCGCGCATTGATTTTGCGTCGGCTTTGCCAGGGTGATGGACAAGCATCACCGTTGCGCCGGTCTCCGCGACGATCCGTTGGCACTGTGCAAGCACGGCAGAAAGAACAGCGTTGCCGTTCTCTTCTTGCCCAGCGAGCGCTACCGCAAGCGTGTCTATGACCACCATGCGGACGGGCGCTCCCGCGACCTTGGCCAATCGCTTTACTCCAGCGATGATGTTGCTGATGGCTTCCGCCGTTGCTGGATCGGGACCGAGCGAGATGGGCACATTGAGCGTCGCCACCCGCTTGCCTGGATCGCCATAAACTCGGTTAGCGGCAACTAGCCGCTGCGGCCACCCTCCCTTGCCCTCAAGAGCGCAGAACAGTACTGCACCCGGCAAGCACCTTCGGCCGAGGAAATCTCTGCCGTGAGCGATGGCATAGGCTAGTGCGAGAGCTACGAACGTCTTGCCAGCCGTGCTCACTGCAAACAGGGCCGCGATGGACGCGCTCGACAGCAAGCCATCAACGAGTTGGTCGGACACGTCGTCGAGCGTTGCTTCACCCGCGAACGAAAGAAGTCCCGCGTCCCCAACGTCGTTCTGACGGTGCCGCTCCAGCGCTTCACCGAGCAAGGCGATTGCCTGCTCTGCCGGACGCGCGCCGCTTTCCATTTCGGCGCTGATCGCCCAACAACGTCGCGCGATAGCATCGCGGCGCACCTTGCTAACGAGATCAGCGACAGGGCCAATATACGAGGCCGACAACACGCATCGCAAAGCGTATTGAGCGCCAGTCTCATTGGTCCCCGGTAGAATCTCTGGCCCAAAGAGAATTTTGTATGTGAGCTTGCCGCCGAATGACTTGCCTTCGGCAGCCTCTTTCCGGATCACGCTAAACACGACGCGCGTTGCATCGTGCGCAAAGTCATCGCCCTGCAACACCATCATTATGTCAAGGGTGTCTTTGGCGCCGTCCTGCCATGCACGGGCAAAGATGCCGACGCACGCTTGCTCTATGTCGATGTCGGCGAGAGGGTCCGCGCGAGGACCGTCAGGCCGCAGTAGTCGCGGCTCGACCAACTGAATGTTCACGTTCTTTCTCGCTGCAATGTGCACCGAGCAGTCGTGAAATCACTCGACTTGGGCGAAGCGATTTGCTATGTAAGGCCATCTGATGTGGACCCTCGGTGCGTTGCTCTTGGTCCCTCTGTCGATGGTGCTGGACACACCTCGACGCTGTGAGGGGGCTAGACGCGGTACACGCACAGTAGTTTTGGAACGCCAAGAGCCCGTGAGCGGTTGGACGCTCGACGGGCTTTCTTTTTAGTCGGCGGCCCGCAGGTGGCTCATGCGGCGCTCGCAGTTACGCGCGATCTCTCGAACTCCTGGAGATCGGCAAGCCGCCAATAGCGGTAGCGGCCGAAGTAGATCGGCTTCGGAAATCCGAGGGCAGGATTTTTAAGCCAGCGGCTCAGCGTCATCGAACAGATGCCGTACCTACTCCACACCACCGCTGCCGGCACGAACTGTTCAGCCGCACTGCTTTTTGGGCGCGACCTTGCGTTCGGACGCTGAAGGCGTCGATTAAGGGGTTCGCATTGCATTGGGATTCTTTCGTGTTGCGTCGTGTAGCAACACAGAAGTAAACACGATTTGGGTGCCCTCGCTGGGTACTCAGGAAATCGATTCAATCCCCATATATAACAAAGCCTTAGGAAGCCACCCTCTCCGCTTTTCTTATGGCCTTCATGCGTTTCCACGCGCCGCGCACTGTGTCGAAGCTGATATGAATGCCTAGCGACGCTAGCGCATGACGCACGACCCCGCAGGCCCAGCGATCCCGGTCTTCCCGCGCGTCTGGCGGCAGAGATTCAAGTACCAGCTCGACGGCGCGCGCAACATGCGAGTCCCGGTAGGACCAAAACACCCCATTGAGGCGACGGTTGAGTTCTGGGCGCTCGTCCTTCGGTGTCAGGCAGTAGTGCGCGATAGGCTGGGGCACCTGCTCGCCTGCTTCGATGAGTTGGCGGAATGCCGCCTCAAGTCCGGCAGCGGCGTGTCGATCTCCCTTGCGCGCACTCTCAACGACGGACGTTCGATATGTGTCGATGACCGCTGCGTCAGTAGCGCCTGATGGCCCATACCGCAGGCCTCTCACTAGTGACGCCAGGCTAATGTGCTCGACGGCAGTCGGAGAGAGGTAGGGGAGCCGCTTCTCTAGGTAGTTGCATGCAGCTTGAAGAGCTGTCCTCTCCCACTGATCCATCACCGCGCCCCCACATTGGGTTCCGCAACGATCTCGCTCAAACGTCTCGCCCACGCTTCCAGCGCCTCGCGTTTCTCGCTGAGATACCGGTGGCGATTGTAGATGGCGGCAACGCCTTTGATGGTGCCAGACCGATGATTCAACGTAGCCTCAATGACGTGGGGCATCGTGCCGAGCGCTGCCATGTTCGACGCTACCGTTCGGCGGATGTCATGCAGTGTCCAGCGCGAAATCGGCCCATTTGTCAGCCTCAGCATTCCCTTCTCGATACGGCGCTTCGACTTGGACCACCCAGAGAACGGCGCTGCGCCGGTTGTCGTGAATAGGAAGTCGCTACCGACCATTCTCGGCAGACCGTCGATAATGCCTATTGCCGCGTCGGACAGCGGAACTTCGTGCGGCTCATCGTTCTTCGCGCGCTCTTTCGGTATCGACCAAAGTCGGCCATCAACATCAATTTCTTTGCACGTCATGCCTCCGACCTCGGTGCGGCGCTGGCCGGTCAGAAGCAGCAGCTTTACGAGCGGGCCGAACGGGTAAGGCTCTCCGCTCGCTGCCTTCCAGAGCAGCCTGATTTCATCGTCGGAAAGCACGCGGTCACGACTGCCGGCTTCAGTAGGCGGCTTCACGCTCTGGGCCGGCGACGCCATGAGGATGTCGCGGTCAACGCACCAGTTCAGGAATTTCCTTAGAGCAGCAAGGGTGTGGTTGGCCGCCGAACCTGAGCCGCGGTCTACGATCTCGTCGAGAGAGCCGATGATCTCGCGCTTCGTGATTTCGGAGACGGTCATGTCGGCCCAGCGCTCGGCTAGGCCGCCTCGTACACTTGTGAAGGCGTCGGGGTGCGACGGGTCCGGCTTCAGCCCCAACAGCCGCGCCGACTCCTTCCACGACCGGTTCTTCGGCCGGGCGTAACGGACGACGAATTGCTTTGCGATCTCCGGGTAAGTGTCGTCGCTCGTGTTGCCCTGCTTTACCGCCGTCTTGGCCTTGCGCTTCTCGCGCGCGGGGTCTCTCCCCTGGTCAACAGCCTGCAGGGCGGCGTTCGCGCGCTCGCGGGCCGCCGATAGGTCATATAGCGGGAACGGACCGAGGGTGTGCTTACGGGGCTTGCCGCGGTGACGGTAGCGGACCGCCCAGGACTTGGCGCCGCTGGGTTGTATGATCAGGTATAGCCCAGGCATGCGCGCATCGGGAATCTCCCGGCGACTATCGGTCGGCTGAAGTCGCTCGACGGCAATGTAGGTGAGGGCTTTGGCCATGAGCCAGATGCTCCCTTGGGGTATCGCCAGGGTAACGCATCCGACCTGTTATGACCCGTTGGCTAATGTTACTAACAAATAGTATACATCAGCCATAAGCACAAGATTCTACACGTACTTTTTTACAAAAAATGTTGGCTC
Organism: Hyphomicrobium sp. 1Nfss2.1; assembly: GCF_965243865.1. Classification (GTDB taxonomy): domain Bacteria; phylum Pseudomonadota; class Alphaproteobacteria; order Rhizobiales; family Hyphomicrobiaceae; genus Hyphomicrobium_A. The sequence goes on along the minus strand of NZ_OZ251603.1, from coordinate 165,830 downwards.
TCGTTAGGCCGCGTTAGCACCGTACAGGAAATTTGTAATCAGGGGGTCGGGGGTTCAAATCCCTCAGCCGGCACCATTCCAAACGACGCCATTGCCCGAGTCTCCGCTCGAGGAGCCGACCCAGCTGGTCGCAAGTGGGGCATCTATTTCGCCGGACTGAGCTTCTTGACGGCTTCGAGCGTGTTCTTCACGTGGTCGTGCGGGCTCAGCGCCGTGTACTCGTATGCAATCGTGCCATCCGGGGCGACCACATAAGACGTGCGATTGGCGTAAGGCAGAACGCCGAACATCACCGCCTTGTATGCGGTCATGATCTCCTGGTCCTGGTCGGAAGCGACGGGAAACTTGCCGCCGCATTCGGACACGGAGAATTTGTCGAGCGTGTCCATGTCGTCGCCGCTGATGCCGATGACGGAAGCGTTGTGCGCCTTGAAGTCGTCCATGGCCTCAGCGAACTCGTGTGCCTCGGCTGTGCAGCCGGACGTGAATGCCTTGGGATAGAAGTAGACGACGACGGGGCCCTTCTGCAGGGCGTCGGCGAGGGAGAACGTGAACCGCTTTCCGGCCAAAGTCGCCTGCGCGGTGAACATGGGTGCCTGTGCCCCCGCCTGCAGGGCTGCAAGCGCGGGAATGCTCATAACGGCGGCGATGAGCGCCGAGACGGCTGCGAGATAGCGCTTTGAGATCATGCCCATACCCGAGCTTTCGAGTTTTTTCCTCCTGCATGATAGCGGGATGCGCCGCAGCAAGCACCAGGGTACTGCACCGCGGTCCGATTGCGCATCCTGCGGCCTTGTGGCACTCCGTGGGGCCAATCGAGGCAGGAGAACCCGCTATGGATATGAAGTCTGTCGTCATCGCCGTGCTGGCCGTTGCCGTGGCAGTACTCGGCTATCTCTATTACGAGCATTCACGTCACGGCATCGTCATCGACACGCCCGCCGTGAAGATCGAAGCAAAGTAAGCTTGGGGCTTAGTTTTCGGTGGAGCGCGCGGGAAGTGCTCTGGCGATAGCAACCAATACTGCTTCCAGAGCGATGTAGATGGCGACAAGGCCGGCGGCGTTGACGAGGACGCGCGCGTAGCCGAGATCGGCGACGTCGAGGAATGGGTATGGGTACCAGCCCGACGTCGCGCCGCGGGCAAGTACCCACGCCAGATAGATGAGCGGATACGTGAGGCCGCGAACGCCGATGCGCCAGTCAAGTGAGCGGCGATCGACGAACAGCAGCCAGTCGAACACGAACAGAGGTGGCGTCACGGCGTGAAGAGCGTGCTCGATGAAGAGTGACGCACCTTGGCGATCGCTCAGCCCCACGAGCAGCAGGTAATACACGACGCCCACCATGATCATATAGCCGGCGATAGCGGTGCGCACGCCAGGGCGGTCAAGGAGCCGCCCCAGCGCGGAACGCGGAGCGATGGCCGGGGCAAGGAGCGCTGCTGCTGCCAGCAGATTGGTAAGGATGGTGAAGAAGCTGAAGAACTTCAGCGAGCGGGTCAGTAGCGCGCCATCTGCGGCGTCAACGACCGATAGCCAGTACTGCGCGGCCACCAGGGCTGCGGTGATGGCGCCAGCGCCGATGCGATAGACCGATTTCGGCGCGCGCTGTTTTCCCATCGACCCGTTTCTTGCCCCTGCGACCAAGTGCGGACAATGCCGTCGCAATACATACTAACAACCCTCGTCGCCTTCGCTGCGGCTGAGCGTCAGAGCCCGTCGCGGATGCGGGCGTCGCGCTTGCGCTCGATCATCCGAGGGTCGGGCTCCTCGTTGCCACGCGTGGGGCGTGCCTGCTCCACGGCGCTGCCACTCTCCTTGCGTTTGCGCGGTGGCGCGCCCTCACCCAACGTCTCGCGCGCATCTGGCTTTCTCGGCTTTCGCTCGGTCATCGATTTCTCCCTAGGACCATGGCTCGGCTTGGCATTTTGGCTAGCAGAACGTATTGAGGCCCACCGCGGTTCATTTCCGGATCCCCCAATCGATGCCTCGCCACACTTCGCCCCCACCGATCCTGGCTCATGCCGGGGACCTGCTCTCGCGCTATGATGTCATGTTCTGCGACGTGTGGGGCGTGCTGCACGACGGGCATCGCGCGTTCGTCGAGGCGTGCGATGCTCTGCTGCGCTTTCGCGCCGGCGGGGGCACGGTGATCCTGGTTTCCAACGCGCCGGTACCGGGTGAGCGCGTGGCCGTGATGCTCGATTCACGCGCGGTGCCGCGCGAAGCATACGACGGCATCGTGGCGTCGGGAGAGATCGCGCTGCGCCACATTGCAGAGCAGGGATACGCGCAGCTCTATTGCATCGGGCCGCGCGATCGCGACGCTGCCACCTTCTCGCGCATAGCTGCCTCGCCTGCGGAGATCGAGGAGGCCGATGCCATCCTCTGCACCGGCCTCAACGACGATCTCAACGAGACGGCTGACGATTACCGCCCCTTGCTGGAGCGCGCCAAGGCTCGCGGGCTGCCCTTCGTGTGCGCCAATCCGGATCTGGTGGTGGACGTCGGCGGGCGGCAATATTTGTGTGCCGGTGCCATCGCTGATCTTTACGAGCGCATGGACGGGGAAGTTTTCTGGGCCGGAAAGCCGCACGCCAACGCATACGACACGGCGCACGCAGCGGCGGAGGCCAAGCGCGGAGCGGCCGTCGAGCGCGCACGGATCATTGCCGTCGGCGATAGTCTGCGCACGGACTTGAAGGGCGCGGAGGCTGCCGGCATAGATGCCATTTTCGTCGCTTCCGGCATTCATCGCGACGAGGCAATGGGCACCGACGAACTCGACGGAAGCAAGCTCGGTTTGCTTTTTGCGCCCCCTGCCCCGCGACCGATCGCAGTGATGGATCGCCTGCGCTGGTAGCCTGCGCGTTTTCTGGAAATTTCGCACCGCGCAGCGTTGCAGATCATCCGTGCCAGGAATAGTCTGACGGTCGCGACGACTGTGGGGACTACTGATCCGGGGGGAAGATCATGCATCGCGTTGCCTTCGTGGCTGGCGTTCTAATGCCGCTGGTTTTCTGCTCCGGCGCTTGGGCCGACGATACCGGCTTTGCCTATACGCACACGCTGCGGAAGGAAGGCGGCCGACTGTGCATGGCGGACCACTATCATTCCGGCTCGGGCAGCGGACGGACCAAGGCGGCGGCGCAGGCCGCGGCTGCTCGCTCGTGGGCCGATTTCACCAACTTCGAATACGGATCGGCGTGGGCACGCTGGTCACGCGCGGGCGGAAAATCTGTCCGCTACACGAAGGAGTCGGCGGGCTGGAGCGCCGACGTGGACGCCCGTCCCTGCCGCGGGTGATCTGCTCATAACACAATAGGCCCGGAGAGCTAACGCGCCGCCAGGGCGGGATGAATCGCGTTCGTTTACCAACCGGTTACCTTAACGGGTCATGCTCATTGGTAGGACGACGAGCCAGTTTGGTCGTCAGCCAATCGCCACTTCGTCCAAGTAAACAAGGCCGCGAGCGGCAGCCCGTCTCGGCGGGAACAGCCGCACGCGTGCCTGTCGGGTATCCCTGAGCGCCGTGAGTTGTGCGCTCGCTAGAGGAATGTAGGCATGTTCGCAACGTCAACGGGTTTTGGTCTTCACGCGTACCGCGCTGCGTTCGTCGCCGCAGTTGCCCTTCTGGCCGCCATCGCGTCCGCTCCGCATGCGGGTGCCGTCAGCCCCGAGGTGCGCGCCGCCTGTGCCAACGACTATCTGTCCAACTGTGCCAAGTTCAAGCCGGAGAGCGCCGAGACCCGCAAGTGCATGCGCGCCGTCGGCTACCGGCTGTCGAAACGTTGCATCTCCGCCCTCGCCGCTGCCGGCGAAGTCTCCAAGGCCGAGATTGCCCGTCGCTCGGCCAGCAACCGCCGCTGAGCCTCCTCTGCTCCCCTACAAAGGCCGCGGAAATCGCGGCCTTTGTTGTATTTGGCGGCACGTTAGCCCCTGCCTGCTGCATCGATCTCTAGCCGTCTGTGATGCGGCCCCTATGTCGCTGTACCCGCCAGTAGCAGTCGGCCCCCTAACCTGCTAAGAGCGCAGCGAACTTTCAATTACTGGAGCGACCATGAGCGACGCCGAAAGCAAAGCGCGGAGTGAAACCGCAGCTCTCATCCGCCGCTATTACGAGGCCTTCAACGCGGGCGATAGCGACGGCATGCTGGCCTATCTCACCGATGACGTCATCCATGACGTCAATCAGGGCGAGCGCCGCATCGGCATCGACAAGTTCAAAGCCTTCAATGCGCGCATGGACCACCACTACAAAGAGAAGCTCGAGAACGTCGTGGTGATGGTGAGCAAGGACGGCGCGCGCGCTTCGGCCGAGTTCAATGTGCATGGCGTCTACAAGGCCACGGACAGCGGACTCCCCGAAGCCAAGGGGCAGACTTATATCCTGCCCGCCGGCACGTTCTTCGCCATTCGCGACGGCAAGATCGCCCGTGTTACCACCTATTACAACCTGACCGACTGGATCGCGCAGGTTTCCGGCTGAGCCGCACTCGGAAGGCACGCGTAATGCTCGTCAAGATGTTGAGGTGCAAGCTGCACCGGGCCACCGTCACGGAATGCGACCTGCACTATCAGGGTTCGCTGAAGATCGACGCGGATCTGATCCGTGCCGCTGGCTTCCTGGCAAACGAGTACATCGAGATCTACAACATCGACAACGGCGAGCGCTTTGCGACGTACGTGATCGAAGGACCGGCGGGCAGTGGCGTCATCGGCCTCAACGGCGCGGCCGCCCGGCGGGCGTGCATCGGTGACCGGATCATCATTTGCGCCTATGCGCAGATGGATCTCGAAGAAGCCAAGACGCACAAGCCGAAGATTGTGCTGCTGGGCCAGTCGAACGTGATCCAGCAGATCACCGACAAGCCGACCGTCGAATAAGCTCTGCGGGGGCGTAATGGCGATCGAAGTCAAATCTCTTACTGGCGAAGAGATCCACACGGTGCTGCCGGCGCTGGCACGGCTGCGCATCGTGGTGTTTCGCGACTGGCCGTATCTCTACGATGGCACGCTGGACTACGAAGAGAAGTATCTGGCGAAGCTCGCAGCTGCGCAGGGCGCGGTGTGCATTATCGCCAAGGATGGCGAGGAGATCGTCGGGGCCTCGACGGCCGCGCCGATGATCGAACACGCCGATGAGTTCGCCGAGCCGTTCGAGAAGGCGGGCTACGACATCAACAAGATCTTCTACTGCGGCGAGTCCGTGCTGCTGAAATCGCACCGCGGGCATGGCCTGGGGCATGCGTTCTTCGATGGACGCGAGGCCCATGCAAAGAAGCTCGGCGGCTTCACGCATTCGACTTTCTGCCGCGTCGTGCGCCCGGACGATCATCCGCTGAAGCCGAAGGACTACGTTCCGCTCGACGCCTTCTGGACAAAGCGGGGCTACGCGCCGGTCGAGGGGCTCGTCGCCACCTACGACTGGAAGGACATCGACCAGGCGGACGAGACCACGCACCAGATGCAGTTCTGGATGAAACCGCTCGACAGCACTAAATAGAGCCGTCATGAGCCCTCGTCAGACCCTGAAAGTCGCTTCTGCGCAGTATCCCATAGATCAGCCGGCCACCCTCGATGCGTGGCGGGACAAGATCGCGCGTTGGGTTGCCGATGGCGCTGCCACCGGCGCGGAAGTGCTTGTGTTCCCCGAATATGCCGCGATCGAGCAGGCGGCGGCGCTCGGCGAAAAGGTCTATTCCGACCTTGCCGCGACACTCGATGCCGTGGCGGAGCTGGAAAGCGCGCGCGTTCAGTTGCACCAGGAACTGGCCGCCAAGCATGGCGTGCACATTCTGGTCGGCAGCGGGCCGTCCCGCAAAGGCCCGGGCCGCTACACCAACGCTGCTCAGCTGGTGACGCCCAAGGGCAATGTCGGCGTGCAGGAAAAGCTGGTGATGACGCCATTCGAGGTCGACTGGGGCATCTCGGCGAGCAACGAGATGCGCGTGTTCGATACCAGCCTGGGGCTCATCGGCATCAACATTTGCTACGACAGCGAATTTCCGCTGCTGGCGCGCGCCATGGCCGAGGCCGGCGCGGAGTTGCTGCTTGTGCCCTCGTGCACGGAGCGCGTCTCGGGCTATCACCGCGTGCGCACCGGCTCACGCGCACGGGCGCTGGAGAACCAGATCGCGGCCGTCGTAAGCCCGACTGTGGGAGATGCGCTGTGGTCACCGGCGGTCGATCACAATTCGGGTTCGGCGGGCATCTATGTCCCGTCGGAGCATACCGTTTCCGACACCGGCATTCTGGCGCAGGGTGAGCTCAACGCGGCGCAGTGGGTGGCCGCGGACATCGATCTCCGTCGTCTGCGCCACCTTCGCAACTCCGGCGAGATGCGCAATTACGTCGATTGGCTCAACCAGCCGGGCGCAGCAAAGCTCGCCGACAAGGTGGAGGTCGTCACGCTCGCGTGAGCGTGACGATGGCCCCTATTTCAGCGCCCACGTGATGGTGACGCTCGCTTCCAATGTTTCGGTGCCGCGCTCGATCGGAACGGCCTCGGCTTTCATCGAGCGGGCAAACATGGGGCGAGGTGACATGGAAGCCTCGCCTTCGGTGATCGTCAGCACCTCGCCTACTTCGGCGCCAGCGGCCGAGGCGTAAAGCTCGGCGCGGCGGCGGGCATTGGCCACGGCCTGCTTGCGCGCCTCATCACGCGCTTCTTCGGCCTTGCTGACCTCGAAGCTCAAGCCCGACTGCTGGTTGGCGCCGGCGGTGACGAGCCGGTCGAAGATGTCGCCAAGCTTTTCCAGGTCGCGCACCAGCACGTGGACCTCGTTGGTGACGGAATAGCCGTCAATTTTCGGCGCCTGCCCCTCCACAGGGCGGGTGTAACGCGGCTCAACGCGGAACGAGGATGTCTGGATGTCCTTCGGGTCGATGCCAGCAGATTTGAGCTCGCCGATGACCTTCTGCATGGCAGACGTGTTGCCGGTCAGCGCCTCGCGGGCCGTCGCCCCTTCGGCGGTGACGCCGGTCGAGACGCGTGCCTGGTCAGGCTCAATCGAGACGGTGCCGGAGGCAGTCACGGTGATGGAGCGTTGCGGGTTTTCGGCAGCGCTGAGCGTGGTGGTGGCGCCGAGCATGGCAAGACCGGCGATGGCTGGGCGGAAGACGGCTAGCGAGCGCATTCGATTGACCTTTGCGTGTTGAACTTCAGGACACCCTAGTGCGGCTTGGGGGATCTTTCGCGGCGAAAAGTGTAGCTTTTGGAGGCGCGGCTAAGTCTGCTATGAGGGGCGTCGCCGTGCCCGCGAATCTCTCGATCACGCAGGGTGGCACGGGCCCGTAGCTCAATGGTTAGAGCTGACGGCTCATAACCGTCTGGTTCCAGGTTCGAATCCTGGCGGGCCCACCAATATACCTGGGCGTCAACGCCGAGATGCTAAAGCTACGGAAAGGCCTTTAGTCCGCACGGGTAGCGCTTGCCATTTGGCCAAGCACCCGCCGGCTGGGGCGGAGGTGGTAGCCGGCTCTGCGGCGCGGCGCCGAGCAGCAGCACGTCATCACCCGGAGCCCAACCAGTTGCCATCCGGGACAAAAAAGGGCCGACGCGTGGAATTCCCCCTGATCATGCCGGTGCTGATCAGCCAGGCCGCAAGTACAGTTTCAAAACGAGGGCACGTCCAGTGCTGGCTTCAGAAGCATAGCCAAGGACCCAAGCAGGTCGCGGGCGTTCCGCCCTTACAGGCCATCTGCGAGGAATAACACTCAATCATCGCCGAGCCTGATTTGCAGGTGGTTTTCACCGGCCCCTTCCCTACAAGCCCTCGCCCGGCGATCGTATTCTTGAGGGCGTTTGTGGAGAACAGCACCGCCAAATCGTGGGTGACGTTATCGCCACTGGCTGCGACCCTGGTACAATCGGCCGCCTGAGCCGTCGCTGAAAGTGTGCAGACCATAACCGCGGCCACGAATCCTAACTTGAAGACCTGCATGGCACCCCCCGTAAGAACAAATCTGCTCGAACGCTAGTCTCGAACGCTAGTCGAGTGCTTGGCGGTTGCCAAGTAAAGCACCGTTGCCGGTAAAGATATTCAATGTGATTTACGACCCTGCGCGCGCACGGCATCGCCATCTAACGTGTCCGATTGCGTCAAAAGGGTCGGCCGCTAACTAAGCTACGGGAGTTTGGCCAGAATCCGGGCGTCGAATAAGGCGTAGGTGCTGCCGCGGAGCAAGTTTGTTGGTCTCTCTAGAAAGAAGACCAATCATCCGGTTCGGCGATAGATCAGCACCGCCTTTGTTCAGCGCAGCGAGTGAGTGCCGAACTTCGCTGGGTCCAGGCCGCTGCTGGCGATCCACTCCAGCACCAAACGCGAGTAGTGCCGCAGGCCGCGGGGATGGCATCCTAGTCCTAGAAAGGGTGAAGGGCGGTCCAGGGGAAGGACCGCCCTTCGGCTCCACGCTAACTTGGCGGGAGCTGGAAGTAGTAATTCGACGCGATCACGACGGCTGCCGCGGCTAGAAGTGTCAGATAGGGCAGGACGCCTGCCTTCCGCGCACCGAGATCCTGACTTTTGAGGTTGAGATCTTCGAGCATGTGGTCGGGGAACTTGCCGCGGTCCTGCACATAATGGCGGAACAGAAACACGGGGATGATCAGCGCCGCGAAGGCGAGGCCGTACCAAAGCGCGTTCGGATTGCCCCACACTTTGGCGCCGGCACCCATCAGCACGAGGTTCACGAAGCCCAACAGAGCGTTGACGCCCACGAGCCAGTTCGGTGCCTTGTACGGTCGCGGAATCTGCGGGCTGTCGATACGATGAATCCACGTCGCCTGCAGGTTCAGGAAGATGAAGATCATGTACCCGACATTGGAGATCGACAGGATCAGATAGTACGCCGATGCGTCCGACGCGGCGAACGTCAGCAGGCCCAGATTGAACACGAGGTCCGTCCACATCGCCCGCGTTGGGGCGCCGTGCTCGTTGACGTGGCCGAGATACTTCGGCAGCCAGCCATCGACACCGCCCTGGTAGAGCGTGCGCGACGATCCCGCCATGGCCATCATGATGGCGAGGACGAGCGCGAGGATCATCATCATCTCCAGAAGATGAACGATGATGACATTGCCGCCGCCGACCATGTCGCCCATGGCCGCTGCAACGCCCGTCCCGTCGACGATCCCCGGTTGCGTCATGCCCTCAAGCCCGAGGTGACCCTGGAAGGCCGTCGCGACAAGCGAGTAGAGGACGACGCAAAGCGCGCCAGCGGCAATGATTGCTTTCTTCGTATCGGTCTTCGGATTGCGGAATTCGCGCGTGTAGCATACCGCCGTCTCGAACGCATACGTCGACCAGCCGGCGATAAAGAGTGCGCCGAGGAAGAACGTCCAGCCGAAATTGTTCCACTCCCCGTTCGGCGGCACGAGCGGCGTGAAATTCTGATAGTTCACGCCGCCGTTGAAAAACGGAACGATACCCACGATGAGCATCGGCACGACAACGAGCAATCCGATCCACATCTGGATGCGAGCCGTGCCCAGAATGCCGCGATGCTGAATCGCGAACGCGACGAGCATGAGGATGGCGCCGATGAAGAACGTCGCGCCGACCTCGATCTTGGCAAGGCCGAAGAAGCTGAACTCGACGAGCTTGAATGTACGCAGCGCGGGCGTTGCTGAATCTGTGACGGCGGCGATTGCGATCTTCGCGGCCTCTTCACCGGATTTTCCGGCAATCGCAGCAGCGTTGGCCATGTCGTGCAACCAAGCCACCACCTGCGGCGAATCCGGCGAGAACACCGGTATCGGCGCCATCGCATTGAGGATGTAGCCCGCGGCGATGGCGCAACCCAGTGAAAGCACCGGCGTCCACGCGAACCAGTTGCACCACACCGACAGCGGCGCGATCAGCTTGCTGTACCGCAGCCAGGCCGCAGCGCCGTACACCGCCGCGCCACCCGACTTGTTTGAAAAGAGCCCGGCGATCTCCGCGTAGCTGTAGGCCTGCAGGAAGCCCATCACGACGGAGATCGTCCACACCAGGAACGCCAGCTTACCCGCAGTCGCGCCCATCCCACCGATGGAGATGAGCACCAGCGCAGGAACGCCGCTGGCGATCCAGAAAGCGCCCTTCCAGTCGATGGTCCGGTGCAAGCCTCCCGGCTCCGTATGCGCCGGCGCGCCCGCCATCTCACGATTATCTGCCGCCAAGGTCATTTGGGTCTCCCATCTCCCATGGGCACGTTGACGTGCCTCATCTACGCGCGACATAATTTCGCGGAGTTGCATCACACGCAAGTAATTTGCATCGTGCGAACCGCAAAAAAGTTGCAGGTAGCGCAAGCATTAGACTTTGGTAGGGGTGGCGATTGAGAATGTCGCTTCGGCGCTTGCAACGTGTGGTCTGCGCGGGTTGGGACATTCAATTGACTGATATGAGAGGGGGCGGCCATGACGAAACCTGTGAGGAAGTCGATGCCCCGCCGTGCCAAGCCGTCGGCTTCTACGCGGCGTGCACCCGTCCCGGCCGAGCCCGACGTCAAGGGCGAACAGGCCAACCTGCCGCTCGAATCGCGCATCGGTGCCGCGGTTAAGCGGCGGCGCCTCGAGGCCAACCTCACCCTTTCGGATCTCAGCACCGGTGCCGGCCTCTCGAGTGCCATGCTCAGCCGGATCGAGAACGGTATGGCATCGGCAAGCCTCGACGCACTGGAACGCATCGCGGCTGCGGTGGGGGTCAACCTCTCCGAACTCTTCCGCGAGTCGGAGTCACGTCAGGGAAGCGCTCAGCTCGTCAAGAAGGCGGAGCAGATGGAGGTTGTGCGCGTCGGCACAAAGTACGGCCACACCTATCGCCTGCTTTCCTACGACCGCGGCCCGCGCAAGCTCTTCGAGCCGTTCTTCATCGAGCTGGATAAGAAGAGCGAAACGTTCCCGCGCTTCTCGCACCCCGGTACCGAGTTCATCTATATGCTCCAGGGGCGCATGGAGTATCGCTTCGGCGAGCAGGTCTATCTGATCGAGCCAGGCGACGCTTTCACCTTCTCGGGCAATGTCGTCCATGGTCCCGAAAAGGTCCTCGACGAGCGCGTTCGCTTCCTCGCCATCATCGTCTACGCCGAATAGCGCCGGCGGCAAGAAGGCCTGCAGTCGTTTTGCGCGACATTAGAACCCGCCGCCCTCATGCGAGCGCGGCGTGAGCCTCGCACCACTATTGCATGCCATGCAAAATACTTGTACCAAGCGCAACAGAACAAGAAGGGTTCTGCAGGGAAGGCGTGATGAAGGCATCGATCAGCGCGAGCCAGCTCGCAGCCGGCGGCTTTCGCGGTGACACTGGGCTCAGGTATCAGCCGTATTGGTGGGACGAAGCTCCGCGCGCAAGCGAAGATATTCCCGTGCCGAAGAAGTGCGACGTGGCGATCGTCGGCTCAGGCTTCACGGGCCTGTCGGCAGCAAACACGCTCCTCGACAACGGTTCGGGCGCGGTCGTCTTCGATCGTGACGCTCCCGGCTTCGGCGCCTCCACGCGCAACGGCGGTCAGATAGGCAGCGGCAATCAGAAGTTCCGCGTCAAGACGCTGGTCGCCATGCGCGGCGAGGCCAAGGCCGTCGCGATGATCCGCGAAGGCACCGCCATGCTCGATTACATCGACCGGCTCGTCGCCTCCGAGAAGATTGATTGCGACTTCCGCCGCTGCGGTCGCTTTCGCGGCGCGATCAGACCCGCGCACTACGAGGCGATGGCTCGCGACATGGATGATTTGAAGCGCATCGCGGGCGTCGAGAGCTTCATGGTGCCACGCTCCGAGCAGGCGTCGGAGATCGCCTCGGACGCCTTCTGCGGCGGCTCCGTGCTCCCGCAGGATGCCTCGCTCCATCCCGGCCTCTACCACGCTGGATTGCTGGCACGGGTCAACGCAAAGGGCGGTCGCGTGATCGGCAACGCCGCCGTGCTCGAAATCGCGCGCGAACCTGGCGGCTTTCGCCTGCTCACCGCCCGCGGCGAGACGCGCGCCCGCGACGTCATCATTGCCACCAACGGCTATACGGACGCTCTCGTCCCCGAACTCAAGCGCCGCATCGTGCCCGTCGGCTCCGGACTGATCGCCACTGGCGAGATCCCGCAAGCGACGCTCGATCGCCTGCTCCCCAAAAGTCGTGTCTACGGAAATACGAACCGGGTGTTCTATTACTTCCGCGTTGCGCCAGGTGCGCGCCGCATCATCTGGGGTGGTCGCGTCGGCCGGCTCGCGGCGGCAAACTCTCCGCGCGCATACGGCCACCTCGCCGAGGACATGTTGCGCGTTTTCCCGGAGATCGGCGACGTCCCTGTTACCCACGCGTGGAGCGGCCTCATCGGCTACACTTACGACGAGATTCCCCACCTCGGCCGAACCGCGGCCGGCCTGCACTATGCCCTCGGCTATTGCGGTACCGGCGTGTCGCGCGCGACCTACTTCGGACACAGGATCGCTCTGCAGGTACTCGGCAGGAAAGACGGCCGTACCGCATTCGACGATCTGACATTCCCGGCGTTCCCCGCTCATCCGATCGCCAAGCGCGCGGTGCCCGCCGTCGAGACCTGGTACCGCTTCCGCGATGCGACGAACCTTTAGGACCAAGGGAGAAAAAAATGTCGACGACAATAACGCGCAACAACATCTCGTCCGGCGGCGCCTATGAGGAGATTTTCGGCTACTCTCGCGCGGTGCGCGTTGGCGCCGACATTCATGTTTCCGGTACGTGCGCTCCGGTCACGCACGAGACGAGCAACGCCTACGAGCAGGCCCGTGCTGCCCTCGAGATCATCGGAAAGGCGTTGGTCGATGCCGGTGGAGCCATCAGGGATGTGGTGCGCACGGTCGTCTACGTACGGGAGATATCCGACGCCGACCACGTCGCCCGCGCCCACCGCGAGGTCTTTGGGGAGGTCCGTCCCGCCAGCACGCTGGTTCAGGTCACCTCGATGTTACGCCCCTGGCAGAAGGTCGAGATCGAGGCCTACGCAAAGCTGACTTGAAAGCACTCGGCGGGGCTGGCAAGCGCACATCGCAATTCGCGTGTGCGCATGCCGGCTGATTGATTGAGCCGTAGAGGCACAGCTGGCCAACCTGCGCCGGGATTTTGCACCGCGGCATAGTGGAGTTTTTGAAGCCGCACGGAGCGCCCCGAAGCGTCAGCTTTTTGGGCGATGCGTCTGTTCGCACAAAAGTGCTCGTCGCGCACGGAAGCACAGCACCGCCCCAAATGGACGGGGCGCAGCTCAATGCTGAGCTGGGGCGGCCCCACCACAATTTCTTTTTAGACAAGCCCTTTTGCGATCCGGCTGATCGGCGCGGAACAATTGAAACCGTGCACGCCTGCATTCGCCATCGCGTCGGCGCACGAACTCTAAGATCAAGCGCATTCCCCACCAATTGAGAGGCTTCGTGGCGGCGACGGGTCGACGGTCGAAGACTGGTCGTCAATGGCTGCGTCTGGAGAGCTGAAGCAAAGCCAAAGGAAGATCGTTGCCACATCTCCAAGCGTGCGCGTCCGACCGTATCGTCGCCTTCGGGTCTGGCGCCGACGGCGCTGCCGATGATGGATTGCGTGGCCAGCTCGCCCCCAAGTACAAATCTGCCACACTCGTCTATTTTCTAAGCGTCGCTGCATATAGGGTATGGAATACCTCAAATACTATTTGATACATAACACCATGCTCTTCTTGTGCCATCCATAGCCATTTCATTCCCAGAGTTCCATGAACGCTCGACAGCCATACGACCAGTTTCTCGGAGCCGCCGCATTGGTCGACGGCAGGATGAGGCAGCGAGAGTTCATCGGCCTGGTGGCCTGCATGATGGCGCTCACAGCCCTGTCGATCGGCATCATGCTGCCCGCATTGCCGGAGGTCGGCGCGGCGCTCGGCATCGCCGAAGCGAACGATCGGCAGAGCATCATCATCGTCTATCTGCTGGCGTTCGCGATCGGCCAGTTGGTGTTTGGAAGATTGTCAGACCTCTACGGCCGCAAGCCGGTGCTTCTCGCGGGCATGACCATCTTCGTTGGTGGGTCGATAGCGGCAGCCTTGTCGTTCGACGAGCAGTCCATGTTAGCGGCCCGTGCCGTACAGGGCATCGGTGCCGCCGCGCCGCGTGTGATTGCTATCGCACTGGTGCGAGACCGCTACGTTGGGCGAGAGATGGCGCGCATAATGTCGCTAGCGATGGCAGTGTTCTTTAGCATTCCAGTCCTCGCACCGACTATTGGCCTTGGACTGCTGCATGCTGGAACGTGGCGCTGGATATTCGACTTTCTGGTCGTCGCTGGCATCGGTCTATCTCTATGGTGCTTGCGGCTGCCGGAGACGAAGCGAACCTTTGCAGCCGAACCGCTCACCCTCATGCTGGCGCTCCGTGGCGCGCTCGGCACGCGTCAAACGACCGGCTATGCGGTGGCAGCTGGTTTGATGCTGGGATGCGTCTTGGCCTACATTTCAAGCGCGCAGCAGATATTCGTCGATGTCTTCGGCCTCGGGGAGCTGTTCCCGCTGGCATTCGCCGCCACCGCGATAATGATCGCAGGCGCGTCCATCACCAATGCCATGCTCATCAGCCGCGTTGGCGTCCGGATGCTGTCTCACGCATCTCTTGCGAGCTTCGTCGTGATTGCCGCGGTATTCGTGCTCGAGGCGGTTTTTGGGCCCGTGGGCCTGTGGCCATTTGTGGCCGCTATGATGATCCTATCGTTGCTCTTCGGCTTCGTGGCGCCGAACTTCAATAGTTTGGCCATGGAGCCACAGGGCGACAACGCCGGCATGGCCGCGTCTGTGGTCGGATGCGTTACGACTGGGATCGCTGCTCTCGCGGGTGGTGTTGTGGGGCACCTTTTCGATGGCACTGTGCTCCCGCTCGCGTTGGGCCAATTAGGGCTGAGCGTTCTCGCATTTCTCGTCGTTGTCTGGGTTGAAGGCCCACGGGGGATGGCCTTTGCGCGCGAGAGGCGGTCGCCGCAATCGGGTATCGCCGACAAACCCTGCATCGCGACCGACGCAACGGTTCATCCGACGAGCACACATGCATTGGCTGAGTTACCGCCGGGGCCAGCTTTTCACGTACCTCCGCGGCCGCGGACGCCGCAGACCAAGGTTGCGCATGCGGGGCGGGTTCCCGGGGCCAACTTCGGGTTCCTCAACGCGCCCGTGTTCCGTGGTTCAACGGTGCTCTTCCCTACGGCGGAGAAGTTCGTCAATGGCGATCAGCCCTACGTCTATGGGCGGAAGTCGACGCCGACCGTGCGAGCACTCGAAGAAGCAATTGCCGAACTCGAGGGCGGAGCAGCTTGCTCGCTGACAGGCTCCGGCTATCAGGCCGTGACCACTGCAATCATGGCCTTCGTCAAGTCCGGCGACCACATCCTAATGGTCGACACGGTCTATCAGCCGACGCGCGAATTCTGCACTGGCATCCTCGCCAAATTCGGCGTCGGCACAACGTATTACGATCCGCTCATCGGCGATGGCATCGCACGGCTGGTGAAGCCGAACACGCGTCTCATCTTCTGCGAAAGTCCCGGCTCCCAGACGTTCGAGGTGCAGGATATTCGGGCCATATCGCGTGTCGCTGCGGAGCGAGGAATCTGGCTCTTAATCGACAACACCTGGGCCAGTCCGCTCTACTTCAAGCCGTTCGAGCACGGGGTCGATGTGTCGATCCAGGCAGCGACGAAGTATATCGGGGGCCATGCCGACGCTGTCCTCGGCTCCATCACCTGCACCGCTGCTGCGGCCAAGCATGTGGCAAAGACAAAGGACTTGCTCGGCATTTGTCCAGGCTCCGAGGAGGCGTACCTGGGCATGCGCGGTCTGCGCACACTCCCAATGCGGCTCGCGCAGCACCACCTGTCGGCCGTGCGCGTGGCGAAATGGCTCGAGGGCCGGCCCGAAGTAGCGCGCGTGCTGCACCCAGCCCTACCCAGTCACCCCCAACACCATATCTGGGAGCGTGACTTTCTGGGGGCCAGCGGCTTGTTCTCGATCGTGCTCAAGCCTGCCAGCAAAGAGGCGGTGTGGGCGATGATCGACGGGCTGACGCTCTTTGGCATCGGGTTCTCGTGGGGTGGCTATGAGAGCCTCATTATTCCGTTTGATCCCACAAGCTACCGCACCGCGACCACATGGAGTGCGGAAGGCCCGGCCCTACGCCTTCACATTGGCTTGGAGGACGTCGAAGAACTGATCGCCGACCTCGAGGCGGGCTTTGAGCGCCTCGCTGCCGCCTCTGTGAAATCCCCAACATCCGAACTGATGAGCTTCCTTTGAGCCGCCGAAACATGACAAGTCAGCAGTTTGCAAGCGATAACTATGCAGGGATCTGTCCCGACGCATGGGCCGCGATGGAGCTCGCTAATCGCGGGTCCGCTGCGGCCTATGGCGAGGACGACTGGACACGAAGGGCAGCAGATGCGTTTAGGGAGCTGTTCCAGACGAACTGCGAGGTCTTCTTCGTTTTCAATGGCACCGCGGCAAATGCGCTAGCGCTTTCCACTCTCTGCCAGTCGTATCACAGCGTCATCTGCTCATCGTCGGCGCATGTAGAAACGGACGAGTGCGGCGCTCCGGAGTTCTTCTCCAACGGATCGAAGCTGCTCGTTGCGCAGACGGCGAACGGGAAGCTGACGCGACAGGCGATCCACACCTTGGCCAATAGCCGATCGGATATTCACTTTCCTAAGCCGCGCGTCGTGACGGTCACGCAGCCGACCGAGACCGGGCAGATCTATCGGATTGAAGAGCTGGAGGCTATTTCGGCGACGTGCCGAGAACTTGGTCTCAAGCTGCATATGGACGGCGCTCGCTTTGCGCATGCCTGCGCAAGAATCGATTGCTCTCCCGCCGAAATGACGTGGCGAGCCGGGGTCGATGTTCTCTGTTTCGGCGGCACGAAGAACGGCATGGCTGTCGGCGAAGCGGTCGTGTTTTTCGATCGGGAGCTTGCGAGAGAGTTCGGCTATCGATGCAAGCAAGCTGGGCAGCTTGCGGCCAAGATGAGGTTCCTGTCGGCTCCTTGGGTCGGTATGTTGGAAAGTGGCGCTTGGCTGCGGAACGCAAGGCACGCCAATTCCTGCGCGACGCGGTTGGCCTCAAGGATCGAAGGCATACCAGGCGTTGAGCTCATGTTTCCGGTGCAGGCAAATGCCGTGTTCATGAGCGCGCCGGCACCAGTCCTTGCAGCGCTGCGCGAACGCGGCTGGAGCTTTTACACCTTTATCGGTGGCGGTGCGCGCTTCATGTTTGCGTGGGATTCAGATCCCGGGCGCGTCGACCAGCTGGCTGACGACATTGCTGCCTGCGCCGCTAATGCGATGATGTGCCCGCAAAGGCTGACCAGCCCCATCATTCCGGGGAGCCAATAAAGCGCCCTTGGCGCGCCGCGCGCTCAAATCTTGCGGGCGCAGACGACGCGCTTGTCTCCGTCCTCATTCAGATGCCACTGCGGCTCCTCGAAGGCGCGCGCGCGCTTCAGCAGCGCGGCGACCTGACGGTCCTGGCCCAGACCAAACTCGAAGGCCAGCCATCCGCCGGACTTGAGAAACGCGGCGCCCTCGGTGATCAATCGCGAATGCAGGCTGATGCCATAAGGGCCCCCGTCGAAAGCTTCGCGCGGCTCGTTGATGAGCAGGTGTGCGCGGTCTCCGCTGAGCAAGCGCGAGGTCGAGATATACGGCGGGTTGGAGATGATCAGGTCGATCTTGCCTTCTAGACCGGCAAGGGGTTTGAACATGTCACCCTGGACCACTGCAACCTGGTCTTGGAACCCCAGCTGGAGCACGTTGTAACGCGCGTTCTGCACAGCGCCGGCCGTCAGGTCGCAAGCAATTACCTGAAGGTCAGGCGCGTGCCTTGCGAGCGCCAGGGCAAGGTTTCCCGACCCGCAGCACATGTCGATGCAGATGGACGCCTGAGCGGTGTCGTCCAGGAGTCGTCGAGCGACGCGGCCAAGGAGTTCGGTTTCCTTGCGCGGTCGGAGAACGGAGCCGCGAATCTCGAGTTCGATCCCTAAGAACCGGACCTGACGTTTCAGCCCGGCGGTCTCCATAGATGATAGCAGCATTAGGAAGTTCCTCGCTGTAGGGGCCGATCCGCTTGGCCAACCGCGTTGCCTCAGTTTGGAACAGTCACCTCCCGCCTGCGTGCGCCCATCGCCCAATAGCGATACGGTGAGCCATCAGACAGCGATGAGCATTCCTCGTACGCGGCACTTTGCAGTTGGCGTGCCGCGCGCGGGCGCACTTCCAAAGTTTGCAAGGCGGCGTCGGCATGCGTTGTATGCCCCCCCGCGCGGTTGCCGTTCCGGGCGATCAAGCACTGCTACGCGGGATGCGGCTACTGCTTTGCGCGGTAGCCGAGGCCCCGAACCGTCTCGATGCGGTCGCGGCCGATCTTGGCGCGCAGATTGTGGATGTGGACTTCCACCGCGTTGCTATCGACCTCTTCCTGCCAGCCGTAGAGCACGGCCTCGAGGTCAGGCTTGGAATGGATGACACCGGGTCGTTCGACGAGCGTGAGAAGCAGCGCGAACTCGCGCCGCGAGAGATTGATCGGATCAACTCCGCTGCTAACCGTGCGGCGCTCAGGATCGAGCAGCAAGCCCTGCCAAGTGATCGTCGCGGTGGCGCGACCGACAGCGCGGCGACGTAATGCACGAAGGCGCGCGGCGAGTTCATCGAGATCAAACGGTTTGCCCATGTAGTCATCGGCACCGTCATCGAGACCACGTACGCGATCGCTCACTGCATCGCGCGCGGTGAGGAGCAGCACAGGCACGGGGTCGTTACGCTGACGCAGTTCGCGCAGCACGTCGAAGCCGGACCCATCGGGCAGCATCAGGTCGAGAACGACCGCGTCGAAGGTTGTGCTCGCGAGTGCGGAAAGGGCATCGGCGCACGTCTCCACTGCTTCCGCCGTGAAGCCGTGAAGCCCGAGGCCGACGGTGAGGCCGCTGCGCAGAACCACGTCGTCCTCGACCACCAACAGCCGCATTGACCGCTTCCCTCGTTTGAAAACTGCGTGTTCCGACCAGCACGCCAAAGTGTCGCGCAGCAGCATGCGCGGCGCCAGCCATCACTTAAGCTTGCCTTAATGTAGGCCGTTAGGGTGCCCCATGCCGCTTATTCGTGTGCGGCGAATGTGGCGTGACGCTGGTTTTGGGGGCCGTCTCAATGTTGACTTTACGCTCGATTGTTGCCGGATTGGCGCTCGCGGTGGCTGTGTCGGGCTGTGCTTCGACGGAAGCTTCCTGGCTTGGCCTGCCATTCGATGCATCGGAATCAGAGCGCCGGGACTACGGCGCGCGACCGAGCGAGAAATTCCCGCTGGCGGCAGTAGACCTTGGCCGTCTCGATCCGCGCTTCCGGCGGCAGGAAGTTGCCTACCGCGGCAGCGAGCCGAAGGGGACTGTCATCGTCGATACGCCGAACCGGTATCTTTATCTTGTCACCGGCGATGGTCGAGCGCTTCGCTACGGGATAGAAGTGGGCCGCGAAGGCTTCGGCTGGAGTGGCACCGCTACGGTCGCGCGCAAGGCGCAGTGGCCCACGTGGACGCCACCGGCGGAGATGGTGGCTCGTGATCCTCGAACCGCGCCGTTCGCCAAAGGCATGCCTGGAGGGCCTGAAAATCCGCTCGGTGCGCGCGCGCTGTATCTTTATCAGAACGGCCGCGACACGCTTTACCGCATTCATGGCGGCGGGCGTCCGGGATCACTGGGCAAGGCGACGTCGAGCGGGTGCATCCGCTTGCTCGACCATGACGTGATCGACCTCTTCGACCGCGTTCCGCCAGGTTCGCGCACCGTGGTGCTACCCGATCCGCAGATCAGCCGCGCGCCGGCCAACGGTCCGGGGTCGCAGGCATGACGCAGCACGTGCCAGGTCGCTCGCGCACTCTTAAGGCTGGCTTAAGCTGGCAGCTCTTTTGTCGGCTGCCCGCTGCGTTCTTCATCGCGAGGTGACCATGAAGTCGATGACCGCGCGTCTTTTCGGCCTGTTGATGCTCGCCACGGGCATCGTGTGGCTGTGCGGCATGGCGTGGATCTATTCGGGCAACCGGAAGGAGCTCGAGCGCGTTCTCGACGTTCGTCTCGAGGAAGCGACGCGCATGGTATCATCGCTGATGGACGATGCGGGCGTGCACGTCGTGGGTGCCGTTTCCGGCGTACGCGTTGCCAACCAGACGGTGCCGATCCCCACGGTTGATACGAACTTCCGCCTCGCGTGCCAGATCTGGTCGATCGACGGCAGGCTGGTCGGGAAGTCGAGTGAAGCGCCCACGACGCAGCTCACCAACGTAAGCAGCGGCTATTCCAACCAGGACATCAACGGAACACGCTGGCGCGTATTCGCCAGCGAGGATCGCGGCCGCGGCTTTCGCGTGCTGGTCGGTGACAGCATCGCGCATCGCGAGCGCCTGGTGCGCGAGCTGATGTGGGGACTTGCCATTCCCGGATTGATCGTGCTCGGCGTGTTGGCGGGGCTGATCTGGCTGGCGCTGAGGCAAGGCCTTGAGCCTCTGCGGCGCCTGACAGCGGCGCTTGCCGAGCGCTCACCCGATGCCCTCGGGCCGCTCGCCATCGCGCGCACCCCTAGTGAGATCCAACCCGTCGTCGACGAACTCAACGAGCTGTTCGAGAAGGTTATGGCGGCACGTGAGCACGAGCGCAGCGTGACAGCCTTCGCCGCGCACGAGTTACGCACGCCGCTTGCTGGCCTGCGCACGCAGGTGCAGATCGCGCTCGCCGCCGCCGATCCGGCTATTCGCCATCACGCGTTGCAGAATGCACTTACCGCCGCCGATCGCACGAACCGCATGGCAACGCAGCTGCTGGCTATGGCGAGCGTCGATGCAGACCAGCCGCATGCCATACAGGAATGGATCGTCGTCGGACCGAAACTGAAAGCCATCTGCGATTCGCTGCATGCAGGAGAGCGTGATGCTCCGCCCATCATCGACGATGCCCTCTTCCGCTGCCGGATCCGCGTCAATCCAGACGCATTCCACATGGCAGTGCGCAATCTCACCGAAAACGCGCTGCAACACACCCCAGGCAGCGGGATCGTGCGCTGGTCGCTGCTGCCGACGCCGAAGGGGACGTTGCTGAAGTTGCAGGACTCCGGTCCCGGCATTCCTGAAGACGAACTTCTTGCCGTGACGCGGCGGTTTTACCGCGGACGCAACAAGAGACCGATTGGCAGCGGGCTGGGACTCGCCATCGCGCAAACTGCGCTCGACAAGGATGGGCTCGGTTTGCATCTGGAGAACAAGCCGCAGGGAAGCGGCCTGTGCGTGCAGATCCTCATTCCGCCCGACCGGATGTCGATTGATCCCAGCGATGAACGCCCGCTGAGAGTGGAAGACGTCGCCGATGCCATGTGAGTGACTCAAGACCCATCAGAGCAGCGCGACATAGACCAAGGCTTGGGGGCGGACCGTGTGGATCGTCAAATACGCATTGGGACACCGCCACAGCATCGGTGTTCTTGCCATGCTGCTGTTGCTGCTTGGCGGCCTCAGCGCCAAACGGATGTCGACGGACATCCTGCCCTCGGTGAACATTCCGGCTATCAACCTGATCTGGACGTATCAGGGGCTCAATCCGCAGGAGATGGCCAGCAAGCTGACTTCGTTCAGCGAGCTCGCCATCATGAACAACGTCGACAACCTCAAGGAGGTGCGATCCGAGACGATCAACGGCGTCGGCATCGTCCGCGTCACCTTCCAGCCGGGCACGAACGTGACCGATGCGTTTGCGCAGGTTACCTCGGTCAGCCAGACGATCCTGCGGCGTATGCCGACCGGCACGAACCCGCCGTTGATCGTGCCCTACGTGCCGTCGAGCGTTCCGATCCTGCAGCTGGTGATGGCATCGGACTCGCTGACCGATGGTGCGCTTTATGATTACGCACGCCTGCAGCTGCGCGCACAGATTCAGTCGATCCGCGGCATCCGTCTCTCGCTACCCTATGGTGGCGCAGCACGACAGGTGATGATCGACCTGAAGCCGGAAGCGCTGCAGGCTTACGGACTTGCGGCGAGCGACATCGCCAAGGCAACCGCTACGCAGAACCTTACGCTGCCATCTGGTGCGCTGCGGGTGGGCACGCGCGAAATCACTATCACCACGAACGCCAGCCCGGAGACTGTGGCGAACTTCGCCGATCTTCCGCTGCGCTCCGTCGATGGGCGGGTCATTCGCGTCTCGGACGTGGCAAGCGTGCGTGATGGCCAGGCGGTGCAAAGCAACATCGCGCGCCTCGATGGGCAGAACGCGGTCATCGTGTCGATCCTGAAGCTTGGCAATGCCTCGACGCTCGACATCGTCAGCCAGATCAAGGCGCGGATGCCGGAGCTGCAGGCGGCAGCACCGGAAGGCATCAGCATTGCTCCGGTGTTTGATCAATCGGTGTTTGTTGCCAGCGCCATCGACAACGTGATGACGGAGGCGATCGTCGTCGGCTGTCTCGTTGCGCTGGTCGTGCTGGTGTTCCTTGGCAGCTGGCGCTCCTCGCTGATCGTGCTGACGTCGATCCCACTGGCCTTGCTGGCGTCGATCACGGGGCTCGCCTTGACCGGCAATACGTTCAACCTGATGACGCTCGGTGGTCTGATGCTGGCCATCGGCATTCTGGTCGATAATGCTCTGGTCGAGATCGAGAATATCAATCGCAATCTCGAGTTGGGGCTTGGACTGAACGAGGCGATCCTCAAGAGCGCCAGCGAGGTGGCGTTCCCGGAATTCGTCTCGACGGTGTCGATCTGCATCGTCTTCTCGCCGCTGTTTCTGCTAACCGGGACGGCGGCGTTCGTGTTCATCCCGCTGGCTCTGTCGGTCGTGTTCGCCATGGCGGCGTCGTACGTGCTGTCGCGCACGCTGGTGCCGACGCTGGCGTCAATGATGCTGTCCGCCGGCCCGCACCATGCGCCGCAGGGCTTTTTTGGCTGGCTAACGGCGCGGGTCGACCAACTTCTGTCGCTGCTCGAGCGCATCGTTGCCGGCATCGCCGCGCTGCTATTGCGGTGGAAGGCGATCCCACTGTTGGGCCTATTTGTTGCGCTCAGCATCGGCGCGTGGTCGGGCATCCATCTAGGGCGCGAGTTTTTTCCAGAAACTGACGCGGGCATGATCCGTATTTATCTGCGGGCGCCGACGGGCCTACGGGTGGAAGAAACGGCGGCGCGGTTTGCCGACGTGCAGCGCGAGATCCGCCGCATCATTCCTACCGATGAGGTGGGCTTCATCGCCGAGAACATCGGCAGCCCTGAGCCTATAAACCTCGCCTGGGTCGACAGCGGCGTCATTGGCTCGTTCGATGGCGATATGCTGATCCAACTCGCCGACAAGCACGCGCCAACGCCGATGTACGTGAGTGCCATCCGCGCGATGCTGAAGTCGAAGTTCCCAGATCTCGTCACATATTTCCGCCCTGCTGATGCCACCTCGCAGACGCTTGCCGGCTCTGCGCAGACGGCCATCGAGGTGCGGCTGATCGGCCGCGACGTGCCGGGCAACGCAGAGATCGCACGCGAATTGATGACGCGCATGCATAGCGTTCCAGGTGCCGTCGACATTGCGCAGCGGCAGGTGCGCGACCTAACTTCCTACTATCTGGAGATCGACCGGGTACGTGCGCTGCAGATCGGCGTGACGCCGCAGGACGCGGCGACCGCGCTGCTGGCTGCGCTCGGCGCATCCGGCACGGTATCGCCCAGCTATTGGGCTGATCCGGCGCAAGGCGCTTCTTACACGGTGCAAGTGGTGGCGCCGCCGGTCAATCTAACGACGCTCGAGCAGCTGCTGAATACGCCGGTGCGGCCATCTACGGGCGGCGAGACCGTGCCGTTGCGGGCCTTTGCCTCGCTGCAGGTGCGCAAGATTGCCGCCAACATCGACCGGACTACGCTGCAGCCAACGACGACACTGCTGGCGAATGTCGAAGGACGCGACCTCGGTGGTGTCTATAGCGACATCCGCGCGCTGGTAGACAGCGCGCGGCCGCGATTGAAGCCGGGCAACCGCATCGAGATTGCCGGGCAGGCGCAGTCGATGGACCAAGCCTACGCAGAGATGCTCGGCGGCATGGCGATGGCGGCAGTGTTCGTCTACCTCGTCATGGTGGTGAACTTCCAGTCGTGGATCATGCCCGGGATCGCCATGGGTGGTTTGGCGATCGCAATCTCGGGTGCGCTGTTCGCGCTGGTGATGACGGGCACGCCGCTGTCTGTGCCCGCACTCACCGGCCTCATCATGGTGATCGGCGTCTCGACCGCCAATAGCGTGCTGGTCACGAGCTTTGCCCGCGACAGGCTGCTTGAAGGCGAGAGCCCCAGGCAGGCTGCCATAGACGCGGCGCGCACGCGCCTGCGTCCAGTGCTGATGACGGCGACTGCTATGATCATCGGCATCCTGCCGATGGCTATCGGTCACGGCGAGGGCGGTGAGCAGAACGCCCCGCTCGGACGCGCAGTTGTCGGTGGCCTCATATTCGGCACATGCGCGACGCTGACGTTCGTGCCGTTCCTGTTCTCGACCCTGGCTGGTCTTGGCCGGCGCCGGCGCGATGCGCGCGGTGCGACCGAGACCAGCCCAGTGCACGCCCCGGTGCCAGCCGAATGACCAAGGAGCTTCGTTCATGACCCGCAAGTTCATCGCCTTCGCCGCGGTGGTCGCTGGGTGCGGCGGCATCGCCGTGTGGGCGGCGCAGGCGGACGGCGCGACAGCGCTCAGCCACGTGATGAAACTCGCGGGGCTGGGCGATAATAGCGTGCCTTTGCCGGAGAAGAAGCAGACAGGCGCCGTGGTGCGCAGCGTGCGCATCGTGATGCCCGAGGCCGTGCCCGGCGCCGCGACGCTGACATTGTCCGGGCGCACCGCCCCAGCCGAAGAAGCGCTGCTTTCCTCGCGCGCCAGCGGGATCGTGTCGGAACGGCGCGTTGACATCGGCGATCAGGTGAAGGCGGGCGACGTACTCGTCATCATCGAGGCGCCGGAAATCGAGCAGGAGCTTCGGCGGGCGCGGGCAGCTGCCGACCAGGTGCGCGCTCGCCTGCTGCTGGCCGATGCGACGCTGCAGCGTGGCGAGAGCCTTGTCGACAAGGGGCACGTCTCGGTGCAGACGGTCGATGAGCGGCGCGCGACCAAAAGCGCGGCCGAAGCGGACCTTGCCGCGGCGCTTGCAGAGGTGAAGCGTTTGGAGGAAGTGCAGAGCTTTCAGACGGTGCGTGCGCCTTTCGATGGCACCATCATCGCACGCCACATCGAGCGCGGCGACAAGGTGCTCGCCGATTCCAGCCAGCCGGGTGGCTACCTGCTGCGCATCGCGCGGCTGAACGAGTTGCGCATCCTCATCGACATCCCGCAATCCTCTGCCCTGGTTGTAAAGCAGGGGCAGAGGGCGAAGGTGATCTTCGCCGAGCTGCCACAGCCGCGATCGGCGCGCATCGTGCGGGTTTCGGGGCAGATCGATCAGTTGTCGAGCACGATGCGTGCCGAGTTGCTGATGGAAAATGCCGACAATCGCATTCCGGCAGGCATGAACGGCCAGGTTGCCATCGAAGTTGACCAGGGCGGCGGCCTCGTCACGGTGCCGACGAATACGCTGACGACGCGCAACGGCCAGCAGATGGTGGCGATCGTCGATGGTGAAAGCCGGGTGACGTTCCGTTCGGTGAGCGTGACGCGCGACCTCGGCGAGCGGGTGGTGATCGCACTCGGACTAACCGTCAAGGATCGGGTCATCGTCAGTCCCAACGCGCTGCTGCGGCCGGGGGACGTGGTCAAAGTGATGGAGACGCCGCTGCGGGCCGCGGCGAACTCGAAATAGAAGCGCCGCACGAACCGACCGGCGGGGCGCGGCCGTCACAAAACTCCGTTCACGATGCAATTTTAGGAAAGTACGTCGCAAGCTTCATAGGCCGTGTAGTAATCCTGCTTCAACGTCGATGACATAATGTGTGCGATACCTTTTTTGCATTCATCGTGTGCGTGGCGTCATGCTGCAGGCAAACCTACATCGTCGTGTCGTCGTGACCGGAGTAGGCGCCGTGACGCCGATCGGGCAGAACGTTGCAGACTACTGGCAGTCGCTCTGCGCGGGTAAGTCGGGCATAGGGCCGGTTACCGGGATTGGCGAAGAGGTACCGATCGGCATCGCCGCAAGCATCACGGGCTTCGATCCGACCAGCCGGTTCTCGAAGTGGCTGCGCGACAAGACCATCATGCATTCGAGCCGCTACTGCTGGCTCGCGGCCGCCGCTGCCGATGAGGCAATGGCGCAAGCCGGGCTCTCGTTTCCGCTAGAGGCCCCGGAGCGGGTTGCGTGCATTATCGGCTCGGCCGCGGGCGGGCACATCGCCGTGGAGATCGCCGGGCGCGACCGGTTTCTCGCGGGCAAGCGGGCGGTGCATCCGATGCTTCTGCCGCGCATCGTATCGTCATCGGCGGCGGCGCACATCGGCATCGAATACGGCATCAAGGGGCCGACGTTCGCGCTGTGCAGCGCCGGGGCGAGCGCGGCGCATGCCATAGGTCTGGGCTTCGATCATGTGCGGCGTGGAATCGCCGACGTTGCGATCGTCGGCGGCGCAGACAGCACAGTGACCTACAGCGCGCTGCTCGCCTGCGACGCGCTGCACTTCTTGTCGCCCGATGGCTGCTTCCCGTTCGCCAAGCGGCATAACGGAACGGTTCTGGCGGAGGCCGCAGGCGTTCTCATTCTCGAGGCGGAGAGCCATGCGCGGGCGCGCGGTGCGCGCGCTCTGGCGGAGATGCGCGGCTTCGGGATGGCGACCGGGTCCGACGGCATGTTCGGCGTCGACACGGAAGTGACCGAGCATGTGATGCGCGAGGCTCTGGACGACGCCGGTCTCGATGCCGCGGACATCGCCTACGTCAACGCGCACGGGGACGGCATCGTCAGAGACGACGTCTCGGAAACTGAGGCGCTGAAAGCGGTATTCGGATCGCACGCGAACGCGCTGTCCATTTCGTCGACAAAATCGATGCACGGACACGCACTCGGCGGGGCTGCGGCAATCGAAGCAATCGCCTGCATCAAGAGCATCGAGGATGGCATCATTCCGCCGACGATCGCGCTCGATGATCCCGACCCGCGGTGCGATCTCGACTATACGGCGATGCAGCCGCGCACACGGCAAGTGAACCATGCGATGTGCAACAACCTGGCGATCTGCGGAATGGCGACGTCGCTGATCTTCGAGACCGCCCAGGCCTGACGAGCGCTTCAGCGCAGGAAGGCGCCGAATGCGCGCGGCCCGTCGCTGACTTCCGCCTTGGCATCGGCTTTGAGCGTGGAGGTATCGATGCGCTGCAGAATGTTGTCGCCCCAGCAGGCTACGTAGACTGCTGTTCCGTCGGAGGTCGCCTGGATGCCTTCCGGGTAATCGCCGACCGGAATCGAGGTGACAGGCTGAAGGTCCGACAGGCGAAAGACGCTGAGCGAGCGTGCGGCCTGGTTGGTGACGAAGGCATTGCCGTTTGCGAAGGCGACACCATACGGACGCGCGCCGACCTTGACGGTTGCGGTGACCTTGCGCGCGCCGAGGTCGATGACCGACACGTCATTGCTGACGACATTGGCGGCAAAGGCACGCCGACCGCCGGGCTCGATTGCAACGCCGAAGGGGTGCTCGCCGACTTTGATCTCGCCGGTTCTCTTGAAGCTCGTAGCATCGATAATGCTGATCGCGTCGCTTTCGCGGTCAGCGGAGAGGATGGTGGTGCCATCCTCCGTCACAGCGATGCCGGAGGGCGCGCGTCCGACCTTGACGCGGTGCGTCACCTGCTGCGCCTTCGGGTCGACCGATACGATCTCATCGCCGTACCAATTGGCGACATAAACGGCGCCCGTACGCGGGTTGACGGCGATGCCAAGTGGACCTTTGCCCACGTTCAGACGCCATGCCACCTTGCGCGCGGAAGTGTCGATGGCAACCAGCCCGTTGCCATCGGGCGTCGTGACGTAGGCGAAGTCTCTTTGCGGCGACATGGCAATGCCCGCCGGCTTGCCGGTTACGGCGATCTCGGCCACCTGCTTCATGGTGGCGAGATCGACGACGCCGACGCTGTCGGCAAGCTGACTGGTGACGAAAGCTTCGCGCACTGCCTCGCCTGCTACCGCCGGCGCAGCCGCGCCGGCGATGCAGAGCGCGACGGCTAGCGCTACGCGGCGCGCCAAGCCTTTTCTCGCCATGCTCACTTGCCGCCTTCGAGCTTGGCTTTCAGCGCTTCAAGGCCTTCCTTCTGAAACGCTGTCACCGCGGCGATGGCGGCTTTGTCGCTGAGCTCGGGCGGGGGATCGTTGTTCATGTAGCCGCGGTAGAAGGCACCTTTCCACTCGACCTTCGATTTTCCACCCTCGTCAGCGACCGAGATGGTCGATGAGTAGCCCTCGACAGGAAGCGTCTTCAGGTCTTCATCATTGGTGAGGAAGGCGATGGTTTTGTTCTCGGGCTCGTAGCGGGTCAGTGTGTCGGTGAAAATGGCGCCGTTCTTGAACGTGAGCTTGCGCTTCGTCACTTCCTTCTTGTACTCGCCAGGATCGGCCTCGGTTTTGTCGATCTGTGGATGCCAGCCCATGTCGCGGTAGTTGCCGACCACCTCCCAGACCTTGTCGGCCGGGGCGTCGATCTCGATGGTCGAGATTTCCTTTTTGCGGCTTGGTCCATGAGCGTTTGCCAGCATTGGCAGAGCAGCGGCCAATGCAAGCGCAGCGATTACGATGCGGTTCAAGGTTTCCCCCAATGACGTGTGAGCGGTTTTTGTGTGCTGGGGCCTAGCATTACCGCCGAACCGTGATCAATCACGGCAATGCGCGCCGGGAAGTATTCCGGGCGCACATTCCAAACTCTCCAAGACCTGGAGAGATGATGTTCGGGAGCGATCAGCCTTCCGTCGTCTCGATGCGCGGGTTCTGGCCACCGCGGAGAATGGTGTTGCCATCGTAGCGCGAGGTCTGGTCGACGGCGCGGTTGGCCCAATCTTCCTCAGCCATCTGGCCGCTCTGGCCGTAGACCGCGAGAGCATTGGCGTAGGTCACGCGGCGGACGTCGGCCGCTGCGACGCCCTGCTCGGCGAGCAGCATGGCGGTCTTCGGCACCGACAGCGGATCGGAAATACCCCAGTCGCAGGCGGAGTCGACGATGAGCTGTCCCGCGCCATAGTCGCGCACGATGGCGCACATGCGCTCAGCCGTCATCTTGGAGTGCGGGTAGATTGAGAACGCCGCCCAAAAACCGCGCTCTGTCACCTCGCGAACGGTCTCTTCGTTGACGTGGTCGATGACGACCCGCGAGGGCGAGAGCTTATGCTCCATGATAATGTCCATAGAGCGGGTGACGCCGCGCTTCTTGTCGCGATGAGGCGTATGGATCATCACCGGGAGTTCAAGCTCACGCGCCAGATCGAGTTGCAGGCGGAAATACTTCTCTTCGAGCGCGGTCTGCTCGTCGAAGCCGATCTCGCCGATGGCAACGACACCTTCCTTGGTGGCGAACTCCGGCAGGATGGCCATCACATCCTCGGCCAAGGCCTCGTTGTTGGCTTCCTTGGAGTTGAGGCCGATGCAGCAATAGTGCTGGATGCCGAACTGGCTGGCGCGGAAGCGCTCGAAGCCGAGAATGTGTGAGAGGTAGTCTCTATAGCTGCCGACGTTGGTGCGCGCCTGGCCGATCCAGAACGCAGGCTCGATGACGGCGACGACACCGGCGGCAGCCATGGCCTCGTAGTCGTCGGTGGTGCGAGAGATCATATGGGCGTGCGGGTCGATGTAAGCCATCGGCTCGCCGCCGTGCGGGGCTTTGGCGTTGGCGTTCATGCGAGCTTCTCCCAGGTGAGTTTTGCATTGCGGATGTCACGCCACAGATCGGGCGCGGATTCTAGAAGCACCAGGGCGTCGGGCGTTGGGCATTCCGACAGCGCAAGCGCGGCCGCGTAGCGTTCGGCGTCGTTACCGGAGGAGAACACACGCAGCAGGTCGGCGAAATCGTCCTCCGAGGTGGCGAACGGCCCGACGCAACGCCATAGCTCCGGCTTGACGTCGCGGGATGCGGCCCAGCGCTCGTGCGCGTAGTCGACGAGCATGCGGGCGAGGTCTGCGTTACGGCGATCATCGAGGCCCTGGATGGGTGCGAGTGTCGATCCGATGAAGAGAGCCTTCACCACCATCTGGTTCCACATCGCCTCGCTGAAGTTCTCCGCCGGGTACGGGCTTCGATGGGCAACCGCTTCATAGACGGGCTGCATTGCCGAGCGGATGCCCTCGCCCGCCAGGGGTAGCAGGCGCTGAGGTGCCGGATAGAGTGGCAGGCCGCGAAAGAGCGCGATCTGCTCGCCGATCTCTCCGGATCTCAGAATGGCGTCGAGGCGGGCAGCAAACTGCTCTTCGCCCGCGGCGGTACTGGCCAGGGCGAAAAGAATGCGGGCCGCCTGGTCGAGCGTCCAGTCACTCGCATCAAGCCCCGGGCGTACGGCTTGCGCCTGCGCCATTTCGCTGCCGTCGAGTTGCAGAAGCGCGCGGCCAACGCGGCGCGGCGCCAGCCCCAGCGCGCGCGCCAAAGGGAGTCCCGCGGGCGCGTCGGCGATGCGTGTGGTCTGCTCGTCCACCCAGGCGAGCGCATCGGGTGCGAGGCGGCGGCCGAGCCATCCGCGCAGCAGTTCCATGCGCGCCTTCACGGCGTCGTCAATCATCGTGGTTCCGGGTTCAGCTTGCTGGGACATAGCGCTGGAATATGAGGGTGAGGATGAAGCAGGCGAGACACGCGATGGCTGCATAGTCCATTCCCGTCGTTGTGGCGAAGAGCGCGTCATTGATGGAGATCGCGGCGATCATCAGTCCGACCGCACGTGAGACGTCTCCCGATTGCCGGCGCTTGAGAAGCTGGCCGACACGCAGGGCGCAAGCCGCCAGGGCGATGTAGGAGACAATGGCGACAGGTGAAAAGTCGGATCCGGCAAGCGCAACAGCGGCAGGTGCGGCGAGCAGTGGCAACGGCCACAGGTTTGTCACCCTGTCGAGGTTCTCCTGGCGCGCCGTGTATGTGAGGCCAGCTACATACAGCAGCATGGCGGCCGCCGGCAGAAGCACGGTTGGCGATAGCGTCGTCACGGCTGCCGATGCGGCGGCGATGTAAACCAGGGCGCGGCATAGCCCCATGACGAAGGGTGCAAATGGATTGCCCTTGTGTTGCCAGTCGTAGAGCAAAATCGCGCCTGCGAGGGCGAGACCGACAAGGCCGGCGTGATCGTTTACGGTTGCAAGCCCGACGACACCGACGACGAGCAGCGACGCACCGACGACGATCACCGCGTCGGCGCTGGCCTCACCCGATGGAATCGGCCGCTCTGGGCGCTCGCGAGCGTCGATATTGCGGTCGAAGGCATCGTTGAGAAACATGCCAGCGACGTACATCGCGGAAATGGCGACGGCCATCATCAGCAGCCAGTGGATCGGCGCACCGCCCGCCAGCGCGCTGCCGGCAATGACGTTGCTCCAGATGGTCGGTAGATTAGAGACGCGTCCGAGCTTCAGCGCTGTGCGCCAACCGCTCACGCGCCGAGTTGCGAGCGAACCCATTTGAGCTCCCGAGCGATATCGCTGCTGACATCGATGCCGCGCATGTCTGCGGGCAGCACGTCCCAGGTATAGGTTTCGACTTCCAGATGCGGCGCGAGAGCGCTGCGTTTACATGCGGCCAGCAGGTTTGCGAGCGGCTGCTGGGTCGACTGCAGGGCGCCGTAGTCGGCTTGAAAGAGCGGCACGTGACAGTGAACGCGCCATTCGCCGCCGGCACGCCCGCTGCGCAGCGCATCGAACGCTTCGGGCAGGTCGCGATATCGGGTGACGCGATCGCCCTGCACTTCCACTGTCTGGTGCAAGTAGACGCCGTCATCGAAGCGGGCCAAAAGCTCGGCCGCGTTGGCGTCGACGACGGGAATGCGCAGAGCGGAGCTGAGCTGAATCTTCGGCACCCTAATGCCTACGGCTGCCAACCGGCCCAGGCACTCAACCGGGTCCTCGAACTCGACGCTGGCGTGGCACACATCGAGACAAATCCCCAGATGACGGCGCAGGGCCTCGCGTGCCTCTCGGGTCGAGATGTCGGTCAGGCGGCGGAACGTCTCGACGGACTGGCGTGCGAAAAGGTGGTCGTTGAAAAAGTCGATGGCCTCGTCGACCGTTTCCAGGAAGCAGCATGGCTCCGGCTCGAGCGCGAGAGAGATGTGCTTTCCCGTTTCCTCGGCAAGCCTATAGAGGTACGCCGCGTGGCGGATCAGGTGGTGGACCATGCGGGCGATATCGATCGGTCCATTGATCGCCTCCTTGTAGGCGCCGGGCACGCTACTGATGCTGCCTTCCATTCCCTCCGGCAGCAGCGCTTCCAAGATATCGGCAGCCCTGTTGGAGAATTGCACGCGGCGCTCATCACGCCAGTCGGGCTCGTAGACGCGCTCTTTCACGCGCGTGCCGTGGAAGTTGCCATACGGGAACGCATTGATCGTGAAGACGTAGAGATCCGACTGGGCGAGGAACGCCTTCAGAGCTGCGAGCGCCTCCGGCTTGGCCAGTTCGTCTGCCGCGGTTGCAGACAGGCGCAAGCCGATGCCCATCGGCTGATCGGGCGACACCTCTGCCTTGATCGGCAGGACGTGCTTGCGTAGCGCGGCTTCGATCTCGGCCCAGCGCTCACCTGCATGGATGTTCGTGCAGTAGGTGAGGTGGGGCGAACCAGGCAGGGGCAGGCGCATTACACGCCGTCCTGCGGTCGCAACCAATCGATCGCCTGTTCGATCAGGGCGGAGTCCATCGTGTTGACGTCAACGCTGGTTCCGATCGCGGACAGAAGCGTCACTGTCAGCTCGCCGCCGAGATGCTCGCGGAATTCCTCGAGACCAGCGAGCAGCTTCAGTTCGCCATTCTCGTTTCGCGCCTCGCAGGCCGGATGCCAGAGGGCAAAACCAAGCCGGTGCAGCAGGGCGCGCACGCGCAAGTCCTCACCGTGCGGCAGAAGCCCCGCGAGGACTGAATAACGCGTATCGAGCGCAACGCCGATAGCGACCGCTTCGCCGTGGCGAAGCTCGTAGCCCGAGAGGCCCTCCAGCTTGTGCGCCGACCAGTGTCCGAAGTCGAGCGGGCGGCCACTCCCGCGCTCGAATGGATCGCCGCCGGTTGCGATCTGGCGCATATGCAAAAGAGCGCAATGGCGAATGAGATGATCGAGCGGCTCGGAGGCGAACAGCGAGAGCGCGCCGGCCTTTTCCTCCAGCCAATCGAAGAAAGCGCCATCACGAATGAGCGCCACCTTCACGGCCTCGGCCATCCCAGCGCGCTTGTCGCGGCCGGGCAGGATATCGATGAAGGCAGAGTCATTGATGACGGCAACCGGCGGGACGAACGTGCCTAGCATGTTCTTGCAGCCGAACGCGTTGACGCCGTTCTTCACGCCGACGCCGGAATCGTTCTGTGCCAGAACCGTGGTCGGAACACGAATGTGCCTGATGCCACGATGCGTCGTCGCGGCGACGTAGCCGATCAGATCGAGAAGCGCCCCACCACCGACGCCAAGCACGTACGAATGACGGTCGAGCCCGGCATCGACGAGCTTCTGCTGCAGGCGGGCAACTAGACCTCGATCGTTCTTACAGCCCTCGCCTCCAGCGATGAGCTCGACGGGTCCGGCGAGTTCGATGCCATTGCCGGCCGACCCCAGGTAGGTTGCGATGCGGCGCGGCAGATCTGGCATTTCACGCACGACACCCTCGTCGACAAACACGGCTGTGCGTCGGCGCTTTCCCGGGGCGCGCGTTAATGCTTCGGCGAGAACAGAATTCGTTTCAGAAAAAACATCACGGGCAAAATAGACGGGGAACTCATAGGAAACAGAAAACCGTTGTATGAAAGTTCGTTCTTCGCCGTACGATTCAATCTTCGCCAGCGCGTCACCAAGTGCCTTGCCCACGCATTTCCCCTTACGACGTGCATTATTTGCCGATTTGCTATCAGCAATTGCCGGAAACGCCCTGGACTTTTGCCACTGCGGCCTTCCGGACCCCGGCGCACCGATTGAACGTCAGCCGCACCGTTGGGAGTGCGGATCATGCGCGTTTTGACGCGGCCAAGCAATGGTTTTGCTTATGACTTTCGCGCAAGCAGAAATGTTGCCTCGTGACAATGGATAAGTCGGCAAAAGTCGTCGGGAATACGTGGCAATTCTTCGTGCCTACACTTTCCTATTTGCGTCAAATTCTGGAACAGCGCCCCCTATCCATTGTCTCGGGGAATTCCATTCACTAGCGTTCAAACGCCGCAGGGCAGGTGCTCCAGATCACCGGAACATCGAGTTGAATGCGGCTAGCGCAAACGCGCAACGCGAGAAAAAGTCGCGACAATGGAAATGGGAGAACGTTCAATGGGAATGCGGTTGCTAAAGGCCGCGTCGATAGGGATGGCCGCGCTCGGCACTCTAGGAGTGACTGCGGTCACCGCCCAGACAGTGCCGACCGAGGCCTCGCAGGTCGCGCGTCCCGGAGGAAAGCTGCCGGGCGATCCTAAAATCGCGCTCGTGAAGATCGCTGATGGCTTCAACGATCCAGTCGGCGTCGCTTCAGCATTTGATGGTTCTGGTCGAATCTTCGTGGTGGAGCGCGTTGGTCGCATCAAGGTCGTGAAGGACGGCAAGGTTCTGGAGAAGCCGTTCCTCGACCTCACTAAGAATACGCCGCTCGGCACAGAAGTTCAGACGGGCTTCGTCGAGCAGGGCCTGTGGGCCGTCGCCTTCGATCCGAAGTTCAAAGAGAACGGCTACTTCTACGTCAGCTACTCGTCTCTGCCATTCAACGGCGCGCACATGATCACGCGCTATACGGTGGATTCGGGCAGCCCGGATGAAGTGACGGTCGATCAGGCGCAGAAATCCGCCAAGGTGATCACCATCATTCCGCAGCCCTATTACAACCACTACGGCGGCGGCATCGAGTTCGGACCCGACGGCTATCTGTATGTCGGCAAGGGTGACGCCGGCTGGGAGGGTGACCCCCTCGACGCCGGTCAGCGCAAGGATGTGCTGTGGGGTAAGCTGCTCCGCATCGACGTCAATACGCCGGACAACGTCGGCTACAAGATCCCTGACGACAATCCCTTTGCTCATGCCTACCAGGATCGCATGATGGCACTCTTCGGCATCACCGAGGAAGGCTTCTCCAAGATCCATATGGGCACCCGTCCGGAGATCTGGGCTTACGGTCTGCGTAACCCGTATGCGTTCCGCTTCGACCGCAAGAACGGCGGCTTGTTC
Organism: Hyphomicrobium sp. 1Nfss2.1; assembly: GCF_965243865.1. Taxonomy (GTDB): domain Bacteria; phylum Pseudomonadota; class Alphaproteobacteria; order Rhizobiales; family Hyphomicrobiaceae; genus Hyphomicrobium_A. The sequence continues at coordinate 130,526 of NZ_OZ251603.1, read as the reverse complement.
ATCGCCGACGTCGGCCAGAACCATCTCGAAGAAATCGACTGGCAGCCGGCCAACAGCAAGGGCGGCGAGAACTACGGCTGGAAGTTCAACATGGGTACGAACTGCCATCCGATGACTGGACCCGACGACAAGTGCCCGCAGGTCGGCGTGCTTCCGGTCGCCGAGTATCCGCACCAGGAGCCCTATCCGGGTGCTGAGAAGCTCAAGGACGGCTGGGGCTGCTCGGTCATGGGCCTCGGCGTTGCCAACTACGCTGGCATGAACGGCGTGTTCCTCACCGGCGACTGGTGCTCGGGCCGCGTGTTCGGCACGGGTTGGGACGGCAAGAAGTGGCAGCTGCAGGAGCTGCTGCAGACTTCTTTGCAGTTCACCTCGGGCAACAACGATGAAGACGGCACCGTGCTCGCCGTCAACTGCGACTGCTTCTACACCGACGACAAGGGCCCGCTGGCGAACCCGCCGGGCGCACTCTGGCGTGTGGTAGCGGCTGACAAAGTACCGGCTGGCGCGGAAGTAGCCAAGACCCGGAAGTGATCGTCAAAACGATCCTGCATTGACCGCCAGGGCCTCTCGCTCCCGTCTGCGAGAGGCCCTGTTGGCGCCTCGAAATCCCATAGGAATGTCTTGATGTCCCTTACACAGCGTGCGTCGCGCACACTTGCAGTCCTGACCGTCGCCGCGGTCACGTTCGCCATCCCCGCCATCGCCATCGAGTTCCGCAACGCTCTTGATGACTCACCGCTTGATCTCAGCCCGATCAAGGGCGAGACGTTCACCGATGCGGTAAAGTCGTTCCACGAAACGGGGACGAACCCGTACGTTGGTAATGCCGACGCGATTGCCGAAGGGAAGAAGATCTTCAATGACAACTGCCAAGTCTGCCACAAGCCAGATGCGTCGGGCGGCATGGGTCCGAACCTGATCGACGATGTCGTGATCAACCCGCGCGCGAACACCGATCTCGGCAAGTTCGAGGTTATCCACTCGGGCGCAGCAGGCGCGATGCGTCCATTCTCCAAACGTGGCATGACGCAGGACCAGATCCTGAAGATCATCGCCTTCATCGACTCGCTGAAGAAGTAGCGGAGGGCATTGCGGCTCGGGTCATGCATCCCCTCCTCGTTCTCAATGTCGTCGGGCTGACACCGGAGCTGATCGGGGAGCACACGCCCAATCTCTCGGCATTCGCCGAGCGTTCGGGGGTGCGTCCGCTGCAGACCGTAACGCCGGCCGTGACGTGCTCGGTGCAGGCGACGTTCCTCACCGGCACGCCGCCGACTGATCACGGTGCGGTCGGCAACGGCTGGCTGTTTCGGGACCTGGCGGAAATCTGGCTGTGGCGCCAGTCGAACAAGCTACTCGACGGAGAGCGGGTTTGGGACGCGGGCAAGCGGCGCGATAAGGCGTTCACGTGCGCAAACATGTTCTGGTGGTTCAACATGGCCTCCAGTGCAGATTACGCCGTGACGCCGCGACCGATCTACAAAGCTGACGGTCGGAAGATTCCGGACTGCTATGCGCAGCCGTCGGAGCTTCGCGATGAGCTGACCAGGACGCTGGGGACGTTTCCGCTGTTCTCGTTCTGGGGTCCGGCGACGAACATATCGTCGACGCGGTGGATAGCGGACGCAACCTTGCACGTCATGGCGAGCCGCAATCCGACGCTCACTCTCGCCTACCTGCCGCATCTGGACTACGTGTTGCAACGGCTAGGACCGGACGATCCGGGCATCGCACCCGACCTGCGCGAGATCGACGATGTCGTGGGTGATCTCGTCAAAGCGGCGGACGCCTCCGGGCGCAATGTGATGATCGTATCGGAGTACGGGATCGTGCCGGTGAAGCGGCCGGTGCACATCAACCGCGCGCTGCGCCAATCTGGCTTCCTCGCGGTTCGCGAAGAACTTGGCGGGGAATTGCTGGATGCCCCGCAGTCGCGCGCATTCGCGCTCGCGGACCACCAGGTGGCGCATGTCTACATCGCCGATCCGGACGACATCCCGCGGGTCAGGGCCGTGCTGGAGCAGATTGGCGGGATCGACGAGATCTGGGGAACCGAGGAGAAGCGCGTACATGGCCTCGACCATGAGCGTTCTGGCGAACTGGTAGCGATCGCGCGGCCAGACGCCTGGTTTACCTACTACTACTGGCTCGATGACGCCCGGGCGCCGGATTTTGCCCGGCTGGTCGAGATTCATCGCAAGCCGGGGTATGATCCGGTCGAGCTGTTTCTCGACCCTGAGATCAAGTGGCCCAAACTGGCAATCGGCTGGCGGCTTTTGAAACGGGCGCTCGGGTTGCGTGCGCTGATGGACGTCATCCCGCTCGACGCCTCGCTGGTGCGCGGCTCACACGGGCGCGCGGACAATCCGCCGGAGCGTAGCCCGCTCGTCATGTCGTCGGCGCCGGGCATGCTGCCGGGCGGCGTGATTGAAGCTAGTGAGATCAAGCAGATTATGCTCGATCACGTTTTCGGGGTTGAGAGAGAGCCGCAGACTGCTGCGGAAATGGAGCACACGCGAGCATGATCGATGCTCTGGAGGAGGTCATCCTCGTCGACCGCGACGATAATCCGCTCGGCACGGCGCCGAAGCTGCTGACGCATCGGCGCGGCGATCTGCATCGGGCGTTTTCGGTTCTCATCGAGGATGGTGCGGGCAAAATGCTTTTGCAGAAGCGGCATCCGGGCAAGTACCACTCGGGCGGACTGTGGACGAATGCGTGTTGCGGCCACCCGCGTCCGGGTGAGGATACCGCGGTTGCCGCGGCGCGACGGCTCGAAGAAGAGATGGGCTTTTCCTGCCCGCTCACGCCGCTGCACAGCCTTGTTTATCGCGCCGATGTCGGTGGCGGCCTCATTGAGCACGAGTATGTGCACATCTTCACCGGCTGCTGGGATGGGGAGGTTCGGCCTGATGATGAAGAGGCCGAGGCGCATTGCTGGCGCCCGCTGTCCGACGTTCAGGCCGATGCGGCGCGCAATCCTGATCAGTTCACGACCTGGTTTCGAATATACCTGGAACGAGACGTGACCTCTGGGGCCTACGTAGAGCCCTAGCGGACGAGCCGCAGGTGGCAGCGCTGCTCGGGACAGCGCTCCTCGTAGGCCGACAGTTGGGCTTGCTGCGGAGCGGGATCCGGGGTGATCCAGGCCGCCGCGACGCCGACGAGAAACCGCAAAACCATTTCCACTGGCGATCCTCCCGCTCGTGGCCGTCGATGCTCGCGGCCAATCGAGGGGAGTGAAAGGCTAGCACAATCGCTGCGTTGCACAAGAAGGCGCTCCTGCGAGCCGTGCGCGATTATTAGACATGCCGGGCTGATGGTTCGCTCTAGAGCGGAGCCGCTCTACGCCTCACCGTTGGCGTCGACGATGGAGACGCCTTCCCCGGCATGCACGCCCTTCAGCCGGCTAACGTCATCGAGTGCCATCGCCCAGATATTGCACGGGCTGGCCATTCGGATTTCTCCGCGCCGCGACAATGGGGTGGGTCCAAAGCCTATGGCGATGGCCTCGCCATCTGGCCAAAACGCGATTTCTCCGGCGTTGACCACCTCGCGGGCACCCGGCTCGGTCTCCGAGCTAACGGGAGCGCTGAAGTAGACTTCATGCCCCCAAAGGCTGGCCTCGGCATGGATGGGGAGCGCCGCCCAAATGCGTTCCGCGGTGGGCGTTTCGAGGAGGCGCGCGCGGATAGCCACTTTCCCTGCACGGATCACAATCTCGCGCATCATCCGCCTCCCAAGCCGGTCAGTCTCGTGCTGCCGTTGGCGACAATCTGTCATTGCCACGGTTTGTCAGCAATACCCTGGCGTGCACCGTCACCAGCTGCGCGGGGCGCCCGCAAGGACTGTTTGACCTAAGCACTTCACACCGCGTGCCGAAAGGCTTTGGGAAACAAGATGAATTCAGAGCGAATTGGTGGATGCAAAAGCGCCACGCCCAAGAAGGCGTGGCGCAAAAATCGTTCAGTGTGCGTTGCTGATCGGCCGCCTATCAGGCGGGCGGAGGACCAAAAACCAGCACGGCGTTGAGACCACCGAAGGCAAACGAGTTCGACATGGCGTATGTCACGTCCAGCTTGCGGCCGACGTTGGGGATGTAATCGAGGTCGCACTCGGGATCGGGATCGTCGAGGCCGATGGTCGGCGGAACCCAGCCCTCCCGCATCGCGCTGATGCAGGCCGCTGCTTCGATGCCGCCGCCGGCACCGAGTGGGTGGCCGGTCATCGACTTGGTCGAGGAGATGGCGAGGTTCTTGGCGTGGTTGCCAAAGACTGCCTTGATTGCGCGCGTCTCGTTGGCATCGTTGATCGTCGTCGCGGTACCGTGCGCGTTGAGATACTGGATGTCCGACGGCGAGATCTGGGCATCGTCAAGCGCCATGCGCATGGCTTCGCGCGGGCCTTCGATGTCGGGGTTCACCATATCCTTGGCGTCGGAGGTCATGCCGTAACCGGCAATCTCGGCCAGGATGGTGGCGCCACGCGCCTTGGCATGCTCATAGGATTCCAGCACGAGGATGCCTGAGCCCTCACCGAGCACGGTGCCGTTGCGCTTCTTGGCGAACGGGAAGCAGCCTTCCGGCGACAGGACGTGCAGTGCCTGCCAAGCCTTCATGGTGCCGTAGTTGATGACCGACTCCGATGCGCCGGCAATGGCGACGTCAACGACGCCGTTCTTGATGTAGTCGCGAGCGATACCGATGGCATGGGTTGCCGTCGAGCAGGCGCTGCAGGTTGCGAAGGTCGGTCCCTTGATGCCGAACTCAATGCCAACGTGGGCGCTGGCGGAGGAGCCGATGATGCGCAGCAGCGTCAGCGGATGAGTGGCGCGCTTACCTTCGAGGAACAGGGCTCGATAGGACTGCTCGTAGGTCGTGAGACCGCCGGCGCCCGAACCGATGATGCAGGCCGAGCGATAAGGATCGGCGACGGGGAATGTGAGGCCCGATTGGCGCACGGCCTCGTCGGCGGCTGCAGCGGCGAACCAGGAATAGCGGTCGGCGTGCATAACCAGCTTATCGCGCTGGAAATGCTTGAGGCGTACTTTAGGATCAAAGTCCTTGATCTGGGCGGCGATAAGGATCTTGAGATCGTCGACGGGAAAGCCGCCAAGCTCGGTAACACCGCACTTGCCCTCATGCATCGAGGCCCAGAGATCGGGCACATTGAGGCCGATCGGCGTCACGGCGCCCATTCCGGTCACCACGACGCGGCGCGCGCCGTTCGCGTTTGACATCTAGTTACCTGCTCGGTTGTGAGCGGCGCACTGGCGCCGCGAGAGTTATTGTGCGAGCCGGCAAAAGCGCCTCGGGGGGAGCTCGCGGAGAGATATGGCAAGGGCACACCAAAGGTGCCCCGATGCCAGCGTTCGTATTTGTAGGTTAGGCCTTGGCGCCGGCAGCGGCTGGGCCCTTAGCGACCAGTTCCTTAACGCGATCGACAACCGAACCAACGGTCTTGAAATCCTCGACATCCTCGTTGGCGTTGTAAGGGATTTCAATGCCAAACGTATCTTCGATATCAAAAACGATCATCGCCAGATCGAGGGATTCAATCTTGAGATCCGTAAGCGGCGTCGACATCGAGATGTCGTCGCGCGGCTCCTTCATGTGCTTCTTCAGGATCTCGACGATCTTGGTGCCAACTTCGTCCATATCAGTCTCCCACCCCCGCTTTATTGAAGCCTGGGGCCCGTGTTCGTTCGTTTCTAACTAGTGCCAGCCCACTAGCACAACAAGCTGAGGCGTCACATATCCTTAAACGCCAGCCAAGTCTAGCAGAGGGCCAGCAGCCGGCCGGAGGGGCCGGTTTGGCAAACGCATAGAGCTGTTTCCATGCGTCAGCTGTCATTCAAGGTACAGCAAAACCTCTTCACAACCGTTGCTCTGCCGCCAATTGCCGTAACCTTCCGCTTGGTCCTGGCGGGCGAAACGTGTTCAATAACAAAGCGGCTTTCAAGCTCCTGTTATTGCATTTGCGGCTGAGCGACCGCAACTGTCCGGCAATAGGCCTGGCGCTATACTGCGACCAGTAGTCTAGCCCGGGAGACGCTCGAGGATGTCGACGATGGTCCGCACCCGGCCTCCGGCCAACGCGTCGCAGCCAGCCATGCCTTGGCTGGATCACTACCCGCGCGGCGTTGACTGGCATATGCCTCTAAAGGTCGCGCCACTCTATCAGTTGCTCGACGACGCCGTGGCGCGCTTCGGCGGCCTCACCTGTACCAATTTCCTAGGTCGGACGCTGACTTACGCCGAACTTGGCCGGCAGGTCGAGCAGGCAACGCTCGGGTTGCAGCAGCTAGGCGTCAAGAAGGGCACGAAAGTCGGCCTTCTGCTGCCGAACTCGCCGACATTCATCGTCTACTTCTTCGCAGTCCTCAAGGCTGGCGGCACCGTCGTTAATTTCAATCCACTCTATACTGTGGCGGAACTGAGCCAGCAGGTGAAGGACAGCGACACCGAGCTGATGGTGACGCTCGACCTCAAAGTGCTCCTGGACAAGGTGGAGGCGCTCATCACGGCCGGCTGCCTGCAACGCGCCGTCGTCGCTTCGTTCCCCGCGCTGCTGCCATTGGCCAAGGCGACGTTGTTCCGGCTGTTCCGGGCACGTGAGCTGGGCAATCCCGCGGCCTCTCCCGTGCGCGAGAAGCTGCTTCTCGAAGCCGAATTGATGGCTGCCAGCGGCCAGCCGGACCCCGTCGCAATCGACCCCATCAACGATATCGCCGTGCTGCAGTACACGGGCGGGACCACCGGCACGCCCAAAGGCGCCATGTTGAGCCATGCCAACGTCTACGTGAACGTGCAGCAGGTGTCGGCGACGGCACCGGAACTGGAAGACGGCGTGGAGCGGGTGTTTGCGGTGCTCCCATTTTTCCACGTGTTTGCGCTGACTGTCGTCATGAACCTTGGCATCGCGCACGCTGCGGAAATCATCATCATGCCGCGCTTCAACCTCGATGAGGCGCTGAAGCTGATCGACAAGACGCGGCCGACGGTGCTCCCTGGAGTGCCGACGCTGTTCAACGCGCTGCTCAACCATCCGAAGATAACGAACCATGACCTGTCCTCGCTGAAGTTCTGCCTATGTGGTGGCGCGGCGTTGCCCATCGAGGTGAAGCAGCGGTTCGAGAAGGTCACCGGGTGCAACGTCGTAGAGGGCTATGGGCTGTCCGAGGCATCGCCCGTGGTGACCTGCAATCCGATCGATGGTCCGGTTAAGGCTGGATCGATCGGCATGCCGCTGGCGGGAACAGTCGTGTCGCTGCGCGACCTTGCCGATCCGACGCAGGAGGTGCCGCTCGGCGAAAAAGGTGAGATCTGCGTCAGCGGTCCACAGGTGATGCGCGGATACTACAAGCGCCCGAAGGAGACGGCCGATCAGATGGTCGGCGAGTTTCTGCGCACGGGCGATGTGGCACGCATGGACGCGGACGGCTTCTTCTTCATCGAGGACCGGATCAAGGACCTCATCATCTCGTCGGGCTTCAATGTCTATCCGCGGCGGGTCGAGGAGGCGATCTACGAGCACCCGGCGGTGGCCGAAGCGACAGTGATCGGCATCCGCGACAAGAAGCGCGGCGAGGCGCCGAAGGCGTTCGTGCGCCTCAAGGAAGGCATGAGTGCCACGGTCGAGGAAATGCTCGAGCACTTGGCCGCGCGCATCTCCAAGATCGAGATGCCCTCGCAGATCGAATTCCGCGACGAGCTGCCGAAGACGATGATCGGCAAGCTGTCGAAGAAGGAGCTCAAAGCCGAGGAAGACGAAAAGGCGCGTGCTCCGGCGTAACCGGCTCCGCTCAGCGGTAGAGATCGGCGCGTGACGGCGGCACGGCGGGCGGGCGCTTGGCGTTCTTTGACACAAGCGTCTGGTAGATCCGCAGCGTGCCGCGCGAGAACGCGAGCGAGACGCCGGCCAGATACGCCACCCAGATGCGGTACTTCTCCTCGCTGACGTATTTCAGCGCTTCCTCGCGCCGCTCGGTCAGACGCTCGCACCAGAGCTTGCAGGTGCGCGCGTAATGCAGGCGCCAAGCCTCGACATCCAGTACCTCGAAAGCGGCGCGTTCCATGGCGAAAATCGAGTGCCCGATGTCGTCCAGCTCGCCGCCGGGAAAGATGTATTTGGCGATCGCCTTCTGCTCGGGGCGCATTCGGCGCTTGAACCAGCCCTGCTTGGGCGCGCGGCGGGAAATGGCGTGATTGAGGAACAGGCCGTCCTGCGCCAGCAACGACTGCATCTTGCCCATGTAGCCGGGGATGTTCTTGAGGCCGATGTGCTCGTACATGCCGATGGAGGCAATCTTGTCGAAGGCGCCCGTCATCATCGAATAGTCCTTCAGTTCGACGGTGACGCGATCCTCAAGGCCTAGGCGCTTGATCTTTTCCCTGGCGAAGGCGAGCTGCTCTTCCGATAGCGTGATGCCGTGCGCGGTGACGCCGTAGTTCTTCGCCGCGTGGCAGACAAGACCACCCCAGCCGCAGCCGATGTCGAGGAAGCGGTCGCCGGGCTTCAGGCGCAGCTTGCGACAGATCATCTCCAGCTTGTCACGCTGCGCTTGCGCGACGTCGTTGTTCCAGTCGGTGTAGTACGCACACGAATAGACCATCTCGGGGTCGAGGAAGAGCGCGTAGAAATCGTTCGACAGGTCGTAGTGGAACTGGATGAAGTCCTTGTTGTCGGAGACCTTGCGGCGACGGCCGGTGATCTCGCCCTCGAAGCCCTGATCGTCGGAGGCGTCGTCGGAGCGCGCGAACAGGAATGGCGACAGCTGACCCAATAGCTTCAGGGCATCGCGGCCCTTGAGCTTCACCGAGCGGCCGCCCTTGTTGAGCTGCGAGCCGAGGTCGATCAGCGTGCCACCGGAAAAGTCGATGCCCTTGTCGACGTAATGGCGAATGAAGTTGTCGAGCGTCGGCCAACGCAGCAGCGAGCCGATGACGCCGGCATCGGCAATCGAGAGCTCGAACGGGCCGGTGACGTTCTTGCCGAGCGGGGTCAGCGAGCCGTCCCACAACCGCAGCGAGGCGTTGAGGTCGAGCTTTTCGCCCAGATCACGCGCCAGTGCCTTGGCTGCCGCAAGCTGCTTTTCGGCCTTGCCGCTCTTGTCCTTGCCCATGACGGATGAGACCCCGCGTTGCTACCCGCCCGCGGTGCTCGCACACCTTCCCGCCTCTGTCGAGGGGCTAGGCGGCGCTTTGCTTGGTCGTGCTTCTGATCGGAAAACCGGTTCCCACTTTTCCGGAAGCACTTAGGCGGCTTGGTGCAACTCGGCGGCATCCTTCGATTCGAGAATCGCTGCGACGCCCATGCCGCCAGCAGTGCAAATCGAGATCAGACCGCGGCCGTGATGCTGCGAGAGCATGTGCGCGAGGTTGCCGAGGATGCGCGCGCCGGTTGCCGCAAACGGGTGACCCACGGCGATCGATGAGCCGTGCACATTGAGCTTGGCGCGGTCGATGCTGCCCATCGGCGCCGCGCGGCCAAGCACCTCCTGGCAATAGATCGGATCTTCGAACGCCTTGAGCGTGGCCAGCACCTGTGCGGCGAACGCCTCGTGGACCTCGTAGAAGTCGAAATCCTGCAGTGTGAGGCCAGCGCGCTCCAGCATGTGCGAGACGGCGATGGTGGGGGCCATCAGCAGGCCGTCGCCGCCCACGAAGTCGTTCGCGGCGGTCTGCGAGTAGGTGATGTAAGCCTGCACGGGAAGGCCGTGCTTGGTCGCCCAGTCTTCGGAGGCCAGCAGCACTGCGGCAGCGCCGTCGGTCAGGGGTGTCGAGTTGGCCGCCGTCAGTGTGCCGCGCTCGGTCTTGTCGAAAGCGGTTTTGAGGGACGCGAGTTTTTCGGCTGTGGCATCGGCTCGGATGTTGTTGTCGCGGAAGACACCCGCGAACGGCGTGACGAGATCGTCCATGTAGCCGGAGCGATAGGCCTCGGCCACCTTGCGATGACTTTCGAGAGCGAAGGCATCCTGCTCGGCGCGCGAGATGTTCCACTCCTGCGCCATCAGCTCAGCATGCTGGCCCATCGACAGGCCAGTGCGCGGCTCGGCATTAGCGGGCGCGTTGGGAACCATCTCTTTAGGCGAGAAGCCTTTGAACTGCTTCAGCTTGTCGAGGAAGGTCTTCTGCTGGCCAAGCTTGATCAGGCGTTGAGCCAACTTCTTCGAGACAGTGAGCGGCGCGTCAGAGGTAGTGTCGGAGCCGACGGCGATGGCGCAATCGATATCTCCCGTGGCGATCTTGGCGGCGCTGCCGAGCGCGCCCTGGAGGCTGGTTCCGCACGCCTGCATCATGGTGATGCCCGGCGTCGAGGGTTTGAGACGCGTGCCGAGCACGGCTTCGCGCGTCAGGTTGAAGTCCTTCGAGTGCGTGATGACCGCGCCGCCGACGACCTCGTCGATGTGCTGGTTCTTCAGGTTGTAGCGATCGACGAGTGCATTGAGCGCGCCCGTCATCAGGTCGAGATTTGAGAGATCGGCATAAAGCGTGTTCGAGCGGCAGAAGGGGATGCGGGCTCCACCAATCACCGCGACGCGTCTCAAGAAACGTTGCATCGTGACTATCTCCCCTTGCCTACTCTGCCGCCGCTGCGTGCGCGGGGGCTGGAGGGCTCTCTGATGCCTTGTAATGCAACGGTCCACCGCGGAACGGCGCAAATCCGGTACCGAAGATTACGCCCGCGTCGACCAGATCGGCATTTTCGACGATGCCAGCGTCGAGGCACTTCTGCGCCTCGTCGATCAGCGGTTGGATCAGCTCGCGGCCAAGTTCGTCCATCTCTTCCGCATCGGTGCGGCGCGGATCCCTGATCGGTTTGCCGGCCTGCCAGACGTAGAAGCCCTCGCCTGTCTTCTTGCCGAGCTTGCCGGCAGCAACGAGCTGCTCGAGCGCCGAGCCGGCCGATGGGTAATTGAGGATCTTGGCGACGTGGGAGCAGACGTCTAGGCCGACGGTATCGGCCAGCTCGATCGGCCCCATGGGCATGCCGAATGCGCGCGCGGCCTCGTCGATGCGCTCCTTGCTCTCGCCCTCCTGCAGCCGCTTCATGGCCCCGAACATGTACGGTGTCAGCACGCGGTTGACGAGGAAGCCGGGCACGCTCTTGGTGATGAGCGGGAACTTGTCGATCGCCGCGACGAAAGCCGCGCCGCGCTTTACCTCGTCCTCGCGCGATTGCGCGCCGCGCACGACTTCGACGAGCGGCATCAGCGCCACGGGATTGAAGAAGTGCAGGCCAATCAAACGGCCGGGATCGGCCAGGCCGGCGGCGATGTCCTCGATCTGCAGCGAGGATGTGTTGGTCGCTACAACCGAGCCGGGCTTCATACGCGCTTCGACGTCGGCGAGCACCCGGCGCTTGATGTCGAGCTTCTCGACAATTGCCTCGATGACGACATCGGCGCGCGGGATGCCATCGCCAGCAGGGTCGGCGATCAGACGCGCCTTGGCGGCGTCGCGCTGCGCCTTGGTTTTGAACTTGCGGGCAAAGAGCTTGCCCTGCGCTGCGATGCCCTTTGCAATTTGCTCGGGCGACACGTCTTGCAGCGTCACTTCCATTCCGGAGGCCACGCACCAGCCGGCGATATCCGCGCCCATGGTGCCAGCGCCGATGACGTGCACGCGCTGCGGACGCCAGCCGAGGTTCTTCGGCGCCTGCCCTTTCAGCAGTTCGGAGAGCCAGAACACGCGGCGCAGATTACGCGACTGATCAGACACCATCAGCGGCGCGAAGGCGCGCGATTCAGCGGCCTTCATCGCTTCGTCGTTGCCGCCGTAGGTCTCGTAAAGGTCGATGAGGCGATAAGGCGCCGGATAGTGTGCTTCGCGCGCCTTCTTCGACAACTGATCGCGCATGCGGCGCGCGAGCAGATTGCGTACCGGCCATACATCAAGCATGCGCTTGGCAAAGCCCGCCGGTTTCGACTTGCGCTTTGACAAGATCGCTTTGCGCGCGGCCCAGGGGAGCGCGCCCCGGCTGTCGACGAGCTGATCGACGAGGCCCACGGCACGTGCGGCCGATGCCGACATCATCTTGCCGGTGAGCATCACCGTCATGGCCGCCGGCGCACCGGCCTGGCGGATTGCCCGCACGGTTCCATTGAATCCGGGGAAGATGCCGAGCTTGACCTCGGGGAAGCCGAGCTTGGTGCCGGCATCGCGCGTGGCGATACGATAGTGGCAGGCGAGCGCCAACTCCAGACCGCCACCGAGGCAGAAGCCGTTGATGGCGCACACCACGGGGATCGGCAGCTTTTCGATGCGGTCGAAGAGGCCCGTCACGGGGCGCAGTTTGTCGACGACGTCGGTCTCGGTCTTAAGTTCAGCGAACTCGCGGATGTCGGCGCCGACGATGAAGCCACGCTCCTTGCCGGAGAGAATGACGAGGCCGATTACCTGCTTGTCGCGTGCACGCTTCTCGACCTCGGCGATGATCTCGCCCAGCTCTTCGAGTGGACGCTGACCGAGCGCATTCTGGCTTTCGCCGTCACGGTCGAACTCAGCCCAGGCAATGCCCCACTGATCGATGGAGAAGCGCCAGTCCTTCAAGTTCGGCAAAGGCCGGGAAACTGCTTTGAACATCGCTACTCCTCTCACGCAGGCTCGAACGCGGTGTTGAACTGGCCGCCCGATGTGCGTGCTGTGTTACTCGGCGGCTTCGTTTCCGTATCCGCGTGCGTTGGCGTGCATCGCCGGGCCCGGGGTCGCGCGATAGTTGGGCTTCAACGTGGCAGCGTCGAAATGATCGACAGATATGGCGCGGGCAACGAGCGCTTCCAGCTCGCGCAGTTGCTGACCCTCGCTCTCGGTGACGACGCCCTTATCGATTGCCTCGCCGATCCAATCGATGCCGTGATAGCGGCGGATCAGGCCGGAACGGATGGCGCGGTCGAGCTTCTTCTCGGCTTCCTCGGCGGCGATCGACTTCTTCATGGCCACTTCAAGCAGGCCAGTCGCGTCGTCGGGATCTTTCGACACGTAGATGTAGCGCGTGAGCCGATCGCGGACGGCAGGCGCCTCCATGAGCGTCTTCACGGCGCGGTGGCCGAGCTTGTCGGGTGCGGGACGGAAGCGTGCGCCAAGCGGGAAGACGATGAGGCGCATCGCCCAGCGCGCAGCAGGGACTGGGAAGTTGTCGATTACGCCGCGCATTGCCTCCTGGAAGCGATAGAGCGCGTTCATGGCGACGAGATCGACGAAGACGCGGTCGCTGGAGAGGCGCCCATCGTCCTCGTAGCGCTTCAGTACGCAAGCAAGGATGTAGAGCTCAGATAGTGCGTCGGCGAGGCGGCCGGCGAGTTTCTGCTTGGTTTTGAGGCTGCCTCCGAGCGTTGCTACCGTCACGTCGGCGACGAAGGCGAAGCTGCGGGCGCAGCGGGCAAGCTGGCGGTACCAGTTGGCGGTATCGAACGCCTTTTCCGGTGCGGATGCGAAGATCGCGCCGGTGAGATTGTGCGCGAGCGCGCCGCATGCATTGGCGACCGAGAACGAGACGTGCTCACCGAAGGCGCGGTCGAAGTCGTCGAGGCCGCGCGTGCGATCTGGATCCTGCGCCGCCTTGATCTCGCGATAGAGATAGGGATGCGAGCGCAGCGTACCTTGCGCGAACGTGATGAGCGTGCGCGTCAGGATGTTGGCACCTTCAACGGTGACGCCGATGGGCACCATCTGATAGGGCGCCTGCAGATAATTCGATGGGCCGTCGCAGATGGCGCGGCCGCCGTGGATGTCGAAAGCGTCGTTGACCGCACGGCGCATACGCTCGGTGGTCTGATACTTCATCAGCGCCGAGATGACGGACGGGCGCTCGCCGCGCGCGACCATGGCCGCGGTAGCAGCTCTGGCCGCTTCCGTCGCATACGCTGTTTCGACCTGGCGAGCGAGCGCTTCCTCGACGCCTTCCATGCGCGAGATGGGAAGGCCAAACTGCTTGCGAATGCGCGCGTAGGCGCTGGAGAAACGCAGCATCGCCTTGGCCCCCGCCGTCGCCGTCGACGGCAGCGAAATGGCGCGGCCGGCAGCAAGGCATTCCATCAGCATGCTCCAACCGCGGCCGGCCATTTCCTGACCGCCGATGATCCATTCGACCGGGATTGTGACATCGCGGCCTGTGGTCGGACCGTTGGGGAAGGCATTGCCCGCGGGCAAGTGGCGGCGGCCGATCTGCACGCCAGGATGATGCGTCGGAATGAGCGCCAGCGTAATGCCGGGGTTCTCACCCTCGCCGAGAATATTCTCCGGATCGAACAGGCGGAATGCGAGGCCGAGCAATGTCGCTTTGGGGCCGAGGGTGATGTAGCGCTTGTCCCACGACAGGCGGATGGCGGGGCTGCCGTCGGTGCCGCGGATGACGGTGCCGATATCGCGCATCGTTGCCGCGTCGGAGCCTGACGTCGGGCCGGTCAGCGCAAAGCACGGGATCTCCTCGCCGCGGGCGAGGCGCGGCAGGTAATAGCGCTTCTGCTGGTCGGTGCCGTACTTCTCGATCAGTTCGCCAGGGCCGAGCGAGTTCGGCACCATGACGATGATGGCAACATCGGGCGAACGCGAGGCGATCTTGCCGATGATGAGAGACTGCGCCTGCGCCGAGAAGCCGAGGCCGCCGTGCTCCTTGGAGATCAGCATGCCCAGGAAACCGTGCTTCTTGACGAAGTCCCAGATGTTCTCGGGAATCTCGCGCTGCGCGTGACGGATCTGCCAATCGTTGACGAGGCGGCACAGCTCCTCTGTCGGTCCATCGAGGAACGCTTGCTCGGCGGGAGTCAACACGACCGGCGCGATTGCGCGCAGCTTGTTCCAGTCAGGCGTGCCGGAGAAAAGTTCCGCGTCGAAACCAGTCGTGCCGGCGTCGAGCGCCTGCTGCTCGGTATCGGAGACCTTCGGCAGGGTCCCGCGCACGAATTTCAGGACGCGGGCGCTGACGAAGTCGCGGCGAATTGAAGGAATAGCGAGGGCGACGAAGGCGAGCGCCATGATCCAGAGGATGGCGCCGAACAGCCCGGTCGAGCCATGCACGGCAGCGGATTGCCAGGTGAGCGCCGAGAGTGCGAGCGCCGCAGCCCAGCCCCACAGGGGTGGCTTGTACATACCTAGAGCGAGCGTGCCAGCCAGAAGCGCCAGACAGAAGAAGAGCTCGATCATGTTTTTGTCTCCGCGGTTCGTAACTTGGGCAGGTCCGCTTCAGACGGCAACCTAACGTCCAGCTCATTGCATTGGCGTTAAGCTCAATGCCTGCTTGCCGTATGTGCCAATTTGTCAACGCGCACGCAAACCGGCGCCCAGCGATCGCAGCGCGGATTATAGCGCGTTTATGTTGCGTGTGAGACTTTAGTGTCAGCCGTTGGCCGCGGATCAACCCTTATGCATCAAAGCGGTATTATCGTTGAATGCGTCGGCGATGATGGCGTGGTACCAGGCAAGGCCCTCTTCGTAGTTCTTGCGGCGCATCGCAGCTGTCTCGTGCGCCTGAGACATGAAAGGCCCGTGCGGGACGAGCAGCGGCTTGCCGTCCTTCTCTCCAGGGGTGTAGTCGGCGCCAATCTTTATGCTGTCATCCGCGGCGAGAAGAGACCAGCAGGTGTTGCGGTAGCGCGCGGCGACCGGCTCGGCGCCGGCAAGCGTTGCCAGAATATCGGCTGCAACGACCCTGCCTTGGCTGTTTGCCGAGTAGGCCGACTTCGGCATGTCGTTGGCGATCGCGGCGTCGCCGATGACGTGGATGCCATCCACCAGCGCAGAAGCAAAGTTCGCCGGTTTGATTGGGCACCAGCCATTGATGCCGGTGCACCCCGCGGCGATGGCGATGTCGCCAGCCGTCTGCGGAGGGATGATATTCACGACCGCGCCCTTGAGCTTCGTGCCCGATGCCGTCTCGACCTCGAGAGCCTTGGGGTCGACCCGGACGACGCGGAAGTCATCGATCTCGTTGGTGAGATTAAGGTCGATGATGCCGGAATAGTATTTGTCGAAGGCTTCTTCGAAGGCGGCCTGCTTGGAGAACATGCGCTTGGCATCGAAGATGACCAGCTTCGACTTCGGCTTATGCGTCTTGAGGTAGTGCGCGATCATGCAGGCGCGCTCGTACGGGCCCGGCGGGCAGCGATACGGGTTGTCCGGCACCGCCATTATGACGACGCCGCCGTCGTCCATGGCTTCGAGCTGCTTCATCAGCAAGAGCGTCTGCGGGCCGGCCTTCCATGCGTGCGGCATGATCCCGGCGGCCGTTGCGGAATAGCCTTCGATGGCGCCGTAATTGAAATCGATGCCCGGCGACAGAACGAGTTGATCGTAGGTTAGCCTCTCACCGGCGGAGAGTTTGACGGTCTTTTTAGCGGGGTCGACGTCGGTCGCCGTCTCGTTCATCACCTCGATGCCGAGCTTTCGCAAGCCGTCATAGCTGTGCTGCAGCGAGGCGAAGGTGCGAAAGCCGCCGAGATAGTGGTTCGAGTTGAAGCACGAGGTGTAGATGTCGCGCTTTTCGACGATGGTGACGTGAAGGTTTGGCGCTTCCGTTTTGAGGATGCGGGCGACGGTGCCGCCCCCTGCCCCGCCGCCGACGATGACGATCCTCGCCTCGCCTTTGGCCAGAGCCGGCGCGCCGATCCAGGATGCGCCCGCCGCCGTGAGTGCCGCTCCCCCCAGGAGTCGTCCGAATTCCCTGCGATCGATCATTGCTTGGTGCCTTGTTGCCGGCCCGTCGTTGCCGTTATCGTAGCCCTCGCGTAGCGCGGCCGGCAACATAACCTTTGTTGAGCTTAGGTGCGCTGAGAAGACCGGACAGAGGCGCCAAGTGCTGGACCGTCGCACATTTTTTCTGGAAGGCAGCGCTGCTGTCGCTCTCATTGCGCTGCTGCGCAGCATCGACGGTGCGCAGGCGGAGCCGGCGGCGACGCCGTCTGCCGATTTCGATGCTGCTTTCAACGCGCTGGTCGGCAAGGCGACGCCTCAGGACGCCGGATTGACGCTCGACCTGCCGGATAGCGTCGAGAACGGCGACTATGTGCCGGTGGCGCTTGCGGTGGCGAGCCCGATGACGGCGGATGATCACGTCACGGCGGTACATCTACTCTCGACCGCGAACCCGCGCGCGGAGGTTGCGACGTTCCGCTTTACGCTCTTGTCGGGGAAGGCCCAGGTGACGAGCCGGATGCGGCTGGCGAAGACGCAAGACGTTGTCGCCGTGGCTGAGCTTTCAGGCGGGCGCATTCTCGTCGCGCGTCGAAAGGTCGACGTCAAAGTCGGCGGCTGTGGAATCTAGAGGGCCACGCGATGATGAAGAAGCCGCCACGCATCAAAGTGCCCGAGACCGTCAACGCCGGTGAGATCATCGAGATCAAGACGCTGGCGACGCACATCATGGAGACGGGGAACCGGAAGGATGCGGCTGGCGATATCATTCCGCGCGACATCATTCACACGTTCACCGCCAGCTTCGAAGGCGAGGACGTTTTCTCGGCAACGCTCGGATCGGGAATCGCGGCCAATCCATATATCGCGTTCTTCATGCGCGTGCCGGGACCGGGAACTCTGACGCTGACCTGGCTCGACGATGGCGGCACGACGACAGTCGAGAAGGTGCCGCTCAACGTCAGCTAACGGAGGTCGGGCGGCGGCAGGTCCCGCCTTTCGGGCCGGCGTAGAGCAGAAATCCGCTGCATAATAACGTTTCCGAATTCGCGCAGCCGCCGCGTCATGCGATCGACCGTCGGCCGCATGCGGAACCAAAGCTCATCCAGGCTCGGACGGAGCTTTCGCCACGCTTCATGCATGGCATGTTTGGTGCGCCATTTGACAACACGGCCGTAGCGCCACGCCCACGATGCGCGGACGCGGGCAAAAAGCGCCTCCTGCCACGGCACGAAGATCCCATAAACGCGGGCGAACCAACCGATCTGCATCAATGCCGGCTTCGTCAGCAGGAAGATGCGGGCGATGAGCGCCGTCGAGGCGATCTTGGCGAGGAAGATGACGACAGCGGCGCTGATCAGATGGCCAGTCGTGAGAAAGTAGACACCGAGCAGTTTAGCCGGAATGAGCACGGCGCTCGGGATTGCGAGAGCCAGAAGCGCCCCATACGGCGGCAGTCCGGCGATGAACCGCTCGAGCTTGGCCCAGAGCGGGTAGCGCGCGAGGCGGGCAAGCAGGTTCGAGAGCGGTTCCCAACCCCACTCCTCGAACAAGAGAATGAGCGCGAGGAGGATGTTGAGGGCAAAGACGACGGCCGGGCGGACGAACTCCCACAAAAGCAGGACAGCCCTGCCGAGGTGCAGCGTCGCCTCGTTAATGAGGCCACCGATCTCCCGCGCGATAATTTCCAGCTCGAGCCTGAGTTGCTTCCACATCGCGCCGTCCCCAACGGCCTTGTCATCTCGCCGTAGTTTGCAGGCTAGCCGGTAGAGACTGCCGCCGCACTAACGGACCGAAAGGAAATGCGTTTGCCGCAGCTGGCAACGAAACACGCGTTGACGAATGGCGTGACATTTCTATACTTCTTGTGTATAGAATAAGCGGAGGACGTAATGAGGGTTACTGGACTGGTCGCAATGGCGGCGCTGGTACTGGCATTTGCAAGCACTGCGTCATCGGCGGCGGAGCACGAGATCAAGATCAAGAACACCAACGGCAAGGGCAAGTTCATGCTGTTCGAGCCGGACTTCCTGAAGGTCGAACCGGGAGACACGGTGAAGTTCACGCTGGTCGACAAGAACCACAACGCCGAGGCGATCAAGGATGTCTGGCCCGAGGGTGTCGAGCTGCTCAAGGGCGAGATGAACCAGGACGCGGAGTTCGTGGTCGAGAAGCCGGGCTACTACGGAATCAAATGCCTGCCGCACTTCACCATGGGCATGGTGGCGCTGATCGTGGCGGGCGAGCCGACGAACAAGGCGCAGCTCGATGCCTTCAAGGCGCCGGGCGGCGCGAAGAAGAGATGGGAAGAGCTGCTGAAGAACGTGAAGCAATGAATTTCAATCGGAACTGACGACGATCCTCCCGATGGCATCCCGCATCGTCGTTCGTCCCGTGCCGGTCGCCCCGCCAGGCGGCCGGCCCTTTTTTATTCCGCGCTCATCAGCCTGACATCCTCGGCATCGAGGGCGCCTGCCCGCTCGGCGTCGTCGAGGACATGAGCGAGATTCTCGCGTGCCTTCTCGGCCTGACGCTGACGCGTCCACAGGCTTGCGTAGAGGCCGCTCCTGGCAATGAGCTCCTCGTGGGTTCCTTGCTCGACGACACGTCCCTTCTCGAGAACGAGGATGTTGTCGGCGTGGATGATGGTCGACAGGCGATGCGCGATGACGAGCGAGGTGCGGTTCTTGGCGACCAGATCAAGGGCGTCCTGGATCTCTCGTTCGGTGTGGCTGTCGAGCGCGCTCGTCGCCTCGTCGAGAATAAGGATTGGCGGCCCTTTGAGAATTGTCCGCGCGATGGCGACACGCTGCTTCTCGCCGCCCGATAGCTTCAGCCCGCGCTCGCCGACCATGGTCTTGTAACCGTCCGGCAGCAAGCGGATGAAAGCGTCGATCTGGGCGAGCCGGGCTGCGGCGTACACCTCCTCGTCGGTGGCGTCGGGGCGGCCGTACTTGATGTTGTAGAAGATCGTGTCGTTGAACAGCACACTATCCTGGGGCACTACACCGATGGCATTACGCAAGCTTTTCTGCGTCACCTCGCGGATGTCCTGGCTGTCGATCAGCACGCGGCCGCCGGAGATATCGTAGAAGCGGAAAAGGATGCGTGCGATGGTCGACTTGCCGGCGCCCGATGGTCCGACGATGGCGACCATCTTGCCCGCGGGCACTTCGAAGCTGACGTCGTTCAACACCTGGCGCCCGGCTTCGTCATAAGCAAAGTTGACGTGCTCGAAGCGGATTTCTCCGTTGGGGACACTGAGCGGCTCTGCACCAGGTCGATCCTTGACCTCGGGACGTTCACCAAGCAGCGTGAACATCGCTTCGAGATCGACAAGCCCCTGTTTGATCTCGCGGTAGACCATGCCCATGAAGTTCAGCGGCATGTAGAGCTGGATGAGCAGCGCGTTGACCATCACGAACTCGCCGACGCTGTGGGTGCCGGCGATGATGCCGCGCGCGGCGAGCAGCATGCACGCCGTCATGCCGACCGTGAAGATCAGCATCTGTCCGGTGTTGAGCACGCCGAGTGAGCGGAAAGTCTTGATTGCGGCTTGCTCATAGCGCGCCATCGACGTGTCGAAGCGCCGTGCCTCCAGCCCTTCGTTGCCGAAGTACTTGACGGTCTCGAAGTTGAGGAGGCTGTCGATCGCCTTGGTGTTCGCTTCGGTGTCACTGTCGTTCATCTCGCGGCGAATGGCGATGCGCCGCTCACTCGCAGCGAAGGTGAACCACATGTACGCGGCGACGGTGGCGTACATGATCACGACATAACGCCAGTCGAAATAGTAAAGCAGCATGCCGGAGACGAGCAGAAGCTCCAGCGCCGTGGGCACGATGTTGAGAATGCCCATGCGAATGATCAACTCGACGCCGCGCGTTGCGCGCTCGATCACGCGGGAGAGGCCGCCGGTGCGCCGCTCGAGGTGAAAACGCAGCGACAAACGATGCAGGTGCTCGAACGTACGGTTGTTGAGCTGGCGCACCGCGTTCTGGCCGACCTCGGTAAAAATGACGTCGCGCATCTGCGTCAGCCCCATCATCACTACGCGGCCGGCGCCGTAGGCGAGGATCAACATTGCAACGCCGAGAAGGACGCCGTGACCGGCGTCTGCGGTGCCTTTGGCCGCCGATGCTGTCAGCAGATCGGTGGCATCCTTATAGAAAATCGGCACGGCAACGGTGATGAGCTTGGCGATCAGCAAAACGCCGAATGCAAGCACCACGCGCCCACGCAGATCGGGGCGATTGGCGGGCCAGATCAGCGGGAGAAGGCCGAGCAGGGCATCCTTGTGGCTCGGTCGCGCAGCCGGATGGGACTCCTCGCGTTCATCGCTCGGGTCAGCCGGAATTGCGGGGGTAAAAGACATGCGACCTGCTTGGCTGAGGGTTATCCGGGCAATGCCGCGCTTCTCGTTCGCGAATTGCTGCCCGAAGTACGGATCAGCACCAGCCGCCCGCCTCAGTCAATATAGTGAAGGCGGTGGCGATAGGTAACCCGGCCCCAGTGACCCCCGTGCTGCACGGCGCGATGGCGCCTCGTTACGCGGTGCTTGGGTGCATGCATTAAGCGGTTCGCATAGCGGTGCTTGCGCGGCTTAAGCAGGATGCGACCGCAGCGGCAGGCGCAATGCCGACCGACGACGATCGAACCGGCCGACCAGTTGCGCCTGCCGAAATGCGGCTTCCTGTGCCTGCGCGGCGCTTTTTTGAAGGCGATGCGGCGCTTCGATTTCTTGGCATAGACATGCTTGCCTGCCCGTGACGACTTTGCCGCCGTGACCTTCGGCTTTTTCGACGGCTTGGCAACCGGCTCGACGGCTTCGTCGGTGATCTCCTCGCGCGATTTGGCCACCACCTTGGCGGTCTTGTCGGGTGCGCTCGGCTTTTTCTCCGGAACGGCCGGCGCTATGGCAATGTCAGAGCTTTCTTGCGTCACGGCGGCCGGGAAGGGCGGCACAGGACCGGTAACCGGGCCACTTGCGGTCCTCGCAGCCGGCACTTGCTCGGCGCGTGAAGGACCCTTCGCGTTGGCGGCTGCCTGCATGCGCCGCGTCGCCTCTGCATCGATTTCGGCTTGCCGCTTTGCCTGGGCTTCGGCCTCGGCGACGGCACGACGCTCGGCAGCATCGGCTTCGGCGGCGGCGATCTTGGCGTCCTCTTCTGCCTTTCGCCGGGCCGCGGCTGCAGTCTCGGCCTCCGCGATGCGCTTCGCTTCTGCCTCATCGGCTTTGCGTCTGGCTGCCGTCTCCTCGGCGGCGCGCTGCTCTTCGGCGGCCAGTCGCGCCTTCTCGGCCTCGGCCTCTGCGGCTTTGCGTTTGACTTCGGACTCGGCGATCAGCCGAGCACGCGCCTCTTCCTGGGCCTTGCGCTTTTCTTCGGCTGCGGCGGCAATGCGTTGTTCTTCTGCCGCGCGCCGCTCTGAATCGGCGGCTTCCGCTTCACGGCGTTGCTTGTCGGCGGCCTCGGCCTCGCGCCTGATCGCTTCTTCCGCTTGCTGCTTTTCTGCCTGCTGGGGCTGTGCGGCTCCAGTACCCGACGCCGAGGCTGTCATTGGAGATGGAGCGCTCGGGGCGGGTGTTCCGAACGGCATGCGCAGCGGAGTGACGATCTCGGTGCGATACGTGCTGTTGGCGCGGGCGAGCCAGTAGCGCACCAACTCCAGCAAGCCGTTCCAGCCACGCAACTCAGGCACGACCTGCGGCGCTGCCTGTTGTGCGGGAGCAGAAGTTGCTGCATCTCGCTCGACGATCGTCGTCCAATCGTCCTTGGCTTTGAGCTGGGCGATGACGATCTCGTCATAAGATTGTGCCGATCGCGTCAGCCAGTCCCAGACGGGTGCCAGGCTGCCGGTGGCAGGCTTTAGCGCGTTGCGCGCCGCCAGGGGGTCGTGGGTCGCAGGCGTCTTGTGCTCGGTGTCGAGAATGTCGGTGAAGCGCTGAGAGGCGGCGCCGGCCAGGTCCTCGGCGCGCTGGCGCAATTCCGGCGAAGTTCCCGGCGACCCGGTATCGGCCGCAATGGCCCCCTGCGCGCCGAACATCGCCAGCACGAAGAGGATACGCACACCCGTCATGACGCATTCCCCGACAATCCCACGCCGGATTAGGGCGGGGATATCCGTTGTTTATGGCGGTTCTCTAAGTTGCCGCCTGTCCTGTCCGTCTCATTAAGCACAAGTCCGGCGGGGCGCCAAACCGAGTTCGGAATTGGGGATAACGCGCGCGGCCGCTGCGCCGTTGCAGCGTCGCAATTAACGCTGATCGAGGGGTTAGGCTCCGCTGTCATATGGCCAATCGATCCCCATATTAAGCTTGCTCCCGAGGGGGCCATTTTTTGAGTAAGAACGGAAGTTTGAATGAGCAAGAAGCGTTTGAATGGAAAGAAGAAGGCCGCGGGTGATACGCGCAACGTGTGCGTCTACTGCGGCTCGGGGCTGGGGCTCAACCCGGCCTATAAGGAAGCAGCCCGGGAGCTGGGCGCGTCACTCGCCAGCAACGATATCGGCCTTGTCTACGGTGGCGGCAGTCTCGGCCTCATGGGTGAGGTCGCGCGGTCGACGCTGGAGCATGGAGGGCGCGTCACCGGCATCATTCCCAGCTTTCTCGTCGAGAAGGAAGCGATGCTGCGCGACGTCGACGAGATCATCGTCACGGAAAACATGCACCAGCGTAAGCAGCTGATGTTCGACCGGTCGAGCGCGTTCGTGGCGCTGCCGGGCGGCGTTGGTACGCTGGAGGAGCTGGTCGAGCAGCTTACTTGGGTGCAGCTGGGCCGACACGACAAGCCCGTGGTCGTTGCGAACATCGATGGGTTCTGGACGCCGTTCCTCAACCTGTTGACGCACATGAAGTCCGATACTTTCATTCGGGCCGGTCTCGATGTGCGGTTCACTGTCGTGGACGATGCAAAGAAGATCGTTCCGGCGGTCATGGACACGTGGGATCAGGAACCCACCCCCGCTGCGACGGAAGCGGTGCTGGCAAAGCTCTAAGCCAGCACCCTATCCCCCCAGAAGTTGGTATTGGACGGGGTTCGCCGGACAAGCCGAGAAGCCGCATTCGAGCAGGACGCTGAATGCGTTGAGCGCGACGAGCCCCATCACGAGCCAGACGGCGGCATGCTCGATCAGGCCGGTTGCAGGGGGCTTTCCCTCCCCCGCCTTCAACGGGAAAAAGACCAGCATGACGCCGGCGGCGATGAGTGCGCCGGCGAAGGCGACGAACGCCCACGAATAGAAGTGTAGCCCGAGTAACGTCGAGCCGTAGCCCGGATCGCCCGGCAGGATGTGCAAGAGCACCTGGCGGCTGGAGATGACGGCGCCGAGGACGGCGGCAATCACCACCAGCCCAAGATGATGCGGGCTCGGCCCGTGACGGATGGTCAGGATCGGACCGACGGCGAGAGCGACAAACGCCACCCGCTGGAGCAGGCACAACGGGCAAGGCAGCTCGTCGTAGGTAAGCTGCCAGTAGAACGCTACCAGCAGGACCGCTGAAATCGCATAGAGCGCCAAGGCGTTGAGGGTAACGGCTTGTCGGGGGCTCATTTCCACTGCTATCGGCCTCTCAGAACGATAAGGGAAGCGCGTCTGTCGCGTGACGCAGATAGAGTGCGAGCGTGTAGGCCAGCCCGACGAAGAACACGAGCACGGCAGGGCGTGGCCCGCCGCGCCATGCCAGCCACATGGCGAGCCCAAAATTGATGAATGCGATGAAGAACTCCATGCAACAGCTCGCCTTTTAGGTTCTGATGACCGGCATGACCATCGATCTGCAGCATATTGCGAGTCGGCCGCATTCGCGCGGCGCGCTGGTCGCCAATGTGATCCGGGCTGGCCTGCTGCTGGTGGCGTTCGGCGCGCTGCTGTTTCTTGTGCTGTGGCCGCAGCTGGGTTCCACGGCTTCGATTGTCGCTGTGCTGGCGATGGCGGGGATAGGTTTGCTGGCGTGGCGCGTGTCGCCGACGACGGCAATGCGGATCTATGGGGCCCGCCCCTACGAGGCCGGCGATCTGGCGCAGTTCGATCGCATCGCCGGAGACCTTTCGCGACGGGCCGGGCTGCACTCGCCGCCGCGGCTGTACCTCATGCCGAGCCTGCTCGTCACGGCGTTCTCGATCGGATCATCGAAGCGATTTGCCATCGCATTGACCGAAGGCTTGCTGCGGCGGCTGACGATGCGCGAGGTGGTGGCGGTGCTGGCGCGGGAGATTGCGCACGCCCAGCGCGGCGATCTCTTCGTGTTCGGTGTCGCAGATATCATTTCGCGCTGCGCTCAAGGCCTCTACTACGGGGGACTGCTGCTTGCTGCCCTCAACCTTCTCAACAGTATGACCGGGGGCGATCGCGTCTCGTGGCTGAGCGTCGTTCTCATGGTGTTGGCACCGGCGCTCATGACCGGACTGCAACTTGCGATGTCGCGCAAGGAGGAGTTCGAGACCGATCGCGCGGCGGCTCTGCTGACAGGCGATCCACTAGGCGTCGCCTCGGCGATATCCCGGCTCGACAATTCCGCCGGCACGCCGCTCGATGATTTGATTCCGCCGGTGCCGGCGCGCAAGGTGGCGCTGCCGTCGATGCTGCGGCTGTCGACCGCCGTCGAACCGCGGGTTGCGCGCGTCAGCGCATTCGACGCCCCGCCGATGCCGCCTCTCGACATCAGCGAGGGCCCCCGCATCTCGATGGTCGGCGTGGGTCCAATCGAGCTGCGGCCTCGCTACCGGTGGCCTGGGGTATGGTTTTAGGCGGTGCCGAGGGACGAGGCACCAGGCCGCTCTTGCACCCCGATCGTCTTTCCGCGTATCTGCCGGACATGAGCCAAATGACGACAGGCGCGCGAGAGCGCATCGAGACGGAACCCCAAGCTGCGGCGCTCATCGCGCGGATGCGGGCTGGTGAGCGCCGCGCGACGGCCCTCGTCATCACCGAGCTGGAACGCCTCTCGCCAGCGGCGCCGCTGCTGCTGCGGGCCATGCAGCCGCACCTCGGACACGCGCTCGTCGTCGGCTTCACGGGGCCGCCGGGCGCAGGCAAGTCGACGCTGGTCAACGCGGTGATCGCGGAGCTGCGGCGCCAGGACAAGACCGTCGGTGTCATTGCTGTCGATCCGTCGAGCCCGGTTTCGGGGGGAGCCATCCTCGGCGACCGCATTCGTATGACGGCCGCGCTCGACGATGACGGCGTGTTCGTGCGCTCGCTCGCGAGCCGCGGCTATCTGGGCGGGCTTTCACCCGCCGCCGTGCGCATCATCGATGCGCTCGATGCGGCGGGACGCGATGTCATCCTACTCGAGACTGTCGGTACCGGGCAGAACGAAATCGACGTTGCGGAAGTTGCCGATGTGCGCGTCGTGATCTCGGCGCCCGGACTTGGCGACGACATCCAGGCGATGAAGTCGGGCCTGCTGGAGATCGCCGACATCATGGTGGTCAACAAGGGCGACCGCCCGGGCGCCGACCAGACGCTGCACCAGCTGATGGGCGCGCTGTCGATTCGCGCGGTGCGCCGCGAGAAGCTGCCGGTGCTGAAGACGACCGCGACGACGAGCGAAGGCGTGCCGGAACTCGTCGAGGCGATGGCGGCGAGCGGACGCGACCTCGAAGCCGCGGGACCGATTGCGCGGCGCCGTCGCCGGGCCCGCTATCTAATCGCGCGCGCGGCCTCCGATCTCGTCGCCGAGCGCGTGCGCGCCGGTGGGCCTGCCGCGCTCGACACACTCGCCGATCAAGTGCTCGGCGGGGCTATCGGCCCGGAAGAGGCCGCACGCCGGCTGCTCGACAGATCGTGACGGGGCGACAATAGCGTCAAAGGCGCCCGCGGGGACGCCTTTGCTACGCGAACCTGACTATTTCGGATTGGCGTCGCTGGGCCCTGGTGCGGCCTCGGCTTGCCCGTTCGAGGACGTGTCCACCTCGTAGACACCTTCGGGCCGATATATGCGCACCTGCGCGCGCGGCCCGAAATTGATGGATGTATCGGTGAACTTCAACACATCCGTCGTCGAAACCGCGCCCTTCACCTCTGGCACCGTAAGCCAGTTCCTCACCTGACCCAAGCTCGGAAGATTGCTCATAACGAGCAGTCCTGCCGTTACCAGTGCCGTCTTGATCACCATCGCAGCTGCCTTCCCCAGGATGTGCGAGGCATGCGCCCTCGCCCAGCAAGATCGCAGCGCGTCGGAAGCGACGCGGATCAATCAGACTACGCCCGAATCAGCCGGCGCCAAGCAAAACTGCTTGTCGTGCTTACTAGCTTTGGCGAAAATTCCTGGGGAATAGACCCAGTGGGAGCGGCGATGGCGCAAGGGCTTGGTGTTCCGACCTTCAAGGGCGGACCGTTCGCAGGCCAGCCGCAGGGGCTGTCGACGCTGTTCTTTGCCGAGCTGTGGGAGCGCTTCTCCTTCTACGGCATGCGGGCGCTGCTGACGCTTTTCGTCGTCACGCCAATCGCGTCCGGTGGGCTCGGATTGACGACCGTCGATGCAGCGCGCGTCTACGGCAACTACACGATGGCCGTCTACATGCTGTCGATCCCCGGCGGCTTCATTGCCGACCGGTATCTGGGCTCGCGGCAGGCGGTGATGATCGGCGGGAGCATCATCGCGCTCGGCCACTTCACGCTCGCGGTCCCGACGCAGACGGCGTTCTTCATCGGACTGGCGCTGGTGGCACTCGGCACGGGCCTCTTCAAGCCGAACATCAGCGCCATGGTGGGCGGGCTCTATGGGGCGGGCGATGAACGGCGCGATGCGGGCTTTTCCATCTTCTACATGGGCATCAACATCGGCGGGCTGCTGGCGCCGATCGTAACCGGGTATCTCGCGCAGTCGCCCGCATTCCAGGAGATCTTGCGCGGCTGGGGGCTCGATCCGGCGATGAGCTGGCACTGGGGCTTTGCCGCGGCGGGGGTCGGCATGACGATCGGCCTCATCGTGTTCGCGCGACAGATGGGGCGGCTCGGCGACGTCGGCATCAAGCCCGTTGTGGCGGCCGGCGCCTGGCTGCCGACGGCGATGGTGCTTGCAGGCACGGGGGCGGTGCTGTTCCTCACCGTGCTGTCGGACGATCCACGGTTCCAATGGCTGCGCGCTGCGTTTCTGCTGGTGCCGATCGCAGGCGTCGTGTGGTTCGCGATGCGCGGCGACCTCGAAGGGAAGCACCTTGCCGCCGCGTTCGTCCTTTTCATCGCCAACATGATCTTCTGGGCGGTGTTCGAGCAGGCGGGCATCACCATCGCGCTGTTCGGCCTCGACCTCACCCGCAACGAGGTGTTCGGCTGGCCGTTCCCGTCGGCGTGGTACCAGGTGCTCAATCCGCTGTTCGTCATTCTGCTGGCGCCGCTGTTCGCCTTCGCGTGGGTGCGACTCGGCACGCGGCAGCCAACCAGTCCGGTGAAGTTCGTGCTCGGGCTGTTCTTCCTCGGGCTCTCGTTCCTGCTGATGGTGCCCGCTGCGATGCTTACGGCGGAAGGGCGCGTCAGTCCGCTGTGGCTGGTCGGCCTGTTCTTTCTGCAGACGGTGGGCGAGTTGTTCCTCAGCCCGGTGGGGCTCAGCACCATGACCAAGCTGGCGCCGCCGCGGATGGTGGGACTGGTGATGGGCGTATGGTTCCTCGGCATGGCGTGGGGCAACAAGCTGGCGGGAATCCTGGGCAGCGGCTTTACGGCGAGTGACCCCGACGCGCTGGCGGTGTTCTTCCTGCAGCAGTCGGTCATGGTGGGCATCGCCACGGTGGCTCTGATTGCGCTGGTGCCGTGGCTGAAGCAGTTGATGCGCGGTGTGCGGTAGTTGTCTGAGGCAGTGGGGCGGTCGGCAGTCGGAGCGCTCCTCGCGCCGCCCTTTGGCTGCCCCTCCTCCTCTCGTCGCGTGGCTGCCCCTCACCCCCGGCCTTCGCCGGGGCAGGCTCCACCCTCTCCCCGCAGGCGGGAGGGGGGATGAATTGCAGATGTGCATCGCGGTCTCGCGGGCGTCTGCCCCGAGGCTTGTCAAAGAACTGGGAACGCGGGCGCCGAAACGCTGCGTCTTTGTTTTAGTCGGCAGCCTTTCGGCGCCCGCGCCGGTGCGCTTGCCGTGCCGGAGGTGCGATACTCGTCGTCAGCGCGCTTCAGGTCCGGCCGTCGCGTGTCCCGTTTCCGAAGTTCGCCGGCGTATCGGCTGAGGAATCTGCGAACTTCGGAACCAGAGGGGACACGCGCCGTGCAAATGCCTGCTCGTGTGATTCAGATCGGCAAATTCGCTATGCACCCAGCCGCGAACGACGGCGAATTTGCCGATCATCACACGAGTGCTTCCAACAGCGGGGCCGCGTCGTCAGGACCTTTCACTTCTGCGCCGCACGCACTTGCTGCTGCGGGCGCCGCTGCCGACGGGCGTCCGTGCGCGCCGTTGCCGGCTACGCACAGCTCCGATCGACGGCCCCGGCATCTGAGGAGAGCGATCCTCGCGGCGGGCGCTGCGACGGTGCAGCGCTGCCTCAACCGGGTCACCGCCCCTGCCCCCGCTTCGGCCGCTCAGCTGATGCGTCCCTTGGTGCGGGCAGGGATGGGGGAAGTATGCGCCGCGGCCGCGAGACGGGGATAAGCATTGCCGTTGCCCCGCGGGGGGCTTCTCAACGCTGAGATGGCCATTGCTGAAGTTCAGATGTCCTCGCAATGTGGGCGGCGGCACTGATTGGCCGGCAGGGACGCACCCATGAAGTACATCGCACTGATTGCAATTGGCACTCTTCTGCTGCTCGAATTATCTGGCTCCATTCCGCAGTCGAGCGTGGGCGGTCCGATGACCATCGCGCTGGTGGTTTTCGCCGCCGCGCTGGCGGTGGGGATCCGCGACGCGTGGCTCAACAACCGGGGTCTCCTCGGCTGGATCGTCAGCATCATTGTCTCGTTCGTCGGCACCTTCATCGCCGCGGAGATCGGCAACTTGCTGCTGGTGGCGATACTTCCGCTGATGAGCGTTGAAGGATCGCTGGCCGAAACGCGGCATCCGCTGCTCTATGTGTGGATGATCGTCATGGTGCTGCTGACGATGCTGGGATCGTGGACGGCGCTGCGCCTCGTCGACCGGCTGCGATAGCAGCCGCGGAAGTCAGACAGGCGGCACACTGAGGAAGCTGGTACGCTTCTGCACGATTCGCAGATGCGGGTGGCTTGCTGTGCGGCGGACAGCGATTCTTTTGGGATCATTGGCTTGGTGCTTTCCTGCCGCGGCGCAGGTCGCAGACTGGCGCGGTGCGTACATCGGCGGGTTCGCTGGAGCGGCGTGGATCGACAGCACATCTACTGCAGAGCTTGGTGGCGAGTGGAGCAACGCTCTCAATTCGGTCAACCAAATTGATCGCGACGCACTCCTGCCGCTTCTCAACGGCGGGTCGGCCAGAACGGGCGCAACCGGAGGCGTTGCCGTTGGCTACAACTGGCAAATGAATAGCCTGCTGCTCGGTGTCGAGGCCGATGTCAGTGCGCTCGATGGCAAAGACAGCACGACGCGTTTCGTGACGGCTATCAGTCCTTACCGGGTGGAGAAGTCCAGCGACGTCGATTGGACGGCTACCTTGCGCGGACGCCTCGGCGTCGCCTTCGATAGCAGTCTCATCTACGTGACGGGGGGTCTCGCCCTTGGCGAGGTGAAGTACAGTCAATCGATTACGCAGCTCAATTTTCCGTACGTCGAAACGGGGGCCGCCAGTGCCACCAAAGCGGGCTGGACGCTCGGCGCCGGGTTCGAGCAAGCGCTCGATGATGAATGGTCGTTGCGGCTGCAGTACCTGCACGTCGATCTGGGCTCTGAAAGCAGCAGCAGCGCCGGTGTCTGCCCGCCGCCGTCTGTAGCTGCTTGTGCGGTCTATACCGGATCGCAAAAGGTCGAGTTCGCGCTCGATAGCGTGACCGCAGGTATCAGCTACCGGTTCGGCGGTCCCTGAGTGCTGGCGTGAGTGCCCTCACCATCCTTTGGCCGTCCCCGCGTTTTCCTTTTGTGGCTGCGCCTCACGCTCTCGCTGCCCCTCACCCTAACCCTCTCCCCGCATGCGGGGAGAGGGGATGAGCGTGCGGCTGCCCCTCACGTTCTCAGTGTGGCTGCCTCTCACCGTTTTTCTGCGTGGCTGCCCCTCACGCTCTCTCAGTGTGGCTGCCCCTCACCCTGGCCCTCTCCCCGCTTGCGGGGAGAGGGGATGAGGTTGCTTATTAGGTGCAGAAACGCACATGGCCTTAGATGCGCACGAAGTAACTGCGCAATTGGGCCTCGTCAGCGGCAGCCATTGTTGAATTTGTTGCAGGAGCTCTTGTTTCCCAGACCGCAGGCAATCTGCAATGCGCTGCACACCGCTTGCTTCATCTCTGCGTTGTTGTTGTTCTGACCATTGCTGGGCGGCGGCTCTGGGACTTGGACGCAGGCTCGTCCATTCCACGTGCTGTCGCCATTGCAGTCGCACCTTCCGGTCTGCGGATCGCGTGTCCGGCCGCCCGTGCAAGCCCCCGGTCCGTTGCCCTTGCGCGTCACGCAGCGCTTGCCGTTCCACACTGCGTTGCCGTCGACGCAGACACACTTCCCCTGGGCGCCGACCCACGTACGCCCTCTGCCACAGTTGATCTTCTCGTCCTGGCCGTCCTCCTCGTCCACACAGCGGCCTTTGCGGTCGCGGGACTGCCCGCGGCCGCAGGAGCGCTCCGAGGACTCATCGGAGTCGCACCCAACCGCTTTCGCTCCGCACTTGTTCATCATCGAGCAGAGCGCGGAGCGGCTGCCGTCGAGTTGGAAGCTGGCGGAGAACGGCGGCGCCGTAAGAGTCACGTTCTGCCCCGCCATGAGCTGCTCCAGCACATCGTCTTGCGGGTCCAGGAGCTTGCGGTTGACGTAGAGCGTCACCTCGTTGTCCTTGGGCGGCGTCGACGCCGCAACGCCTTCGACGGTCGTGCCGTTCGCAAACGTCATCGAGATGCTGGAAAGATCTTTCGTAGCCGATGGCGCCGATGCGAGGCCCTCGCGAAGGCGCTCGAGAACGCCGGGATCTGCGCCGGTCACGCGCAGGCCGGGCACGATTTGAGGACCCTGCGCTCCGCTATGACAGAATGCGGTCATCTGGATGCCGCCGGCATCGACGACCGCGGCATAGGCGCGACGCGATGAGTTGGCGACGAACGGGATGGTGGTGTTCGTCCAGTCGCTCTCGCCGGGTCCGTCTCGGACGGTCACCGTCTTGGGAGCCGTTGAAGGCGGCGGCGTCACAGACGAATTGGATGTCGAAGACTCGGCGAGCTTCTTGACGTAGGCGCGCGCAAGGTCGGCGTAGAACCCCTCCGGATAATTCGAAAGGAATGCGTCCCAGGCTTCAATTGTGCCGAGCTCTTTGGCGCTTTCAAAAGCGTTCTTTTGCGCCTCGCTCGCGCCTGCTTGCGCGACGACAAAGGCGGAGCGAGGTTCGACGCCGGACGGATGCGTTTCGGCTGCCAGCGCTGCCGTTACGGGAAGAATGACCGCAAACGCAGCCAAGCTTGAAAGACGCCACACTATTTCACACCCCCCAAAGGCCGCGAAACAATATCCACGTGCATCAAACAGCAATAGGGCGAGCGGCACCACAAGAAACTGGGCTCGTGCGGTCACCTATTGGGCACGTTGCGGTTCGCCCCGTTCGCTGACGACTTTGCCACCGTGAAGCACGAAGCCCGCTCTTTGGGGATGAGCTGAAGGTCTGCGTGTGACGCAGACGGATGCTCCTCACCCTAAGAGGCGAAGACTAGGGGCAGCCACTATGACCTCGCGGTTGCGGCGACTGGTGCTGCCGCTCGTTGCGTTCGCATGCCGAAATGACCGCTTATGGCCCCAAGCGGAAGCGCTCAAGCTGCTTCGGCGTTGTCTTTCATGAGTTTGTAGTTGATGGCGTCGAGCAGGGCTTCGAAGCTGGCGTCGATGATGTTGGGCGAGACGCCGACAGTGAACCAGCGGTTGCCGGTCAGCGTGTCGTGGCTCTCGACGAGAACGCGGGTTACGGCCTCTGTGCCGCCCGTGAGGATACGCACCTTGTAGTCGACCAGTTCGACGCCATCGATGTGCTTCTGATAGCGGCCGAGATCCTTGCGCAGCGCGCGGTCGAGCGCGTTGACCGGGCCGTTGCCCTCGCCCACCGACCATAGCGGCTCGTTGTCGCCGTTGATGAAGACCTTGACGATGGCCTCCGACACGGTGACGAGCTTGCCGCGCGAGTTGTGGCGCCGCTCGACCATGACGCGGAAGCTGTCGACGGAGAAGTAGCGCGGCACGGTATCGAGCATGCGGCGGGCGAGCAGCTCGAACGAGGCTTCAGCGGCTTCGTAGGAATAGCCGCACGCCTCGCGGTTTTTGACCTCGTCGAGCAGGCGCGTGACGCGGGCGTCGTCCTTGTCGAGCGGGATGCCGAGCTTCTCGATGGTGGCGAGGATGTTGGAGCGGCCACCCTGTTTCGACACCAGCAGGCGGCGCTGATTGCCGACGCTCTCGGGGGCTACGTGCTCGTAAGTCTGCGGCTCCTTGACGATGGCGGAGGCGTGAATGCCGGCCTTGGTGGCGAAGGCGCTGTCGCCGACGTAGGGCGCGTGGCGGTCGGGGCTGCGGTTCAACACTTCATCGAGCACGCGGCTGGCGTGCGTGAGCGTGCGCAGGCGCTCGGGCGTGACCTGAGTCTGGAAGTGCTCGGCGAATTCGCTTTTCAGCAGCAGCGTGGGGATGATCGAGGTGAGGTTGGCGTTGCCGCAGCGCTCGCCGATGCCGTTGAGCGTGCCCTGGATCTGGCGGCAGCCCGCACGCACGGCCATGAGCGAGTTGGCGACGGCGTTCTCGGTGTCGTTATGCGTGTGGATGCCGAGGTGCGTGCCGGGGACGGTTTTCGTCACCTCGCCGACGATGCGCTCGACCTCGTGCGGAAGCGTGCCGCCGTTGGTGTCGCACAGGACGACCCAGCGCGCGCCGGCGTCGTAGGCGGTGCGCACGACGGCGAGCGCGTAGTCGCGGTTGCCCTTGAAGCCATCGAAGAAGTGCTCGCAGTCGATCATCGCCTCGCGGCCGGCGTCGACGATGGCTTTCACCGACTGCTCGACGGCGGCGAGGTTCTCCTCGTTGGAGATGCCGAGGGCGACGCGGACGTGATAGTCCCACGACTTGGCGACGAGGCAGATGGCGTCGGTGCGCGCGGCGAGGACCGCCTGCAGGCCGGTGTCGTTGGAGACGGAGCGGCCGGCGCGCTTCACCATGCCGAAGGCCGTCATCTTGGCGCAGTTGAGCGCCGTCGCCTCGCCGAGGAACTGGGTGTCGGTGGTGTTGGCGCCGGGGAAGCCGCCTTCGATGTAGTCGACGCCGAGCTGATCGAGGATAGCCGCGATGCGCCGCTTGTCCTCGACGGAGAAGTCGACGCCGGTGGTCTGCGCGCCGTCGCGCAGCGTGGTGTCGAACAGATAGAGGCGGTCCTTACTCATGACACTTGCTCATCGAGCTCACAGATAACCGAAGGTGCGCGCCGCCAGCCAGAAGGCCAGAACGACGATGCCGATCTTCACCAGCATGTAGAACAGCCAGTGACGCGGCTCGGGGGTGTCCTTGCGCCAATCGTTGCTCATCTGGCCAGCTCCCAAGTGGTGACGATCTCGCCAGTCGCAGGATCCTTGGCGTCCTTGAGGACGACGCCGGTGGCGGCAAGCTCATCGCGGATGCGGTCGGCTTCCTTGAAGTTCTTCGCCTTGCGGGCCTCGCCGCGCTGCGCGACGAGCGACTTCACGCGGTTGGCGAGATCGGGGTCAGTGACCTCGACCAGCTCGGCGCTTTGCACCGGGGAGTGCCAGCGCGCGACATCGAAACCGAGGAAGGCGGCGGATGCG
Source organism: Hyphomicrobium sp. 1Nfss2.1 (assembly GCF_965243865.1). Lineage (GTDB taxonomy): Bacteria > Pseudomonadota > Alphaproteobacteria > Rhizobiales > Hyphomicrobiaceae > Hyphomicrobium_A. The sequence goes on along the minus strand of NZ_OZ251603.1, from coordinate 96,048 downwards.
AGCCAGGTCTCGGAGGCGCCGTCCGCATTGGCGCGGCACTCCTTGGCCAGCTCATGCAGGCGTGTGATGGCGAGCGGGGTGTTGAGGTCGTCCTTCAAGGCTTCGATGACACCGATGTCGGGCAGGGCGTGCTTGGTCAGCGCGCCGCCGATGCGGTCGGAGATCTCGCCCCAGCGGTCGAGTGTCGCCTTCGATTCCTCGAGGCCCTTGCGCGTCCAGTCGATGGGCTGGCGGTAATGCGTGCGCAGCATGTTGAAGCGGACGACGTCGCCCGGCCATTCCTTCAGGAGGTCGTGGATGGTGATGAAGTTGCCGAGCGATTTCGACATCTTCTCGCCTTCCACCTGCAGGAAGCCGTTGTGCAGCCAGTAGCGCGCCATGACGTCGGTGCCGTGGGCGCAGCGCGACTGGGCGATCTCGTTCTCGTGGTGCGGGAAGACGAGATCGATGCCGCCGCCGTGGATGTCGAAGATGTCGCCGAGGTGCTTGCCGGCCATGGCCGAGCACTCGATGTGCCAGCCGGGGCGGCCGGGCTCAGCGATTCCCGCAGGCGATGGCCAGGAGGGCTCACCGGGCTTCGATGGCTTCCAGAGCACGAAGTCCATCGGGTCTTTCTTGTAGGGGGCGACCTCAACGCGGGCGCCGGCGGCCATCTCGTCGAGCGAGCGGTTGGACAGCTTGCCGTAGTCGGGCATGGAGGGAACGTCGAACAGCACGTGCCCCTCGGCGACGTAGGCATGGCCGGAGGCGATCAGCTCCTCGATGAGGGCCTTCATCTCCTCGATGTGCTCAGTGGCGCGCGGCTCGATGGTGGGCGGCAGGACGCCGAGCGCCTTGATGTCCTCGTGGAACTGCTTGGCGGTGCGCTCGGTCAGCTCGCGGATGGAGATGCCTTCCTCGGCCGCCCGGGCGTTAATCTTGTCGTCGACGTCGGTGATGTTGCGGACGTAAGTGACGTGCTTCTCGCCGTACATCTGGCGCAGCAGGCGGAAGAGGACATCGAAGACGACGACAGGGCGGGCGTTGCCGATGTGGGCGTAGTCGTAGACGGTCGGCCCGCACACGTACATGCGCACGTTCTGCGCATCGAGGGGCACGAACTCCTCTTTGCGGCGGGTCAACGTGTTGTAGAGCATCAAGGAATGCGCTTCGGCCATGACGGTCCCTAGTGTCGCCGGGAGCCGCTAACGGAGGCGATTTCTCTGTCTCAGGATTTGGGCAAAGAAGCGCGCCACGCGCCAGCGGTTAATTGCTAGCTCGTAATAATGATAATGCCGCACTGATTGACGGCGTGTGTGGGCAGCTTGCGCTTCATGGCGCCGTTATGCGCAAAACCCCCTCCCCTCGTCAAGGCGCACGGGCCGCCCGGAAGTCGAGCTTATCCCAATTGACGGCATAGGCGCGACCAGCCGCCCCAATTGCTCCGCATTGACCCCCTAACCCCAGGAATTCATAGTTGAACGGCGCCTTACGACGGGCGACGGACAGGCCTTGGCCAGGGCAGGACAGATTTCAGAATGCGTAAAGCACGTGCCCGCCGGCATGCTCTCGGCGCCGCGGTTCTCGCCGCGGTGACGCTCGCTGCATATCCGGCGCTGGCGCAAGGCTGGTGGCCGTGGAGCAGCTCGGAGCCCGAACGCCCGCCGATCCCTGACGAGCCCGTGTACCGCCAACCGCAGCAGAGTCAGCCGCCGATGCAGCAGCCGATGCCGGAGCCGGCACCGGGTGCGCAGCTTCCGCCACCGGCAGAGGCGCCCGCGGTCAACTGGTCGACGAAGAACCCGATCTGTCTGCAGCTCGAACAACGTCTGGTGCAGGACGGGCAACGCTCCAACGGGGGACGCGATCGCCTGCCCGCCATCGAAGCCGAGATGAGCCAAGTCGAGCGCGCCTACGAGCAGGCCCAGTCGGACCTCGAGCGCTCAGACTGCTATGAGTACTTCCTGTTCTCGAAAACGCTGCGGCGCTCGCGGCGGTGTCTCGATATCGCGCAGCAGCGCGATCAGGCGCAGCGGCGTCTGTCCGAACTCGAGGGGCAGCAGCAGCAGATCGAGAGTTCGAGCGTGCGCTCCTATCGCGAAGAGATCGTGCGCGAACTGGCACGCAACAACTGCGGCGCCAACTACACCCAAGAGGCGCGCCGCTATGACCGCGGCAGCGGCGGTTCGATCTGGCAGGACGAGGACGAAGGCGGAAGCTTCTCGAACCGCTGGAGCGGCTATGGCGGTTCATCGGGGGCAACGTATCGCACCGTGTGTGTGCGGCTGTGCGACGGCTATTACTTCCCGGTGAGCTTCTCGACGCTGCCGAGCCACTTCGACCAGGACGCTCAGGCGTGCCAATCCAAGTGCGCGGCACCTGCGGAACTCTACTACTACCAGAACCCTGGCGCGGGCATGGACCAGTCGGTCTCGTTCCAAAGCCAGCAACCGTACACCGACCTCAAGACCGCATTCCGCTACCGCAAGGAGTTGGTGAAGGGCTGCTCGTGCAAGGAAGCCGAATACGTGGACCCCAATCAGAGCAAGCGCGCCGATGGGAGCATCGGCGCAGATTCCGTCACCGGATGGGAAGCTCGCTCAGAGGCCGACGCGCGACGACAACAGTGATGGGGGTGCAGGCGGGCCACCCCCAAAAAAGGAAATGACGGAAGGCTGTCCAATGCATATCTCCAGCGCTCCTGACAGCCTGCTTCAATTGCTCGAGATACGTCCGCTCGACGTCGATCATCTTTCCACAGCGCGCTACGTCGTGAGCTCTGCGTTTCTGAGAGGCGCCAAGGGTACGTACAGCGAAGCTGAGACGAACGCGTTCACCGAGTTCGTGCGCAGCCCTCACTACAGCGATCTTCTGCTGGGCAACCGTGCATATGGGGCGTGGGTCGGTTCGGAGATGGTGGGCGTGGCCGCGTGGAGCCCAGGCGAGGAGAACAGCCCAACGGCTCGCGTGCTGGCCATCTTCGTGCATCCGCTATTCACCGGACAAGGCATCGGTTCGCGGCTTGGCGAATACCTCGTCGACGAGGCGGCCGCTGCCGGCTTCCGTGCACTGGAGACGAACGCCACGCTCAACGCCGTGGGATTCTTCGAGCGGCTCGACTTCCTGCAGGTGCGCCAGAGCGTTTGGGCGATGCCGTCAGGACGGGAACTGGCGATCGCGATCATGCGCCGGGCGCCCAGTGGGCGTGCCGACGTCATGCATTGAGCTACGCGCGCGGACGCGACGTCTATGCCTCGCGCCCGAGCAGCCGTGCCTCGGCTTTTGCGTAACCGATCAGCGGCAGCAGTGCTTTCAGCTCAGGGCCATCCTCACGCCCAGTCAACGCAAGCCGAAGAGGATGGAACAGCGCGCGGCCCTTGCGGCCGCTCGCGGTCTTCAGTGCCGCAATCCAGGCGTCCCACGTGGTGTCGTCCCATGGCTCGGCCGGCAGAAGAGCGGCCGCCTTGCTCGTGAGATCGCCGTCCTCAATGCTGGGCGCGATGTCGCCGTCGATGATCTGCCACCAATCCTTGGCATCAGCCAGCACGTTCAGATTGCCGCGCACCGCATTCCAGAAGCCTGCATCGCCGCCGACGCCGAGAGCGCCGAGCCGTTCGGAGACCTCTTCGAACGGCGTATTGTGAAGCAAGCGCGCGTTGAGGGCCTTCAACTCCACGGGGTCGAAGCGCGCGGGGCCGGTCGAAATCTTCTCGAACGCGAAGTGGCGGGCGAGATCATCGAGGCTCGCGTACGGCTCGATGGCGTCGGACGTGCCGATGAGCGCCGTATAACTGGCGAGCGCCATAGGCTCTAGGCCATCTTCGCGCAGGCTTTCGATCGATAGCGCACCGAGACGCTTCGACAGCGCGTGTCCATCCGCGCCGATGAGCAAGCTGTGATGGCCGAATGCCGGCGGCTCCTTCCCCAGCGCATCGAATAATTCGATCTGCACGCCCGTGTTGGTGACGTGGTCCTCGCCACGGATGACGTGGGTAATGCCGAGCTCGGCGTCGTCGATGACGCTGGTGAACGTATAGAGGAACGAGCCATCCGCGCGGATCACGACCGGATCTGAGAGGGAGCCGACGTCGACAGTCTGGTCGCCGCGGATGAGATCGTTCCAGGAAACGATGGTCGGGAGCGGGGCGAGGTCGGCGGTGTCGGAATTGTTCAAGCGGAAACGCCAATGCGGCGTGCGTCCTTCGGCTTCGAGTGCCGCGCGGTCGGCGTCGGTGAGCTTCAGTCCGGCGCGATCGTAGATCGGCGGCAGTCCGCGCGCGAGCTGACGCTTGCGCTTGCGGTCGAGCTCGTCCTCGCTCTCGTAGCAGGCGTAGAGCCGGCCACTCTCTTTCAGTAACTCGGCCGCGGCGACGTATCGGTCGGTGCGGTCGGACTGACGCTCCTCGCGCGACCAGAACAGGCCGAGCCATTCGAGATCGCGGCGGATACCGTCGGCATACTCCAACGTGGAGCGCTGAATGTCGGTGTCGTCGAGGCGCAGCAAAAAGGCACCATTCGACTTGCGCGCGAACAGCCAATTGAGCAGCGCGGTGCGAATGTTGCCGACATGAAGGCGCCCGGTCGGGCTCGGCGCGAAGCGGACAGTGACGGACATCGGGGCTGCTGCGGAGGAGTTGAGGATGCGGCAACCTATAGAGGCCGTTTGCGAGAACTCAAGGGCGAAGCTTCTACCCGATTGAGCCAGTAGGGCATTTTGCGGGCTTGTGGGCGTCGCGGCTGGCCTCAGAAATTTATTTTCGAGCCTACGACGACGATCTGAAATGGGTCGAGACTGGTTTTTCCGGCCGGGGCGCCCTTGGCTTTCTCGGTCACCTCGTTGCCGAACACGTCGCCGCTGGAGTTCTGATAGACGACGTAGACGAGCATATCCGCCGCGTCGATTTTCTGGACGGCGCCAAGCTGCCAGGTGTCGACGTTCGCCGACACGGTCTTGCCTGCGGCCGAGCCGCTATCATCGCGCCGGTACTCACCGAAGATGTTGGTCTTGCCGAGACTGTTCCACTGCCGCTCGATGCCGGGCTGCAGGAAGAACATGTTGCTGGTCGAGATGAACTCGGTGCCGGCGGGGAACGCGTGCTCCGTGCTGGCGCTGAAGCGTCCCCAGCCGCCATATAGAAACAGGCCCGTGGGGTTGTGCATGATCGTTGAGCCGACGCCGCCCCAGCGGCAGTGGAAATCCGGCTTCGACGTTACCGTCGTGCTTCCGGAGATGCAGGCTGTGCCACCGACGACGGAGGTGCCCTCAGGAGCAGAAAGCATGGTGCCTGGATCATTGCTCAGGCCGTAGCCACCGCGGACCACCAGAGTATAGTCGCCGATATCGCCCTTATAATTGGCCATCACGTCGCCGAGATAGGTTTCGCCGATACTCGCGGCGGCGCTGAAGCCGTGCCACTCGGGCGTATCGTAGCGCACCACGTCGCGGCGCAACCCGTCGCCCGGCGTCGAGTTGGCGATGCCGCGGAGCGCATCCGTCCACCGTAGGCCGCCGATGAATGCGCCGTTATGGCGGAGTTTGAAGGCACCCAAGAACACAGCTGCGCCTTCGATGTCATTGACGTTGCGGGTCAGCGTCGGATCGGCATCATCGAGAAGGTGATATGTGGCCATGGCGTTGAGGCCGACGGCAGCTTGGCCGTATTTTTTGCTTTTGAAGTACCAATTGCTTTTGCGCAGGTTGAGCGCGAATTCGCGGTTGGAGGCAAGTTTGTGTTCCGATGAAATGTTCTCCTGGTCCCACTGGTTCGAAGGGTGACCTTGCACACCCACTTCAAGGATGTAGCCGGCGCTCCAGTCCGCATTGATTTTTGCTTCGCCTACGAAGCGGAAACGCGATTGCTCAACAGCGTTCGTGCCGATGTAGGTGTTGCGCTCAACGCCATCGTCCCAGCTGAATATCGCTTCGTTCGCCCAGCCCGAAACCGTGACGGAAACTTTGCGGTTGCCCTTGCGCGCCGTCGTCTCTTCCAGCTCGGCGATGCGCGCTTCAAGGTCAGCGCAGCAGGTGTCGGAACCATCGGCCCTTGCAGTCGCGTGCCACGCCGGCAGCGCAAAGATGAGCGCGCCGAGAAAGAGCGTGGCCAACGGGGAGCGACGATAAGTGAGCATTTTGGCGTCCGAAGCTTGAGTTCGGATCGCATTAAGGGCTGATTCGTCCAACACTTCTGTGTCGGCAGGGTCGCGCGGGCCCGTTCGCGCTTCTGCTAAAGCGAACGACTTGCATCTACTGTCGAGCTTGTCAGTGCGCGGCTATAGCGGTTCGCGGAACTTATTGACGATGGGGTAGCGCCGATCACGACCGAAGTTGCGCGCGGAGATCTTTACGCCCGGAGGCGCCTGACGCCGCTTGTACTCTGCAAGATAGAGCAGACGCTCGATGTGCTTCACGGTTTCGGGGGGATGGCCGCGGGCGATGATGTCGGCGAGCGGCATCTCCTTCTCGACGAGACAGGAGAGGATGTCGTCGAGCACCGCGTATGCGGGCAGTGAATCCTGGTCGGTCTGGTTGGGGCGCAGCTCGGCGGTCGGCACCTTGGTGATGATGGATTCCGGGATCACCTCGCCAGCCGGCCCTTTGCCGCCCTTGGGAACGTGCGCGTTGCGCCAGCGCGCGAGCCGGTAGACCTCCATCTTGTAGAGGTCCTTCACCGGATTGTAGCCGCCGTTCATGTCGCCGTAGAGGGTGGCGTAGCCTACCGACATCTCGGACTTGTTGCCGGTGGTCAGCACCATGCCGCCGAACTTGTTCGACAGCGCCATGAGAATGATGCCGCGGGCGCGGGCCTGCAGGTTTTCTTCGGTGGTGTCGGCGTTGGTGCCTTTGAGCGCCGGCTCGAGCGCTTTGGTGAGCCCCGCGACGGCGTCCTCGATGGGCAACGTCTGATAGCTGACGCCGAGCGCTTTCGCACAATCGGCGGCGTCGCGGATGCTCGCTTCCGACGTATAGCGGTAGGGCATCATCACGGCGCGGACGCGCGCAGGCCCCAGCGCATCTACGGCGATGGCTGCCACGAGCGCGCTGTCGATGCCGCCGGAGAGGCCGAGGATGACGCCGGGGAATCCGTTCTTGTCGACGTAGTCGCGCACCCCGAGCACGCAGGCCTGATAAGCAGCGGCGTCGCCCTGCTCGATAACCGCGCGTTCGCCCGTCGCGCACACCCAGCCTTCATCGGTGCGCGTCCATTCGGTGAGGGTGAGCCCCTCCTCCCAGGCAGGCATCTGCACGGCGAGGCTGTGGTCGGCGTTGAGTACGAACGATGCGCCGTCGAACACCAGTTCGTCCTGGCCGCCGATCTGATTGAGGTAGACGAGCGGCAGGCCGCTTTCGATGACGCGGGCAACGGCGATGTTCATGCGTACGTCGGGCTTGGTCCAATCGAACGGCGAGCCATTGGGTGAGATGAGGATTTCGGCGCCGGTCTCGGCGAGGCATTCGACGACCTCCGAGCCCCAGACGTCCTCGCAGATGGGGACGCCGATGCGCACGCCGCGGCAGCTCACCGGTCCGGGAAGCGCGCCGGCGGCGAAGACGCGCTTTTCGTCGAACACGCCGTAGTTAGGCAGGTCGACTTTGAAGCGGACGGCCTCGATGGCGCCGTTGTCGATCAGCACGGCTGCGTTGTAGACGCGTCCATCCTCCGGCCAGACGGTGCCGGTGAGCACCGCGGGGCCCGGTCCCAGATCGCGGGCGAGCGCCTCGACGGCGGCGCGAGCGGCGGCGGTGAAAGCCGGCTTCAGCACCAGGTCCTCGGGCGGATAGCCGGTGATGAACAGCTCGGGGAAAACGATGAGGTCAGCACCCAGCGTGGCCGCGCGCGCGCGCAGCTCGCGCAGCTTGGCGATGTTGCCGTCGATGTCGCCGACGGTGGGGTTTGCTTGCGCGAGCGCGATCTTGAGAGAGGACGGCACGGCTTCCGCCTGAGGAGAGTTCATAGCCATGATTTAGGGCCGGTGGGCTCCGGGGTCCAGCGGCAAGCGGCCACGCGGTCAAGGCCGCTCTGGACCGGCACGGCGGGGCGTCCTAAGCATGCCATCGAAAGCCTTCCTCTTCTGCTGCTGATGCTCCCCCAAGTATCGCCTTGCATGACGGGTGCCCAGGTGCTGTCGCTCATCACAATCGTTGCGCCGATCTTCGCGCTCATCCTGTGCGGCTACATCGCGAGGCGCGGGGACCATATCGGCGCTGCGGCGGTGTCGGAGCTCAACAAGTTCGTCGTCTACCTGGCGCTGCCAGCCCTGCTGTTCGACGTGATGGCGCATGCGAAGTGGCACGATCTGATGCAGCCAGGGTTCGTCGCGGCGTTCGGCTTGGCCTGCGGGGCGGTGTTCTTCGGCACCGTCGCGGTGAGCCTGGCGGTGGGTCGCCCGCTCGCCTCGGCGGGGATCGATGCCCTGCTCGGCTCCTACGCCAACACGGCGTACATGGGCTTTCCGCTGTTCCTGACGCTGTACGGACAAGAGGGCCTGGTGCCGGTGACGATCGCGTCGATCCTCACTGTGTGCGTGCTGTTCGCCTCGGCCATCGTGCTGGTGGAGGTCGGCAGCCACGACGAGGCGCACCCGCTGAAGCTGGCTGCGAAGGTTGGCGGGGCGCTGGTGCGCAATCCGCTGCTCGTCGCGCCGGTTCTGGGCGTCATCTACAATCTCAGCGGATTGCCCCTTCCCGCCGCTGCGGAGACATTCCTGAAGCTGCTTGGCGGAGCTGCCAGTCCGGCGGCGCTGGTGGTGATCGGGTTGTTCCTGGCGGGGCCGCGGCCGGTGACGATCAAGGAAGCCTGGACGGCGGCGGGCGTCGCCGGGATCAAGCTCATCGTGCACCCAGCGCTGACGTGGGCCTTGGCGGTCGCGCTGTCGGTGCCGCCGCGGCTGACGGTGATGGCGACGCTGCTGGCAGCGCTGCCGACGGGCACGGGCCCGTTCATGCTGGCGGAGCTTTACCGCCGGCCGGCCGCGGTGACCTCCGCCGTCATCCTGATGTCGACGCTCGGGTCGCTGGCGACGCTGCCGCTGATCATGTGGCTGCTGGGGGTCGAGGCGTTGCCCCGACCCTGAGGCGGTATCGGTATCAGCCGACCGCGGTGATCGGCGCGGGCGAGTTCGCGGCTTCTTCGCGGTCGCGCTTCAGGCGCTCGGCGATCAGGAAAGCCAGCTCCAGCGCCTGGTCGGCGTTGAGGCGCGGGTCGCACAGCGTGTCGTAACGCTCGTTGAGCTGCGCCTCGGAGATATTGGCCGCAGCGCCGCCGATGCACTCGGTGACGGGCGAGCCGGTCATCTCGACGTGGATGCCGCCGGCGTAGGTGCCTTCGGCGCGATGCACGTCGAAGAAGCTGTTCACCTCTTTGAGGATGCGGTCGAACGGGCGCGTCTTGAAGCCATTGGCGGCGCTGATGGTGTTGCCGTGCATGGGATCGCACGACCACACGACCTCGCGGCCGTCGCGCTTCACGGCGCGGACGATGCCGGGCAGGTGCTTGTCGACCTTGTCGGAGCCGAAGCGGCAGATGAGCGTCAGGCGGCCGGGCTCGTCGGTCGGGTTCAGGATGTCGATCAGGCGCAGCAGGCCGTCGGCATCGAGCGAGGGGCCGACCTTGAGGCCGATCGGATTGCGGATGCCGCGACAGAACTCGACGTGCGCGTGGTCGGGCTGGCGCGTGCGGTCGCCGATCCAGAGCATGTGCCCGGACGTGGCGTAGGGTGCCTGCGTGCCGCCAGCCTCGTCGCGGCGGACGAGCGCCTGCTCGTAGCCGAGCAACAACGCCTCATGGCTGGTGAAGAACGTGGTGCGTCCCAGCGCGGGCACGGTCTGCTCGGTGATGCCGCACGAGCGCATGAACTGCAGCGCCGTTTGGATCTGCTCGCCCATCTCGCGGTACTTCTTGCCGAAGGGGCTCTTGTTCTCGAAGTCGAGCAGCCAGCGCAGCACGTTGTCGAGGCTGGCATAGCCGCCCTCTGAGAACGCGCGCAGGAGGTTGAGCGTCGCCGCGGACTGGCGATAGGCGTGGAGCTGGCGGTTGGGATCGGGGATGCGTTCCTCGGACGTGAAGCCGCCGCCGTTGATGATGTCACCGCGGTAGCTCGGCAGCTCGAGGCCATCGCGCGTCTCGGTGGGCGAGGAACGCGGCTTGGCGAACTGGCCAGCGACGCGGCCGACCTTCACTACCGGCAGGCCGCCGGCATAGGTGAGCACGACCGCCATTTGCAGGAAGACGCGGAACAGCTCGCGGATGTGGTTGGCGCTGTGCTCGGCAAAGCTTTCGGCGCAGTCGCCGCCCTGCAGCAGGAAGGCATTGCCGGCCGCGACGTCGGCCAGCTGGCGCTTCAGCTTGTCAGCCTCGCCGGCGAACACGAGCGGCGGGAAGGAGGCGAGCTTCGCCTCAACCTCGTCCAGAGCCGCCTTGTCAGGATATTCCGGCACTTGAACGATCGGTTTCGACCGCCAGCTATCCGGGGACCAAGTCAATGCCATTTCCAAGCACTCCGCGCCGCCTTGCGTGGCGCCGGAATTGGCCCGGCGGGTAACGCAAGCGCATCGATTTAAGAGCATTATGCCATTTGTCGCAGCATATAAGCTACCTCGGCCAGCATGGCCAGCGGTCCTGGGCAGACGGTTTAAGCCAGCCTTCCCGACGCCATAGGGTTGCATAGACGCAAGGGCCACGCCGATGGGGATCAAGGAGCCGTCTTTCACCTTCGGTATCGAAGAGGAATACCACCTCGTCGACCTCGAAAGCCGGGGGTTTGCCGCGGCGCCAGCGGCCCTGATGAAGGCTTGCGAGGATGCGCTCGGCAAGCAGGTGGCGCCGGAGTTTTTCCGCTCGCAGATCGAGGTGGGGACGGGCGTCAACCGGGACTTCAAGGCGGCGCGGGCGGAGCTTGGCGGCCTCAGGCGGACGATTGCCGAAATCGCGGGCACCTTCGCCATGGCGCCTATTGCTGCATCAACGCACCCGTTTGCCGACCGCTCCAGCCTCGAGACCACGCCAAAGGCCCGTTACCAGTCGCTGGCCAAGGACTTCGGCGGCATCGGGCGGCGGCTGGCCATCTGCGGCATGCACGTCCACGTTGCAATCGAGGACGAGGACCTGCGCATCGACCTGATGAACCAAGTGCGATACTTCCTGCCCCATCTCTTGATGCTGTCCACCTCATCCCCGTTCTGGCAGGGCGAAGATACGGGGCTGAAGAGCTATCGGCTGGCGGTGTTCCACGAACTGCCGCGCACCGGGCTGCCGCAGCGCTTCGAGAGCTTTTCCGAGTATCAGCGCACGGTCGACGTGCTGACGCGCAACGGGGTGATCGAGGACTCGACGAAGATCTGGTGGGACTTGCGCCCATCCGGCCGCTTCCCGACGCTGGAGATGCGCGTCACCGACATCTGCACGCGGATCGACGATGCCATCTCGATTGCGGCGCTCTATGCCTGCACGCTGCGCATGCTGTGGCGGCTGCGGCTGTCGAACCAGAAGTGGCGATCGTATCCCGCGTTCCTGATCGAGGAGAACCGCTGGCGGGCGCAGCGCTATGGCGTGCGCGAGAACCTGTTCGATTTCGGCAAGGGCACGCTGGTGCCGTTCGCGGTGCTGGTCGACGAGTTGATCGATCTCATCGCGGAAGATGCGGCGGTCCTCGGCTGCGAGCGCGAGGTGAAGCACGCGCTCAACATCGCAACCGGCGGCACGAGCGCCGACCGGCAGGTGGCGCGTTATGAGAAGCTGCTCGCGGACGGTGCGAGCGTCGATGATGCGCTGATCGGCGTCGTCGACATGCTGATCGCGGAGACCGTGGCGGGGACTTGAGGGCCGAACCCTAGCTTCCTGGCTCGTTGATCGGTGGAGGCGCTGCGATTTGAAGCTGCCCCTCACCCTGGCCCTCTCCCCGCACGCGGGGAGAGGGGATTAGAGGGCGGCTTGCATGCCGCCGTCGATGGCGAGTTCGGCGCCGGTGATGTAGCCGCTTTCATCGGAGGCGAAGAACAGCGCGGCGTTGGCGACATCCTCCGACGTGCCGAAGCGGCGCATCGGCGTGCGGTCGAGCAGCGCCTTAGAGAAAGCTTCGATGCGCAGCACCCGCTCGGTCAACGCGGTCTCGATGAAGCCCGGCGCGAGCGCGTTCACGCGGATGCCGAAGGGCGCATATTCGACAGCGAGGCCGCGGGTAAGTGCCGACATGGCGCCCTTGGTGGCGCCGTATGCGGCAAGCGTGCGCATGCCGCGGTGGCCCATGATCGACGCGAGGTTGATAAGCGAGCCGCGGCCCGAGGCCTTGAGAAGCGGGAAGGCATCGCGCGCGATGCGGATCATGCCGTCGAGGTTTACCTCGCGCAGGCGGACCCAATCGGCGTCCGACATGTTGCGGAAGTCGGTGCGCACGTTGATGCCCGCGTTGTTGACGACGACATCCAGCTTCTTGTGCTGTTGCTCGATGGCGCGCATCAGCGCGGTGACGTCCTGGCCGCGTGAGACATCGACGGTCATGGCGGAGGCCTTGAGCCCCTTGGCGGTGAGTTCGGCGGCGGCTTTTTCGGCTGCGTCGCCAGCGACGTCGGTGATGTAGACGTGCGCGCCCTCTGCCGCGAAGAGCTGCGCGGTGGCGAGCCCGATACCGGCCGCCGAGCCGGTGACGAGCGCGATTTTGTCCTTGAGCCGATCCATGCCTGCCGTCTCCTTAGAAGGCTGGCGACCTAGCATCCACACCGGCTTCTTTCAACTGAGACGGGCTGATCCGGTCACGCGGCGTCCATTGACGGGGGGCGGTCGGAGAGGCATTGCTCAGGCCTTCCCCGGCAACCGGACCGACGAGATGGCCCAAGCCTTTGCAATGAATTCCTACCTCGGCAAGCAGATCCTCGCGCTGGTGCGCGATGGGGACTACGCGCATGCGGGCGAGGAGGAAGCCATAGAGCTGGCGCTGGCGGGCCTGGCGAAGGATGCGTCGCGGCGGCTGCTGGATGCCGGGTGCGGTCGCGGCGGGACGGCGTCCTACATGCAGCGGCACGGCTGGGGCCGCGTGACCGGCGTCGATCTCGAGCCGAAGTCGATCGATTACGCGCGGGATGCTTTTCCGGACGGCGCGTTCATGTGCTGCGATATCCATGATGTCGGCGCGCACGTGGGCGATGGCTTTGATGCGGTCGTGATGTTCAACGTGCTCTACGCAATCGCCGATCAGGCCGGCGCGTTGCGCGCGCTGGCGGGGAGAGCCAAGTCCGGTGCCGATCTGATGGTGTTCGATTATGTGGACCTTGGCGGCTATGCGCAGGCGCCGGTCTTGGACGCGGGGCGTCCATTCCTGCCGCATCCACTGAAGATCGACCGGGTCGAGGGGCTGTTGCGCGACGGCGGCTGGCGGCTGCAATCCGTCGCCGACATCAGTGCCGAGTATCGCCGGTGGTATGCAGCGCTCGTCGAGCGGGTCGCGGAGAAGCGCGCGGCAATTGAAGCGCTAGCCGGCGCCGATGCCTACGAGCACGTGCACGGGCGGTACGCTGGTTTGCTGGCGGCGATCGAGAGCGGGCATCTGGGCGGTGCCGTCGTGAGGGCAACGAAGGCCCGCGCGTAAGATACTTTGGAGTAACCCCTCACCCGGATGCGATCTTGCGATCACATCCGACCTCTCCCTGTGGGAGAGGTTAGGTGGCTTTTGTCATCACCTCGTCCCGGCGGGGAGAGGTCACGCGCCATGCTCGGTCGAGCATGAGCCGCGGGTGAGGGGCGCCGGCCCCGATACAATCGGCTCGACGGCTCAGCCGGCGGCTTCGGTTGGGGCGATCCACTTTTCGCGCATCGTCACCAGCTCTTCGGCCATGGTCGGATGTAGGGCCATCGTTGCGTCGAAGTCGGCCTTGGTGGCGCCGAGGCGGATCGCGACGGTTGCCATTTGAACAATCTCTGCAGCGCCTTCGCCCAGCACGTGGCAGCCGATGACCTTGCCGCTGTCGCCATCGACGAGCAGCTTCATGAAGGCGTGCTCGTCGCGGCCGGAAAGCGTCGCGCGCATGGGGCGGAAGGAAGCCTTGTAGACGTCGAGCCTGGTGCAGCGCTCCTGCGCTTCATGCTCGGGCAAGCCGATGCTCGCCAGCTCCGGCGTGGAGAACACCGCTGTCGGAATGAACGTGTGCTCGATCATGCGCGGCTTGCCGCCGAATTCGGTGTCGGCGAAGGCGTGGCCCTCGCGGATCGCGATCGGGGTCAGCGCGGCGCGGCCTCTGACGTCGCCGACGGCAAAGATGCTGTCCACTGACGACTTCGAATATTCGTCGACGACGACGTGGCCATTCCAGCCCAGCTCGACGCCGGCCTGCTGTAGACCGAGCCCCATGGTGTTCGGCGTGCGGCCGATGGCGAACATGATCTTCTCGGCTTCGAGCGTGGCGCCGCTGGTGAGGTGTCCGGCAAGCCCGGTGCCGGTCTTGTCGATGCGGTCGAAGATGTGGCCGGTGACGATGTCGATGCCGCGCTTCAGGTAGGCTTCGGTGAGGCGGTCGCGCAGGTCTTCGTCGAAGCCGCGCAGGATCTTGTCGCCGCGATAGACGAGCGTCGTGTCGACGCCGAGATTGGCGAAGATGCCGGCGAACTCGACCGCGATGTAGCCGCCGCCGGCAACGATGATGCTCTTGGGGAGTGCGGGAAGTTCGAACGCTTCGTTCGAGGTGATGACGTGCTCTCGGCCGGGGATGTCGTCGCCCATCCAGGGCGTGCCGCCGGTGGCGATGAGGATTTTTCCGGCGGTGACTGTCTTGCCGGAGCGGGACAGCTTCACCGCGTTGGGGCCTTCGACGGTGGCGCGCTCGGGGATGATTTCGACGCCCGACTTGTCGAGGTTGGCGCGGTAGGCGGCTTCGAGGCGCGACAGCTCTTTGTCCTTGGCGGCGATGAGCGCTGACCAATCGAAGTGCGTTTCGCCGACGGTCCAGCCGAAACCGGTCGCGTCCGCGAAGTCGTCGGCAAAGCGGCTGGCGTAGACGAGAAGCTTCTTGGGCACACAACCGCGGATGACGCAGGTGCCGCCGATGCGATACTCCTCGGCAATGGCGGCCTTGGCGCCATAACCGGCGGCGATGCGTGCGGCGCGTACGCCGCCCGAGCCGGCGCCGATGACGAACAGGTCGTAGTCGTATTTGCTCATGACAGTGCTCGCGCCGTTCGGTCGGGCCTCATTTCTCGCCAGATGCGGGCCCTTGAAGGGCCTTCTGGCTGTACTTGATGCCGATCTGGGCGCCGGCCTGCATCAGCTCGGGCGTGGCGGCGATGAACTTCTGGCCGGTGGGCGATTTGTAAAAGTCGATCACCGCCTGCAACTCATTGACGGTGAAGCGCTGCGCGTAGATGTCGGCAAACTCTTCCAGCATCTGCTCGCGGTATGACATCATCCGCTGCATGTGCTTGTCGAATTCGCTGCCGAGCGCATCGGCGGCGGCTGAGCCTGCTCTATCTTGCGCGCCTTTGCGGAAGCCCTCGGCCATCACGGCGATCATGCCGTCCATCTGCTTGGTCATACCGGTGACGGCCATCAGCTCTTTGGCGGCGGCCATGCGCGCGGGATCGGGGGCGGCGACATCCTCGGCGTGCGCCAGCGAGGCGATCAGCAGAACGGCAATGCAGGCAATAGTGCGCAGGGCAGAACATCCAAGCATGGGAAATTCCCTTGGCCGCTTTATTCAGAGAATGTCGTCGTCCTCGGCGCCGATGAGCAGGACGCCGTCCGGCGCGGCGATGATCGCCAAGTCGGCGATGCCGATGAAAAGGCCGTTCTCGATGACACCGGGAACGAGCTTCAGCGCCTCGTCGAGCTCTTCGGGGTCTTCGATCCGGCCGAAGTGGCAATCGAGGATGAGGTTGCCGCTGTCGGTGCGGAAGGGGCTGCCGTCCGAAAGCATGCGCACCTTGATATCGCCTTCGCAGCCGACGTCGGCGGCAAGCGCGGAGATCATGTTGCGCGTTGCAGTGAGGCCAAACGTGACGACTTCGAGGGGCAGCGGGAACGCGCCCAGCGTATCGACCTTCTTGGAGGCGTCGGCGATGACGATCATGCGGCCGGAGGCGGTGGCGACGATCTTCTCGCGCAGCAGGGCGCCGCCGCCGCCCTTGATCAGGCGCAGCTCGCCGTCGAGTTCATCGGCGCCATCGACGGTGAGATCGAGGAAGGGGGTTTCGTCGAGGTTCGACATGCGGATGCCGAGCTTCTCCGCCTGCATCTGCGTCGCCTCGGAGGTCGCGACGCAAAGGACGTCGAGCCCTGCCGCTACCTTGCGGCCCAGCGCGTCGACGAACTTCGCCGTCGTCGAGCCGGTACCGAGCCCGAGCCGCATGCCGGGCTCGACGAAGGTCAGCGCGCGCTCTGCCGCTGCCACTTTCAGTGCGTCTTGGGTCATCGCTCTTCCCGCAACTTGCCGCCGTGATGCGCTGCGTTACGCGCACCACGAGCCGGACGCAAGAGCGAGATAGCGGAGCGGCCTTTTAGAGCCCGCCCATCAGCGTGTATTTCATCTCGAGAAATTCCTCGATGCCGTGGTGCGAGCCCTCGCGGCCGATGCCGCTTTCCTTCCAGCCTCCGAAGGGGGCGATCTCGGTGGAGGTGATGCCCTCGTTGACGCCGACGATGCCGTACTCCAGCGCTTCAGCGACGCGCCAGCAGCGGCCAAGGTCGCGGGTGAAGAAGTAGGCGGCGAGGCCGAACGGGGTGTCGTTGGCCATGCGGATGGCCTCTTCCTCGGTGTGGAAGCGGAACAGCGGCGCGACAGGGCCGAAGGTTTCCTCACGCGAGACTTTCATCTCGGTGGTGACGCCGGTCAGCACGGTCGGCTCGTAGAAGTTGCCGCCCAGCGGCGACGGCTTGCCGCCGGTCACCGCCTTGGCGCCATGCGACAGTGCATCGGCGACGTGCTCCTCGACCTTCTCCAGCGCCGCCTTGTTGATGAGCGGGCCGACAGTGACGCCCTGCTCGGTGCCGGGACCGACCTTCAGCTGCTTCACCGCCGCGGTGAGCTTTTCGGCGAAGGCATCATAGACGCCGTCCTGGACGAGGACGCGGTTGGCGCAGACGCAGGTCTGGCCGGCGTTGCGGAACTTGGACGCGAGTGCACCGGCCACGGCGCGATCGATATCGGCATCGTCGAAGACGATGAACGGCGCGTTGCCGCCGAGTTCCATGCCGACACGCTTCACGGTGCGCGCGGCCTGCTCCATGAGGATCTTTCCGACCTCTGTCGAGCCGGTGAACGTGATCATGCGCACGAGCGGGCTCTCGGTCAGCGCACGGCCGACCGGGACAGGGTCCTTGGCGGTGACGACGTTGAAGACGCCCTTGGGGATGCCGGCACGCTGCGCCAGCTCGGCCAGGGCAAGTGCGGAAAGTGGCGTATCCTCGGCCGGCTTCACAACGACCGTGCAGCCGGCGGCGAGCGCGGGCGACACCTTGCGGGTGATCATGGCCGAAGGGAAATTCCACGGCGTGATGGCGCCGACGACGCCGATGGGCTGGCGCATGACGATGACGCGGGCATCGGCCTTATGGGTCGGGATGGTTTCGCCATAGACGCGCTTTGCCTCCTCGGCGAACAGCTCGACGAAGTTGGCGCCATAGATGATCTCGCCGCGCGCTTCGGGAAGCGGCTTGCCCTGCTCCTTGGTGAGCAGCAGCGCCAGTTCGTCGGCGTGCTCGACGATCAGGTCGTACCAGCGGCGGATGATCTTGGAGCGCTCCTTGGCGAGCAGCTTCGACCAGGCGGGAAACGCGCGGTGTGCGGCCTCGATGGCGGCGTTGGTCTCGGCGGCGCCAAGCGCGGGAACGCGGGCGATTTCCTCTCCGGTCGCCTTGTCGAAGACGGGCGTGCGCGGCTCTCCGACCCAAGCTCCATCGATGTAGGCTTGCGTCCTGAGCAGCGTGTTGAGGCTTTTTTCCATGGCGATCACCGGACTAAAGGGGCGCTGGCAGCATTTGTCTAAGATGCGCCCCCCATCGTTTCAAGGTACATAACCCTCACCGCGGCGCTGCGTCCGGCGCGACTGCGACCACTTTACGGTTCGATTTGGGGGCTCATGAGCGATTTAACCCTGGTGTTCGACCTCGACGGCACGCTCGTCGACACGGCGCCCGATCTCGTGGCGTCGACGAACCACGTTCTCGATCATCTGGGCCTTCCGCGGGTCGATGAGACGAGCCTGCGCCCCTACGTCGGGCATGGAGCCAAGCACATGATCGAGAAGGCGATCGGCCCGCTGGGAGATGATTTGTCGGAGGCGCAGCACGCCGACTTGCTGGCGCTCTACCTCGGCTATTACGGGGCGCACATCGCCGATGCGAGCCGGCCGTTCGAGGGCATCGTTCCCCTCTTGGAGAAGTTCAAGACGGAGGGCGTGAAGCTCGCTGTGTGCACCAACAAGATGGAAGGCATGTCGCGGCTCTTGCTCGATGCGCTCGATCTGTCGCGCTACTTCGATGCGGTTGCAGGACGCGATACGCTGAGCGCGTCGAAGCCGCACCCGGACGCGCTGCTCGGCACAATTTCTCTGGTGGGCGGCGACAAGCGGCGCGCCATCATGATCGGTGACAGCGGCGTCGACGTTGCGACGGCGAAGGCTGCGGGCGTGCCGGTGATCGGCGTCAGCTTCGGCTATACCGAAACTCCCGTGTCCGCCTACGAGCCAGACGTCGTCATCGACCATTACCGCGAGCTGGAGCCAGCCATCGCAAGACTTGTACCCGCGGCTTAGGGCCTTCGCGATCAACGTCGAATGTCCCCTCACCCGAAGCTCATTTACATTCGCTTCGTGCCTCTCCCCACCGGGGAGAGGCAAGTCATTGCCAAACGACGGCACTTAACCTCTCCCAGTTGGGAGAGGTCGGAGGTGATCGAGAGATCATCTCCGGATGAGGGGGGAGCCGATAGCTCAGCCCCTGCCTAGGTTTCCAGCGCTTCCTTCTGCACGGCCTCGTCGGCGGATGGCTTTGCGCGGCGTGGCAAAAGCCTGCGGCCGACCATCAGCACCGACGGCAGAATGACGAGCTGCCCGATCAGCGATGCGAAGAGGCAGACGCCCGCCAGCTCGCCGAAGAGGCGCAGCGACGGCAGGTGAGACAACATCGTCACGCCGAGGCCCAGCGCCAGCACGATGGTGGTGAGCACCACCGGCGGCCCGATGTGGTGGGCTGCGCGCATCAGAGCGGCATAGGTGGTCTCCTGCGTGGCGCCGACCCTTTCCTCTTCCAGGCGGAAGCGATTGAGGAAGTGGATGGTGGAGTCGATGGCGAGCGAGAACGCAACCGTGATCGCCACGATAGATGCGAACTGCAGTCCCTCTCCCGTCACCCACAGGATCGCGCCGGTGGCGAAGATCGGAAACAGCGAGGGCATGATGCTGGCGACACCCACCAGCACCGAACGCAGCGCGATGCCGAGGAAGATGAAGATGATGAACATGTCGCCGACGAGACCCCAGTTGAGGTCCCAGATCAGCTTTGCCGAATTGCGGGCAGCGATGGCCGGAAGCCCGGTTACCGATATCTCATAGCCCGGGTTGGCCTTGCGGATTGGCTCCAGCTCTTTGTCGAGGTTGTCGACGACGGGCAGGATCTCGCTGGCGTCGACGTCGGGGAGACGCGCCGTGACGAGCACGGCCTTGCCATCCTCGGCAATGAAGCGACGCACGAGATGCTCGGGCAGGATGCCGACGTAGTGCTTGACGTTCTCGATGCTGTCGTCGCCGGCGGCGGCCAGCCAGCGGCGCAAGCTTTCGAGCGACCAAACGTTGCCGAGTCCTGCACGCTTTTCGAGGACGTCGTGGGCCTGGGCGATGGCCTGCAGCGTTTCGGGATCGTAGAGCGACTGGTTGCCGGTCCAGCGGATCATCACGTGCATCGGGTTGGCGCCGGTGAGCTTGGAATCGAGGCGCCCCGTGGCGGCGAGCGCCTGCTCCTTGTCGGGCACCTGGTCGGCCAGGCGATAATGCGGCTTCAACTGGCTGTAGGCGATGCCGCACAGCACGGTGGCGATAAGCGCCAGGGTAAAGAAGACCGGGGCATTTGCAGCAACGGTGCGGACGATCGCATCGGTGATCTTCTGCAGCCTGCCGACGCCGCCCTGCTCCTGTATGTGCGGGTCCACGGCGGACGCCTTCTCGCGACGAACGAGCAAAGCGGCAAGCGTCGGGACCACGACGGCAACTGCGGTGTAAGAGATGCCGACCGCCATCAGCGCGGCGAAGCCGAAGGTGCGGATCAGGGCCGAGTCTGCGAAGGCGAATGAGACGATGGAAATCGCCTGGTTCATTGCCGTCAAAAGACAGGCAGGGGCCACGTCGAGAACGGCGTTGCGGGCGGCCTCGATGCGCCCCATGCCGGAAAGGATATCGCGCCGGATCGACATCACGAGGTGCATCGAATCCGAGAAGCCGGACACCAGGATCAACGGCGTGATGACGTTGATGAAGAGGTTCAAGCGGAAATCGAGCGCGCCGAGAACGCCGAGGGTCCAGAAAATGGCAATGGCGGGTCCGAGAACGGCAATGATGGTGAGCGATAGTCGCCTGAAGAACATATAGGCGATGCCCATGCCGACAACGAACCCGAGGCCGTTGTAGACGAGACGGTCGCGCTCGACGGCGTTGCGGATTTCCAGCTGCATCACCGGCGCGCCGGTCAGCTTGGCGGTTAGCCCGCTGTCAGCAAGCTCAGTCTCGACCACGGCATTGATCTCGCCGATGACGGTGCGCGCGCTCTTCTCGTGCACGGTCTTGCGATCGAGCGCGATGACAATCAGTGCAAGCTCGCCATCGTCGGAGAGGAACTTGCCTTTGACGATATCGTTCGACTTGAGCGCGGCCAGCATCGCGTCGTACGCGGGACCGGCGGCCGGCAATTCATCGGGCACCAGAGGTGGCGCGTAGCCGTTGGCGTCAGGCTTGTCGCGCGCTGACAGCATGGAGACGAGCCCAGCGACACCGTCGACCAGCTGCAGCTCAGTGGTCAGGCCAGCGAAGGTCTCGAGTTCCTTGTGCTTGAGAAGATCCTTTCCTTCGACGACGACGAGAACGTCGAACTCGCTCGAGGGGAAGCGGCGGTCGATCTCCTCGTAGCGACGGAACTCCTCGGTGTCGGTCCGGAAAAGCTCGGACAGAGAATCATCAACCTGCAGGCGCGACAGGCCAATGCCGGCGAGGATCGTCATGAGTATAATGACGCCAAGCGAAACGAGCGGCGCTTTGAGCGCTATGAGGCCGATGCGGTCCAGGCCGAACGAGAATAGGAACGATCGGCGCGGCTCGTCCTTGTCGGTTTCCATAGTTCCCCCAACGGCGCATCATTCGGGCTTGGTTTACGGCGCCGGTGCTCAGTTGTCCCGGGCAAGTTGGCAACGCCGCTCACGGAATCGGCGGATGCGGCGGGATCGTTGCATTTGCGGCGCTGACTGTGAAGAGCCGTGGGCGAGGCTTCTATGCAACGCCCTGTGCCCCAATATGGCCGTAAGAACCGGCTCCTTTCGCCGGCCTCGTCATATCCGCCTGGACACCCCTCATGCCGCTGCCGATTGCGCTGCCTTCGATGATCACAACTCTGGCGCGCCGGCCGAGGCAATCGGGCGGGGCCGCCCTGGTGGCGGCGATCCTGTTCGCCTTTGCAGTGGTGGCGCCGGCCTTGGCGACCCCGCAGCAGGCGCCCAATAGCCGAGTGGTGCTCGACCTTCCTGCCGGCTACACGCCATCGCCGCTGTTCTCGGGGTTCCAGAACGACGCGACGGGCGTTTCGTACGTCATCTTGGAGGCTCCGGTCGCAGAGTACGACAAGATGGCGCAGGGATTTACGCCGGACGATCTCGCCAAGCGCGGCATCACCCACGTCGAGAAGGGCTCGCTCGACCGCACCGACAAGCACATCTACATGCGTGCGCGGCAGAAGTCGGAGGCGGGGACGTACGCCAAATATTTCGTGCTGTTCCAGACGGCCGATCAGACGGTGCTGGTGTCGGTCAACGTACCGACGCTGTCGCTCGACGACGGCAGCGTGAAGCCGGAAGCCATCGAGCACGTGCTGGCGACGGCCAAGACCACCGAGAAGCCGGCGGTGCGCAACCTGTTTTCACTCACCTATCTCGGGCCCTTCAAGGAAGCGGGAACGCTGGTCGGCACGAGCAAGGTCTATACGCTCGATGGGCGCCTCGATCCTGATCGCACCGGCGAGACGCGATCGGCGTTCATGGTCGCGCCTTCGCTCGACAAGCGTCCGGTGGCGGACCCGGCCAAGCTGGCGACAGCGCTGCTTGCCAGCATGCCCGGCTATAAGGACTTCAACATCGGCGAGCCGCGCTCCATCACCATCGGCGGGCTCGACGGCATCGAGCTGGAAGGTGAGGCGGCCGACGAAGAGCACGGCACGCCGCTGTATCTCTATCAGGCGATGCTGCTGGGCAAAGACGGCGGCTATTATCGTCTGATCGGGATCGCTACTCCGCGGGACAAGCCGCAGGTCGCCGCCGAGTTCTCAAAGATTGCGCATTCGTTCGCGCTGCTGCCGTGAGCGGGGCACCTTGACAGGGGGAAAGGGCGCTCGCATAAGGACGCCCCGGTCACATTTCATATTCCGGCACGGCGGGCGGTTAGCTCAGCGGTAGAGCACACGCTTCACACGCGTGGGGTCATAGGTTCAATCCCTATACCGCCCACCATATAATCCAGACGGTTGCGGCGTTTTCTTCAAATCACTTCTGCGGAGCGGCACTACGGCCCCGAGTTGGCAACGTCGGGTTCATCCGCTCATACAGCTCTTGAGCGTCCCGGGGCTCGGTTGCTTCCGGCTCTCGCTCAATGAGAGGCATCCAGCCATTGCGCTCAGGAATAGAGCCCGTCTCCATGTCGTTGCTTTGCTCCCTGTCCCCCCATACCCAGTGGTCCGTCAGTTGAACGGCGAGATGCGTCGCGACGTGGCGAAGCATCTCTGGGCCCCAATGTACGAATGCGTAGGTCATTAGGGACGCCAATGACAAAGCGCCCGAGATAATTATGCCTGGAAGCCAAGGACGCTTCGGGCCTCGAACCACCTGCGCTGCAGGATGAGAAGGCTTCGGCGGAAGTGGGTCTGGGGCAAAGCTCTGCGGGGGCTCAACCTCAGAAGGCGCCCTCGAGGCTTGGCTAATTCGATCTATAAAGGGCATCAACTCCTGACGCGTGTCGTCGCCCCGCTTCTTCCCTTTTCCCGCCATGCAGCCCCCGCCGCCAATACGAAGGGGGCTCAGATACAGTGATTCGCGCCAGGCAGCACGGGCTTCTGACGGCAGAGTCTTCGCTGGTTGCCTAGCCCGATTCGGGAATGCGGGACAACAGAGCCGCAGCTTGCAGAACTGCTCGCGTGACTCGGCTCGGGTGCAAACCCAGACTTCTGAGCGCAAGATTCAGGCTGCGCGGGGACGCACGGGGGTGCGCGACGGCGCCCTCGCCTTTTCCACCTCGAAGGTATCGAGCAAGCGATTGAGGTCGGTGGTTTTCTGCGCCAGCGCATGGCTCGCCGCGGTCGCCTCCTCAGCCATGGCGGCGTTCTGCTGGGTGACGCGGTCGATCTCGCTGACGGCGCCGTTCACCTCCTGCAAGGCTTCGACCTGCTGCACGGCGCCGTTGGCGATGTTGCCGACGACGGCGTTGAGATCTGCCACCTGGCCGACGATGCGCTCGAACGCTTGCCCCGTCTGCGAGACGAGGTCGACGCCCTCCTTCACCTGGGCGGTCGAAGTTCCGATGAGCGTTTTGATTTGCTTGGCGGCGTCGACCGAACGCTGCGCGAGCGCGCGGACCTCCGAGGCGACGACGGCGAAACCGCGGCCGGCTTCACCTGCGCGCGCGGCTTCGACACCGGCGTTGAGGGCGAGCAGGTTGGTCTGGAAGGCGATCTCGTCGATGACGCCGATGATGTCGGCGATCTGACCGGACGACTTGTCAATCGAGCCCATGGCCTCGATGGCGGCGCGGGCAACGGAGCCACCGCGCTCAGCATCGCCCTTGGCGTTGGCGACGACATCGCGCGCGTGAGCGGCGCCTTGGGCTGCGTTCTTGACGGTGGCGGTAATCTGCTCGAGCGCCGCGGCAGTCTCCTCGAGGCTGGCGGCTTGGCGCTCGGTGCGCGAGGAAAGATCGTCGGCGGCGGCGGAGATCTCCTGCGTGCCCGACTCGATTACCTGGGCGTCGAGGCGGATGCTCGACATCGCCTGCTGCAGGCGTGCGACCGTCGAATCGAAGTTCTCCTTGATGGCCGAGAACTCGGGCGCGAGGGACGCTTCAATCCGGGTGGTGAGGTCGCCGGCAGCGAGGCGGTGCAACCCCTCGGCCAAGGCTGCGAGTGCTGCTGTCTGGTTCTTCTCGGCTTCGAGGCGAGCCTGCTCGGCGATCGCGCGCTGCTCGTCGAGCGCTTCGAGGTAGGTGGAAATCGCCAGGTCCATGTCGAGCATGACGGCTTTGACGAGGGTCGCCAATGCTTCGGCCATGCCCTTGGCGTTGGACTTGGACAGCCGCATGAGCGTGGGCCACTGGTCGTCCACCACGGCTGCGATGAGCTGCTCGGTGATCAGCGCATATCCGCCGATGTACCAGCGCGGCTCGAGGCCGAGCCGGGCGTGCGTGCGGCCGATGGCACGCACCTTTTCGGCGTACTCGTTACCGAATTCGGCCGACGCAATCGACCGCCAGTGCTCGATCTGGCGGTTCTTGGCGGCTGCCATGTGCGCCGTATCGGTGAAGTGGCTGCTCGTTGCGGGGACGCGTGATGCCTTATCGTAGAAGACATCGAGTGCGCTGCCGATGTGCGCGGAGATAACCGGTTGCAGATCGCGCAGCAGGGCTCGGGTGCGCTTATCGATGCCCATGAAGCTCAGTCTGTCGTCGATCCCAACTGCGCGCGTGCTCTTCACGGCCGTCCCCCGATGCCATTCTTCATGGAGCAGCTTGCAGCAATTGAACGCTGCCAAGCCGCCGTTCGATAGGATGTCATTCCATGCGGGTGCTAATCCGCCGTAAATGGATCCTCCTCCAGATGACTTGGATCATTCGATAAGCTGCGAAGCGGCGATCGGGCGCAGGCCGCAGAGCCCGCGCACCGACAGCGTTTCGACAGATGCCTCTCAGACCTAGTTGGGTGAGCCGCCCATACGGCGCGGATGGCGGTAGTAGCGCGGTTCGGAGCGCGCCAGCGGGCACAGGCTCATGGGATTATATTGAGAACAGCACTTCGGCTGGCCAGTTTGCGCATCGATCGCTGTCTGGCCTGGAAGGTTGCACGGTCCGCCCGCCTGCTCGGTGTTGTAGTCCCAGTTTCCCGGATCGCCGTTGCCATAGCCGAGATACTCGGCGGACGCCGAAGTTGAGACCACGCACTGGAACATCATGCCGGCGCCGGCGCAGAGGCCGACCATCATTGCCCTGTTCATAGTTGTTTCACTCCCTGGTTGGTGCCGCTCGCGACACCTGTCCCCTTGAGAGCGGGCAATGTTTGATCTGGTGCGGACGGATGCCGCAGGCAATCCTCGCCAACCTTACGGATTGGCGAGGTCGCCCCGGCGACCTCAGCGGCGGGCGGCCGTCGATGCCTCGGCGGCTTCCTCGCCGTACATGGTGAGCATCGGCGGATCGAGGAGGATGACCTCGTCGTATTCGCCATAGCCGTTGAAGCGGCCGGCGATGGCACGCGCGTAGGCGCCCATGTTGCCGATCTCGATGTAGTCGCCCTCGCGGATCGAGTCGGGCAACAGGAACGGGCCCTTCATGTAATCGATGGAGTCGCACGTCGGCCCCCAGAACTGGAAGGGCACGAGCGGGTCCGACGCATCGACGCTGCGCGAGATGAGGCGCGTGGGGAAGATGAAGCCGAGGTGCGCGGCGTCGAACAGCATCCCGTAGGAGCCGTCGTTGATGTAGAGGCTGTTGCCGCGGCGGGCATCGACGCGCACGATCAGGCTCTCGGCCTCGGCGACAAGCGCGCGGCCGGGCTCGCACATCAGCTTGACGTTCTCCTTCACGGGCAGAGTCTCGACGCCAGCGGAGATGACATCCATGAAGTCCTGCAAGGGCGCGGGATCGGTGTCCGGGTAGCGCGAGGGGAAGCCGCCGCCCACGTCGAGCCGGTCGATCATGACGCCGGCCTTGACGATGAGGCGGTGCACCTCGCCCAGCGCGGTGACGTAAGCGTCGGGCGTTGATGTCTGCGAGCCGACGTGAAAGGTGATGCCCAGCTCGGCCGCAGCCTGGCGTGTCTTGACGAGGAGACGCGCGGCGTCGGCGCCGGTGATGCCGAACTTGCGCTCCAGCGGGATACGGCTGTTGATGGCCGGCACGGCAACGCGGACCCAGAGGATCAGGTCGCGGGCGCCATCGGTGCAGGCGATGATCTTGTTCAGCTCATCTTCGCTGTCGAGCGAGAACGAGCGCACGCCGAGGTCATAGGCGCGGCGGATGGCGTGGCGAGACTTCACCGGATGCATGAAGTGCAGGTGTGCGTCGGGGATCGTCGCCGCGTCCTCGATCTCAGGCAGAGATGCGACGTCGAAGTGACGGATGCCGGCGCCGTAGAGCGCTCCGATGAGGAAGACCGAGCTATTGGCCTTGTAGGCGTAGGCCACGTCCCCGGGGAATTTGTCGATGAACCATCGCGCTGCACGGCCGGCCGCGCGCGGCCGAAGCCCTCGCACCGGCCGCTCGGGCCGGCACTTGTCGATCAGTGCAGTCGCTGAGGAGAGCTTCTCCATCGCATAGGACCTCCACCGCCCGTGGGCGCACACGAGCAATTGCCAGAAAAAGCAGAGACCGCCAAAAACGAAGAGGGGTGCATTTAGGGGCCCCCTCCCCCCCTGTAAAGACCTTTCTTATGACAGGGGTGCAAAAGGCCAACCGCCAAGCTGCACGGGGGTTCCAAAGTTGTAAACGCAGTCCACGACGAGCGGCATGGCCGCGCGGTGATCCATGTGCGTTCGCAAAGGGCTCCCCGATCGGGCTACAATCGTAACCCAACCGGCGGTTAGGGCTGTCCTGCAGCGTTGAAGCCCGCCTAAAACAGCTCAAATTCAGCGAATGGCACGCCGCGGTGAACTGTCTTTAATGCGTACAGGGGGCAAGATCTTAATCGACCAGCTCGTCGCTGAGGGCTGCCGCACGCTTTTCACGGTGCCGGGCGAGAGCTTCATCGTGGCCCTCGATGCGCTGTTCGACGAGAGCGCGATCCGCACCGTGGTGTGCCGCCACGAGGGCGGCGCGGCGATGATGGCCGAAGCGACGGGCAAGCTGACGGGGCAGCCGGGCGTCGCCTTCGTGACGCGGGCGCCGGGCGTCACCAATGCCGCCAGCGGGGTCTATGTCGCACACCAGGATGCGACCCCCATGGTGCTACTCGTGGGCCTGATCGAGCGCGAGCACGAGGGACGCGGGGCGTTCCAGGAGATCGATCTTCAGGCAATGTTCGGCGGCGTGGCCAACTGGGTCGGCGTCGTGCGCCAGCCCGAGCGCATTCCCGAATATGTCGCTCGTGCCTTTCAGGCGGCGACCTCGGGCCGGCATGGGCCCGCGATACTCGGGCTGCCGACCGATGTGCTATCGGCCGCAGGTATCTCGGCGCCAGTTGCGGGTTCGCCGCGGCCCGCGGCGCCCGTTCCATCATCCAGCGAGATGACGAAGCTCAAGGCCAAGCTGGAGGTGGCCGAGCGGCCGCTCGTGTTGCTGGGCGGAGGTGGATGGAGCGCGGCAACGGCCAACGACATTGCCAAGTTCGCGGCGGCGTTCGACATGCCGGTGGCGACGGCGTTCCGGCGTCAGGATCACTTCGACAACCGGCACCCGTGCTATGCGGGCCATGCGGGCATCGACATGGATCCCAAACTTGCCTCGGCGATCCGCGGTGCGGACGTGCTGCTGGTGATCGGCGAGGCGCCGGGCGACATCACAACGGCGGACTACTCGTTGATCGAGACGCCGCGGCCGAGCCAGTTCCTGATCCACGCGCACCGCTCGCCGACCGAGATCGGCCGCCTTTACCGCGCGGATATGCCGATCATCGCG
Organism: Hyphomicrobium sp. 1Nfss2.1; assembly: GCF_965243865.1. Lineage (GTDB taxonomy): Bacteria > Pseudomonadota > Alphaproteobacteria > Rhizobiales > Hyphomicrobiaceae > Hyphomicrobium_A. Next base: position 68,029 of record NZ_OZ251603.1, on the reverse strand, counting down.
GCGCCGGAGGCGATGGCCAAAGCGTTGGCACGCATGAAGCCGCCGGTGAAGCGCCGGTGGGCGAGACTGCGGCGTGACCTGCGCGCGAGCTATGAGCGGTCGCTGAAACCGCTGGCGACAGTCGGCAGCGTGCGGCTCGAGCAGGTGATCACCACGCTGTCGCGCGAGTTGCCGGACGAGGCGATCGTTACCAACGGTGCGGGCAACTACGCTGCGTTCGTTCACCGCTACTTCCGTTACAAGGGCTGGCCGACGCAGCTCGCACCAACGTCGGGGTCGATGGGGTATGGGCTGCCGGCGGCGATCGCCGCCAAGCTGCAGCATCCCGATCGCCCGGTGATTGCACTCGCCGGGGACGGCTGCTTGCAGATGACGGTGCAGGAGTTGGCAACCGCGGTGCAGTACGCGTTGCCGATCGTGGTTATCGTCGCCAACAACGGCATGTACGGCACGATCCGCATGCACCAGGAGAGCCGCTTTCCCGGAAGGGTCGTGGCGACGACACTCGTGAACCCGGATTTCGTGGCGCTGGCTCGCAGCTATGGCGCCCAGGCTGTGCGCGTTGAAAGCACGCCGGAGTTCCTGCCCGCGCTGAAGCGAGCCCTCGTTTCCGAGGTTCCGGTGCTGATCGAGCTTTGCATCGATGCCGAAGCCATCAGCCTGAAACGGACGCTGTCGCAGGTTCGCGGCAGCAATTGCGCTGAATAGCGCCGCGCGCGCCGCAATAGTAAATACTTCGTTAAAACTCAAAGCCTTGCGTTAGCCATCGGACTGAGATCGAGTTAGACTAACGAGGCGTTATCGGTTACAAAACCCTCAACTCGATCGCAGACTCTCACCCCCCGAGGGCTCGAACATGGATCTTCAGACAGTCAAATCGCAGTACGGCGCTCACTGGGCGTGGGCGCGTACGGGTGCGCTGATCCTTTTCCTGGTGACTGCGCTGTTGCTGGCGGTTTCTCTCACCAGTGCAAAGAACACCGACACCGCGCAGGCGTCGCTGAAGGCGAGCACGACGATATCTTCGCTGTTAAAGTTTGCTCGTACCTCGCGGACGAGCTGATCGCACACGCACACGACTCCCCACAAAAGCATGATCCCTTGGCCTCGGGTCCGATCGGACGCCGGGGCCGATTTTTTCCAAGTGCTGGCGGCCGGCAGCGATGCTAGAGCCCTGCACGTCGAACACAGTGGAGACTTGCGATGGCAAGGGTTGCCTGGATCGGGCTTGGGGTCATGGGATTTCCCATGGCCGGACACCTTCTCAAGAAGGGCGGGCATGACGTCACCGTTTACAATCGCAACCCGGCAAAGGCGCAGGCGTGGGTGGAGACGTATGGCGGACGCAGCGCGCCGACGCCGGCCTCAGCGGCGCTCTCGGCGGACTTCGTCTTCTCGTGTGTCGGCAATGATGATGATCTGCGCCAAGTGACGACCGGCCCCGATGGTGCATTCCGCGGCATGGGGGCCGGCTCCGTATTCATCGATCACACCACGGCCTCGGCGGCGGTGGCGCGCGAGCTTCATGCAGCGGCGGGAGACCGCGGAATCGCCTTTCTCGATGGGCCTGTGTCGGGCGGCCAGGCAGGTGCCGAGAACGGCGCGCTGACTGTGATGGTGGGCGGCGAAGCTGAGCCATTCGAGCGGGCCAAGCCGCTCATCTCTTCGTATGCGCGCGCGGTGAACCTCATCGGCCCGTCCGGCGCAGGGCAGCTCACCAAGATGGTCAATCAGATCGCGATTGCCGGTCTGCTGCAGGGCCTGTCGGAAGCGATTGCGTTTGCCGAAGCGTCGGGGCTCGACCTCGACCTGGTGATGGAGACGATCTCCAAAGGTGCGGCGCAGTCGTGGCAGATGGACAACCGCTGGCGCACGATGCACGAGGGGAAATTCGACTTCGGCTTCGCCGTCGACTGGATGCGCAAGGATCTGGCGATCTGCCTCGATGAAGCGCGCAGCAACGGCGCCAAGCTGCCGGTCACGCGCCTCGTCGACAGCTTCTATGCCGAGGTGCAGGGCATGGGCGGCGGCAGGTGGGACACGTCCAGCCTGATCGCGCGGCTGAAGAAGTCGCCACCGAAGGCAGGCTGAGCTGCGCTGAAAAGTTCAGCGGCGCTTGCGCTTCTCTTCGCCGTCGGAGGCACCTGCGTCCTCTCCGGCGCGCGCGAACTGCAGCGGCAGCGCTGTGGTGTACTTGATCTGCTCCATGGCAAACGCCGAGGACACCTTGGCGATCTCGATGCGCGAGATGAGCTTTTTGTAGAAGATGTCGTAGGAGCCGATGTCGGGAACGACGACGCGCAGCAGATAGTCGATCTCGCCGGACATGCGGTAAAATTCGACCACCTCGGGGAAGTCGGAGACGGCTGCATGGAACCGCTCCAGCCACCCGAGGCTGTGCTGATCGGTCTTGATGGATACGATGACGGTGACGCCGGCGTTGACGCGTTCTGCGTCGAGCACGGCGACGCGGCGCATGATGACGCCGGCTTCTTCCAGCTTCTGAATGCGGCGCCAGCACGGGGTCGTCGAGAGCCCGACCTCCTTGCCGATCTCCGCGACCGGCCGGGTGCAATCCTCCTGGAGAATGCGCAGAATCTTGACGTCCATTTCGTCGAGCATCGGAGGCCCATATGAAATTATGTTTCAAAAATTCCAATAAATAGGAATAAACTGCCTTTTCCTGTGCAGGTCAAGCGGTGTTTCTGCAATCCGGTTCTATGGGCAAGGATTGTTCGCTCATACGGCCACGCGCAGCCCATCCTCGGCGAGCAGCACTCTTTGATCGCGCACCGCGGCGCGATTGGCGAGCATGTCGGGTCCCATGTGCGTGAGCATCACACGTTTGGCGGCCAACTGATCGAGGTGGCTCTCGATGTCGCGCCAGCACATGTGGTGGCCAGTCGGGGTGAGGAAGCCAAAGCACTCGGCGATGAAGAGATCAGCACCGTTCGCTGCAGGGAGAAGGTTCTCGACCCACTTGGTGTCCCCCGAGAATGTGATCACCTTGCCCGCACACTCGATGCGCAGCGCATAGGGTGTGGCTCCGGATGGATGCTGCACCTCGAACGGCGTCACCGTGACGTCGCCGAAGGTGGCTGGCACCTCGGCCGCGTGCTCGTAAAACGTCATCTCGAAGCGGCGATCGATCTGCGTGGAGTTCGGGAACAGCGCCTCGGCAGCGGTGGCAAAACGCTGCTCGATGCCAGCCGGCCCGACGATGGTGAGCGGGGCGGTTCTGCCGGTCACGTAGTGGGCGTGCAGCAGCCACCAGACGAGGCCGGCGAAATGGTCGCCATGCAGATGCGAAATGAAAATGGTGCCGACGCGATCGGGATCGAGGCCGAGCTTCTGCATGCCGATAAGGGTGGTCGCGCCGCAGTCGATGAGGAAGTCGCCGGCTGCCCACGACACGTGATAGCTGGTCTGCAGGCGTCCCCCTGACCCGAACGCATCGCCCGAGCCAACCACTGTCAGCTGCATGAGTGCCTCTTCGGCAGCATGAATCTTTGAAGGCCGCGCATCGGCTCTCGTGTTGCAGCGACACTTAGTGATGACGATCGGAATTGGTGCATCGCGCGGAAGCCTAATGCCCGCCGGGGCGGCCAGCAATGGAGCGATCGAGGCGTTCGATGTCGCTTTGCACACAAATGCGCGCATCTCGTTGGCAAAATATTCATTACTAAACACTTAGTTAGTAAATTCTGCCGAGATTTAGAAATAACATTCGAGACCGCTTGGTGCGGTCGACTTTTCCCCCGTCCCGCGTGAGCCAGATGTCGATGAGCGCCATACCCGAGGATGTTGTGCGCCGCAGAAGCCGGCATGACGCCCGTGCGCGCGCTTACAGGGATCTTTCCGAGCGGCGTGCGCGGCTCGCAGCCGGGACCTCGATCAAGCCGGAGTTCGAATACGAACTGCTGACGATGTTCGCGCGCAACGAGCTGGGCGCGGCCGTCACGATGCCGGTGCTCTACTCTCTGTTTGCTCTCGCCTGCATGTTCTGGGCGCCGACGGTGGATGCCATCGTGTGGCTCGTTACCGTGATCGTCGCCAAGGTGCTGCTGCTCGATCAGGCGCGCCGGTTTCTGCATCAGCCGCAGGCGCAGCTCAACATCCGCATGTGGCGGCGCCGGTTCGTACTCCTCGAGCTGTTCAACGGCCTTGCCCTCGCCGGCTTTGCCTTGGTTGGCGTGCGCGAGACGCTCGGTGCGCCAACGGACATGGTGTTCTCTTCGCACGTCTTCATTTTCGCGACGCTGATTGTCGTGCTGGCGATACGCACGATGTTCGCGGCGACGCTGCCGGCCATCTTCTATGCTGGCACGGTGCCGATGACGCTGGCCGTGGTCGGGCGGCTGTTGATGCTCGACAACTCGTTCTACCTGGCGCTGGCGACGATGGCGGTGGGCATCCACCTCTACTTCACGTTCCTGGCGCGCGGGCTGCGTTCGACTGTGCTGTCGATGCTGGAATACCGCGCCGAGAAGGATGCGCTGATCGCCGAACTCGAGGAGCAGAAATCCGTTTCCGATGAGGCGCGCCGGCGGGCAGAGGCTGCAAACAGCGCCAAGTCGCGCTTCCTTGCCACCATGAGCCACGAGCTGCGCACGCCGCTGAATGCGATTCTCGGTTTCTCCGAGGTGATGAAGGAAGAGATGTTCGGGCCGCTCAACAACCCGAAGTACCGCGAGTACACGGAGAACATCCTCGAAAGCGGCAAGCACCTGTTACACCTGATCAACGAAATTCTCGACCTGACGCGCATCGAGTCCGGCCGCTATGAGCTGCACGAAGAACCACTGCGTCTGGCTGACGTGATCGACGAATGCCACCGGTTGTTGAAATTGCGCGCCGAAGGAAAGGGCATCGAAGTCGTCGAGGAGACGGAAGCGGACCTGCCGATCGTGTGGGCGGATCAACGGGCGATGCGCCAGATCTGCCTGAACCTGATGTCCAACGCGTTGAAGTTCACGCCGAAGGGCGGACGCATCACGCTGAGCGTCGGCAAGATGCCCGATGGCGGGCAGTTCCTTGCCGTGCGCGACAATGGCCCCGGCATTCCAGAGGAAGAAATCCCGAAGGTGCTGCAGGCCTTCGGCCAAGGCACGCTGGCACAGCAGACCGCTGAGGGGGGCGCGGGACTTGGCCTTGCCATCGTGCAGAACCTCATCGAGCTGCATGGCGGCAATCTCGATCTGCAGTCGGAGCTGCGCAAGGGCACGGCCGCGAAAGTCATCTTGCCGGCATACCGCGTGCTGCAGTCGATGGGACCGCTGCAGCCGCTTGGGCACGAAACCCACCGCCTCAAAGGGATGGCGCCGCGCCCTCCCCGCCCCGCTCGGGTGCGGGCGCGCATTGAGAACGGCGATACGGCCGCCTTCGGCTGACGGGGAAGCGTTGTACTTCCGTTTGGCCGGCGCTAAATACGCCCGGTGAGCAACATTCCAAATCGTCCCAATATCGAGACGCCTTGTATCAACGTGTGCGAGATCGACCGGCCGACCGGTCTTTGTCGCGGTTGCGGGCGCTCGGTTCCTGAAATCGCGCGCTGGTCGAAGCTGACAAGCCTCGAACGGCGCCAGATCATGAATGAGTTGCCCGCACGCAAGGCGGCGTGGCTAGGTGGTGCCCGATGAGAGCGTGGCTGGTCCTGGCGCTGCTGGTGGGCGTCGGCGCGTTCCTGCTGCTGAGGGCCGATCCTGACCTGTTCTCGGGTCTTGGGACGGGCGAGATCCTGAGCATCGTCGCCGGGCTGCTGCTGGCGGGCCTCTATATCGTCAGCCTGATCAACGATGGGCAGACGCGGCTGATGCAGGCGCTGCGCTACGTCGTCGTGTGGCTGGCGATCGGCTTCAGTCTCATTGCCGGCTATTCCTATCGCGAGGAGATTTCTGCCGTCGTCAGCCGTGTGGGCGGCGAGCTCGTGCCATCGGGCCAGGTCGTCTCGGTCGATACGGGCGATGAAGGCGAGACAGCGGTGCGAGTGCGGCGGCGGCTCGATGGGCACTTCGCCGTGCGCGCATCCGTCAACGGCCAGTCGATGACGCTGATGGTGGATACCGGGGCGTCGTCGGTCGTGCTGAAGCCGGCGGATGCCGAACGCGCGGGCATCGATCTGAGCAAGCTGTCCTATACGGTTGCGGTCGATACGGCGAACGGAACGACGTACGCCGCGGCCGCGCGGATACGCACGCTGGCCGTAGGACCGCTGATCGTGCGCAATGTCGATGCGCTGGTGGCCAAGCCCGGTACGGTTAAGGAAAACTTGCTTGGTATGAGTTTTTTAAGGCGTTTGCGATCCTATGAGTTCGCAAACGATTATCTGACGCTAAGGGGCTGATACGCGCTGCTGATCTGGCGCGGGTCGCGCCTTAGAGAAGAGCATCGATCCCTCCGCATGACCATGACGCCGGGCACGAGACAATTGCTGCGGGAAGCCGTGAGCTGGGGCGTCGTCGCCGTTATCGGCGTCGCCGCTCTGTCGCACTTCGAAAGTCTGAAGACGGGCGCCGAGCGCATGCTCGGGCTGCCGACGAGCGATGAGATTGCCGCGATGCAGACGACTGGCATGCAAGCCAGCTCGGCACATAGCAACAACTCCGGCTCGGTCGTCGAGATCGACGCGGAGCGCAATGGCCATTTCAATACCGAAGCCGACATCAATGGCCGCCCCATCGAGGTGATGATCGACACCGGGGCGACCATGGTGGCGCTGTCGTACGAGGACGCCGAGGCCGCGGGTATTTATCTCAACGACGCCGACTTCACGCGCGCGGTATCCACGGCCAACGGCGTGGCGCGGGTGGCGCCGGTCACGCTCGACAGGGTATCCATCGGCGACATAACGGTGCGCAACGTACCTGCCGCGGTGGCCGAGCGTGGCCGCCTCAAGACCTCCCTGCTGGGCATGAGCTTCCTGTCACGGCTGTCCCGGTTCGATATGCGGTCCGGGCGCCTGGTCCTGCAGGAATAGCAGCTGCATTCTGCCACAATCCCGTGCGTCTTTGCCGCCGCCCGGCCGGGGATCGACAGCGCACCTTCGTGCGTTTAAACCCACCCGAATAATCCGGCCGTCAGGAGATTTTCTATGCTGCCGCCGCCGCGCGCTGATTTGAAGCCCAATACCTACGACTTTGAACGTCTCCCCCTCGTCAAGCCGACAGGATTCCGCGAATACGACGCGCGCTGGCTGTTCCCGCAAGAAATCAATCTCTTGGGTCTCACGGCGGTGGGGCTCGGCATGGCGACCTTGTTCGCCGAGCGGGGCGTGCCGAAGCGCCTCGTGACAGGACACGACTACCGCTCGTACTCGGCGTCGGTGAAACAGGCGCTGATCAACGGACTGCTGGCTGGCGGTTGCGAAGTCTATGACATCGGCCTGGCGCTTTCGCCGATGGCCTACTTCGCTCAGTTCGATCTCGATGTCGAAGGCGTGGCGATGGTGACGGCCTCGCACAACGACAACGGCTGGACCGGCATCAAGATGGGCATGGCGCGCCCGCTGACATTCGGCCCCGACGAGATGAGCCGCCTGAAGGAGATCGTCCTCTCCGGCGCGTACAAGACGGCTGACGGCGGCAAGCTGATTTTCGTGCCGGATATGGCCGAGCGCTACATCAAGGCGCTTGCCGACCGCGCACCGCTGAAGCGCAAACTGAAAGTCGTCGCGGCATGCGGCAACGGCACGGCGGGCGCGTTCGCTCCGAAGGTGCTGGAGGCGGTCGGCTGCGAGGTGGTGCCGCTCGACACGAACCTCGACTACACGTTCCCGCGCTACAATCCAAATCCGGAAGACATGAAGATGCTGCACGCCATCGCCGAAGCGGTGGTGAAGCACGGCGCCGATGTCGGTCTCGGGTTCGATGGCGATGGCGACCGCTGCGGCGTGGTCGACAACGAGGGGCACGAGATTTTCGCCGACACTGTCGGTGTGATGCTGGCGCGCGATATCTCGGCACGGCACAAGGACGCGGTGTTCGTCGCCGACGTCAAATCGACCGGCCTCTTCCTCACCGATCCGGTGCTGAAGGCAAACGGCGCGAAAGCGCTCTATTGGAAGACGGGCCACTCCTACATGAAGCGCTACACCTTCGAGCAGAAGGCGCTGGTGGGCTTCGAGAAGAGCGGGCACTTCTTCTTTCAGCCGCCGCTGGGGCGCGGCTATGACGACGGCATCGTGGCTGCGCTCGCGGTTTGCGACATGCTCGATCGCGCCGGCGGCAAGACCATGGCTGAGCTGAAGCGCGAGCTGCCGAAGACGTATCAGTCGCCGACGATGTCGCCGCACTGCGACGATGAGAAGAAATATGGAGTCGTCGACCAGGTGGTCGAGCACTACAAGAAGGTGGCCGCAGATGGCGGTACTGTCGCCGGGCAAAAGATCCGCGACCTCGTCACCGTCAACGGCGTACGCGTGACGCTGGAAGACGGCACGTGGGGGCTGGTGCGCGCTTCGTCGAACAAGCCGGAGCTGGTGGTGGTCGTCGAAAGCCCGACGTCGGAAGCCAACATGAAGGCGATCTTCGCCGACATCGACCGCGAGCTGTCGCGCTTCCCGGAGGTCGGCGAATACAATCAGAAGATCGTCGCCTGATCTAACGTGGGTGAGACCGCAGCGCGGCGCTCACCAGAGCAGGTCGATCAGGAAGCGCGTGGAGATGGTCGCCAGGAACGCGGCGAACGCCAGCTCCAGCGTGCGGCGGGGGATGCGGTGGGCGATGCGTACGCCGAACGGTGCCGCCCAGACGCTCAACGGCGCGACGATCACCGCGGCAAGCAGGTTGACGTAGCCGATCGAGAACGGCGGCAGGCCGGATGCGTCCCAGCCAGCCCACATGTATCCGATGACGCCGGGGATGGCGATCAGCGGGCCTACGCCAGCGGCGGTCGACACCGCTTGCAGGATCGGCTTGCCGAACAGCGTGAGCAACGGCACCACGAATGTCGCACCGCCGATGCTCATGAGGGTCGAGATGAAACCGACGAGCAGGCCGCCGATCTGCGGCCAGGGCGAAGGCGGCAGATGATCTGAAATGCGCCAGTCCTCGCGGCCCAGCGCCATCTTGATGGCGACGGTCGTGGCGGCGATCACCCATACCCATTTCAGTGCTTCGCCGCTGGCGACCTTTGCCGTCATGGAGCCGAGAACGACTCCGGCGACGACATAGGGCGCGACGCGTTTCAAGAGCGGGATATCGACCGAGCCGCGCGCGCGATGACCGGCGAATGATTTGAGCGAGGTGGGGACGATGATGGCGAGGCACGTTCCCAGCACGAGATGCATGCGGATGGCGGGGTCGACGTCGAGCGCGCGGAGCGCTTCGTAGAGGACGGGAACGAGGACGCCGCCGCCGCCGATGCCGAGAAGGCCGGCGAGGAAACCCGCAACGAGGCCGGCAATAAGCAGGCCGGCGATGAGCGCAGTAAGGCCGCCCGCGGAAAGCCCGATCTCCATCTGACGGAAACTCCTATTCGGCGGCGAGCGACTGCCAGGATGGATCGACGAGCGAAACGGCCTCCAGCAGCGTCGCGATCGTGGCATCGGCGCGCGGGGCGTTCTCGCTCAAGTGACGGCGGAAAAGGCGCGCGCGCGGCTCGCCGTGGAACAGGCCGAGCATGTGGCGGACCACATTGTTGAGGCGGCCGCCGCTCGCCAAGTGCCGTTCGATATGCGGGATGATGCCCTCGATGGCGTCGATGCGCGAGGGAACGGGCGCTGCCGGATCGAAGAAGCGGCGGTCGACATCTGCGAGCACGTATGGCGTCTGGTAGGCCGCGCGGCCCAGCATGACGCCATCGACGTGCTCAAGGTGCCGGGCTGCGGCGTCGAGGTCGGTGATGCCACCGTTGATGATGATGGTCAGCTCGGGATGTTGGGCCTTCAAACGATAGACGCGATCATAATCGAGCGGAGGAACTTCGCGGTTCTCTTTCGGCGACAATCCCTTCAACCAAGCCTTGCGCGCATGCACGATGAACGTGCGGCAGCCGGTCTGAGCGACCGTGGCGATGAAGCGATGCAGATCGCTCTCGCTGTCCTGATCCTCGATGCCGATGCGGCATTTTACGGTGACGGGCACGTCGACTCGGCCCTGCATGGCGGCGACGCACTCGGCGACGAGGTCGGGCTCGGCCATCAGGCAGGCGCCGAAGCGGCCTTCCTGCACACGGTCGGACGGGCAGCCGACGTTGAGATTGATCTCGCAATAGCCATAGCCGGCGCTGATGGCGGCGGCCTCGGCGAGCGCCTTGGGGTCGGAGCCGCCAAGCTGAAGCGCGACGCGCCCCTCCTCGTCCGAGCGGCCCAGCAGGCGCGAGCGGTCGCCGAAGAGGATCGCGGGTGCTGTCACCATCTCGGTGTAGAGCAAGGCATGGCGCGTCAACTGACGGTGGAAGGCGCGGCAGTGCCGATCCGTCCAATCCATCATAGGAGCGACAGAGAACCTATGCGGTTGGTATTGCACCGATTCTCCTTATCTATCAGCGGGCTGGCACGAGAGCGTGCACACGTTTGTTCGCATCTGTTCTCACCTCTACCCACCATTTCTCAGCTTCCGTGTGCACGAATTGCTCACGCCGGCGGCCAAGTCTCAAGGGACGTACGGGCCCGAAATCTCGCACGAATTTGTGCGCTCCAGCCCCCATCTCCAAGCACCTTTTCTCACCCTTCGTGTGCTCGTTTCGTGCACGCTGCCATGTAACCACCTGAAAAGCATGGCAAGTCTCACTAAGCTACCCTCGGGCCGTTGGCGAGCGCAGGTCCGTCGGAAGGGTCAACATGCCTCGCGCACCTTCCGGCTGAAGTGGGAGGCGCAAGCCTGGGCTAACGAAGCCGAAGGCAAGGTCAGCCGCGGCAGGAGCGCCGTGGGCGTGGAAGGCGATGCGTCGACGACGTTCGGCTTCGTCATCGATTTGCATACGCGCGACCTCGCCGAGGTCGGCAAACCTCTGATGCGCAGTAAGGCCTACACGCTCGACAAGCTTAAAGGCGATCTCGGCACCGAGAAGCTTGCCGGTCTGACCCGCGAACGCATCATCGCCTACGCTAAGCAGCGAGCCAAGCAAGGGGCCGGCGCCGCCACGATCGGCATCGACATCGGCTACCTCCAGACGATCCTTGTCCACGCCGCCGCCGTGCATGGCATGGAGGTCCCGACCGATCAGGTTAAGCTGGCGCGCGTTGCTCTGCGTCGGCTCAACCTCGTCGCGAAGGGCAACGAACGCGACCGCCGTCCCACACCTGATGAGCTGAGCCGGATCATCCTCCTCCACGATAACAATCCGCGGCAGACCATCCCTCTCGGTCGTCTCGTCAAGTTCGCGGTAGCGACCGCCATGCGACAGGAGGAAATCTGCACCCTCCTCTGGACCGACGTCGATTTTACCGCGCAGCTCGCGATAGTGCGCAACCGCAAAGATCCTCGCCGGAAGTCAGGCAATCACCAGAAGGTCCCCCTGCTCGACGTCACGGGCTATGACGCTATCGCATTGCTGCGTGAGCAGCAGGCGTTGGGGTTGGGGGGCGACAGAGTATTCCCCTATAATCCGCGCTCGCTCGGCGCCGCGTTCCGTCGCGGATGCCAGGAGCTAAACATCGATGACCTGCACTTTCACGATTTGCGTCACGAGGCGACGAGCCGCCTCTTCGAGGCAGGCTTCGACATCCCGGAGGTGTCGCTGGTCACCGGCCACAAGGATTGGAAGATGCTGCGACGCTATCTCAATCTGCGGCCGGATCAGCTCGTCGGCCGCCGCCCCGCAGTGCCGAGGTTCAATTCGTTGGCCCCAGCGCCAAGCGAATTGTGACGCAGCACGAGGCGAACAATGGAGAACCGCGACGTCAATGCAGACCGCTGCTCGTCGGCGGCCCGGCAACCTCTTTCCGCCAAGCAGTGAGATCGGTTCGTCCCACAAACGGACATCGCGCACCCCGTATGCGTGATGGCAGATGACGCCTTTGGTCAGGTCTGGTCTTGGGGGTGGACCGGCCAAACTTGCCCATCGCCTAGCGGTCGATGCTGACCAAAGCGGGCATGCATGCGGGCGATTGCGATGACCGCTCGTGCCCAACAAGCGGACGTTGCAAATCCGAGAACGGTGCCTTTCAGCGGTTCAACATGGCGATCCCAAGCACGATAACGGCGCATGCGCCGGCCAGCTCGAAGCCGCGGCCCAGCCGTAGCCGCAGCCACTCCGTTCTCGCCAGCAACCCCATGAAGCGTTCGCGGGCGAAGACGGCGGCAACGGCGAAGCTGGCGATCGTCGCGATCACCCCTATGGTCATGGCTCCCACTGCGGCGAAGCCAATCGCGAGCTGATGCTTGGCGATGGCGTATGTCAGGATGAACGTCGTCAGCGGGCAGGGAATAAGCCCGGTGACAAAGGCAAGCATCTTTCCATCGCCGGCGTGGCTGTGGATGTGCGGCCGCGCCGCTCGCCACAGCAAGATAAGGCCGGTCGCAATGATGAGCACCGCGCTGGCGGTCTCGAAGGCCGGTGCTCGTCCGGCGAGCGCCAGTGACCGGCTTATGACGGCGACGCCCAGCATGACGAAGATTACCGCCGATCCGACGTGCGTCAGCGCCAGCACCATGCCGGTCAGCACGCCGTCGCGAAGTCGGCCGGGGCGGCCCAGGTGATACGAGACGAGCACGCTTTTGCCGTGGCCGGGCATGAAGGCGTGCACGGCTCCAAAGAGCATCGCCGATATCAGCATGGCTGGGAGCGCGCTCACGTCCTCGGCGGATTTGAGGCCGGCACCCATGCTCCCGTAGAGCCAGTGCTGTAGTTCGATCAGCCAGCGCATTGTGCTTGCACCTTACCTATCCCCCTGGATAGGATATGAGGATGAAACATGCCAGTCATCCCGACATCATCAAGCGCCTGAAGCGCGCCGAGGGGCATCTGCGCTCCCTTATCGGCATGATTGAGGCGCACCGCCCCTGCCTGGAGCTCGCCCAGCAACTGCACGCCATCGAGCGCGCGATCGCCAATGCCAAGCGCGAACTGATCCACGACCACATGGAGCACTGCCTCGACGACAGCGCCGTCGATGGGTCGCCCACCTCGCGTGCCGCGCTGCGGGAGTTCAAGGCGCTAGCAAAATACCTATGAGGGCCTTCATGCTGGATAGGGAGCGGTACTGGTTCGGATATCCAACGCAAGGCGGCAACACCGTTAATGGTCGCGGCCACGGTCATAGTCATGATGGCCCGCATGGGCATACCCATGGCGTGATCGACGCAACAATCGCCACGACCGAGCGCGGTATCTGGGCGATCAAGTGGTCTTTTATCATCCTTGCCGTCACGGCGGCATTGCAGGTGCTGGTGGTGCTGGCTTCCGGCAGCGTGGCTCTGCTGGCCGACACCATCCACAACGTCGCCGATGCGACAACCGCCATCCCATTGTGGATCGCGTTCGTACTGGCGCGGCGTAAACCGACTTCCACCTTCACTTACGGGTACGGGCGGGTCGAGGACCTCGCCGGCATCTCGATCGTCCTCATCATTCTCTTGAGCGCACTGCTCGCCGGCTATGAAGCCATCGACCGCATATTCCATCCGCAGCCCATCACCCTGCTGCTGTGGGTGGCCATTGCGGGCGTCATCGGCTTTATCGGGAACGAGGCCGTCGCCGTATTCCGCATTCGGGTCGGCCGCGAGATCAACAGCGCGGCGCTGATCGCCGACGGCTACCACGCCCGTACCGATGGCCTCACCAGTCTGGCGGTCGTCGCCGGAGCCGTCGGCGTCTGGCTTGGTGTCCCGTTGGCCGATCCGATCGTCGGTCTCATCATCACCATCGCGATCTTCGGCATCGTCTGGCAGTCCGCCCGCTCCGTCCTGACGCGCATGCTGGACGGCGTAGAGCCCGGTACGGTGGGCGAAATCCAACACGCGGCCGAGCATGTTGCCGGCATCCGACGTGTGCTGGACGTGAAGGCGCGGTGGCTCGGCCACCAACTTCATGCCGACGTGGCGATCCTGGTCGACGACAAATTATCCGTGGCTGACGCCGAGCGGATCGGAGAGAGCCTCAAACATGAGCTGTTCGCCCACCTGCCGGCGCTGTCGGTGGCGAACGTGCGCCTTCACGGCTCCGCACCTGGCAGCGCCGCAACCCAACCGCACGCATACGCCAACAGAACAACAAAGCCGCACACACATGCCCACTGACCACAAATGCCGAGCAGGCGGATCTCCATGACCGTAGCCGTGCCACGGAAGAACAACACTGCAATGCGCCAGCTTCTCACCCTCGTTCTCACTGCTCTGACGTTTGTCGGCGTCGGCATGGCCATCAGATCCGGGGGCGATAGCCACGATCACGCGTCCCACGAAGAAGGCGGACATGGTGCCGTTGCGCCAGCAGCCGATTTCGAACGCGGCCCACACCGTGGACGCATGCTGCGGGATGGCGACTTCGCCTTGGAGATCACGATCTTCGAGGAGGGCGTGCCGCCCGAGTTCCACGTCTACCCGTACCTCGCAGGCAAGCCGGTTGCACCGTCGGATGTCAGTCTCGCCATTGACCTTGGCCGTCTCGGCAACCGCACCGACAAGATTACGTTCACGCCGCAAGAGGACTACTTGAAAAGTAGCCAGACCGTTGTCGAACCTCACTCGTTCGATGTGAGCGTGCGTGCGGATAAAGACGGCAAAACCTCCCAATGGAACTACTCGTCCTATGAGGGGCGGACGCAGATTTCGGCCAAGGCGGCCGACACCGCCGGCGTCAAGATTGAGAAGGCCGGGCCGGCAGCAATCCAGGACGTCATCGACGTGTCCGGGGTCATCTCGCTCAATGAGGATCGCAATGCCAAGGTTGGCGGACGTTTCCCCGGCATTGTCAAATCAGTCAATAAGACGGTCGGGCAAAGCGTGCGTGCGGGTGAGGTTTTGGCGACGATCGACCGCAATATCTCGCTGCAGGACTACACCGTCGTTTCCCCCATCGATGGTGTCGTGGTTGCGCGGGCCGCCAATATCGGGAGCACGACGACGGCCGAAGCGATTCTTTTCGAGATCGCCGACTTGTCTTCGGTCTGGGCCGAGTTGCACCTGTTCGGACGCGACCGCGAGCGGGTCAAAGTTGGCCAGCCGGTTGTCGTGGAAAGCCACGACAAGGCGACGCGCGCCGAGGGCACCGTCACGTACGTAACGCCGGTCGCCGAGGCGGCAAGCCAGGCCGTCGTCATCCGGGTGGTGCTCGAAAACAAGGATTCGAAGTGGTTTCCGGGCAGCTTCGTGCGCGGTCTGCTGACTGTCTCCGAACGCAATGTGCCACTCGCCGTCAAAAACGCCGGGCTGCAACACTTCCGCGACTTCACCGTGGTCTTCGCGCAGGTCGGCGACACCTATGAGGTGCGCATGCTGGAGCTCGGTGCCTCGGACGGTACGCGGACGGAGGTACTCGGCGGCATCGAGCCCGGGCAAAACTATGTGACCGAGAACAGCTTCCTCATCAAAGCCGACATTGAGAAATCCGGGGCTAGCCATGACCACTGATCGTCGTCGCAGGGTCTTGGCTGGGAGACAATTTTCGTGATCGAGCGCCTCGTAAGGTTTTCTATCCGGCGCGGATGGCTCGTCATGCTGGCCGTCATCTGTCTGGCCGGGCTCGGCGTCTACAATTTCCAACGCCTGCCCATCGACGCCCTGCCCGACATCACCAACGTGCAGGTGCAGATCAACACGGAAGCGTCGGGCTACTCGCCGCTCGAAGCAGAGCAGCGCATCACGTTCCCTATTGAAACGGCGATCGCGGGACTACCGAGCCTCTCCTATACGCGATCGCTGTCACGCTATGGGCTATCTCAGGTCACCGTCGTGTTTGAGGACGGGACCGACATCTACTTCGCGCGCCAGCTCGTCAATGAGCGCCTGCAGCAGGCCCGGGGTCGGCTTCCCGAAGGCCTCGAGCCGATCATGGGCCCGATCGCGACGGGGCTCGGCGAAATCTTCATGTACACCGTCGAGCCCGATAAGCTTCGCAAGGGGCCAGATGGAAGGGCGTGGACGCCCACGGATTTGCGGACAGTCCAGGACTGGGTCGTGCGGCCGCAGCTCCGCACCGTGCCCGGGGTTACCGAGGTCAACACGATCGGCGGGTACGTCAAACAGTTCCACATCACGCCATCGCCCGGGAAGCTCACGAGCTACAACCTCGGCCTTGGCGATATCGCCACAGCGCTGGCCGCCAACAACAAGAGCGTGGGCGCCGGCTATGTGGAGCGGCGAGGCGAGCAATATCTCATTCGCGTGCCCGGCCAGGTGGCGGGCCTCAAGGACATCGAAGGCGTCGTGGTCGCCATGCGTGACGGCCTTCCCATTCGCGTGCGCGACGTGGCAAGCGTGCTGCTGGGCGAAGAATTGCGCACAGGCGCGTCGACGGAAAACGGCCAGGAAGTCGTCCTCGGAACCGTCTTCATGCTGGTCGGCGAGAACAGCCGGGCTGTCTCTCAGCGGGTGGCCGCGAAGCTGGAGAAAATTTCCGAAAGCTTGCCGCAAGGCATGGCCGTCAAGACGGTCTACGATCGAACGAAACTCGTCGACCGGACCATCAGCACGGTCAAGAATAACCTGCTCGAAGGCGCGTTGCTGGTTGTGGTCGTGCTGTTCCTGCTGCTCGGCAACATCAGGGCGGCCATACTGACGGCGCTCATTATTCCGTTGTCGATGCTGCTGACCATCACCGGCATGGTTGAGAATCGCGTCGCCGGAAGTCTGATGAGTCTGGGTGCTCTGGACTTCGGCCTGATCGTCGACGGCGCCGTCATCATCGTCGAGAACTGCTTGCGCCGCTTTGCGGCGGCACAGCACTCAACTGGCAGGCTCCTGACGCGCCAGGAGCGCTTCGACCTTACCGCCGAGGCAACGGTCGAAGTGATGAAGCCGGCGCTGTTCGGCGCCTTCATCATCACCGTCGTCTATCTGCCGATCTTCGCCCTCACCGGTGTCGAGGGCAAAATGTTCCATCCCATGGCGCTCACGGTGGTCATGGCGCTCATTGCTGCGATGGTTCTGTCCGTGACCTTCGTGCCGGCGGCGGTCGCCTTGTTCATGACCGGGCGCGTGGTCGAGCGCGAAAGCCTCATCATCCGCGGGGCCAAGTGGCTGTATCAGCCGCTACTGAAATTCGCCATGGGCTGGCGGCATCTGGTGGTTGCCGCCGCCGTCGCGCTGGTCGTCGTTTGCGGTGCCTTGGCGACACGCCTCGGAAGCGAGTTCATCCCGAACCTAGACGAAGGCGACATCGCCCTGCATGCCTTGCGGATTCCGGGCACGTCGCTGACGCAGGCGCTCGGCATGCAGACCAGCCTGGAACGCGTCGTGAAAGGCTTCCCGGAGGTCGAGCGTATCGTCGCCAAGCTCGGCACCGCTGAGGTCGCCACGGACCCTATGCCGCCGAGCGTCGCCGACAATTTCGTGATCATGAAGGATCGGTCAGAATGGCCAAATCCGAAAAAGCCCAAAGCGCAACTCGTCGCTGAGATCGAGGCGGCGGTCCGCCAAGTCCCGGGCAACAACTATGAGTTCACGCAGCCGATCCAGATGCGTTTCAACGAGCTGATTTCCGGCGTCCGCAGCGACCTCGCAGTCAAGGTCTATGGCGACGATCTGGATCAGCTCGTTGCCGTTGGCAAACGCATCGAGGCCTTGCTGCAAAAGGTGCCGGGAGCGGCCGACGTCAAAATGGAACAGGCGACCGGGCTTCCGGTGCTCACCATCACACCCGACCGCGAGGCCGTCTCCCGCTACGGATTGAACGTTGCGGCCTTGCAATCGACGATCGAGGCGGCGCTCGGCGGCAAAGTCGTCGGTCAGGTGTTCGAGGGCGACCGCCGCTTCGACATCGTGCTGCGTCTGCCTGAGGACGTGCGTACCGATTTGGACAAGCTCGGCCGCTTGCCGATTCCCCTGCCGGAACCCGACGAGGACGGCGGCACCACGGGTCTCGCCAAGTCGGTTGCCCTGCACGCACCCGGCTATGTGCCGTTGAGTGAGCTGGCGACGTTCGAGGTTGCTCCCGGACCAAACCAGATCAGCCGCGAGAACGGCAAGCGCCGCGTCGTGGTGACCGCCAATGTGCGCGGCCGCGACCTGGGTTCATTCGTCGAGGATGTGAGGTCCCGCGTTCGCAGCGAGGTCGAGCTACCGGCCGGTTACTGGGTCGACTACGGCGGCACCTTCGAGCAGCTATTGTCCGCCAGCGCCCGCCTTCAGGTCGTTGTCCCGGTCGCCCTGGGTCTCATATTTGTTCTGCTCTTCATGGCTTTCGGATCTATGCGCGACGCCCTCGTGGTTTTCAGCGGCGTCCCGCTGGCGTTGACGGGCGGTGTTCTGGCGCTTTGGCTGCGCGACATGCCGCTCTCCATTTCCGCGGCAGTGGGCTTCATCGCACTATCGGGCGTCGCCGTGTTGAATGGCCTCGTCATGCTGTCGTTCATCGCCCGCCTGCGCCAGGACGGGGCGAAGCTGGAGACCGCTATTGTCGACGGGGCGATGACCAGGTTGCGCCCTGTGCTGATGACGGCGCTGGTGGCTGGCTTGGGGTTCGTGCCCATGGCGCTCAGCGTCGGCGCGGGGGCAGAAGTGCAGCGGCCCCTTGCCACGGTCGTGATCGGCGGAATCATCTCGTCGACCATTCTAACGCTCATCGTGCTGCCCGCACTCTACCGATTGGCGCACTTCCAGACGGAACCGGTGGCGGCGATAGAACCTGCGAGTGCATAGTTGCGACGTGCGGCCGCTTCTGGTCTCCGCCGCCGTTCCCGACCCCGCGTTCAGAACGCCCGCCGACGAGTCAAAAGTCGAATAGGTCCACGGATACTGGCCCGTCGCAGACGTTGTCACCTCGGCAGGTGCGTCCCAATAGCTGCCATTCGCTGCAACTGGTCGGCGCCCCTAGACGATCGCCGACCAGGTCCGCTCGTAGAGGTGGACCGGCTGTCAGATGTCGATCTTTTTCGCGATCTCGATCGCGTCAATGCTCACGTCCTGCATTTAAGCCGGCTAGAGCAGTAGTCGCAGGGCGCGACGCCGGCATCTCGCGCACTGGACTACTGACTGCTTTGAATTTCACTCAGGCGCGCCTCGACCTCGGCGCATGCGCTCTCGATATAGGCGGAACCGGGGTACTGTTCTTTGAGCGGCGCCAGTTGATCTCGTGCTCGTTCAACCAACGATTTCTCGACATCGAAATTTCGTTTGCGAGCTTCGACCCAAGAGAGGTGCCAAAGCCCAATACCGTGAAGATAGGCCGCGTGCACATCCGTTTCATCGTCGCTATGAAGCCCTTGCCGATAGGCGCTCGCCTCGCGAAGCAGCCTTTCCGCCGACACGAGATCGCCGCGCCACAACTGCGCCTGACCGAGCAAATCCTCAGCGCTGGCAAAGTCTCTCAGATCGTCTCGCGAATCGGGATTTTCGCGCACCAACGTCAACCGCAGCACAAACAAATGCCAAAATGCATCGTTCGCGACATCAATATCGTCAGAATTATAAGCTTCGACGCCTATTCGATCGAATGCGACAGCAAGGGCGCGACAGTTGGCTTCATCAGTCGGAAGCCGATCGATCCACTCGGCCGCCGGTCGCCCAGCTGCCACGAAGTCCTGCATTAGGGACCGCGCCGTCTGTTCAAGATCACTATCCATGATGCCTCAAACAACAGACTGACCTGCAAATCAGGCCAAGCTCTTCCTACCAGCGGAAGGGGCTTTAGCGCACCTGTGGTTTGGTGCCGGCCGACTCGCTGGTCAGTCCCAGAAGCCGAAGTTGCCCGGCCCCGATCCCCGACGCGGATGCCGTCGCCCACCACGTCCGCTGTTGAAGAGAGTTCCGCCTTGCTTCTGATGTTGGGCCGGTGCCGTACCGACCGACGCCATCGAGCCCGGCTGGCGGAGCTGTCGTACTCCGTCCACGCAGCGCGGATGTCCATCCCCACCGCGATTTCGCGGATGAGAACGGCTTTCCCGTTCCAATCGATCTCCGCCGCGTCACGCTAGCTGTTTGATGAACCGCGATGCCGGGTTGATCTTGGTCAGCCGCGTGTCAACTGTCTGTCATGTTGATCTTCGACCATAGGGCTTCAGCTCCCAGGTCGCTGGAACACGCTTCGCCGAACGGATCACCATTGGCAATTGCGGGCCTGAGCTCTGGAGGCCCAGCACTATGCCGACTAAAAGCAAGATCATCGCCGAACTGGGTGAAGCCGATCTCGTGCTCCCAGATCGGATCGCAGAGGCGCTGACGGCAAACGATCACGTCAAGTACTACTTCGCGCTTCTGCAAACAGCGCGCGCCAACGCCGATCATCCAGCCATTCCTGTACCGGATTTGAAGGCGGAACGGCTGGCGAGCCAACTGATTGACCAATGGCTCGACGGCACGGTTGCCGAGACGCGGCGCCTAGCGCCTCAGCAGTATGCAATTCCCCACATAGACGACATCCTCGGCCGCGTTGCTACCGGCATCGACACGATGCTCGGATGCCTGCCCACTGATCAACAGACCGCGCTCCGCGCGCGTATGTCAGAGCTGGATTTCAAGCTGGCAAAGGACGGTGTCATTGATGGCAGCGCCATCGACGCCATGACGTCGGGAAACCGCTCTCGCGGCGACAGCCCGCACCTCCTCGTCATGGACGCACATAAAGCGATCAATGCTCTCCAGGCCGCCACGGCGAACGAGAACATTCTCGGCGCGAGCACGCGCGACCTTTCGGAACGATCCAAGCGGCTGGTCGCCTGCTTTATGACGGGCCTCAACCGAACGGCGCCGCTGAAGTTTGATCATCCCGGGCTTGCCACGACCGCGACGGAGCACGATGGGCGGCTGCTGCTGCAAAACGATATCGGCACGACGGACGCCCATGTTCTGGTTGTCCGGGTGAGCGGACTCGAGGCCAGCGTCACCTATACCGACATCCATAATGCGCGGTTGAAGTTCTTCGTTGGCCTGTTCCCGGAGTCCTCGGTCGATTGGCAGCACGCCGACAACCGGACCAGCAACGTGCTCGAGAACAAATCCTACATTCTGACCACCGGTACCTTTCGTGCTGCCGACGAAGCCGAACTTGGCCGCTATCTCGATCATCTCGGCTCGCGGATCGTGTTCCTCATCGACTGGAACAAGATGCGCAAGCGTCTGCGCGCCTTCGTCGACAAGAACCGAGCCCTGGAGGTCTTGCATTGGGCCGCAGAGCATGACTTCGGCCACCGCGCCTTGCTCGAGGCAGGCGGCGAGCAGGTCCTTGCAGAGGCCGTGGAATACGCCGCTGGGGCGTCGCTCCGCTATGGCGACAGGCTCGACAACCTCATCGGCGCGGAGAACGCCACCCGGTTCCTGTGCAGGGCCATGGAGATTGCGTCGATCGGGCTGCGGCAGGGCCGCTCGCGCCGCCTGATCGCAGATGAGATCAAAGCCGAGCTGAAGCGCCACTTCGAGACGACCGGCCTTGCCATTCTCGATCTCGCGACACGGCATGCAGAAACGGGTTTCGATCTCGCCATCACATTGCGCGATGCCCTTGATGACCTCGAAGCAGGCGCCGCAGCCAGCAACGCGCTGGCCCCGCGGGCTTTGCAATGGGAGCACATGGCCGACCAGCTCCTCAACGAAGCGCGTGACGATATCAAGCGGCATCAGCGCCCCGCCGCGCTGCTCCGCTTCTTCGAGGGGGCCGATGACGCTGTCGACGAGCTCGAGGAGGCCGCGTCCATGATCGAGCTCCTGTCTCCTTTGGGCATTCCGGGAGCCCCTGTAGAGGAGCTGCGTGGTCTCGCCGACACCGTGCTCGCCTGCGCCCAGGAGTTCATCAAGAGCATCGAATGCGCGGCAGCGATCTCACGCAGTGACGTATGCGATGACTTCGACGACTTCCTTTCCGCGTTTGGCAGCCTCATGGATCTTGAGCACCGCGCAGACGAGCTGCTGCGGGCGATCCGGCGCGCGCTTGCCCAGCACGTCGAGAGCGCCCGGGCGATCTATCTGATCGATCTCGTCTCGGCCAGCCTCGAGTCGGCCAGCGACGCGTACATGCACGCCGCCCAGGCGCTGCGCGCCTATCTCCTCGAAGAGGTCATCGCATGAGTAGGGGAGCCCGCCTCGCAAGCGTATCGCGCCCATTCGGCGTCTATCGTGTCGTTTCCAACGCCGCGCGGGACTTGCCCGCGCGTGCCGATGTCGGAAACAAAGCGTTCAACCTGATGGTCATGGCTCGGGCCGGCTTGCCGGTCCCGCCCGGTTTCGTCCTCGGCACCGAGTTGTGCCGTGCCTATATGCAGAACGGACGACGGGTTTTGGCCGGCATCGAGGCCGTGCTCGGACACGAACTCGAAATCCTCCAGCAGCAAACGGGGCGGCGGTTCGGCGATCCGCGGAGGCCATTGCTCGTCTCCGTACGCTCCGGCGCCGCGGTCTCGATGCCCGGCATGATGGAGACCGTTCTAAACGTCGGTCTCAACGCCGAGACACTTTCCGGATTGCGCCGGCTGACCGGCAACCCTCGCCTCGCCCTCGATTGCAGGCGTCGCTTCATCGAGCAATACGGCGAGGTCGTGCACGAGCTGGAACCGCGACGGTTCGAGGAGATCATCGCCAGCGAGCTGCGCAGCGCCAACGCAACCTCCTGCAGCGAGCTCGATACGCTGTCGCTGCGCACGATCGTGGCCCGACACGAGACCGTATTCGAGGAAGCCGCCGGCGAATGCTTCCCCGCAGATCCGATGGCGCAGCTCATGGCCACGGTCGAGTCGGTTCTCCAGTCGTGGTCGAGCGAGCGTGCGAAGTCCTATCGGGCCCTCAACAATATCTCCGGCGACGCCGGCACCGCGACCCTCATCCAGGCAATGGTGTTCGGCAACGCCGGTCCGACCTCGGGTTCAGGCGTCGGCTTCACGCGCAATCCTGCCGACGGGACCGACGCTCTCTATATCGATTACCTCGCCAACGCCCAGGGCGAGGACGTCGTCGCAGGTCGCCGCAACGCCTTGGGTGCCGAGCAGCTGCAACGGCGCGCACCGCAGGCCTACGCCGAACTCATCGCTCACAAGGATACTCTCGAGAAAACCTTCGGCGACATGCAGGACTTCGAGTTCACCATCGAAGACGGTAAGCTCTTCATGCTGCAGGCGCGCAACGGCAAGAGAACGCCGCTCGCAGCCCTGCGCATAGCCCACGATCTCGTGGCCGGCGGGATCATGACCGCGGATGCGGCAGTCGAGAAACTGAGCGGGATCGACCTCGACCAGATAGAATACCTCGATCTTGTCGTGCCCGAGGGGGTGCAGCCGATCGGGCGCGCCGTCTCCGCGGGGACGGGCATTGCAGTCGGCGCTGCCGTCTTTGATCCGGCCCGCATGAAGGCAGTCAAACGTGACGGCACTGCCATTCTGTTGCGCGAGAACGCAGAGACAGCCGACATCGCCGCGATTGCCGAAGCCGACGCGCTGATTACCGCGCGTGGTGCGCGCACATCGCACGCCGCGGTTGTCGCGCGCCAGCTTGGGAAGGTGTGCCTCGTCGCGTGCGGCGGCCTCAAGATCGACGCGTCGGGACGATCCTGCCGGATCGGCGAGGCCACCGTTCGCGAAGGCGATGTCCTGTCGGTCGACGGTGCGAGCGGCCTCATCTACGCCGGCCGATTTGCGATACGACGCTCCAAGCCGACCGAAATGCTTGCTGAGATCAAGAGTTGGGCGGAGGGCATCGCTTCTCGGCCCGGCGATAAGGCGGATTTGCTCGCTGTCGGATCGAAAGAAGGTGAACCGCCGCGTCGGGACCGGACGAACTTGCGTCAACGCAATATTGACCGCCGCGACAAGAAGAGATGAGCCCTCGATGACAAGCGGCTGAGGACGGGCGGTGCCGAAGCAGTAAGACCGGCAAGGTGATGCATCGCTACCGGCAGACTGCCCCGCTTACTCCGCGCACTCACGAGGACGTCCTTGAGCGGGCGCAGGTGCGGCCAGACTGTAGGCCCCAGGTCGTGAGCCCACCGTCTGCTGCTGAGGGTTATGCAGGCATGGCGGAGCGCCTCGTTAGCTAAGAAGTTCCAGCCGGGTCGGTGACCGCAAACTCGGCGAAGCCGCCTTCACGCCGGAGCAGCACCCGCCAAAACCCGTCAGCGGCCCCAGGTCGGCTAACGGAATGGACCGGCTGCTTCTTCCACCTGGCGGGTTAGCCTGAAGGCTAGTCGCCTCAACCGAATGTCCACTCGCCATCGAGGAATCGGGCGTGAGCGGCAGACACACATCGCCGTGCGGCAGTCCATGCACTGGATCCGCGATCAAACAAGCACGACTGTAACCGAATTTTTCTACAGACAGCCGCCAACGGCTCCCTTTCATCCCACTAACTTGGCACCAGTTTCTCTTTATCGGGCAACCGGAGACCAACGATATGACCCACACGACTTCTGCACTGCTGACGACTAAAGAAGCCGCTCGCCTTGTTCGGCTTTCGCCGCGCACGCTGGAACGTCATCGCGTTCAGGCTACCGGTCCACGGTACCGCAAGGCCGGCCCCGGGATTCGCGCTCGAGTACTTTACGCGGTGGAAGACCTCAATTCCTGGATTGGGGACTCGTTCAGATCCACATCCGAATACCTGTGACCGCCACCAAAGGTCCTTCGATCCAAAAAAGCCAGCGCCATGGCCAAAATGGCGCTGGTGATCTTGCATCGATCTGCGTTCCACGCAGTGGCTTTGGCGCGAAATCGACAACCCCAAGTCTCACACTATAAACTGGCGCCTCCCCAATGCCAGACAGATGCGATATGAGAAACCGGAAATGACTTCGACAGAAACACGGCAATCTATTTCCAGAGCCGGGCAATTCGCCCTCGTCGTCATTTGCAAGAGGGTGTTCAACCCGGCTCGCATGCGACACGACCGCGATCATGCTCCCTTGACAGGGTTGATGACCGTCCAGGCACCACCCCCCAGTTCAAGAAGTGCTCTAGCCGACAAAGCTGGACAGGCAGCCTCTCACGGAACCCGGGCGGCCCCTCTCGTTCTGGTTGCCGTAGACGAAGGTGGGGCCAAATGGGGCGGCCAGAGCAAAGGTGTCGGTAAATGAGCAAAAATGCGTAGTTCAGTGGTAGAACGTCAGGCCATAAACATAACTTATTGATTTATCACCGTTTTTTTGCCGCCGAGTTCAAAGGTTGGCCTGAAGTTCCGGATTGGAACTACGCCTCCTGGAGACTGAGGCCTCTGCCGACACGCCACCCTAGTCGGCCTAGTCGGCCTAGTCGGGCTCGTCGCCCTCGCCGTCACGGTTGATCTCCTCGAAAAAGGAGACGAGTTCCTTGCTCAGTGGATCGATGCTGTCAGTCTGCTGCCTGGCCCATGCGAGCCATTGTGGGATCGATCGATTTCCCACCACGTCGCTGCCATCGATCGCTTTCTTTTCCAGTTCGGCAATTAATGCACGGAGCGAGATGGCCATCTGATAGTTGTCCGCAGCGGACATCAACGCTCTTTTGCAACGCGCTGCGATCATCGCGTTCTGTTCCTGCAGCCTCCTGTCGGCCTCCCTCCGTTCGCTGTGCTTTTCTCGTTCCTGACGTTCGAGCTCACGGCGAACGACCACTCGACCAGCGAGCACCAGCGCGTCTGCGATCGCTTTCACGTTGGTTCGGAGAGGGCCGATCTTCCCTTCATCCCACTCCGGGTTCGTCCCGATATCTGAATGCTTGACATTGACAATCCTGAAAATCATTTGTCCCGTAGACTTGTACTCTTTAATTTCTGTGCTGTGCTTTCGAACAGTCACCAATTTGGACGGCGTGCGCAGCCTGCAATGAACCTGGACGCCATCGCACAAGAAATCCATCCGATGGAATGAGTGTTCCTGGGGGATCTGCGGAATGAGGCCTTTTGTTTCCGCCGCGCGAAACAGTCGATCCACGAAGCGTGTTTCTCGCTCCAGTCCGTCCGGAATTGGGATCTTCTCGGCGTATCGCTTGTCGAAGCGGCGGCGCCAAAACTGGGCAAGCCAGCGCCCCATCTCGGGGTGGTACCTCTTATCAAGAGCTACCTGAGTTCGCCCTATCCCATCGGCTCGCTTCGTAACAGACCACGGGGGCGTCGTGCGAGCCACCA
Organism: Hyphomicrobium sp. 1Nfss2.1; assembly: GCF_965243865.1. Taxonomy (GTDB): domain Bacteria; phylum Pseudomonadota; class Alphaproteobacteria; order Rhizobiales; family Hyphomicrobiaceae; genus Hyphomicrobium_A. The sequence goes on along the minus strand of NZ_OZ251603.1, from coordinate 41,912 downwards.
GACGAGATTTAGCCGACGATATCGTAATGGACCCGGACATACGCTGAGGTGGTGGTGGCAGCTCTTGAACTGGGCTCCTGGCCGTAGGCGTGGCCGGGTACGGAATGGCATACCGCTCGCAGATCCGCGTGAGGCGATGAAGAGTAATTCCCAAACAGGTCGCGGTCTCCTCCATAGACGATTTCCAGATAGCGCTATGCAGCGCTTCGCGAGTCGTCGTCGTAGGGCCGCTAGCCTCCCCGTCCATGACCATCACTCGTTTGTCTCTGCCCAGCGGTCAGAAGGGGTCCCTTCTGTCATGGGGGTTGGCAGCACCTCGTCGAAAATGGTAAACTCAGCATTCTGACGGTTTTGCACCTCGTGCGCAGTCGTGCCGAAGGCACCGTCAAAAGGGACCCCATTTGATAATGTGAGCCGTGCGCGGTTTTCCGCGAACGAGAGCGGCTTGCGAACACGAAGGCATGTTGATCGGCTACGCACGCGTCTCGACGGACGAACAGAACTTGGGAATGCAGCTCGACGCTCTCAGAGCTGCCGGTTGCGAACGGATATTCTGCGATGAGGGCATCAGTGGTGCAGCTACCGAGCGGCGAGAACTCAATGGCGCTTTGCGCGCTCTCGCACCCGAAGACGTGTTGGTCGTCTGGAAGCTCGACCGATTGGGACGCAGCCTGGCTCATCTCATCCAGGTGATCACGCGTCTCGAGGCCGAGGAGATTGGATTTCGTTCGCTGTCGGAAGCCATCGACACGACGACCGCAAGTGGCCGATTGCTGTTTCACATCATGGGTGCGATTGCGGAGTTCGAGCGCAGCCTGATCAGCGAGCGCACCCGCGCCGGAATGGCTGCCGCCAAGGCCCGCGGCCAGCACCTCGGGCGCGAGCAGAAAATCACCGACGCAGAGTTGGAATGGGCAAAGCGCACACTGGAACTTGGACGGATGTCGCCATGGGAAATTGCCCGCATGTTGCGCGTTGCGCCGATCACTCTGTCGAGATCTCTTCGACGAGGAAGCCCGGCCGACGAACGTACATCGGAAGCACCATAAGGCGCGTGGCAGGCGCCTGCTCTGTCGGAGTTATTGGCCTGCGGGAGGTCCCGCGGCGTCTCTCCGGTAAGTTCGAGTTGCAGATACCAGAAGCCAACCGTGATGCGAGCTGAAAATATGCGCGCGTGGATTTTCTCGGACCTGCATATCGACGTCAATGCCCGCACGCCGTGGAAGATTCCAGAGCCGCGGCCAGCGCACGACGTCGTCATCATCGCCGGTGACATCTGCCAGGGTCTCGGACGCGGCGTGCGCTGGATCGCCGAGCATGGCCTCGACGGCAAACCCGTCATCTACGTACCAGGCAACCACGAGTACTACGGCTTCGATTTCGATGCCGAGCGCGCTGCCGGCCGTGCAGCAGCCGAGCAATTTCCCAATATTCACGTCCTCGATCGCGACGCCGTCGCCATCGATGGCATAGCCTTCCTCGGAGCTACGCTATGGACCGACTATCGGCTCTTCGGCGAGCGCAGCGTAGACGCCGCAATCATGCGGGCCGAGCGTACAATGAACGATCACCGCACGATCAGACGCCAAGATCGGCTCTGGGAGGCGTCCGACGCCCTGGCGGAGTACGAGCAAAGCGCCAAATGGCTCGACACGCAGCTTGCAGCACACAGTGGAGATTGCGTCGTCGTCACCCACACGGCACCGAGCCTCCGGAGCATCGCCGCTCAGTATCAGGCGGATCTTCTCTCAGCAGCGTTCGCTTCGAACCTCGACCACGTTGTCGAGCGGACACGCCTCTGGGCTCACGGTCATACGCACGCTACCCGCGATTACCGACTTGGCGAACGCCGAGTGGTCAGCAATCCGCGTGGCTACGTGCGGTTTAATGAAGATGTAGATTTCCATCCAGCGCTGATTTGTCCTTTAGAGGCACGCCAGTCCTCGGATGATGCATGACCTCTCAGCGCCGCAAATCAACCAACCGGACGCGGTCTAGCAGCGCCCCCGGACTTGTCATCCTGAATGCCGGTGAGCTCCGCCGCGAGATGACGGATGTGGCTCGCGCCGACCATTTACTTTCGCCGGTGGCGGGTGACGCTAGCTTCAATTCCCTAGCTGCGCTTTTCAGGTTTCTTGATCCTCCGAACCGCCAGCTTCTGCGGCTTCTGCGTCGGCTAGGGCCGGTTCAGATATCGACTCTCGTCACCGAGAGCGGCAGGCCGCTGTCCGAGATTGAGATGGTCCTCGCCGTTTTAAGAGCAATCGGTCTTGTAAGAATGGATAAGGCCGCTGGCCGTCGCCTTTGGACTGCCTTGCCAGTCAGCATTCACATCACCATCGATCCATACAAACGCGACCGCTGGATCAAGATTCGAGTTAGCGAGCGGATCGGTCGCTTCCCATGACTAAATTGAGCAACTGTCGTTCTGGGCGCCTTCCTATTCGCGACCGCCATCCGCTGGCATTTATGTCACCTCGATGGCGCGCTGCCACCGTTGCCAGCTGACTCCCCGAAGTGTGCACGCGATGTTCCAGCCGCCTTGCAGCGCACGAGAACTGCTACAGGATCCGCCCTATGCATACTCGGACAGGCGCTATGCGCACACTGGCGGTCGGCCGAGCGCTTGGTAACGCATGTGCTCGCAGTAGTGGGAGGTGCCGCAGCTCGCGCGTTTCGATGTTCCGCGCACGTTTCGTCATGGCTGATTGCATCAATGCCAAGCCACGCGGGTCTCCTCAGGGTGCTGCCCGTGGGCGGCACGCCGCCATGCGCAAAATCACCAGCACAAACGTGAATGCAGCTTGACTTGATACAGACCTGTACTACGTTGGCGGTGCTGGTCCACGCGGCTCGACAATAGCCGTCGTGATGGGAACACGGGAGGTCCGCCGGACGTGCCGTGGCTGCCCCCGCAACTGTATGCGGCGAGCTCTACCTGAGAAATGCCACTGGCGATCGCAGTGCGATTGTTGGGAAGGTTCAGGGGGAGCGTCTGAGCCGCGAGCCAGGAGACCTGCCAGCAATGTCGCCCATCCTCCGTGCGGGGCGCGCGGTGGAACGGAAAACCCGTAGCGGCGACTGATGTGAAACCTTTGGGGGCCACGTCAGATGTGCCTAGCTGCGGTGTCGCTTCCCGCGTCACCCAATTGAGCGCTTGCGGCAGTGTTTATTCTGTCGCGACTGTAATATGTCGTCTGCCCGTAAGTCGCAGATGCCAGAAGGCGTATCTCGACCGGCTCCCCGTGTCAGTGCTGCGTAACGGGGGGTTACATGTATATGCGTTTTCGCGTGCGTTCGGGCGCATACCCGAAACATTCTGATGCCTTTGCAGTTGTTTTCATCTCGGCGTGTCTGTCGACGCTCTCGGCGTCGGCATTCGCCCAAACAGTGCAGGAGCTTCCGCCGGTGGTCGTCGAAGGCGCGACGCTTGACAGTTCCCGGCCCGACAAGAAGCCTGCAAAGCCGAAATCGTCGAATGCGGCGGCGCCCAAGACAGGCAACGACGGCGCCGCGGCGAAGGCATCCTCCACCGATACCTCACAATCGACGGATGGCGTCCCCATCGAGCAGATTGGGGCTGCCGTGTCGGTTGTTACGCGCAAGGACCTTGACGAACGGCAGATTCGTTATGTTGCCGATGCCTTGCGGGGCATGCCCGGCGTCGCAGTGAGCAGCCCAAACGGCCCCGGTGGCCTCACTCAAGTGCGCCTGCGTGGCGCCGAGGCGAACCATACGCTTGTCCTTATCGACGGCATCGAAGCCAACAATCCCACGGACGGCGAATTTGACTTTGGCAATCTCGACGCGGCAGACGTCGAGCGCATAGAAGTCATTCGGGGAGCGATGAGCGGGATCTATGGCTCCAGCGCTGTCGGCGGCGTCATCAATATCGTCACTCGGAGTGGTCGAGGCCCGCTAACTTTCACGGGCCGCACGGAGGGCGGCAGCCTGGGCACGAGCGACGTCTCGGGTAGCGCCTCTGCGGGCAACGGCAAAGGACACTTCGCCCTCAACTATCATCGGCAGCAATCGGAGGGTTTCAATGTATCGCCGGAAGGCGGCGAGCCGGATAGCTGGCAACTCTCCACCTTCTCGTTTCGGGGTGGAATGAACGTTTCCGATGGGCTCTCCGTCAACTTTGCATTTCGCAACATGCGCCGCAGCGCAGACCGAGATGGCTTCGGGGGCACGACAGGAGAACTCGCCACTTCCATCGACGACCCCTCGACGCTGGGCTCGGATACGTGGCTCGCGGGCGTCAACGTCCGGTGGGATACGCTCGGCGGTCACCTGACTCACGAGGTCCGCGCGACGCGCAATGCGGCGACAACGACCGATTTAGACATGAGCTTTCCCGCCGCTCCTTTTCACACCCGAAATGAGAGCGAGGACATCAAGTACGGCTATCTCACCACCCTGAAGTTTGCCACGCCCTCAATCTTCGCCGAGCACAGCGTGACGGGCCTTGCGGAGCACGAAAGCGAAAGGTTTACACCGGCTGGCGATTTCGCAGATGGCGTCGAGCGATCGCAAACGCGGCAGGCCATGGCCATCGAATACCGTGGTGGCTTTGGCAATACGGTCTTCCTAACCGCCAACGTACGCCATGATGATAGTCAGTCGTTCGACGATTTCACGACATGGCGTTCGGCCATATCGGTGCCACTCCGCAACTTGGGTCTGCGGCCGCATGCGAGCGCGGGCACGGCGGTGAAGTTTCCCAGCATGTTCGAACTCTATGGGAGCATACCGGGCTTCTTCACGCCCAATCCAAATCTCAAGCCGGAGGAGTCCTTCAGCTGGGATGCTGGTGTCGAATACACGATCGCCAGGGGCCTCGCCATGCTCGACGTGACGTACTTCAACGCCGACCTCAAGAACGAGATCGTGACCCTCGGCTTCCCCTACTCCCTACAGAATGCCGATGGCACGAGCACGCGGGAGGGCATCGAGGTCGCGTTGCGCGCCAAGCTTTCGGAAAGCCTGACACTCGGAGCGGCCTACACGTATCTCGACGCAAAGAACGAACTCGGGGAAGAGGCGCCGCGACGTGCTCCGCACTCGGGCCGCATCGACGCGAATTATGTTTTTGCCGGCGACAAGGCCAATATCAACTTTGCTGCTGTCTACAATGGCCGGCAGGAGGATCTCGCCTTCCGTCTTCCTGCCTTCACTCAGGAACGGGTTGCCCTCAACGGTTACTGGCTGGCGACCGTCGCTGCATCGTACAGGCTACGTCCTGGCGCAGGGATTTTCGCCCGGGTCGAGAACCTCTTCGATGACGATTATCAGCAGGCTCACGGCTACGCGACCGCTGGAGCGACCGTGTTTGCCGGCATGCGCTTCAGTTATGTCGAGGATGCTTCTATCGCCTGGTCGGAAGGCAGATGAGACAATTGCTTTCACGCGGGGTGTGCAGAGGCGTTTGCGCCGTTTTGCTCATGACCCTCGCGGCGCAGGGACGCGCGGAGGAGAACGGAAAGGCTCAGCGCATCGTTTCGCTGAGCGTGTGCTCGGATCAGCTTCTGCTCGACCTCGTGCCACGCGACCGCATTGCGGCGCTGAGCTATCTCGCCACCGATCCCACGCTTTCCTCAAAGGTGGCGGAGGCGAAGGGATTGCCTGTCATCTTCGGTAGCGCCGAGGAGGTATTGCGGCTCGCGCCCGATCTGGTTATCGCGCAAGAATACTCGATGATGGCAACGGTGGAGCTGTTGCAGCGCCTTGGCATCCGCGTGCTGAGGGTTCCGCTGGCCGCCGATATCGAGGGTATGCGCGACAGCATTCGCTTGATGGCCGCGGCAGTCGACGAGCAGGCGCGCGGCGAGCGGCTGATTGCCGATTTCGATGCGAGGATCGCCGCCGTACGGCCGATCGGGAGTGACCGCCCTTCGGCGATCGCTTACGAGGTAAGTAGCATAGCGTCCGGAGACGGCACGTTGGTCAACTCGATGCTCGGCGCTGCCGGCTTCCGCAACGTGGCGCGGGGTGGCGAACTCGGCCCAGGTGGACGGCTGCCGCTGGAGAAGCTCGTCTCCGACCCGCCGGATCTAATCGTGCTGGCCAATCAGCCTGCCGAATTCCGCTCAGTCGTTGGAGATAACCTGCGCCATCCTGCATTCACCGCTGTGGCCGCGCGCAAGCACCGGCTGGCCCTCCCCATGCCGTACTGGTTGTGCCCGACTCCGAAAATTGCCGATGCGATCGAGAAGCTCGCACGCATCAGGCAAGCGATTATTGCGAGGAATGCGCCTTGACCAATGCAACTGCGGAAAACGCTGTCGGGACGCTCGCTCCGGCTTCATCATCGACTGTTGCGCTGCTCGCCGCCGCGGCGACGGTCGCCTTCCTCGCTTCGATCATGGTTGGCCCAGATGGGTTTGGCCTGCCCGACAATCCCTATGCAGCTCATCTCGTGCTCACCGAGATACGATTGCCGCGCGCTCTACTAGGCGCCCTGATCGGAGCAGCACTCGGGCTTTCGGGTGCAGTGCTACAGGGTTACCTCCGCAATCCACTGGCAGAGCCCAGTTTGCTGGGAATCTCCGGCGGGGCATCACTCGGTGCTGTCGTCGCCATACACACGGGCGCCGCAGGTGCCTTTACGTTAGCGCTGCCCATCGGCGGGCTCTCGGGTGCCGCGATTGCAGCTCTAGCCGTGCTGCTGCTGTCACGAGGGCGCCGCGGTCCTTCGACACTGATCCTCGCGGGCGTTGCGATATCGAGCATCGCGGCCGCGCTGACTACGCTTGCGTTGACGCTGTCGTCGAACCCGTTCGCTTCGGTCGAGATGCTGTTCTGGCTGCTCGGCTCATTGAATGACCGCAGCATGCTCCATGTTTGGCTCGCCGCCCCGCTGATCGTGATTGGCTGTGCAGTTTTGCTGCAGACCGGTGCGGCGCTCGATGCGTTGACACTCGGCGATGAGGCAGCGCAGAACCTTGGTGTCAGTCTCGGCGGACTGCGGCTACGCGTCATCGCGGGAACCGTGCTTGCGGTGGGAGCAGGAACGGCCGTCGCTGGCACTATCGGCTTCGTCGGTCTTGTCGTCCCGCATCTGCTGCGTCCGCTGGTGGGCTACGAGCCGCGGCGACTGCTGCTCGCCAGCCTGTTGGGCGGCGCGGCTCTGGTACTTTTCGCCGACATTGCTTTGCGGCTGCTCGCACCTTTGCAAGACATTCGGCTCGGCGTTGCGACGGCACTTATTGGTGCACCGTTCTTTCTTTGGCTCGTGCTGAAATCCAGGGATGATTTCGAGTGATGACGCAGCTTCTCGAAGCCAAGGACATCGTGCTCAACTATGGTGCGCGGCCCGTCCTGCGGGGTGTCTCGGTGCAGTTGCGGCCAGGTGAGATCGTGGCCCTGGTCGGCGCCAATGGTGCTGGCAAATCCTCGTTACTAAAGACCCTCGCAGGTCTTGCAATACCGATCCGGGGGCGGGTCACTCTCGATGGACAGCCGCTCGCCAGCATGGAGCGAAGTACACTCAGCTGCCAGATCGCTTACTTGCCGCAGGAGCGGACCGTGCATTGGCCGCTGAGCGTGCGCCAGCTCGTTGCGCTCGGTCGCTTGCCACACCGGCACCTCCTCACAGGACCAACGCGACAGGATGCCGAAGCGGTCGAGCGCGCCATGCTCGCGACAGGCGTGCTGGATCTTGCCGACCGGCCTGCGTTCGAATTGTCGGGCGGTGAGCGCGCGCGCGTGCTGCTCGCCCGTGCGATCGCGCAGGAAGCAACATACATGATCGCCGACGAGCCTTCCGCGGGACTCGATCCGGCTCATGAGCTGACTTTGTTCGAACGGCTCGCGGAGATATCAGCAACGGGACGAGGCATCATCGTTGCCCTACACGATTTGTCGCTCGCTGCACGCTTCTGTCACCGCGCGCTGCTGCTTCAGCGTGGAACCATGCTAGCCGCAGGCATGCCTGATGAGGTTCTGACGCCAGGCCGCCTTGCCGAAGGATTTGGCATTCGAGCGACAGTGGTGCAGGTGGAAGGGGCACCCATTATCGTGCCGCTCGAAGCGCTGCCTTGACCACGCTCAGCGCAAGCGCAGAAACCTCCAAAGTCCGCGCCGCGTCGGCATCACCTTCGTCGCCATGCCGTCACTGCCGACGAATTCGACCTCGCGCCCTTGTGCAAGCTTCTGGTTGGCGACGACGCCGGCCTCAAAGAAGCGGTAGGTCGTGCCGTCTACCGCCCTGATCTTGCCCACGCCGGTTCGCTGGTCGAAATTCTCCACGCAACCGCGCATCGGCTGTGCTGTGCCCACCGGGGCCGCGGCGGAGTTTCCCAGTGCGCCGATGCTGCCGCCTGCCGCGACTGCGCCCGTTGGGGATGGCATTATGCTAGAGGCCACACCATCACTTTCGACGAATGATACTTGGACACCTACCGGCAGCGCCGCTCCACCGTTCACGCCCGCGGCGAAGAATGAGTACGTGGCTCCATCACTTCCTTTGATCTTCCCCATGCCAGTTCGTGAATCGAAGCCGTGCACCGTACCCTGCATGGGGCGCCGTGGACCGGGCGCCGGCGAGGCGCTGTTGGCCACGGCCCCGATGCTGGATGCGATGCCCGGCGATGACGCCGAAAACGTTGACTGCATTTGCATACCTCCCTAGATGATTGGCAATACTGACTTGTATCACGCCATCTCGCTGCCGGAAATGCCTCCGCTGTGCACCGCGGGAGAGCGCTAGAACCAAGCTTCCGGCCACGACACGCGGCGCACCCAACGAAGATAGGCGCAGCTCAACAGCACGAGCACGACGGCGCCGGAAAGGATCGGCGTCAGTACAAAGTGCCAGCTGACAGACTGCGTTGCTGCAATCACCGCCGTCAGGCCAGCGGGCGGATGCAATGTTCTCGTCACTTGCATCGCGAAGATCGCTAGACCGATGGCGATCGGCAGCGTCCACCAATGCGGCGCCATCAGCAGAGCCATCGTGCTACCGCTCAACGCCGACAGCACGTGCCCGCCGACGACATTGCGAGGCTGGGCGGTGTCACTTTGCGGAGCTGCGACGATAAGAATGATCGAGCAGGCAAATGGCACACCCGCGATCGGCAGGTCGGCGAGATTGGCGAGGCTCTGCATGATTGCGAGACCGGCGCAACCGGCGATGCCGTCGCGGAGATTGTCGCGCCATCTTGATGTCAGGAATTGAGGGTTCATGGACGCGATGAGCGGTTGCCCCGCTCGACACTGCGAGCGGGGCCTTTGACGGGAGAGTGGGTGCAGATATTTCAGCGGCCGAAAAGATCGCCGACGTTGAAGCGATAGCCGACACCGACACTTATCAGCCAGGGATCGAGCTCGGCGGTGTCGATGTAGGTATCATTGACGTAAATCTTCGACTCCAGATCGAGGATCTTTTTGGCGTCGATGGAGAGTTGCCAGCCGCCGCCAAGCGCTACATCGAGCCCGCCGCCAAGCGCCAGTCCCCAGTCGCTCTTCAAGTCGACAGCACCGGCAGGCGTGTAGCCCGTCTCGCCGAAGAAGGAGAAATAGCTCACGCCAACTCCCACGTATGGTTTGAAGGCGCCCATGCGATGATGATACTGGAGACTTAGCGTCGGCGGAAATATCCACGTATCGGCGATGGCCGCGCCTGCGCCAAGTCCGAGCAGGCCTGGCACGCGATTGGTGATCGTGTGCTCCGTGAAGCAGCAGATCGTTTCGACAGCGAGGCTGTCGGTGAGGAAATAGGCGATCGACAGGGTGGGAATCTCTGCCTGCGAAACGTGAAGCACACCGCCACCACCATTCTTGAGGTCGCTTTGCGGCATGACGAATGTGCCGAGCACCTTCACGAGCGTGTTGCCGTTATCGTCTCCGGCGCGTGCCGCCGGCGCGACTGCCTGAGACGCGAAGACTCCGGCAATTGCAAATATCAAAGCGGCAACTTTGGACACTTGCCGACTATTATTCTTGGTCACGACGTCTCTCCTTGAAAGCTCTCCCGTTGACATCCCACGATCTGTCTGGCTCATGAGACGGTACAGTTCTGTATCGATTCAAGGCGGATAGCTGTATCTTGTGTGCAACAGACGGCAAACAATGTGGGAAAAGTGCTCCGGCGGTCGCGAGGGCAAATCGATCGCGGAGCCTGAAAAAGCCCGGCTTCATGCACCTTTGGCGCCTTTCCAAGAAGGACGCTCAGCGGGCGAAGTCGGAGCTGCGGCTTACCGGCAGCTTCGATGCCCTGGAAGGCTTGCTTCGGCATAGCATCGCCTACGGCCATCAGCGGCTCGTGGTGCGTCGCTATCTTCTGGGAGAGGCATTGGGCCTGCCGCGGCTAGCGACCTACACCGCGTTCTTTGATGCAGCGATCAGCCGGCTTGCTCCTGGCGAGCTGCAGGCTGCGCGTGAAGCGGCGGCCACGCGCGCGGCTCAAATTCAGGAATCGCGTCGACAGACTTCCGCCATAGGGCGCGCACCTTGAACTAGCTGCCGGCGGCGGCTGCGCGTGACCTCGGCCAACTACCGAGTATGAGACGTGCCGTCGATTTCGCTTCGAGGGCCGCATCGAGCTGGCCCTCATGTCGGGCGACAATTGCGCCTTTCATCAATACGTGCCAGGCGCGCGCGAAGCGCTCTACGTCGATAAGCCCCGCTTCACGGGCAAATCTCTCTAGGATGTTTCTGATATTGGCGAGGTGCTGCGCGGCGGCGCTCCGGATCGATTCAGTCTCGCGCCCCTCCAGCAGCGAGTTGATAAACGAACAGCCTTCGAAATCGGGCTTCCGGAACCATGAGTCGAAGGCGTCGAAGACGGTAAGCAGGCGCTCCTCAGCGCTCTTGTCACCGTCCGTGAGCGCCGCCTCGAACCACTGCTTCGTCCAGAGGTCTTCGCGCCGCTCCAGGAATGCACGGACCAACGCCTCCTTCGACTTGAAGTGGCGGTACAGCGTCATCTTGCCGGAGCCGGACCGCGCGACCACGGTGTCCACACCGACTGCATTCACACCCTCGCGTGAAAACAACTCGTATGCAGCATCCAGAATTCGCTCTCGCGCGACAGAACGTTCTTTCTCGACTTGGTTCATTGGCTCCTGATCCTGCGCGCGCCCCTCACGATCGACTCGACGCGGGAGATGCGCAATTTCAATTACGTGCGAAATTACGTGATTTCAAGCAGATGCAACGACGCGGCATGGTGTGATACAGATCTGTATCTTTTTGATTGACGCGTACCCGCATTGGCGATACAGGTGTGTACCAACGAACAAGACGACAAGGGACGAAACGACATGGCTGACCCTGCGGATTGGCAGGTCTCGGTCGCCCATCGGGCTCCAGGGCAACCGAAGCGTGGCTCGCTACGCGCTCGACCCTGCTCGGCCGCCGTTCACCATCCCTTTGTTCCCGTCCGCGGGAACGCGTGAATCCGCTGCCATACAGGGAGAGCAAGAGTGTCGAAGCCGTTTTTCACCAAGAACCACGAGATCAAGATCGGCAAGGCGACCATTGGTGGCCCGCTGGGCTCGCACACGGGCCTGCTCGTCGGAAGCATTTTCTATGACAAGCACTCGCTGGTGAAGGATGCCTTTGCTGGCGACTTCGATGCAGAGAAGGCCGGCAAGCTGATCGATCGCGTGAACGGGCTCTCTGAGCGCTACGGCGTGCAGATGGCATTCGACGTGATCGCGGCGTCTCCCGAGGCGATGGAGAAGTTCATTGAATTCACCGCGGCGCGCACCACGCTGCCGTTCATGATCAATGCATCTGAGGCCGATGTCCACATTGCGGGTCTGGAGTGTGCCGATCGGCTCGGTTTGCTCAATCGAGTGATCTTCGCATCTCTCAACGAGGATACAGAGCCGCAGATACTCGAGGCACTCGGCCGGCACAAACCCGCTTGCGTCATGATCCTTGCCAACGACGTCGGCAACCCGACGCCGGACGGCAGCTGTGAGATGATCGAGCGCGTCTTCAGGCCGATGCTCGATGAGATCGGCGTCGCGACGCCTCTGGTTGATCTCGGCGCCATGGACCCGCCCTCCGTCGGCATCTCCATGCGCGGGATTACCGCCGTGCGCCAACGTTTCGGCTATCCCGCCGGCTGCGCCTTCTCGAACTGCTTCCCGCAATGGACCGGCCTGCGCGAACTCGGCAAAGACTGGGTGAACCTCTCGCTAGCGACTGCCCTCGTGACCTGCCGCGCGGCCGGCGGCGACTTCCTTCACTACGGCATCATCGAAAAAGCGGCCATGGCGGCGCACGTCGCCGGCTCTGCAGAAGTGTTCTACGGCTTTGCGGCGCAGGAGCTCGATGGGCATCAGCTGCCTGATGGCCATGCCTTGTTGAAGATGTTCAAGCTGGCGGAGCAGGCCTGATGCCTGGAGATCGGCTGCGCTCCCTATTCGGAGGTCCCGCCGGAGGCGATGAGCCGATCCTGTTGGACGTCGGCACATCGTCGCTGACTGCGGTGCGTGCCGTTGCGAGACCCGATCTAAAGGTCGGGCCGCTGCTCGCGCATCCGGTCATGGAGACGCTGCCTCTTGCCGCAAGCGATTGCGCGGCCTTGGGCTCGGACTGCGCGCGCGCTGGATTTTTGTTTGAGACCATCGATCCGTACTCCGACACCTTCACAGATGCGTTCGGTGTCGAATGGCTGCGCGTCGATGGCTCGGCAACGCCAGTTCGCCATCCACTCGAGCACGCCAGCCTCGGTGAGATCGTCAAGCACCCGCGTCCAATGTGGCCGGATATCGTGCAGGTACCGGACGCCTCTCATCAAGGGCAACTCGTGGTGGCCGATGCACCATGCCCAGGCCTGCTCGACCTCAGCTTCGCTCTGCGCAACTCCTGGGTCTGTCTCGATGACATGACCAGCAATTGGCGCAGTATTTCTGCGCTGCTCGACTGGTCTCTCGAGACGATCGTCGAGGCCTACGAGCAGATGCTCTCCGGTTTGCCCTATGCGCCCGACGTCATCGTCTATGGCGACGATCTCGGCTTCCAGCAGAGCATGTTCGTTTCCGAAATCGACTTTCGCAATTTCGTTCGACCACGCATGCGCACGCTTATTTCGCGACTGCGCCGGCTAACCCCTGCTGCCGTCTGCTTCCATTCTTGTGGTGCCATTCGCCCCATCCTGCCCGACATCTGCGATCTTGGCATCGAGCTGCTGAACTTCGATGGCGCCGCTCGCGGTATGGTCTGTTCGGAGATTCGCCGCGAGGTGCCGAAAGGCCTCATCTTCCATGGCTGTTCCGATCTTGTCGCTCTCGGGCGCTCGGTGCGCGCCGGGAACTTGGCATCCGTCGCTCTGCTGACGGCGGAGATCGTCGATAGCATGCCGGTCATCGGCGCACCTATGGACAATATTTATACGGAAGTCGATGTCGAGGACGCGCAGCTTGGCGCTCGGTACCTCCGCGAGTTACCGCCAGACGACGTTGCTACAATCAGTCGACTCGGACCGGTGCGATCCATCATTGCAAACGCCGCAGAGCGCGCCGTCTGCGCCGAGCCAGTGCGCCTGCTTGGCGCGCCGCCAAAGATCATCAGCGTCAAGCGCAACGCAGACGCACACCGGTTCAGCTCATCCGCCGGTCGCACGTCCGGCAAGTCCAGTCACCCGCTTTAATAGTCACCGCCAAAAGCACCAAAGAAAAAACGCAGGAGGAAATAGATGGCTCAAGTTCCCAAGATGACCGGCCGCGAGCGTATTTTCGCCGCCGTAACCATGCAGACGCTGCCCGACCAAGTTCCAGTCGTTCCGTTGCTTATGACGCGCGGTATCCGTGAAGGCGGCCTGACTGTGGACCAGGCGCTGCGCGACGGCGAGGCTTCGGCGCATGCGAAGGCCAAGGCACTCAAGAAGTTTGGTGGCGACGCCATCATCCCAGGAACTGACCTTTTTACACCGGTCGAATGCGTCGACGGGTGTGAGCTCGACTATTTGCCATACGCCCAGCCTTCACTCGTCAAGCACCCAACCCCGACCAAAGAGGCATTCTACCGCTACAAGGAAAAATACCTGCGTGAGGGGTTCAAGCCATCGGCTCGAGTCCTTGAGATCCAAAAGGAAGCGCGCACAATGATCGCGCTCGGATTCAAGAGCACTCACGCTATCCCAACGCCTGTCGGCGGCCCAATCACGACCGCACAGCTGATGACCGGCTCGAGCGAATTCCTGAGCTACATCGCCGAGGACCCCGAGTACGCGAAAGAAGTGACAGAACTCGCCCTCGATATCGTGAAGAACGTATGCCGCATGATGTTCGAAGCCGGCATCGACGTCTGCAACATTCTCGATCCCTTCAATTCATCGGATATCCTGCCGCCCGACACCTACCGCGAGTTCGGACTGCCGTACCAGAAGCGCCTATTTGCCTACATCAAAGAGATCGGTGGCATCGGCTTCACCCACACGTGCACCTTCACTCAGCCGATCTGGCGTGACATCGCAACGAACGGCTGCGCCAACTTCAATGGCGATATGTATCCCGGCATGGATCACGCCAAGCGCGCCATCGGTGGGCAAATATCTCTCATGGGCACTCTTTCGCCGTTCTCGACGCTCATGCACGGCTCGACCACTGACGTCGCCAACGAGGTGAAGAAGCTAGCCGCTGAGGTGGGCTACAATGGCGGACTCATCGTCATGCCGGGCTGCGATATTGATTGGACTATCCCCGACGAAAACATGCGCGCGATGATCGATACCTGCGCGTCTATCAAGTATCCCATGGACATTCATGCCCTGGGCGATCTCTCCAACGTCTACCTCGCCGGCCATCCCAAGCATCCAGGCAAGCGCACCTCGTCGGCGATGGGTGACACCGACATCGCCACCGCCAAGACGCACAGGCCGCAGACCCCGAAGGAAGAGGTCAACGCCAAGCTTGTCGAAGCCATCATGGAGTACGACGGCGACAAGGCAATCGAGTGGGTCAAGAAGGGCCTCGAACTTGGCATGACGCCGCAGGAGATCGTGTTCGACGGCTTGTCGCTGGGTATGAAGGTCGTCGGCGACATGTACGAGCGCAATGAGCGCTTCGTCACGGATATGCTGAAGGCCGCCAAGACAATGGACAAGGCGATGCCGATCCTGACGCCGCTGCTGGAGGCGTCAGGGGCCGACGGCGGTCCAACAGGCACAGTCGTAGTTGGTCTCGTTCGCGGCAACACCCAAGACATCGGCAAGAATCTCGTCTGCCTGATGCTCAAGGCCAACGGCTTCAAGGTCATCGACCTCGGCAAGAACGTGAAGCCCGAGCAGTTCATCGAGACTGCTGAGAAGGAAGGCGCTGTTGCTATCGGCATGTCTGTGATGACGAACTCATCCACGGTGTACATCGAGAAGGTCAAGGAAATGCTCGACACTTCCGGCAAGGGCACGAAGTACCTGCTCATGTGCGGCGGTGCGGCGGCAAGCAAGGGCATCGCCGACAAGATCGGCATCAAATACGGACTCGACGCCAACGCAGCCGTCGCGCTGGTCAAGGATCACGTCAGCGCAGCTGCCTGAAAATCTGCGACAAGCACGGCGACGGAGTCCGCACATGCCCACGTACACGTACGGTTGCGACAGCTGCGGCTCTCAGCGCGACGTGCTTGTCGATTACGAGGCGGCCCAGAACCTGGAGCTGATCTGTCTCCAGTGTGGCGGGACGCAGAAGTTGATGCCTGTGCTTGCGGTGAACTTCCTCCTCACGCGCGCAAGCCAGGCAGACCCGGCCTCAAGCTCCCGCGAGGCCAGGGGCCAGGCGCAGCGGCAGTTAAAAGCATGCGGACACGCTCGTCACTGCCGCTGCGCCGTAACTCTCACCAAACCCAATCCCTTCCGGAAGGAGATCCGGAAGGCTGCGGGCATCGTCGACGAAGAATAAACACGGCAACGAAAGCACCATGTCTTCTTACCCTCTGCGCGTTGCGCAAAAAATCCAAGAAGCTTCCGATTGCGCCAGCTTGTGGTTCGACGTCCCCGTCGACCTGCGCTCCGCCTTCGACCACCGCCCCGGCCAGTTCGTGGCTGTCAGCGGTGAGATCGCCGGCGAGAGCGTGACGCGTCAGTACTCGTTGAGCTCCTCGCCATCCGACGCGCGTGGGTTCCGCATCACCGTAAAGAAGATTCCCGGTGGGCGCATGTCGACCTGGCTGGTCGACGAGGTGCGGCCCGGCGATATAGTGGATGTCGCGACACCCCGTGGCGTGTTCTTCAAGCCGCTGGACGAGCCGCACCGGGTACTGGTGTTTGCGTGCGGCAGTGGCATCGCACCGGTTCTTCCCATCGCACGCAAGCTGCTGACGGACGGGAGGGGCCATCGCGTTGTTCTCAACTATGGAAGCCGGACCGCCGATGAGATCATTCTCAAAGACGAAGTCGACGAGCTTGGGCGTGACTATGCGTCGTGTCACGTCGAGCATGTTCTATCGCGGGCCGATGGACCATGGTCAGGCGCACGCGGGCGCATCGATGCGGATTACCTCGCCGAGCGCTCGGCACACTGGGAGACAGAGGACCTGCCTGCTGTCGTGTACCTGTGCGGCCCGGAAGCGTTCATGGATGCCGCCGAGCGCTATTTTCTCGCGCGTGGCCTGAGCCAATCGGCCATTCGGCGGGAAAGCTTCGACCTTGTGCTCACTGACAACGATGACGAGCCGTCACTTGTCATTGCGGGCTCCGAGGATGCGGGCGAACTGAGCGAGACGTGCGTTGAGATCGTCGCGAACGTCGGCGGCGAGGAAGCGCGCGTCGTTCCCGAGCCGGGTGAGTCCATTCTCGCGGCTTTGATACGCGGCGATGCCCCTGTCCCGTACTCGTGCCAAGAGGGGACTTGCTCATCGTGTATTTCAAAGCTGAAGCAGGGCACCGCGAACGTGCGCCAAGCCGTGCTGAAGAGCCTGCGCCAGGATGACATCGACGAGGGCCTCGTGCTCGCCTGCCTCGCAACGCCAGCCAGCAAACGCATTCTGATCGACTTCGACGACATCTAAGAGATGGGCGGGCGCCGGAGTGCGCGAATGTGTATGCCCGCCAATCGGGGATTTAAGAACATGAATGAGAGACCTCTTTTCGAAGACCCTCTCGTCATTGTCGACGCGGTCCTCGCAACCATGCGCGAATGCGAGGAGGACGACTTTGGCTATGGTTATGTACGAAATGGCGCTCTGGTCATCGATCAAGGGCGGATCATTTGGGTCGGCCGCAAGGACGATATCCCTGACCGCGCCCGCCATCTGCCAGCATGGTCGGCTGGGAATCGTCTGATTACGCCTGGCCTCATCGATTGCCACACGCATCTCATCTTTGGCGGAGACCGGCGCATTGAGTTTGCGCTGCGGGCACAGGGCGAGAACTACACCGATCTGGTGTGGAAGGGGCACGGCATCAATTCAACGGTGGTTTCGACTCGCGGCGCCACGCACGCCGACTTGCTTCAATCTGCATTGCGGCGGTTGCGCTGGTCGGTCTCTGGTGGCGTCACGACCATTGAAGTGAAATCTGGCTACGGGCTCGATGTCGATACCGAGCTCAAGATGCTTCGGGTTGGACGCGAGTTGCAGAGCCACGGGCTCGCCCGGGTCGAGACGACGCTTCTGGCGGGACACATCTACCTGCCCGGCGTCGACCCTGAATCCTACATCGACACAGTCTGCACCCATCTCATCCCGCAGGCAGCGGACGAAGGCTTGTGCGATGCCGTCGAAGTCTATTGCGAGGAAAGCATCGGATTCTCGCTCGACGACGCCAGCACCATCCTGGAGACGGCATATAGGCGCAAGATCCCTACGCGTATCCTCGCCGATCATCTGAGCGACAGTGCCGGTGCCGCACTCGCACCTGCATTCTACGCGCGCGCGGCGGCACACCTCAATTTCACTGATGACGTTTCTGTAGCGGCGCTCTCATCAGCGAACACGACGGCGATCCTGCTGCCTATTGCTTTCATCGAGGACGGCAGCAAGCAGAAACCTCCCATCGAAAGACTGCGCGAATGCGGCGTCTCCATCGCTATCGCGACAGGCTGTAATCCCGGTCTTGCACCGACCACCAGCATCCTCGCGGCTGCACACTGCGCCTGCGTCAGCTTCGGGCTGTCTCCTCTCGAGGCAATGCGAGGCATCACCGTATGCGCCGCGCGAGCGCTCGGGCTTACGGGAACTGTCGGCGAACTCATCCCCGGCGCCTCCGCCGACCTCGCTATCTGGGACGCGGAGCATCCCGAAGAACTCATCTATTGGCTCGGCGCTCCCCTCTGCCACTCGACGTGGCTGGGCGGCAAGCGTGTCAGACAACCTGAACTGCAAAGGGACTTCGTAACGTGACTGATGAAACGACCACGCTCGCTGATGCCGTCTTCGGGCGTAGTGCCGCCAAACCACCGATGCGGCTCTTGAATGACATTTCGATCGAGCTACTGCCGGAGCACGTTGCGAGCTTCAATCCGTCTGCCAGCCAGCTTGCGCGCGGATCGTACGTGTTTCTCACGCACATTGCCGGCAAGCCGCTGGCCGTCCAGCGCGATGCCGCGAGTGCTATCAAGGCAAAGGGTTACGAGCCCGTGCCGCATCTTGCTGCGCGCAATTTCGGCAGCGTCGATGAGTATCGCGATCACCTCACCGATCTGTGTAACCGCGGTGTCAATACTGTCCTCATGATCGGCGGCAATCCGGGGCCCGAGGCGTCGGCGATGACGTGTGCTGCGGACCTTCTGAAGCAGCCTTTCGTGGGGCAATCCGGTTTGAGGCGCGTCTTCCTTGGCGGACATCCCGAAGGCCACCCCAATATCCCTGCCGAGACACTGAAGGTAGCGCTGGCGGAGAAGGTCGCGCTCGCTCGCGCAATTAATCTTGCGCCACATATCGTGACGCAGTTCGCGTTCGATGGTGCGCTCATGGCGCGGTGGGCCAGCGACCTGCGCGCCAGTGGCATCGACTGCCCAATCCGGCTCGGCCTCGCTGGTGTTACGTCGCTCACAAAACTTATCCGCTTTGCCATGTTGTGCGGCGTCGGGGCTTCTGTATCGGCACTTACGCGACAGAGCGGATCGATCCTCAAGGCGATGCGCGAGCAGGATCCCGGCGACGTGCTGAAGGCGCTCGAGCTTGGTGTCGGTTCACACCAGCTGACCGACACCAGCATCCACTTCTTCCCCTTCGGCGGTTGGGAGAAAACGCTCGATTGGGTGGCGCGCCAGCCATAGCCGCGGCGGTGGTCACGTTCCCTCATCGATAGCTTGTGAACAACCCGATTGGCGTTGAGACGAAGATGCCCGTGCGCTCCCATCCAGAGACCTCCAATCAGCCTAAGCGGCTGCCGATTGTCGAAGTCGCGACAAAGATCGGCGTCTCTCCGCGCGGCCTGCTCAACTTTGGGCCGCACAAAGCCAAGGTCACTGCCGATCTCATCAATGCGCTGGAGAATAAGCCCGATGGCACGCTGCTTCTCGTGACATCCGTCGGGCCCACGCTGGCATCAGGAAGTGGCGCCGCGGCTGCGATCGCCATTTCTGATGCGCTCAACCGGATCGGCGCACGCTCGATGAGTTGCCTGCGTGAGGCATCCCTCGCCGAATGCCTGGCCGAAGCCTGCGATCGACCTGCGCTTTCCGTAATTGATTGGCATTTCACAGGAGACCTTCACGCGGTCACTGCAGCCCATAACTATCTTGCTGCGCTGATCGATAATCATATCCATTGGGGAAATGAACTCGATATCGATGCACGGCGCATTGTCTGGCGCCGAGTTCTCGATCTCGACGATCGCGCCTTGCGTTCCATTGTCAACTCGCTAGGCGGCGTCGAGAACGGATTTCCTCGAGAGGATGGCTTCGGCCTCACGGCCTCTTCCGAGGTAATGGCCATTCTTTGTCTGTCGCTGGACCACAAGGATCTTTTGCGCCGGCTTGGTAACATCGTTGTCGCTTATAACAGCGCTGAAGCACCACTCTATGCGCGAGATCTTCGAGCGCAGGAGACGTTGGCCGCGCTGCTCGCAGAAGCGCTTCTTCCCAATCTCGTCCAGACGCCGGAGAATAACCCAGCCTTCATTCACGGAGGCCCTTGCGGCACATCCGGGCATGGTTGCACCTCGTTGATTGCGACCAAAACGGCCCTCAAACTCGCCGACTACGTTATCACAGATGCCGGTTGCGGCGCCGATGTCGACGTCGTGAAGTTCTTCGATATCAAGTGCCGTACGGGCGGGCTGACCCCCGCTGCGGTGGTCATCATTACAAGCCCGCGCGCGCTCAAGCTGCAGTCCGGCATCGGCGAAGAAGATGTTACCGCAGAAAATGTTTCGGCCGTCGCCAACGGGTGCGCAGCGCTCAAGCAGCATATTGCGAATATTCGCAAGTTCGGCGTCGGTGCTATCGTTGCCATCGCAACGTCTCCTACCGATACGCAGGAAGAGGTCGACGCCATAACCGCAGCGGCCAGTATCGACTGCACGCCAGCGATTTCATTTACGCACTGGGAACAGGGCCGCGCCGGTGTCGACGCTCTTGCCCGACACCTGATGGATTGTTGCGATGCCTCATCCGACGGGTTGCGTCGCCTTTACAGTGATGGCCTGCCACTCTGGTACAAAGCCCGCACGATAGCGACCGAGTTCTACGGCGCGACTGATATTAGCGCCGATGAAGCCGTCGTAGCTCAGTTCAAAGCGCTGCAGGCGGCCGGATACGGCCATCTGCCGATCTCAATGGTGATGACACCAGGCGCCGCTGCGAAGCAGCGCCGCTTACGGGCTGCCGAGCCACTCGTAGTTCGCGAGGTTGTTCTCGCTGCGGGCGCGGAGTTCATCACCGTCGTCTGCGGCGAGAACGCCTGTAATCCCGGACTTCCTAAACCGCAACCGAAAGCCGCATCCGCCTGATTCGGCAGGAGTGCATCAACTGACCATGCTGACACCCATGTGGCCTCGCTCGAAGAGAGATACATCCAACATGCCCGCGAAGATCATCGACGGCCGCGCGGTCGCGGCTAGCGTGCGCGAGAACTGCAAGCATCGCGTGCGCCTCCTGGAAGCTTTGAGCCGGCCTCCCGGCCTCGCGGTGATCATGGTCGGAGACGATCCCGCTTCCGCTGTCTATGTGCGGAACAAAATGCGCGCTTGCGATGAGGTCGGCATCCGATCGCAGAGAATTCTGTACCCGGACACTGTCACCGAGGCGGAGGTCATCGCCTGCATTGACGCGCTCGGGCGGGATGACAGCGTGAATGGCATCCTAGTGCAGCTGCCGCTGCCCAAGCACTTCAACCTCGAGAAGATCCTCGGCGCTATCAACTCCGAGAAGGATGTCGACGGCTTCCATCTCTACAACGTGGGCGGCCTAGTGATCGGCAACACGGTGTTTCCACCCTGCACTCCTTACGGCGTGATGCGGTTGTTGGAGCACGAAGGCATCGAGGTCGCCGGGCGGAATGCTGTCGTCGTCGGGGCGAGCAACATAGTCGGCAAGCCGATGGCGCTGATGCTTATGCGGCAGGAGGCCACCGTCTCGGTTTGCCACGCCAAGACCCGCAAGCTGCGGGAGTATACCGAAATGGCCGACATCCTCGTTGTTGCTGCGGGATGCCCCAACCTGATCACCGGAGAGATGATCAAGCGTGGTGCCGTCGTCATCGACGTAGGGATCAACCGGCTTGCTGACGGTCGCCTGGTTGGTGATTGCGATTTCGAGAGCGTGCGAAGCCGGGCCTCGTACATCACGCCGGTTCCAGGCGGTGTCGGCCCCATGACAGTGACCATGCTGCTCGTCAACACCATCAGTTCCGCTGAGCGCGCAAGGCAGCGCCTCCTCCAACAATCCAGCGAACATGCGCACTTCGTTTAGCAAGTGGCCGCTGGCCGCACTGTTCAAGAAACCTCAAGGTCATGCAATGAGCACCATCACCACCAACAGCTTCGTCCTGAAATTCTCGTGCCCGAACAGCGTCAACGTGCCCAGCGCAGTGGCCGAATTCCTTTCGCGGCACGCCCTGGAGGCGCGCGAGACGCAGCAGTATGCGGACAGCGATACCGGCAAGCTGTTCATGCGTCTGGTGGCAGGCAAGCAGTCGGGTGGAATTCCCATTGACCTTGTGCGTCGCGCGTTCGCACAGGTGGCGCAGGATCATCAGATGGAGTGGTCCATCCGGGTTGGAGAGCGCTCGGCGCGTGTCCTGATCATGGTCTCGGCGTTCGATCACTGCCTCGTGGATCTTCTCTACCGGTGGCGTATCGGAGAGCTGCCAATGCATGTGACGGGTATTGTCTCCAACCATCCGATCGAGGCCTTCGCCAAACACGACTTCCAGGGCATTCCGTTTCACTATTTGCCCGTGTCAAAGGATACCAAGCAGGCGCAGGAGCAAAAGTTGCTTGAGATCATCGAGGGCACCGGCACGGATCTCGTTGTGCTAGCACGCTACATGCAGGTGTTCTCGAGGGAGCTGTCGGCGAAGCTCTCTGGACGCGCGATCAACATTCATCACTCCTTCCTGCCTGGATTCAAGGGGGCGAAGCCCTATCATCAGGCGCATGCCTACGGCGTGAAGGTAATGGGGGCCACCGCGCACTACGTTACAGCGGACCTCGACGAAGGCCCCATCATCGAGCAGGATGTGGAGCGCATCTCCCACTTCGACTCTCCGGAAAGTCTTGTCCGCAAGGGACGTGACATTGAGCGGCGCGTGCTGGCGCGTGCAATCCGCTATCACATCGACGATCGCGTGTTCACGAACGGACGAAAGACCGTTGTCTTTCCTGACTGATCCGGCCAAACTATTCGATCGAGTTCTGTCAGGTCCATTGCCAACCAGCACCGCCAACAAGCTGAACGATTCATTCCAACGGCGCGGCCTTCCCGCAGTCCGCGCCGGTCTGCGCTGCGACGATACTGCCCTTGGTCAATTGGCGTCCGCGTGCGTCGCATTCTTGAGATGGCGATGCTCGCAACCAAGGCTGCATTCGACCTAATACGTCGATGCCTGTCCAACACCGTAAGCTGAAAGGGAGCCGTCGACAAAACCAATCGCGAATGCTATCTATTTCCCATCCCTTCGCATTTTATTTGCACCGGCATTGTTCATGCGAAACGAGATCTAGTTGAAAATTAGAAACACTCTTCTATTTCCATCATAGGAGCGACAGAGAACCTATGCGCGCCGGTGGTCAAGCGGGTGCCTTGCGTTGAGCGCCGCGACGTGCGGCCCGTCCGCTTACCTAAGCCACCTCGCCGCATTTGGCGAGCGCAGGTCCGCCGCAAGGGTCAACATGCCTCGCGCAGCCTCCGGCTGAAGTGGGAGGCTGAGGCCTGGGCCAACGAGGCCGAAGACAAGGTCAGCCGGGGCAAGAGCGCCGTGGGCGTGGAATCCGATGCATCGACGACGCTCGCGTTCATCATCGACTTGCATATGCGTGGCCTCGCCGAGGTTGGCGGCGGATCGTCAAGTTCGCGGTGGCGACGCGCCATGCGACTGGAGGAAATCTGTCAGAGCAACAACTTGTACCCGTCCTCCTAACTTGCTACCCCATGCACCCCTGGCGCGTTGCGCGTTTATTTTCGCCCATGACGCGTCCTCGCGGACCGCATGCGGCATCGCCAAATCCTCATAGGAAACGATTGTGACAATCGCCTCCGGCGCGTGCGGCCTTGACTTCGGTACATCCAACAGCGCGATCGGCCATGCTGCGGAGGCTCATCCCTCTCTGATCCCCCTGCAAGAGGGCCGCGTTTCAATTCCCACCGCAGTATTCTTCAGCTTCGAGGACGCAAGTGTCACCTTCGGCCGCGATGCCGTCTCCCGCTACTTGGAGCGCGAGGATGGGCGGCTGATGCGCTCGCTGAAATCGGTACTCGGATCCTCTCTCATCCACGAGCAAACGCAGGTTGGAGCAAAGCGCCTCCGGTTCGATGAGATTATCTCGCTTTTCCTCAGCTACGTTCGCAAAGCCGCCGACGAGCCGTCGTGCGTCGTCATGGGTCGGCCTGTGTTTTTCGTGGACGAGAACCCGGAGGCCGACAAGAGTGCAGAGGATCAACTCCGGCAGGCGGCGCAACTCGCAGGCTTCAAGCACGTCGAATTCCAGTTCGAGCCCATCGCCGCTGCCCTCGACTACGAACGCCATGTGGGCGCCGAAGAGCTCGCGTTGGTCGTCGATATCGGCGGCGGCACTTCGGACTTCTCCATTGTCCGCGTCTCTCCGCATCGGCGTGGCAAGCCGGACCGCAAGTCCGACATTCTCGCCTATTCGGGCGTGCACATTGGCGGCACCGATTTCGACCGTCGCCTTGAACTCGATGCCGTGCTTCCAGATCTTGGGCTCGGTGCCAAGCTTCGCCACAAGAACATGGAAACACCCTCGTGGTGGTACCAGGACCTTGCAACCTGGCAGCGCATCAACTTCCTCTATGACCCTAAGCTCTTCGCGGACATTCGCCAGGTGCGCCGCGATATGGTCGAGCCCGAAAAGCTCGACCGGCTACTCAAGGTTCTGGAGTACAGGAGGGGTCACGCGCTGTTGACCGCCGTCGAGGACGTCAAGATCCAGCTCTCCTCCGCAAAGGTCGTGGCGATGGATTTGCAGAAGCTCGCTGGCATCGAGCCGCTTGAGATCACGAGGAAGCAGTTTGAGCGCGCAATTGCCGACCAGATCGGCAAAATTCATATGGCGATCAGAAACACATTGAGCCAGAGCAACGTGGCCGCCGATGCCATCGGCTCAGTGTTTCTGACCGGCGGCTCGTCGCGGATACCGCTGCTGCTTGCGACGTTGCAAGAGGCGTTCGCCAATGCCCGCATCGTCGAAGGCGATGCGTTCGGCTCCGTAGCCACGGGGCTCGCACTTGAAGCCCACAGCTGCTTTGGGACGATGCGCGTGTGATGTCGCGCCTCTCGGAGTGTTCCGAAGAATTCGTAGTTTGATGGCCCCGCACCAACGCAACGCTATCGGTCGCGCACTGGTGCGCTCCAAAATGTGGCCTCAGACGTCGCATCTTAGTCGATCAACGCTGAAGCTGAGCGAACCGTGTTTGCCAAATGGGCGACGGGCGGATTGTCCCGATAGCGGAAGTCGGCTGCCCTTTGTTCGGCGACTCCGCTGCCACGACAGAAAGCGCGTCACACGTGCGTCGCTGGTGTAGGATTCGAAAAGTTGCTGGGCATCGCTGAGCGCGGGCCCGCGCAAGATCAGACGTTCAGTTTCGACACTTTCGGGCACGGCGAGTGGGGCCGCCATGCCGCTCAGGAAAGCATCATCCGGACGCGCGCGTATCCGGGTTCACCATTCTCGAGCGTGACGCCCGGCAGGTCGCCGATATGGTCGCGCGCCCGAGGGCCCGTGTCAAAGCAGACCGCGACAGGCTTGCCAAGCGGTGCGAAAGACCACGGTCGCGTCGATGGAACTTGCACGGCCGGCGTCGAGCGGAAATAGCGCACCACCGCATCCTTGTTGGTGTCGGGCGCGCGCAGAAGAATTGCTGCTCCGACGAGAGCCGGCACGCTGCCGCCGCCATCGGCCCGGTAGCTGTTCGTCACGACTGCAAATTCGCGCTGAGGGTCGATGGGCCTGCCCTCGAACTCGACGTCGAGGATGCGACGAATGCTCGGGTTGGCCACTCCGGCCGTGTACCTATTCGGCTTCGTCAGATCGATCTTATAGGTCAAGCCCGAAATGATATCGAAGTTGTATGAGGGCACGCGCTTGTTGACGAGCGCCTGTGGGCTCGTTGCCGCCGCATCGATTGTGTGGAAGCAACGTGCCGCATATTCCAGCCACTCGATGATCTGCGCCCCTGTGAGCTTCAACACCACGACCACGTTGCTCGAGTATTGATAAAGGCCAGCTGCCTCGCGCAACGTTACCGGCCCAGCGGCAATGTCGATGAAGCCGTCCGGCGTATAACCGGCGCGATAAGGCGCCATGGACGAGAGAATAGGCAGGTCATGGAAGCCGGCCGCGTCCAGCAGGGGCCGCGCATAGCTGGTCTGCGCTGCATTTACGATGGCCGTCGCCGGATCGAGCCCTGTCCACACGAAGTAGCTGTGAACATTCTTGTCTACCGCTCCGACCGGCTGCTCGATCCAACGAAGCGTTTGCGCGTGCGCGGGCGCGATCAACGCAGCAACCTGCGGATCGGCATCGACCAAAGGAATGACTTTGTTGCCTTCGCGACGGTAGATGGGCGCAAGTGTCGCCTCGGCGTGTTGAACCGACCAGGCAGCGTCCGTCTTCTGGAGGTCAAGGTCGATAACGCCGAGGTGGCTCCCCCAGAAGCCCGGCATCACTGTTGGCACGCCGTTGAGGCGACCGGCAACCGCATCGACGCCGGCCATCCCTTCGTAATCCTTGCCGGGCAGCACTCGATGTGCGTGGCCGGTCAGTATCACGTCGATACCGGGAACGGTCGAAAGGTGAAGGGTTGCGTGCTCCTCGCCTTCAACCCACGGGCCTGGTGCGATACCAGAATGGCAGAGAGCAACAAGCACATCGCATTTTCCGCGCAGCTCGGGGACATAACGTTTCGCCGCGAGGACGATATCGCTGGTCTGCAGCTTGCCCGCGAGGCGCGCCTTGTCCCACACTGTGATTTGCGGCGTCACGAAGCCGATCACGCCGATGCGCAGGACGTGGGGATTGCCGGCCTCATCCTTGAAGGTTCGCTCGATGATCGTCGTGCGTGGCAGAAACGGCTCACCGCCAATGCGCTCGACGTTGGCGCAGACATAAGGAAATGACGCGGCCGAAAGCGAAGCCTCGAGAAATTCCAGTCCATAGTTGAACTCGTGATTGCCGACGGTCGCGGCGTCATAGCCGAGCTCGCGCATGATGGCGAAGATGGGATGCGGCGTGTCCGGCGTCGGCTGTGCGTTCTCGAAGATGTCGTCGGCCAGCGGCGTGCCTTGAAGAAGATCGCCATTGTCGAACAACAGCGTGTTGGGCACCTCCTTGCGACTGGCGCGGATGAGTGAGGCAACCCGCTCCAATCCTGCTGTGAGGTCCTGCTTGGCGAGGAAGTAGTCCCAGCCGAGCACATTCATGTGGATGTCGCTGGTCTCCATGATGCGTAAGCGAATGCGCGGGGCCGCATCTTCCGCGGCTAGGTCCGTCGTTGCACCGCAAAGCGCGGCACCAGCTAATGCGCCCGCTCCCGACAGAACGTCACGCCGCGTGATTGCGTTGCACATATTCAAGCGACCTGTTCCATTGCATTGGCTACGGCATTCTCGCGCTGATCGGCGCCGGATGTTGCGTCAGCGGTTTTGGGTGCGAACGCTGGGGCAATGCCATCTGCAGCGAGGATCAGCCCCTTGAACTCTTCAGTGATGTGGTCGGCCATGCGATGCAGGAGATTGTGGCCAAGAAGCCCGTAAAGCGCCGTTCCGATACCGATGGCCGTCGCCAGAAGCGCGGCACCAATGCCGCGGCTGACAGCCCCGGGATCGGAGATGCCGCCCGCCGACAAAGCGTTGAATGTGTCCATGATGCCAAGGATCGTGCCGAGCAGCCCCAGCAGCGGGGCGGCAGTGACGATGGTGTCGAGGATCCACAGCCGCGCACCGACCCGGCCGTTGACGTCGATGAACAGCGCCGATGAGAGATCCTCGAGCCGGGCGCGCGTGGCGCCCGGCTCGTTGATGATGTCGATGTATTCTCGAAGACTGCGTGTGAGAAGGTCGCGGCGCTTCAGCGTCTTCTCGACCTTCTTCTTGCGCCGGCCGTGCACGATGGCCTTGAGCCGCGCGGCACGGCGGTTCAGCAGCCAGTAGTACACGAAGCGCTCGACGATCACGAACGTCAGCACCACCATCATTCCGTAAAGTACAGTGATGCAGACATGGTGAAAGTACGCAGTATCGATATTCATCTTCAGAAGCCCGTGCGGAGCGAAAGCATGGCGGAGAAGTCCTGACCGAGATAGTAGGTCGGCTTGCTGCCGCTGACCGTGGTGCCGCCGACGGTCACGGGATTTGCGTTGTTCGTCTCACTGTAGACGCCGGTCAACTGGCGCGAGTTGAGCACGTTGAACAGCGACAACTTGATCTCCGGCGCCTTCATGTAGCCGATGTCGTCGAAGCGATAGCCGATCGACGCATTTAGCCGACCGAAGGCCTCCATCTCCTCGTCGTTCATCAGCGTCGCGTACTGCGAACCGATGTACTTGTAGGCGAGATTGCCGAACAAATGGCCGTTGTCGTAGTCGAGCCCGAGGCCGAACGAGTACTGCGGAGCACCCGGGAGAAGCTTGCCGGCGGTGGGCAAGTAGACGCCGTTCGTAGCTAGATCGTCGCGAAGCTCTGCATGCAACAGCTCGAGCGAGGCGTAGGGACGGAAGTTATGGATTGGCGCCGTACCGATTTCCGCGTCTATACCATAATTCCGTACCCGTCCGATGTTCTGGGTGACGGACTTATAGGATCCGGTCCCGTCCGCAGCGTACGTCTTCTGCTGATAGTCCTCGAAATCGGCAAGGAACGCTGTGACGGAGGTCGCAAACAGCTGGCCCTGGTAGCGATGCCCGAGCTCCCACGAGAGGCCGCGCTCCGGATCGATGGTATCGGCCGGCGTGTAGCCGGAGGCAGAGTACATATTGTAGTCGGCATACGACGTAAAGTTAGGAGCCGAACGGAAAGACGTGGCGACATTAGCGAAGACGTGGCTTTCCCGGTCGAGCTGTACCTTGACGCCGGCTGTCGGCAACGTCACTTGATCGTCGATCGTCGAGTAAGCCGGCTTGGCATCCGGCATGTAGTTCTCGATATCACGGTTGACGATGACGTGCTTGACGCCATAGTCGAATGTCAGCCAGCTGTTGAACTTCCACGTGTCGCCGACGAAGAACATGTTCGTCGTCGTCTCGGTGAGGACGTTGCGCTTGTTCAGCTCGCCCTCAGGGCAGGAAACGACAGTACCATTGGCCGAGCCGCTGCCACTGGCGCTGGCCTTGTTGATGACGCAGGTCGCCCCTGAGGGCATGTAGACGTGCGCGTCGTTGGCGAACGGATCGATGACGTTGCCGTTTTCGCCGAGATAGGACAGCGATCCCGTCTGCCGGTGATGCGCGTATTCGAACCAGTGGCCTGCCACAACCTTGTGATCATCCAGCGTGTAGGTCAGCTTGTTGATCACGCCCGGGCGATGTGTCTCGGTGATGGACGGATTGTAGAACCAGACATCTGATGAATCGATGACGCCGTTTCCGTTCAAGTCGCCCGACACTTTCAGATTGCCGTAGTAAAAGGCGCCCTCCTTCAAGTTGGTCGCACCGCCACCGCTGCCGTAGCCGTACCAATAGTAAGGCACCGTATCGAAGCGAAGGTTCTCCGAGAGCTTGAAGTTCGAAGGCGCGCTCAGGATCAGGTTCTTGAACGGATTGATCCTGTAGCCATAGTAGTTGCTGTTGTAAGGGCTCGTCGTGTACGTTTTGTCGTTACCATCATTGAAATCGATGAGATTCTGGGTTCTGTAGAACGTGTTGACGGCCTCGTTGTAGATCGCCGAAACGCGGATGGTGTTGTCCTTATCGATGTCGTAGACCGCCTTGAAGTCGAGGTGCTTGCGGTCGTCATCGCCGGGGCCGATCCAGTGGTCTTTGGTGAGGTGCGAATAGCTGATGAAGGCGCGCACGGCACCGACCTGGCCGGACTCGAGGCGCACGTACTCGCGCTGCAGGTCATCCGAGCCGAACGTGTACTCGACAACGCCGCCGGCCGTCTTCGAGGGATCGCGCATATAGAGGTTGATGACGCCGCCGACCGAACCAATGTGCGGCGAGTCGAGGTCCGGCGAACCTTGGGCAATCGAAACCTGCTGCATGTTGGCAGCGTCGACGTACTCCTGCGGGTAGAGAGCGTAGTTGCCGGAGTCGTTGACCGGCATGCCTTCGATAGTCATGCCGACGTGATCGGAGTTGAAGCCGCGCAGGCGGATGTTGCCGCCGTTGAGGCCGGTGTCGTCGACGCTAGACTGCACGACACCCGGCAGCAAGTTGATCATCTGATACGGGTTGGCCGTCGGCGACTGCTTGTCGATGGCGTCGCGCGTGACCGTCGAGCGGCTCTTCTTGGCTTCTTCATTGATCATGTAGCCGCCGCCGATGTCCATGCCGGTCACGCCACCGGTTGACACGGGACGCGGCGTAGAGCCGATACCGTTCATCTTCTTGGAGCCGTCCGGCGCCTTCTTTTCGGCATTGGCCTTGTTCTGGACGTCGGCGAAGTCCGTCGGCGAAGCGGTCATGCCGCTCTGCGAGAACGCCCGCTCTTTCGGCGCCTCCTTGGCCTGGATCTCGCCGATGTTGGTCGTCGGCGCAGGTGCCGACGTGGACTTTGCCTGCGGCTTCGCGGATTTCTCCGCCGGCTTCGCGGCGGGAGCCGGCGTCGTTGCCGGCTTGGCTTCTGCAGGCGCAGCACTCGGATCTGGAACCGGTGCTGGAGCCGTCTGCGCAGAGCAGACAGCCGTTAGTGATGCGCTCGCCAATAAGGCGAGCGTGACGGAACGCAAGTACATGATACCCCCACAACGCAATACGCAACCGAACGCGACTTGACGTGACGTTTACGCAGCAACCTCCGATCCGCCCTGGAACTGCTGGCCTAGTAGCGGATGGTGGTCACTACGATGCCGGACACTTGCCCCTTGGACGCGCATCCGGAATTCAACACGCTCGATCGCGCGGCTTGATCGAGAATCTGCGAGCCTGACGGCTGTGTGATTTCGATGCCCGCGACCTTCGCGTCGATGATGAGAATCTTCAGTCCCACGACGCCGTGCGGCTTGAGCTTTCGCGCTTCTCGCGTCGAGGGGTAATAGGTGCGATTGAGGAGACACTTCTTGAATGCCGAAGCCTGCTCCTCGTTGGCCTCCACCATGGCCTGCGGCGGCGGCGTGATGGGTGCGCCATCCTCGTCCAGCATCTGCTCGGCCGGCTGCGCTTCCTCTTCCTTCTCCGGCTCGCGTGGCGGCTCGGGAGCAGGAGGCGGCGGCGGTGGCTCGGGTACTGGCGGTGGCACCGGTTCGGGCTCCGGCGGCTTCGGCGCCTCCTCGGCCTTCTCGGGCTCGGCCGCAGCTGGCGGTGGCGGCTCGGGAGCCGGCTCCGCTTCGAGCGCCACAGTCATCTCGCCGACGGACTCGCCCGCGCCGGCCGGCTCCGATGCAGAGGGCATCATCGCCCAAAGCGTCAGCAGCGCTCCGGTGATGAGCAGCGCCATGAAATTGCTTATGCTGCCGGTTGTCACGTGCATCCACTTATTTGGCCCTCGTGACGATCGACGCGTTCGAAACGCCGGCCAGCTTCAGGGCGTCGAGAACCTCAACGAGGCTTTGCAGCTGCGCTCCCTCGTCACCGGCGATGGTGACGACGAGCTTCTTGTTTGGATCGCTTGAAGCCGTGATGCGGGCAGCCAGATCGGCGAACGCCACCGGTTGCCCGTCAATGAATGCCTTCCCGTCGCGGTCGAGGCCGATGGTGACACGCTGGCGTTCGACCAGCTGATCCGGCGCAGCGGAGGTCGGCGGCTTAATCTTCAAGCCGAGAGCCGGCAGCACATTGATGCTGATCAGCACGAAGAAGACGAGCAGGAACATCATCACATCGATCATTGGAATGATCTCGATGCGCGCGTGACGTTCCTTTTTTTCAGGCCACGTTCTCATAGTGCGCCGAAAGACCCGCTCTCCCGCTTCTGCAACAAAGCGGGATAAGCACGTGCCTGAATGTCAGCAGCGTAATTGATTTGCGAAACATCAATGACGTTGCGCGAAAGAGACGATGCCAACAGCAGTGCGTTTCGCGCCGCCGATTGATCGCCGGCGCTAAAAATCTGCGCTGCGTTCCGACGTTTGCTCTGTCATTCGCAAGTACGCGCCCGATGATCGCTGCTGACCCACGTCATCGCGGGCGCGACAAGTTTTCAGGATCCGCTCTTAGCAGCCCGCTCGCAATCGCGTGGCACGTTGTGATGCCACCATCAGCCGAGATCGATGCAGATGGCGACTGCTCGCATCGAGCTTTCATTCGCTGCTATCAAAAGCAACCGCAGGTCAGGTGATAAGCACGCCCGGCTATGGCCCGCTGCGCCCGGTGAAGGGCGAAGCGACCGGACTTGAGCTGCTTCAGAAAATTATGACACCGCGATTGCGAAGGGGCATCAACGGCAATTTAACCGCGCCGCGTCGTCGGGAGATCTTCCGCTGTACGATGCGAGTTGTCCGGCGCATATAAGGCAGCGGTTGCCCCAAAATCGGCAGGTGTTCGATGTCATCCAGCAAGATCGAAGAGGCCCGGATGGAAGCCATCGGGATACTCGCACTGGCTCCGGAAGAGGTCTCGCGCGTGTTCTACGAAGAGATGCAGAAGCGCAAGCTCGGCAAGCTGGTTCTTCATCTTGACCAGCTGATGCTGCACGGTGGCGAGGATGCCGAACTGGCGGGGCAGGCACTCAAGCGACTGGGTTTCGGCGTCGTTTGAACAGCGCAAGCGCGCGGCGGCGGCTGGCTGAGAGCCGGGCATCCACCGATGAAGGACGTCGCCCTTCCCTTCCTCGACTTGGATCAGCCGCGCAGATCGGCGTCGGTGAAGTCACCCGAGTGCTGGCCGATGCAGGGATTCAATCGGCCCATACTGAGCTTCGGACATGAAACTCCGGAGGCCGGCGCCGACTTCTCGTTAGCCGGACGGACTGCTCGGCGATAACACGGCAGCATCCTCGGGACACGCCTCGGCCTCCATGCGCTCGAACAAGCGCGCGAGCGGCGCGGAGGAGACTTTTACAGGACCGGAGAACGGCTCGCCCATTTCATTCACCAGGAAGATGGCGCCCGAGATGGCGACCATGGCGAGCACTTGCCCGGCAAAGACAACCGGGTTCGGTGGAGCGAAGACGCCGAGATACCAGAAAATGAGGCAGTACCAGCCGATCACCACGGCAATGAAGATCGTTGGAGTTACGGAACTCGCCTCACCGCTCACCTTCCAGTGGTACTCCATAAGCTGTCGGGACAACGACAGCAGCGTGTCGTGGCCGCGCTTCTGCCCATCGTTCGAGGCTTCCAGCGTTCGAACTTCGCTGTGAAATTGAAGCAACGCCGCCAGAGACGGATCGGTCGTTTCATTGGGTGAGCGGTTGGACGGGTTCCAAGTCCCACCGATGACCTGCTTCATGTAGGTTTGTAGAGTGCCCCGGATGACGCAGGCGCGCTCACCGCCGTAGTGCAAAAGCTCCTGGTCGGTTAGCTGGATAGCTGCCGCGTACTTCTGCACGTCCAAGTAGGCTTCGCTAAAAGTGTATCGGGCCGAATTTATCATCAGGCCGAGCAGTAAGGATGCCATTGTCCCCACCAGCGCCATGCCGATGCGCAGATTCTTCATGGACGGCTCGGACACGAAGTCTTCGGGTAACCGTCGTGCCAGCAGAGCTCCGCTGCCACCCGCAATTAGCATCAGCGCGAAGGCGATCAATGCGGGAAGCCAGCCATTCATCCGTCGATGCTCCCAATACTTGCAGCCAACCTAGTGCAGACCGTGGCTTTGGCCGGACTTCCACAGGTGACGTCACGGTCCACGATAGTGCCCGTCTCTCTGAGGAGGACGGTGCCACTATTTTGCGAAGTAGCTTGGATAGAGCGATTTCCAGAACGCGCACTTGTAGTCGGATGTCGGATCGAATGTGCGGATCTGGCCGGGCTCGAAGCGAATGGCCGTTGCGCCCTCACTGTATGGCTTCCAGTCAGGAACATCGCGCGCCTTGGGTTTGCCGGTTCGAATGAAACTCGCCCAGGTCTCGATCATCTCATCGGCCATCGCTTGCGAGCGCTGTGACAGGTCCGGCCCGGAAATCGCGGTCGTGTTGGAAAAATTCGGGAAAAACGAATTCAGCTCGCTGGAATGCACTGCGCCGAGTTCGAATCCTGGGTCTGGGGAAATGGGTATCGAGACGCCGAGCACGGGAGACTTTCGGTCTGCAAACTCCCATTGGTAAACCGGGACATACCGTGACATGAGCCTCGCGGTCTCGATATAGAGGCAATGATTGATGCCGAGATCTGGCCGGAAGTTCGTCATCAGGGTGCCCAGCGCGGCAGGTGCCGATGAGAAGTCCTTCAGCGGATATTGAGCTGCAATCTTACCTGCATTCTCGCCGTAGTAGGATTTGATGACATCTTCATAGTTCTCCGGCGTGAAGCGCTTGCCGGCCTGCACGTCGTAGCCGACGTAAAGCCGTAGCTCGTCGCGCGTGCCGCCGTTGATCACCGGAACCTTTACGAAGCGGCCACTTTCGATGGCTTCGAGACCTTGTAGAGGAGTTGTCTTAGTCCCATAGACAGGCGCGAATGCCAGGAGATCATTTCCGGCGACATCCGTAGCCGCGGCGATCAGCGTCTGAGGGCCCTTCTGGCGCAAGCATTCGAGAGCGCTCGCCGCGTCCGTGCATCCGGCCTGCTTGGCCACCGCTACGCCAAAGCTCTTGCGTTCCTCCACGCTTCGCATGCGGTACACGCACGCGCCACTCTGTACGATCGCCTTATTAAAGAGATTGCGGGTTTCTTCTGGCGCAATGAGGTGCATGCAGACGGAAGCAGCGCCAGCCGATTCCCCCGCCAGTGTGATGTTGTCAGGGTCACCACCGAAAGCGGCGATGTTCGCTTTCACCCAACGCAACGCGAGGCGCTGGTCCTCCAGCGCGTAGCCGCCGTTATGGTCGGCTTCGAATGCCGGGTGCGGCATGAAGCCGAATACGCCGATGCGGTAGTTCATCGTGACAACTACGGCATCGGCCTTCTTGGCCAGCACGTCGAGGCGATACAGCGCGCTGGAGCCACCGACGAAAGCGCCGCCGTGAATCCAGACTATGACCGGGAGTTTTCGTCCGGACAGGTCGCCGCCGGCATAGGGGACCGTAACGTTCAGGTAGAGGCAGTCCTCGTTGTCGCTTCGCTCGGTCAATCCGTAGCGGGCGCCCTGTGCGCACGCTTCCTTGAAGTGCATCGCTGGGAGCACACCCTCCCATGGCGCGGCCGGTTTCGGCGACGTCCAGCGGTTCTCGCCGCCCACGGGTGCGGCGTACGCAATGCCGCGAAATTCCAAAGCGCCGTTGCGGATGAAGCCGGCGACCTTACCGCCAGCCGTCTGCACGATTGCGGCTTCACCCCAATGGTATGGCGTCTGCTGCTTTGGATCGGCATTCGCTGACAACGATATGAACAGGAGAACGGCAAGTAAGTGTAGGCGTTGCATCGCGAACTCCCGCTCTAAGCTGCGAGAAGATACTGCCTACATTCATTTAAGATGCCGGAAACCCGCTTTTTTTGCCCCGGTTTAGCTGAATTGACGCCGGCACATGCACGACGCCATCGTCAGGCAGCGGTTCCGTTCTTTATCGGTACTGGCCGATGTAGAGGATCCCGAGCGTGGCATCCTCAGGAGCACCGCGTCAGCGCCCACGTCAACAAGCGCGCTGTCCTGCGCCAGCGGCACACTGCCGATACCCATGCCGATGCGGGTGCGTCCTGGAGGCCATCGGGGCGAGCTGCGCTAGGCCACCTGCTGAATCTCGCCGTCGATCTTCGGGTATTCCGGCTGGTAGACGTGGCCTCGGATGAACGAGACCATATCCATCGAGGGCCGCTCGACGCGGGCCAGTCCGGAAGCAAAGATCAGCTCGGCGATGCGCGCCGCGGTCTGAATTTCCGTTTCGAGGATGTTCGCCTGGGGCGGGTAGAGCAGGCCCTGGTTCAGCAGCGCGGGGGAAACCTGGTCCGCGACGGCGCGAGCTGCCTCGATGAACATTGCATCGGTCACGCGCGTGGCCTCAGTGGCGAACACGGCCATGCCAATGGCGGGGAAGATGTAGAAGTTGTTCGCCTGCCCCGGCAGGAACGTCTTGCCATCGAGGTGAACAGGCGGGAACTGAACGCCCGCGGCGTAGATCGCTTTGCCGTTCGACCAGGTGTAAGCCTGCTCGGCCGTGCATTCGGCGTGCTCGGTGGGATTGGAGAGCGCCAGCACAATAGGGCGATCGTTGATGCGCGCCATCGCTTCGACCACGGGCTCCGTGAACGCGCCGCCTATGGTGCTGACGCCGATGATCGTCGTCGGCCGGATGCTCTCGATGGCGGCAAGGAAGTCTCGCGTCGGCGCATGGTCGTGCGCGTACGGCTTCTGGAAGTCGACGAGATCGGTTCTGGTGCTTTCCAATAGACCGTTGACGTCGAACATATGGATGCGCGCGCGCGCTTCCTCGAGCGTCAAGCCTTCCTCGACCATCGCCGAGCACAGAAGGCCGGACAAGCCGATGCCGGCCGAGCCGGCGCCGAGGAACAAGTACCGCTCGCTGCTGAGCTCGCTGCCCTTTATCCTGGCCGCGTTGATCATGCCAGCGAGAACGATGCCAGCGGTGCCTTGAACATCGTCGTTGTAGACACAGCATTTATCGCGGTAGCGCTGAAGCAGATGAACGGCATCGACGCCGGTCCAGTCCTCGAAATGAATGCAGCATTTCGGAAACACCTCCTGCACCGCTTCGACGAACTCATCGACGAAGGAGAAGAGCTCTTCCGTTGCCGGTCGCGTACGGCGCATGCCGAGATACAGCGGATCGTGCAGCAGCTGCTCGTTGTTCGTGCCTGCGTCGAGGTACATAGGTAGCAGATACTGAGGCGGCACGCCCGCGCAGGCCGTGTAAAGCTGCAGCTTGCCGATGGGGATGCCGACGCCGTTGGCGCCAAGGTCGCCCAGGCCGAGAATGCGTCCGCCATCGGTGACGCAGATGAAACGGATGTCCTTCTGCGGCCAGTTCTTCAGAACGTCCTTCACCTCGCCGCGCCGTGACATCGATAGGTACATGCCGCGCGGCTGGCGGTAGATGTGGCCGAACTTGAGGCAGGCTTCGCCGATGGTCGGGTCATAGACGATGGGAAGGAAGCGCGCCGGATCCGACATCACGGTGCGATAGAACAGGGTCTCGTTGTGATCGAGCAGATTGATGAGGTAGATGTAGCGGTCGAGGTCGGTCGTCTTGTGCGCAAGCTGCATCATGACGCGCTTGAGCTGCAGATCCTCGCTCTCCGTTGTGTCCGGAACCAGGCCGACAAGACCGAGCGCCACTTTCTCGGCTTCGCTGAACGCAGTCGATTTGTTGAGCGACGGGTCGCGGAGCACTTCGATTCCGGCCTTGCTGGAGAGCATTGGCATTTCCCTTCTTGCGCGGGCGACCTGACGCCCTGCTTTACGCAACGATATCGTCGTGAGACGCGCGATTAATCCCGGCGCCGAAGTGTATGTCGGCGGGGAGCCCAAGCCGGCCTGCGTTGTCCGCTGGCGCGCTGAGGGCAGTGGCGGGATTTAATGTATTGGTAACGACCGATTGCGTTGCGGACATGCCTCGAGGCGCCTCCCCTGCCACTCGAAGGTCATCTAGCCCCGAGCAACTTGAAAAAGCGTTCCCCTCGCGACTTTAAGTCGGTCGATGCGCGGATTTGCGGGGCAGGTGCAGAAGATCTGCTCAGTCCGGTGCGCGGCTAGCGTATGACGCTTGAAGTGGCGGATGCTCCAGCTTTCCCTTCTCTACTATTGCCGCGAGGTCTTCCGTCATCCACGCGAACAGGCGCAGCCCCTCTTCGGCGCTGGCCTGACTGGGGTTCCCGGTCACTCCGTTTGCGCTGGTGCGGTTGACGGGGTGAGAAAAGACCAGACCTTGCGTGCGATCGGGATCGTCCGAAGTCGCGTTCAGGTGCGGCCGGGCGATCTGCGGCGCGATCCCCATCATCAGAGACGTCTCGGCGGCATTCGCGTGCCAGTCATCGGCGTCGGCGAAGTGCGCGGCTCTCACCCGCTCGCTCATGTGCGCGGAGTTGATCACCGCAACCATCATGTCGTCGTGCTCGGCGCGCAGCATTTCAAGGGCACAGCGCAGCGGCGCCGCATTCGTCACATGGGTGTTGACGATGATGATGCGCCGCACGCCGCTGATGTAGGCCCAGTCCCCGACCTCCTTGACGAGGGTGATCAGAGTGATCGGCTGGAGAGCGATCGTGCCAGGCCACCGCCGACTGTGGCCGAGCGAACAGCCGTATGGCAACGCCGGCAGCATGGGCACGCCTGTCCGCTCCGCCACCTTGCGGCAGAGCTTGTCCGCCAGCACCCAGTCCATGCCGGTTGCGAGCTGAGGCCCGTGCTGCTCGGTCGCTCCGATCGGCAGGAGCGCCGTGAAGCTTGCCGCCGCGAGGTCAGCGGGCAACTCGGTCCAGGTGCGTTCTGCCCACTGCATCGATGCTCTCCAAGCTGTTTCGAAGTGCTCGTTCTCAATAGAACTTGAGGTAGCGGCTCTTTTCCCAGTCGGAGACGTGGTTGATGTAGCTCGCCCACTCATCACGCTTGAAGTCGAGCCAAGCCTGCTTCATCGCCGGTCCAAACGCGGCGGCGCTCAATGGGTCGGCGTCGAACGCATCGATCGCTTCCAGAAGGGTCTTCGGCAGAT
The DNA here is from genome assembly GCF_965243865.1 of Hyphomicrobium sp. 1Nfss2.1. Classification (GTDB taxonomy): domain Bacteria; phylum Pseudomonadota; class Alphaproteobacteria; order Rhizobiales; family Hyphomicrobiaceae; genus Hyphomicrobium_A. Next base: position 3,479 of record NZ_OZ251603.1, on the reverse strand, counting down.
GGGTGACGCCCATCGCGCGCAGTTCCTCCTCGCTCTTGAGGTACATATTCTCGCCGTGCGGCTCGCCGGGATCCAGTCCCTCGGCGATGCCCTCGAGCCCTGCCATCAGCACCAAGGCAGCGCCGAGATAAGGATTGCACGCGCTGTCCGCCGCGCGCAGTTCCACACGGCCGCCGCCCATCGGAATGCGCAGTGTGTTGGTGCGGTTGTTGTTGCCGTAGCACGCCCAGACAGGGGCCCATGTGAAGCCCGACATCGACCCCTTGAGCACCAGCCGCTTGTAACTATTTACGGTCGGCGCGACGACGGCGCAGATCGCCGGCAGATGCTTCAGGACACCGGCGAGGAACTGGTAGCCGAGCTTCGACAGGTTGCAGCCGCGCGGATCAGCAGTGTCCGAGAATAGATTTTCGCCGGTGTTGATATTGGCGAGCGACATGTTGAAGTGCGCCCCGCTTCCGGCCCGATCGACGAAAGGCTTGGGCATGAAGGTTGCGAAGCCGCCATGCTTGCGCGCGATCTCGTGCGCCATAAGGCGGAAGAACACGAAGCGGTCGGCCATGGACAGTGCGTCGAAATAATTGAAGTCGATCTCGAACTGGCCGATGCCGTCCTCGTGGTCGAAGCTGTAGACGTCCCAGCCGAGGCTGTTCATCGCCTGCACGAGCTCGTCCATCCAGCCCATGTTGTCGAGCATGCGCGAGACATCATAGGCCGGCTTGTCGAGGTGCTTGCGATCCGACAGAGGCGCGTAGCCGCGCTCGGCATCATCGCGCAGGACGAAGAACTCGGCCTCCATGCCGAGATTCATGCCGTATCCCATGCTCGCTGCTTTAATGAGCGCGCGCTTCAGGATGTTGCGGCTGCAGGCATCGAACGGCTTTCCCTCGCACCAAAGGTCACTGGCGAACCAGGCGATGTCCTTGTTCCACGGCAGGACAGTGCATGATGCGGGATCGGGATGGGCGGCGACTTCCTCGTCGCTCACGTCTTGCGGCACGCCGTCGAGGGCTGCTCCGGTGCACAGCTCCGAGCCGGACATCATGCGGTCGAAGTGCTCGACGGGAACTACCTTGCCCTTGGAGACACCGTGCATGTCGACGTAGCTCGCCAGCATGTACTTGACCCCGGAAGCGCGCAGGTTGCCGAGCACCGCGTCGTTATTGTTGACAGAGGCGTCCACCGTAATTCTCCTGTTTGCGGAACTTGTTCTGATTTTTTGCGGGTGGCGGCCGCCCGGTTGCGAGCGGCCGCGCGCGGTCATTGCGATGAGGCAAGCTTCTGCACGAACTCGGTCGTGTAGGTGTCCTCGATCTTCGGAGCCGCTTTGATCTGGCCGCGCTGGACCAGGATGTCGGCGATGAGCTTGCCCGTCGTGAAGAACGACTTGGCGTCGTCGCGCGGGGTGAAGTAGCCGGCCATCTCGGGAACGGGCACGTTGTAAACGCCCTTGGCCTGCTCCTTCACGTCATCGACGGTCGTGGAAAAATACTTCGCTACGATCGCGTAGGCCTCGTCGGGATGCTCCTTGAGGAACTTCATCCCATCGATGTAACCCTTGATGATGCCGTCTACCGTCTTCGGGTTTTTGGCGATGAAGTCGGCGGGGAAATAGAGGACGTCTGTGATCAGGCCCGGCGCCGTCGCGGAGGTGTAGATGGAATGGAAGCCGTCGCCGACCTCGAGCTTCAGAGCCTTGCTGACGTTGGGCTCGTAGGTGGCACCAGCTGCGACGCCAGCGGCGAGCGCTGCCGGCACGTTCTCCGGCGTCGTGTCGAGACCCTGCACGTCGGACTCGCTGAGGCCGACGGACTTCAGCGCGTAGGCGACCAGCAGGTTATCGCAAGTGGCGAATGGGTAGGCGACCTGCTTGCCCTTCAGATCGGCAAGCGACTTGATCGCCTTCGAGGCGATGATGGCGTCGGCGCCGTTCGAGTAGTCGATCGGCATGACCACGCGGAAGTCGTTGCCATTCGCGACGAGATTGATGACCTGATCGTAGGTGTACATGGCGCCTTGAATGCCGCCGCTGGCCAGAGCAGCGGGGATCAACGCGGGGTCGGCGAAGTCTTTCAGCTCAACCTTCACGCCGTAAGGCTTGAAGAGATCCTTTTCGACCGCGACGTAGAACGGCGCGTAGCCGATCCAGGCCACGGTCGCGAGGGTGACTTTCTCCTCCGCGTGCGCCTGGGGAGCGAGCGCGCCTATGGCCGCGGTCGCCGATACCGCCAAGGCGAGCGTGCCTTTGCGAAGTCCTGCTAGAAGTCCACTCAGCATAGTCGAAACTCCTTTGTTGCGATTGGTGAGCCGCCGGATTCGCTCACCCCGTGAGAGCCTGGCCGACGCCGTCGAACGAGCCCGCGACTGTGTCGCGTACTCGGTTCATGATGCGGCGCTTGAGATCGAGGAAGGTGGGCGCAATCCGGATGGACATGTCGCGATCGCGCGAGAACGGCACGTCGTAGATGCAGTCGACGCGGCCGGGGTAAGGCGCCATGAGCACGATGCGCGAGCCGAGATAGATGGCCTCTTCCACGTCGTGGGTGACGAAGACGATGGTGGTGCCCTCGTTGCGCGCGACCTCGAGCACCAGATCCTGCATGACTTCTCGCGTCTGGGCGTCGAGCGCGCCGAAAGGCTCGTCCATCAGCAGGACCGCTGGCTTCGACATCAGCGCGCGAGCGATGGCCACGCGCTGGCGCATGCCGCCGGAGAGCTGTGTCGGGTAAGCGTCCTTCACCTTGGACAGTCCAATGAGCGACAGCAGCAGCGCTGCGCGCTTTTCCTCGGCGTCGCGTTCGAGCGCGAGATTGTCGTGGGCGTTAGCGGCCAGCCGCCGGCTGAACAGCACGTTGCGCATGACGCTGAGCCAGGGGAAGAGGCTGTAATCCTGAAACACCATCGCGCGCTCGACGCCGGGTCCGGCGATCTCCTTGTCGCCGCACGCGACGACGCCGCTATCGGCCATCTCGAGTCCGGCCAGGATGCGCAGCAACGTCGACTTCCCGCAGCCCGACGCGCCGACAATGGTCACGAACTCGCCCGGCGCAATGCTGAGGCTGACGTTGTCGAGCACGACATTCGTCCCGAACGTTTTCGAGAGGTCTTCGATCAAGATGCCTTTGCTCATGATCAGCGCCCCTTGAGGTATGGAAAGAGGACTTTGTGCAGACCGCGCAACGCCTGGTCCTGAACGAGGCCGATCACCCCGATCACGATCAAACCAGCGAAGATTTTGTCGGTCTGCAGGAAGCGCTGCGCTTTCAAGATCGCGTAGCCGAGGCCCGAGTTGGCGGCGACCATCTCGGCCACGACGAGGTAGGTCCACGCCCAGCCGAGCGTGATGCGGCACGTGGTCAGCATCGCCGGGGCGGCAGATGGGAAGATCACGCGGTAGACGATCTCACGCCGGGTCGCGCCCATCGTTTGGGCCGCTTCAATCTGTTGCATCGGCACGCGGCGAACGTCATCGGCGAACA